>CAYUWR010000001.1:0-18779 GCA_964448685.1 uncultured Nitrososphaeria archaeon
AAATTCATCCCCTGGATTAATGTAAATTACCCGAAACTTGGTATTTCAAATGTTACTGAATGGGAGGGTACGATTGTAAACCCTAGAATCTTGGTTGTTATGCATTACATCTTCTTGTCTGAAGAATGGGAGATGTATGTCGCATGGCACGTCATGACTCCTCCAAATGATTGGGCAAGGATCTACCTAAGACACAGGTTTAACGAGACACGGCCCTCGTACGCATTCGAAATATCATCAGTTGAGGAAGGAACAGAACCACATCCAATCGAATTACCAGACTGGATCTGAAGCAAAAAGATACCCTTTCGACATCTTAAACAAATATAATGGTCTATTGAATTTTCTGGCTATTGCACATGTTCCGCTGATCTTTATCTCACTTTAGGTATAACATATGCTTTGGTAGCTCGATAGCCCTGATCTTTTAGAAGGACTAAAATGAACAAGTATGCCATCACTTGGGCAAGTGTAAACATCATCAAAGGATTACGTGCTATCTCCGCAACTACCAGGATTGCGGTTTGGAGCGGGTGTTCAAGGCACCATTCTAGTTCAGGTGAGCCGGACAGCGAATTCACGGTATAGGGAGAGGCCGAGATGGCGCAGAGAAGGATGTACGTTACCGTGAAGGCGAAGACTCTTGTCCAGTTTGTTCTATCCTTCCTAATCATTGTTTATTTATGGGCTGTTGTTCTTATTTTAAGTGATTTGCTTGAATGGTTTCTTGCCAACGTTTGATTGCTGCTGCGGTGGACGATTTGTGGCATGATTGTAGTTGAACGTTCGTCTTATCTCATGCTATGGCGCATTCCGGTATATTCCGGTATATTCCGGAATGCTTAAATCTTGGGCATCCTCCACCTGCATCAGCATGGAATTATTGGACATAATTTCAAGAGGGGAATCCGCTGGCGTGGAATTCAAGAGAGGCCTTAGTGAAGAGGACGAGATTTTAGAGACAATTTGTTCTTTTTCAAATTCAAGTGGGGGTACTGTCCTAATTGGAGTTGACGATGGCGGCAATGTTGTTGGGGTTGATGTGGGAAAGAAGACGGTCGAAGATTTGATAAACAAGGTCAGGTTTTCTATTGAACCAACCATTATACCGCAGATTGAGATTTTCGAAGTCGATGGAAGAAATGTGTTGGTTGTAAAGGTTTCGGAGGGGATCAATAAGCCGTACCTTCTTAAGGGTGTAGCGTATGTTAGGTTGGGAAGATCAAATCAGAAGGTTTCTAGAGATGTTCTTGAAAGGATGATCATCGAAAAATATAGGGAGAGAATCTTATTTGAGGAAAGGGCTTCAGATGTGGACTTTGACAGCTTCGACAAGACAAGGATAGAGGATTTCACTTCAGTAGCTAGGGGTATGAGAAATGTTGATCTAGTCTATTCTGCGGTAGGAGAATTTTTGGAAAAACTTGGGCTTCTTAAGGAGGGAAAACCAACGAATGGTGCAGTATTATGTTTTCTAAAGAATCCGCAAATACGTTTTCCTTATGCAATGATAAAATGTGGTAGATTCAAGAATGGCATAATTGACGAGAAAGAATATTCTGGAGACATCCTTTTACAGGTCAAGATGGTATTAGATTTTCTAAAGAATCACCTCTTCTCATTCCACACTATAGGGGAAGATGGGCACAGAATAGAAAACTTAGAGGTTCCTCTATGGGTGTTAAGGGAAGTTGTAGTAAATGCGATAGTCCACAGGGACTATGATATACCATCGCCGATATATGTTAAGGTCTTTGATGATAGGATTGAAGTAACCAATCCAGGCAGCCTACTCCCACCCTTAACCCCTGAAGCATTAAAGAGGGAACATCCATCGATCTTAAGAAATCCAAAGATCGCCAACATATTCTTCCTATACGGGTTTGTTGAGAGATGGGGGTATGGAACAAATAGGATCATAGAACTTTGTACAAAAAGTGGGCTTAAAGAACCAGAATTTATAGAAGAAGAAGCGTTCTTTAAGACAGTGATATATAGAAGTAGCCTAAATGAGCTGGAAAAAGAAGTTCTAGAGTCGGTAAGAAATAACATGAACACAACAGCATCGGTTGCAAGAAAACTGAAAATCAACGAGAGAACGGCTAGAAAATACCTGTCAAGTTTGGTCTCTAAAGGCCTGATATATAGGAAGAAGGTTGGAAAAAAGGTGGTCTATTGTTACATCTGAGTTTTGCCACGCGCTTATATTTAAACACATGTTAGAAAAACTGTGCTTGCCTTCGAATATGCTTTTGTTCCTTCGTCTGTGTCGACTTCGACGAAGACTCATTTTATGGAACAGCGTTTATCCAATACATAGGTTTTGATATCGGGTTATTTCTATCTTTAGCCAACTTTGGCTTCTTGCATAATCGGTCTTCTGGAAACCATAGAGGCGATGTAAGGTTCCTCCTAAGACTTAATAATTGGAACTGACCTCACCCCATCCATGAAGTTTACTTGCTACTTGGGGGTTGTAGCCTTGTCGATTGCTTGGGTAACAATAGTTGCATCGATTATGCTAAGTCCATGGTGGGATGTTATGACGGGAAACCTGAGCCAACTTGGCTCGGTCGAGCGCCCCTACAGTTATGTCTACAATTCGGGACTGACAATTGTAGGCATCCTTCTCAGCATATACAGTGTGTCATTGATTGATGTCACGAAAAGTAGGATCAGCGCCTTCGCATCAAGCATATTTCTCATAGCATCCGTACACCTGATCGGTGTCGCTGTTTTCGCATCAGAAGTCGACGTGCACACGTTCGCTTCAGGAGAATTCTTTCTGCTTGCATCGCTTGCAATATTCTTTTTCGGAATCGCGCTACTGTCTGATGGATGCAGAAAACATGGTGGGTTGACTATGGCATATTTTGTGATAGGCTGGAGTGGCTCGATCTTTATTGATTTCCCCTCAAATGCCTTCCTAGAAATCTACAACCTTATTCTCATGTCATTTTGGGTCGTGACCTTAACCCACTATTGTATGAGCAGAAAGTATTGAGCCCTCTTTCTCCCAATTTGCTTTCTGCCATGCGGCTAACTGTATGATTAGGCTGCCAGGTTCAAGCGTACTCTCACACCATAAATTCTCGATCGTTATCAGACCTCTGTAAGGATCAAAAGCCACTTATGAACTTGGCTACTTCGTTGATGTTGCCACTTTCCAAAATGTACGCCATATCGTTTTCGATCTTGTATACTGTTATTGTCTTAATTCCGCCTTGATCTTTCCAGTGACTGCTATATTTGAGAAGTTCCTGCAGGGGGTTGGCTGACCCTATAGAACCCCAGCTGCCTGTAAGATAGCTTCCAGCAGGATCTAGAATTGTCAGTTCCATTCGACCATCTTGATTCCGGGACGGTATGGCCATTGCCATGTGAGCCTTATCGTTGTTGAATACTATCGATATAAGCCATTGACTATATTCTTTGCCATAGATTAGCATGCTGTACGATTTCACCATAGAAAAGGCCAGTGCAGCCTGGTCGTCGCAATCGCCTTGCATTATCTGTAAGGTTTGGCTTGGAGCCATCATGTAATCAAAGACTACCTCGCTTTTAACTTGCCCGTTCTCTAGATCATCGAAACTTGGGCATATTGGAAAAGGGCCGTCGCGAGCATATTTCACGTTCTTGGTTATCCAATAATATATGTCTTGGCAGCTGGCCCAAAAATTGCTTGGAGCAGAAAGAACCTTGCTAGAGAGGAGATCCTTTAAAGCTAGGGTTTCTTGATCCGTAAACACTCTCTTAACAGTGTAGTTCAGGTTCCAGGTGGAATACGAGGACAAATAGGTTTCCCATTCGCCATATGACAAGCGAATTCTGCCCATTCTATCTTCAAGTTCATCGAATTTGCTTTGAATAATAGCTCTATCTTGTGTTAGGCTCTGCACTTGCTCATTCAGGCTTGCTATCTGCTGGTTAAGGTCCCTCACTTGAGATCTTGAATCCTCTATTTTGCTGTTTAAGGAGGCGATTTCCCTTTCTTGGTATTCGATTGTCGCCTGCAAGTCTGTCTTTGTCTGGTTAAGCTGTTCAACTTGTGAAGATAGCCTTTCTTTGTCCCCGCTCAAGGATGATATCTGAGATCTTAAGCTGTCATTTGTCTGGCTAAGCTTTGAAATCTGGCTAGCCATCACACCGTTTTGAACATATAAATAAAGAGATAGTGAACCTACGACCAGTATCAAGATAGCGAATACAACAACTGACCTACTCACAGACGAGAAGACTTTCTGCGTCATACAATTCTATCCTCGTGATTCTGTCACGATTATCGTATAATATAAGAATTTGTATGGATTTGATGGCTTAGAACAACATGTTGATCGATAAGGTTCTGCTCCACAACCCAGCTAATATGGATCACATCGAACTGGCTCCCAGTTTTGAGACTGTAAGCCAACCGATAAAGTCAACATCTGGGCTTCTGGGGCGGGCCATCCAACAGCTCGAAGGATCGCCCCACTTAGGTGACGTTCATAACCCGGAGGGTAGATATCCGTTAGCGGTAAGCCATTCTGCATCGGCGCCTCTATATCTCCATAACACGTCTGCACGACTATCGTCGAAGTCCCAAGGTGCGACAAGAACTATGTCGTCTTCTCTAACCCACATTCTTCTCTTCATCTTTCCTCTTATCCTACATAGTCTAGTCTTGCTGTCAATGCAATCTACTATGATAAGGTCTCCGCCTGAAAGCCGTTTCACTCGTCCAATGAGTTCACCTTCAGAAGGTTTCATCATGTTCTTGAGGTTTGCTTCACTTAATACTTTTCTTTTTCCCAACTAAATCCTTCTCTATCACACCACAAACACAGTACTGCCCCTTAAAACTGTTCTATCACATCACATGAGCATGCTTGAAAGCAACCTGTCAATTTTGCCATCGGCCTCTTTGCCACCCTTTGAAACCACCATATCTTCTATGCCTTGATCTGGGCTCGTAAGACGGGCACATGACCTGATGTGGAAGTCTTTGAAGGGCTTGGACATCTGCGTCTTTATGCAATGGTTTAATGTCAGCGCTTGTGAGCTTCTTTATCTTCAGAAAGTCTTGGACTTCGAAGCTTGAAACCAACGTTATTGAAGATCCTGAACCACCTGCCCTAGCCGTTCGTCCAACACGATGGAAGTACAGCAGCGCCTGCTTTGGCACATCATAGTTTATTATGCAGTCCACATGAGGTATGTCTATTCCTCGACTTGCGAGGTTTGTTGCTACCAAAATGTCAATCTTTTTCGCCCTGAACAGGCTCATTACATGGCCTCTCTGGTTCTGACTCAAGTCTCCATGGAGAGATCGTGCATTATAGAATCTTCTGTATAGTTCTTGGGCCAGCTTGTGAGCTTGATGCTTTGTTGCACAGAACACTATGGTACTGGCAGGTTTTTCAGATTTGAGTATGTCGATTAAGGCTTCTAGCTTGTCGGTCTGCTCAACTACTGTATAGTATTGGTCGAGTGTCCCAACGGAAGGTTCATCCGAGTCTACAAGGACGGTCTTAGGGTTGTCCATGTACCTGTATGCCAGCCGAGTTATCTCTTCAGGCATTGTCGCCGAAAAAAGGCTTATCTGTTTTTCCGGAGACACAGTTCTGAGGATATATTCTACGTCGTCTATGAAGCCCATGTCAAGCATCGTATCCGCCTCATCAAGCACCACATATTTGACGTCTGCTAACTCTAGGTTTCCACGATCGATGAGATCTATGATTCTCCCTGGCGTGCCAACGATCACCTGTGCACCATGTGACAACTTTTCAATCTGGACGCAAATGGCTTGGCCGCCATAGATTGAGGCTACCTCGACAGCCGTATACTTTCCTAACCTTCGAACCTCTTGTGTGATCTGCACCGCAAGCTCTCTGGTCGGTGCAAGGACTAGTGCCTGAGGATATTTGTATGCTCTGTTGACGGCTTGAAGCATGGGGATGACGTAAGCCGCCGTCTTTCCCGTACCTGTCTTTGCCTGTCCGATGACATCCTTCTTCAGTAGCAATGGTTCTAATGTTTTCTCTTGTATTGGAAATGTCTCGACAAATCCTGCATCTAAAAGACCCCTTTTTATTTCAGGATCTATTTCTAATTCTTGAAATTTTTTCATTTTGATTCAGTTTCTCTTTCTTGCAAAATCGAAGTAATCTTGTTCAGAATATTCTGAGTAAACTACAAAACGGTCTTGCGCAAATTAACCACCATAAGACCAATACTTATAGTTTTGGGAAAATAAGCCTTCCAGGCTGATGGAAAGTATCGGTGTATCCTGTAAGCGGGCGTTGCATTTATAAATGGGTCCTAGGCCGGCCATTATCTAAGATGCTTGGAACTTGAAGAACCTAAAGAATTCGATGATGCTTCTGATCGTGGTCCTGATATGGGGTGCCAACTGGGTGAACATGAAGATAGGTCTCTACTATGCTACTCCCCTAAATTACCTGTTTCAAAGGCTCTTCTTCTCAAGCTTCATGATCGCCCCATTTCTCTTCTTCGCCAAAAATGGAATCAAAAGAGATCCTAGAGTCTTCGCGAACGTAGTCATATTATGTGTTATCTATGCTGTCAGTGTCATCTTCTTGATGGTTGGCTTAGAGCATGAAAGTGCTGGCATAAGTTCGGTGGTTACATTCACACAGCCACTGTTCGTCTTCGCATTATCGGCGATCTTCCTAAAAAACGAGATCACAAAAGTCAGGATTGTAGGCGTTCTTGTCGGCTTTGGAGGTATCATAACGATATATCTTGAGAAGATTGGGGGCGTAGAATATGCTACGATGTCGATCTCCTTCCTGTTGGCCAGCGCATTTCTCTGGGCTGTCACAATAGTCTATTACAAGATGATCTCTGAGGAGGTTCACCCTTACTGGATAGGCTTCTTTCAGGCCGCAATCGGCTCTATCGTCGTATATCCTTTCGCCCTCGGAACAGGAGGTGTCGTCTTTATATCCGACCTACCGTACCTGCTCTCTCTCGCGTATGTGACGGTCTTATCGACTGTGGTAGCGTTCTCTCTATGGTTCTACCTGCTGAGGAGCGAAGATGCTGCAAAGGTGTCCTCTTCAAGCTTCATGATCCCCGTGGTCGCTCTTGTTTCAAGCAACCTGTTGCTTGGGGAAACCATCAACCTTCCCCAGATGGCTGGTGTCTTCATGGTTCTAGCTGGGGTCTACCTTGTAAACAGAAAGGGTTAACCCTGCTCACATGTTTCCTATTCTTGTATATTGATCAATCTTTGAAAGCTGAATCAGCTCTTTCTTGACCACATGTGAACAGAAATGTTAAGCAAGGGTATGGCTCGAACTGGAGAGCAGAGTCTACACATGCCGAGCGAATCATTTGATTATGTGAAGTAGCTTAAAGACGAGATAGAAAGAATGCGTCCACGGTCTAGATGGAAATAGCTGAAATCGAAGAACAAGCATACATGATACTCAAGGAAGTCGGAGAAAGCTAGCCGAAACCATACTCTAGCCCTTAGGAGAACAACTTGACATGGAAGTTGGCACTATCAACCGACATTCAGGCATAATTAGAATTGTGCTCGAAAATTTCAAAAGAAAAAAATAAAGAAACAAAAAAGAGGGACAGCATGCAAAAGGGCGTCTAATACCTTCTGTGCTTTTGATAACATTCCCTACAATATACTGGCTTCCCTTCTGTCGGCTTGAACGGTACCTCAGCTTCCTTACCACAGTCACTACAAGTTATCTTGTACATTTCTCTTGGTCCGGTTCGATATCCTCCTCTTGGCCTGCCTCTGTAACTATCATATCCCAATCTATTTCACCTCCATTTTTGGTTTAGAGCGGATAAATTTCGGTTAGAAATATACCCTAAAAGATGTCCCACAAGATGTCGTTATAAAGGTTACGCCTCAGGATCTAGATCGTCTATGCTCCTCCATATTTGGAATAGAAAGGGATTAATAAGAGTTGAGCGCACTAAACTCAAAATGGATACTTCAGGAAGACTGAGGAAGTACGTTGTCTCAAGGAGGCATCTAATAGGGCTTTCCACAATTGCTGCGGCCACGGCTGCGGGCACATGCCTCTACCTTGGTACATTGCCAAAGCCAACCATTTCGACTTCAAGCACATTGACGACATCTGCATTGACTGGTTCTACAACCTCGAGCCCGAACAGCTCGAGCACGTCGAATATGACGGGCCCCACATCCACTACTTCAACGACAACACAAGGCGACGTCGTGAATCTTGCACTTCAAAGCAGTCAAGCTAAGACTCAGCCTTCATCCGACATCTTTGTCGTTAACGGGACAACAGGACACGACAACGGCTTCAAAGCATTATTGGATGTCATGGCCAAAAATAGCCTTCGATTCTTCAAATCTTACAAACAGGGAACTACACAAGGACCAGATGGATTGATTGCCAAAGATGACGTCATAATCGTGAAGGTTAATAGCCAATGGAATGAAAGGGGAGGCACAAACACCGACCTGCTTAGAAAGATAATAGAGTCGATCATAGCCCATCCCGAAGGATTCATAGGAGAGATTATAGTTGCCGATAATGGGCAGGGTCGAGGACGCGGGTCCCTAGGTACAGGTGGACATTTAGACTATGAAAAGAACAACGCGGAAGATGTTTCCCAGTCTGTCCAGAAGGTGATTGATTCTCTGGCAGGCTACTATAGAATTTCGACCTATCTTTGGGATAACATAACATACAAAGGTGTAGAAGAATATTCCGAAGGAGATTTTGAAGATGGCTACATCGTATATGAGAATGTCGACGAAAAGACAGGTATTCAGGTTTCCTATCCAAAGTTTAAGACAAAGTTCGGGTCATATATAAGCTTCAAGAAGGGATTGTGGAGCTCGGAAACCAGATCCTATGATGGAGAGAGGCTGAAGGTGATCAATGTACCGGTCTTGAAGACACACTCAGTCTATGGAGTTACAGCGTGCATGAAACATTATATGGGAGTTCCATCTGATCGACTCACAGGCGGCGCTTCTGGATCTTTTGGCAATAGCCATCTATCTGTTGGAAAAGGTGGAATGGGGACTTTGATGGCTGAAACCAGAATACCGACCTTGAACATCCTTGACGCGATATGGGTAAACGCAAGACCTCTAAGGGGACCACAATCATACTATGAGACTGCTACAAGAGTGAATGTAGTCATGGCCAGCAAAGACCCGGTAGCCCTAGACTACTGGGCCTCAAAATATGTGCTCCTACAAGTAGCCAAGACAAGGGGTTACAGTTCTCAGCATACAGTAGACCCTGACTTTGTCCCGGACACACCCAACCCGAGCATATTTTCGACATGGATAGTTTCGTCTATGGAAGAAATAAGAGAAACTGGTTATCAGACCACACTCAAAGAGGACGAAATGAATGTGCATGTGTTCAACCTGTAGACGTTTCCAGAGTGAAGCGGGAACGGCTGCTGCTTGTCTCCAAGACTGACACTTTGAATCCAAAGCAGCCGAATATGGGGAAGTAGTGTATGGACTATGTTCGCCCATATATGGTATGTTTGATCTCAATCGCTTCTGAGAGTCAAGGCTATAAGGGATCCAGCAAACGCCAACAGGGCCATTCCTATGCATGTGATTAGAAACGAATTGGTTACGTCAACAATATATCCGACCAAGAGCGCAGAGAAGGTGATTCCACCATTCTGGCAGAGGGTTACAATACCATATCCTATTCCAGTCCTCTTCTTCGACTGGCTTTCACCTGTGATGGTGTAGACGATCGGCATGGTTGTAGACGAGATGATGCCAAGAGACAGAACGGACAGCGCTAGAATAGGACCTGAGGCATATACCATTAAGATCAGCACTGGAACCAATAGCACTTGGCCAATAACTAGAAAAGGCTTCCGCCTTCTGAACCTGTCAGAAAGAAGGCCGACGACAGGCATAGAGAAGATGCTCGAGTATGTGAAGATGCTCGCAAGAAAGCTGGCATAAAGCGGATCTGCTCCCTTAAAATTCTGAAATAGGGTTGGAGCCCACGAGAGAAAAGCTGACATGACGGCCGTAGAAAAAAAGAAAACCACACCGGCCTTCCACATGTCAGTGTTCTTGAGCACTTCCTTCAGTCCTTCTTCAACTGCATCACCTTTGTTTGTCGGCCGTCGCTTAACAGTCAACCTGTATACTGCAGCGGTGACGAGAGCTGCTCCGAAGCCTAACAGGAAAGGGTACCGCCATCCATGAGTCTGAGCAAGCAAGACGACCAAGGGATACGTTATGACAGTTCCACACGCGAAACTTGTTGCAAAGATGCCCATCGCCTTACCTAACTCCTCGTGAGCATGCCATTGAGAGATAACGGTTGGAAGACCGACCGTGATCAAGACGCCTGCTACGCCCAAGATAACTCTTCCTGATAAAATCGCTAAGAAGTTGTCTGCAAATGCAACCATAATATTTGAGACACCTACTAGGATCATCGCTAAGGCTCCAGTCAAATAGAAGCCATATCTGTCTATCGCCAAGCCTACAGGTATTGACAGGATCGCACCTGACATCGAAAATACTGCCAGCAGCATCCCAAGTCCAGTATTATCCAGACTAAACTCTCGTCCGACAATAGTCAAAAGCGGAGGAAGAGATTGGATGGCATAGACGTAGACTACTTGAGTGAGATAGCAGAAGACCAAGATAGCCCATCGGTATCTTAAAGCCTCAGATTCCATGGCGTTAGATGTGAATAAACCGCTTAATTTATGTTCCAAACAAGAGTGTCGTCTCACAACATTGTTTGACCGGCTGTCTTCACCAGATCGTGTATCCGCCATCTATTATGATATTTGCGCCGGTAACATAGCTGGATGCTTCAGAGGCCAAGAATACTGCGGCACCGGCCATCTCAAACGGGTCCGCGATCCTGTTCATCGGAATATTTGACCTCCAGAATTCTTCAAGTTCGGGGTTGGTCTTGAACCTACGCTCAAGCATCGGGGTCAAAGTATACCCTGGGCTAATGCAGTTGACGGTCACATTATACTTAGCCCACTCCGAAGCCAAACATTTTGTCAAAGTGAGAACACCGGCTTTAGCTGCATTATAGTGAGCTTGGGCCTGCGGCTTATTGGCTATGACGCCAGATATCGATGCGATATTCACGATCTTACCGTATCTGTTCTTGATCATGTGCCGACCTACAGCCTGGCACATCATGAAGACACCCTTCAAGTTGATACCTATCATCTTATCCCAGTCTTCTTCCTTCAAGTCTTCGGCCTTCACCCATTGGCCGATGCCATGACTGTTTACCAAGATGTCGATGCGGCCTAGATGGCCTATAGCCTCAGTGACCGAATTTTCCACTTGACGTGGGTCCAGTACGTCTCCGGGGACCACGAACGCGTCAACCTTAAACCTGTCCTTTATTTCTCCTCTAACATTTTTCAGCCTTTCTTCGGTGCGGCCCATTAACGCGACATCTACGCCATATTCTGCAAACCCTAATGCGATAGCCCTGCCAATACCACTTCCACCACCAGTTATCAGAGCCTTCTTTCCTTCTAACTTGAACATGTCCCTAATAGACCTAAATTTTGCAGCCATTATCGATCATTTGGGGTATGGTATTCGAGCGCTTATTAAATATTCCAGTGTTACAATAGAAAGTTGGGAAATCTATAGGGTGCCAGACAGGCTTCCCAAAACCATCTCATCGAATTCAACGCCGTGTCCTCCTATTTCAGGTGCTATGGCATATCCGTCTTCTATGGCCAGACTTTTCTTGAATAGTGGGGTAAGCCATGCCATATGCTCTATTGTTAAACCGTTAGGAAAGGCGCATGCCAGATGAACGTGGAGGTCCATGACAAAGTGTGGAGCCAAAGGCACATCATACTCTTCTGCGAACTTGGCTATCTTGATCCATTCTGTTACACCCTTTACTCTACACACATCTGGCTGAACAATATCAACTGCTCTTCCTCGGATAAGCTTCTCGAAGATGTCAAAATGGTATATCCACTCACCTGCAGCGACATACATCTCAAGTGCGGAGGCGACCCTCGAGTAGTCTTCAACGGATTCGCCGACAACCGGCTCCTCGAACCAATAGATGTCATATTTCTCGTACGCCTTTCCTCTTCTGATCGCCTCCTCGACTCCAAACGCCTGATTTGCATCAACCATCAACCTGAGGCTGTCACCTACCGCATTTCGTACAGATCTGATCCTTTCCAGGTCCTCCTCAAGAGTCTTCTTTCCAACCTTTATCTTGAAACCTTTAAAGCCTTGTTGAACAAGCTTTACAGCGTTTTCAGCAAGCTCTTTTGGGCTATAGTGAAGCCAACCTGAATCAGTATCATATATTGGTATCCTGTTTCTCTTGCCTCCGAGCAGCCGGTAAAGGGGCTCACCTCGCACCTTTCCTATTATGTCCCAAAGTGCGATATCGACAGCTGCTATCGCGTTCGTGGACAGCCCGCCATGCGTCCTTGCATCCGTCTTCACGCATAGGTCATTCCATATCTTCTCTGTTTCCATGGGATCCATGCCTTCGACAAGCTTACCTATTTCGGTGTCGATGACCGCTTTGATTCCCTCTCCCCCTCTCAAAGCATACGTGAAACCTGTGCCAACGATACCACTGCTTGTGGTAATCTCTACGACAATCAGCTGTATTCTATCCAGTCTTCTCGCTGAGTCAGATATGAGCTTCCCACAAGGGGCAGCTAGAATATATGATTTCAAATCTGTTATCTTCATATCTTAGACATTACGGGCTGTATATGTCCTATTTATAACTATCATCGATCAACGATGGGAAGATTGAGGCAGGCAGCCTCCAAATGCCGAATCTTTGAAAGATCGAGCTTGGAAAGGTGAAGGCAATCGTCGACAGCTGGACGACGGCTCGGAGAATACATGAATTAAGCATGAGTAAGGATATGTTTTCAGGCGAGACCTTAAGGCGGGAGATTCAATAGGCAACAATGTGGACGTCCGCTTCAGAGAACAGTTAGAAAGGTATATGCAAGCATACGCTCTCTACCAGTCATATTTCCAAAACAGGAGTCTTCTAAACCTAAAAATAGGCGGAAGAACCAACTGTTTTAATATATCGTCCTAAACGGGAACTCAGGTGGCAGATTGGGAAACCCCCTCTCACCTCTCCCTGAAAGAATAAGAGAACTTAAGATGAAGAGAAACGCGATCATACTAGCTCACAACTATCAGTCAGCCGAAGTCCAGGATGTAGCCGACTTTGTAGGAGACTCACTGGAGCTAAGTCAGAAGGCAGCCAAGAGTGAAGCTGGCATAATCGTATTCTGTGGAGTACATTTTATGGCTGAGACAGCCGCCATACTGTGTCCTGAAAAAAAGGTGCTGATGCCAGAAGTGAATGCCGGATGCCCCATGGCGAACATGATTACAGTAGACACCTTGAACTCCTTAAAGGAAAAGCATGCGAATGCAAAGGTAGTGTGTTATGTTAACACAACAGCAGCGGTCAAAGCGGAAAGCGATATATGCTGCACGTCTTCCAATGCTGTAAAGGTTGTTGAATTCATCAAAGGCCATGAAATCATCTTTATCCCCGATAGATATCTCGCACAATATGTATCCACGAAAACAGGGAAGAAGGTCATATCGTGGTACGGCTACTGTCCAACCCACGCGAAAATTCTGCCAGAGCATGTGATGAGACAAAAAAGGCTTCATCCTAAAGCAGAAGTCATAGTCCACCCGGAATGTATTCCAGCCACAATCGCATTAGCCGACAGGGTGCTTTCAACAGGAGGCATGTGTAGATATGCCAAAGAGTCCAAAGCAGACGAAATGATCGTTGGCACGGAAACAGGCATACTCCATAGATTGAAAAAAGAAAATCCTGAGAAAGAGTTCTATGCCGCATCAGAGTTAGCGGTATGCCCAAACATGAAGATGACAACCCTAGAAAAGATTTTATGGTCTCTGCAGGACATGAGTACTGAAATCAAGGTACCATGTGATATTCGACTGAAAGCTAGAATAGCCATAGATAGAATGTTAGAGTTATCTTGACAGGACCAAGCAACCTCGGCGTAAGAGCCTATGACCGATTGGACTAGATGCGGAGTCCACACACCACAGGTTGATCTTTTACAAAGAAGACCGGGCCATCTACATCTAAGGCAAAGATGGAAATAGTTCATCCATCCAAGGTTTGTATGGCCAAGCTTAAATAGTGCTGTATGCATTCAAAAGCCCAACTTGGATATGATGATTCAAATCAAGAATCTTCAGCTGGAAAGCGGGGAGGTTGCGATTTGGTGGCTCGGTCAAAACTTCTTCATAATTAAGACGTCGACTGGAAAGAGGTTGGCAGTTGATCCCTATCTGTCCAGACAGGCCAAATACATCTATGTTCACCCAAAAGCACCCATGGAGCCTGAAGAGCTGGAGGTCGACTACATACTTTGCACGCACGATCATCTTGACCATACAGACCCAATCACACTTCCAATCGTTTCAAAGAACTTCCCACATACAGTCTTCGCAGGTCCCCCAGAATCCTGTAGACATCTCCAGTCACTTGGCATAGAGAAGCGGCGCCTGATCTCATTCAAAATAGGTGGGTCCTACAGCCTTGGAGAATATGGTGTTAGAGTCTATTCTTCAGCCACACCAGAAGAAGCCAACACAAGCCACTATGGATACATCATAGAATGTGAAGACACAAAGATATATGTTATGGGCGACAGTTTCAAGACAGCGGTAACAAGCCCGGAAACGATATTGAATCCGGTGAGAAAGGCAGCTCCAGATATTGCAGTAGTGCCAATCGTAGGAGACATACCCGACAGGAAGCCCGGTGACGCGCTAAAATGGTGCATGTACATTAAGCCCAAGGTCGTCATACCAAGCCACTATGGCTGTTTCGCAGATCGAACAATAGACCCTCAAGAATTCGTCAAATTATTCAAAAACATCACTGACGTGAAACCTGTCGTCATCCCATACATGGGCTGCTTCATCTATCGACTTTAAGAGATGGCAGTGAACCTGTCGCAGGCTGCTTTATAAAATGTTATAACCGTTCAGGCATTGGCACCTCAAGATCCCTTCCAACCTCAGACAATCTACTCCAAGGTTCCTCATAGACAGGTATCCCCTCTTCCAGACGAATCCGGTAAGTTCTTGACTCAATTTCTCCTGGAAGTAAGACTTCCTTGAAGCCTTCAGCAGGCGGGCAAGACTTGATCAACCTAATCAATTCGATCATTTCACTCCTATATTCTTCATAAGGCCTCAAGAAACTGACGTCGACAGCCTGAGCAATAAATCCTCCTTGAGTCGCCCAGCCACCTGGTACTCCTAAACTGTTCGGGGAACCTGTCAATATTCCAGCCAAGATATCCACGCTCAAACATAAACCATACCCCTTGTAGCCTCCAAAAGGCAGCAGCATACCTCCATCAAGATATGCCTGAGGGTCAGTAGTGGTTTTGCCGAACTTATCTAAAGCCCATCCCTCTGGCATTCTTTCCCCCTTTGATGCATAAACCACTATCTTGCCAGCGGCAACCACGCTGGTTGCCATATCTAAGATTATTGACAAGTCTCCGTCAACAGGAAAGCCTATCGAGAAGGGATTGGTTCCAAGGACTGGCTTAGATCCTCCCCAAGGAACTACACATGCCGCTGAATTAGTAGCAGCCAAACCGACAACCTTATCCTGCACCATTTTCTGTGTATAGTATGCCAACATGCCGACGTGGCTGAGGTTCTTTACACCAACGATGCAGGTACCATATTTTTTTGCCCTGCTTATCGCCAGATCTGTGGCCTTCATGGCGATTAAGAGACCGAACCCCCTATCACCATCCAAGAGTGCCATGCTTGGGCTGTCCTTAACAAGCTCAACTCTTGGCTTAAGGTTTATCGAGCCTTCCCTTACGGCTGTCACATAATGGGGTATTCGAACAAAGGCACCGTGTGAATCAACACCTCGAAGGTTAGCGGTAACAAGATGGCTTGCGATCACCTTCGCATCATTTTCTTCTACACCAAGTTTTCGGAACAGATCAAAACAGAATTTGTAAAGGCTTATGTGGGAAATTTTACCGTGAAGTCTGGGCATTGAGTCACATAATAAAAGTGCTCACTTATAAGATTTCGTGTGGAGTGCTTGGCGTCATTTGGCAATATCCCTCTCTTTTGCTTTGTACCATATTAGAGCCCGCCCTCGAAATTTATGCTTTTAGCTCAGTGGCGACCTCATACGTCTCCTGTTATGTGCTGAGGTTAGACTTCTTTGGCTGGAACAGCAACTAAGGTTTCGACTGTGTATTGAGTGGTAAACGCTAGGTCCATCACGAACTTCATGGCCTCCTTTTCACTTGAAGCCTCAAAGATTAGTACGCCATCGTATCTACCAAAAGTAAACATGACGTCCTTGACCTTTATTCCCTCAGGCGTCTTCATTTCCTTGATGTACTTTATTGCATCCATTCCCTTTCCCTTAGGCTGCAGCAGACTCACAAACAGCATTCTTTTCACCATCATGTCATCTTGGATGCTTAAAAAGGTTTTAGCGCATAAAGAATAAAAAGCTTATATCTCTTCCTACAGCGTCCTTTTTGGCTCAGTTTGAACATGTTTACATGAAAGCTCGACAAGAAAGCCTACGGTTTTAACCATGGGATGAATTGTCGATAAATTTAAATAATGGTTGTTGCTACTAATGTAGTTTGATGTAGCATGTCGATGCCCATCAGAATAAGGAAGGATACGATTGAGGAGCTTAAACGGCTGAAGGTTCATCCCAGGGAAACCTATGACGATGTGATCAAGAGGCTGATTGAAGCGTGGAAAGAGCGAACACGTTCATAGTTGAAGACCATCCCACCCTATGGGAGCTCGCGGACAACTGCGCCAGACTATATAATGAAGTGAACTTCGAGAGGAGGCAGGCGTACATCCGCTACAAGCGTTTTAAATGGTATCCTAAACACCTCTACAAGAAATATGCTCCGCTGATAGGCTCAGCAACAGCACAGCAGACCATAAACAAGAACAACGAGGCATGGAAAAGCTTCCTGGCGTTGAAGAAGCTTGAGGCTGAAGGAAAACTTCCACAACACATAGCCAGAGTTTCAATGCCTAAATACTGGAAGAAGAACGGCAGAAGAGAGCTTAGAATCATAATTAGAAACGACTGCTACAGGATCGACGATAAATACCTGCACCTCCCAAAAGGTCTCAGGCTGAAGTACAAGGGTGAGCTGAAGTGGAATGGTAAACAGGGAAGGCTGGAAATAATATACGATAAAGTGGATGAAGTGTGGAGTGGCTTTATGACCATTAAAGTCGACAAGCTTCCCTTCAGAGGAGGCAGCAAACCCCTCTACATAGACCTAGGCATAGTGAACCTCGCAACCATATGGTTTGAAGGCCTAAGACAACCAATAGCATTTTCAGGCAAAAGCGTTCTATCTGACTGGTGGTACTGGACGGAGCGAATAGCCAAGGAGCAGAGCTGTTAGCCAAAATCAACAGGGTTAAAACGTCCAAAAGGCTTAGGAAGCTGTACAGAATCCGCCAGAGAAGGTTTAGGCATGCTGTGAACGCCATGATAAAGACCATAGCTGAAGACGCCCATCGGTTCGAAATCTCAAAGATAGTCCTCGGAAAATTGAAGGGCATAAGAGACGATAACAAAAACGGTAAAGCAAACGCCATGATAAACAACTTCTGGAGCTTCAACCACATAGTCAGAAGATTTAAAGAAAAGGCGGAGGAGTATGGAATAAAAGTCGTTGAAGTGAGCGAGCACAAGACATCGAGTAGGTGCCCATTCTGCACCTCTGAGAATATAACAACTAATGGAAGATTCTTCAAATGTTTAGACTGCGGGTTAGAGGCGAATAGGGATGCGGTAGGGGTATTAAATATAGGCTGCCTCAACGGAGGTAGCGTTAACTGGGTGGTGGCACACCCAACGCTTCTAGTGTGGGATGGGATGAGGTGGGAGCCTAAAAGGGCAGTGAACAACCAACCAATGAACACCCTAGAAGCAAGAATCTCCCGACTTCAGTCGAGGAGAGTGTCAATGGTTGGATGAAAGCATCCATTTTGGGGAGCTTGCAAAGTTCATTGTCAAGGTTCCAACTGGAAACCTTACCATATATGTCGTTCAGGAGAGGGTTGGCTCGCCTGATAAGATTATTGCAGTATACTATGGTAGCGGCCTAGTTTCTGGGGAGTTTAGCCTTCCTGAGCCTTCAGGAGGAAATGTTGTAGGCTATTATATCAGAGTTGTTCTCGAGGATGGCGTCGTCTGGGATCAGCCATCTGGATATCCTCCTAGGTTAAAGGCTGAATGAGCAAATCATAAAATGAAAGAGCCTATCTGCCGCTATCGGCATCTGAGCTTCTTTTCGATGGCCTTAACCTTGTCAGCCCTTCCTAGTCGACGATATGCTCGAAGCTCGCATTCAAGTGCAAGAACAGGTATAGCCATCCCTTCAACGTCAAAGGTCTGCTTGTATCGTATGATGTCAGGCGGATCATCCCATCTGCCATCTTCGAGCAAGTGTTGCACATCGCCCATTATTTCGACCTTAAGTCCTTCCATTGTAAGCTCTCCAAAGAACGAGCGCATCTCACTTGAGGAAGAGAATGTGGCCGTTCTCGAAACGTATTCATGCCGCAGTCTATGTGCGATCTTTAGGAGATGAGAGGTGAAGACCTGTTTCCTTCTTTGGCAGATTTGGCATGTAGGTTGCCTTCTTGATCTCTAAGCAGGAGTCTACATGAACATTGTTGTTAAAGTTCCTCTAACTTC
>CAYUWR010000002.1:0-4486 GCA_964448685.1 uncultured Nitrososphaeria archaeon
ACAGTATGGTCAAACCGTCACGGTCAGCTACGTGATCTCGATTTCTCTGCCTAGCCCCTACACTCAGTCTGTAGTAGGCCCAAGAAAGTTTGATGTTGTCCTGGTCAACGACATCTCCGGCAGCATGAAGTGGGTGGAGCCGAATATCACGAGCACTCCTCCTTCCGGATGCAGCTATGCTGGCAGATGGATCTGCCCACTATACCCCGGACAGAATAGCAAGGAGGAGGATGCTCGGCTTGCGGCCGCAGCCTTCGTGAATGACTGTAATGTTAGTGCAAGCGGCGACCATGTCGGCATCGTAGCCTTCGGCAACAACGGCTACATCCGATCATATCTAACCGGAGACAAGGCGTCTGTCCTGACTACCATTTCAAACCTTTACGCCTTGGCTGAAGGCACCCACATGCAAGATGGGCTGACGAAGGCAAACCAGGTCTTCACAAGCTCAGCTAGACCACAGAACCAGAGCCGCTGGGTGATGGTCCTACTGTCAGACGGCTATCCTACATATCCTGGAGATGGCCGCACGTATTCGGTTGAAGGTGCTGATGGCGCACGAACACAGGCCCAGATAGCTCGCAGCATGAATGTGACTATATTCACGATCGGCTTGGGTGTTGAAATCGATCCAGACCTTCTCGCCGACATCGCGGGCGATCCTGCCAACTACTTCTACGCACCCACATCTGGAGATCTACAGGGCATCTATGAAGAGATTTCTAGGAGATTGACTACAGGTGTAGGACTCACCTCCGAAACGGTCATTTTGCAGATCACGCTAGCAAAGGGTGGATAGCCATGAAGGACAGGCTTCATGGAAGATCTAGGAGGGGGCAGTTCCTCATCTTGACCGCTGTGGTCTTGGTGTTTTCCATAATTCTGATTTCAACAGTTCTGAATGCGGCGATGATTTCGAGAACAGAATATGTGGAAACAAACTTCAAGGAAATCGTTCAGAAGATCAGCACAGACTTTCCGAAGGCTCTAGGAGGTGCTCTCTCGAATGCGTCACTCACCTATAAGGCGACTGAAGACATGGCCAAGGCAATATCGAATGCCGAAATCTATCTTGCAAACTGGAGAAAGAACATCTTGGATAGATATGTTGGATTCGGAATGAAGCTGGATATTTCAGACCCCATTATCGAATTGGAATGGGCGACGCCAAATGAGGGGAGATCTTCTATTACCGCAAGTGTCGAACTGGCCTTAACAACATTAGGCTTCTCAGGCTGGAATGATACAAGAACGGTTGAAGCCTATGCTCAGGTTCAAAGGACACCTGAATCTGTTGTGGTCACACCTAACAGGCTCACATTCAATATGACCTTTGTGGGTGAAGATGGCACCCCGATGGCAGGTCTGACAAGCAGCCTGCTCGATATCAAAACTCACTACATAGGCGCCCAGAAAGCCTACCACGACCTCAACATGTCAACTACGACGCTCAGATACTTCGACAACGGGCTATACAACATAACAGCTGAAACTGACAAGATGATAGACGCCTTCAAACTGTTTGCATATGATGATCGCGGCGTAGTAGTAGGGTTGACGGTGGACTTAGCCATTCCACCAGACGTAGCCATCGTGAAGAACATCAAACTTGTCACATACCCTGATAGAACAAAGGCATTCGTCAAGGTGGTTTCAACCTCAAATGAGCCTATTGAAAGTGCCACGGTGTATGGCCACTGGGAGGGAAATGTAACTTCTCCCGATAGGCGGCCTCTTATCGTCAAAACCAATGCCAGTGGCATCGCGGAGTTCGCGGTCTCCTCCTCTCTGTTTCAACGTAATAGTACAACTCTTCATGATTCCACACAAGGTAGAATCGATTTCAAGGTAGACGATGTATCATTTGTGCCCGTGATCGACATTACAAGTCCACAGGCATATTCGGGTTCGTGGTTGGATCCAACAGGTGCACTAGCTGACGGAGGAAGCACACCCACGCGAACGTCGACCTCCGATGCAGTCGTCAGCTACAGAAGCTATAGCTTTAGCATACCATCCTATGTGAAGATCATGAATGTGTGGCTCAGGCTTGACTCATGGACTTCGGGCGACGACTACATTAGGGTTGAAGTCAGCTATGACGACGGCTCTACTTTTATGTGGTCTGGAGACAGGTATCCTCCATACAGTAGTTCGGAACCGACGCCCTCAGACACCTATCCACTCTGGATCCAGCTGAACAGCACCTCACAGTCGGGTTGGAATGTCACACAACTTGAAAATGCATCCTTCTACTTCAGGGTCACCAAGCGTACAGTGGGCTTGACAAACACTGTCTACTTGGACTATATCCCCATCGTTATCTTATATCAGCCAAACTTCAGATATGAACCTCTCAGGAGTGTGACGCAGGCTTCGGCGATCAAGAGGGGTGCTTCAGGCTTTGTCGGCACTTGGAACGAAGCAGCGAACGCGCTGAAAAATGATACGGCGGCGGCATACGCATACAGGTATGATACGACAACTATCCTGCGCCCCAACGCTGATGGCCTGTATCAGCAATGGTCTACATTTGGTAGTGGAGGCAGCCACTGGAGCAGAACGTCAGACCAGAGCGATGCTACAGGGGTCCAGAACCCAGCAGGCTCGACATCGGCAATAGAGACTGTAAACTTGGAGAACATAACCCAAGCTGGGGCAATAAATTGGGTTACAGCCTACATGAGAGCAAAGTCTTCTGGTCAAACCATCGAGATCACATTCGTCGGTTATACTAGTACAGGAGGAAGTAACCCTACTAGTGGGCATTTCTCTTTGCCCTCTGGATGGCAAGCTGGAGATTTTGCCATCTTCTGGTGGTACACCTATGCTAGCACTAAGACATTTACACCCCCAAATGGTGTGACACAAAAATATCAGACTGCTCCAAGCTACTATGGACGTCTCTACGTGGGATATAGACTTCTCCAGCCAGGAGACTCAACCTTCACGTGGACCTCCTCGTCTGTGAGTGGCTCTACTACTGTCTGGGGTGCATCTGTTTTTCGAAATGTTGATCCGAACAATCCATGGGATGCTGACTCAGGCTCACCGGCGACATTCACTGGCATGAGAAATCCGGACCCTCCTTCTGTTACGACCGTCACTGATAACGCAATGGTTTTTGTTCTCTTTGGGAAGAGAAATGACTATACATCTATCACACCGCCGACAGGCTATGCTTCAGCCGGATCGGGGTCTTCAACATCTGGATACGATGCAAGTGCAGGAACAGCCTATAAAATGAAAACCACTTCAGGTAGTGAAGATCCTGGGCCGTGGAGCCTAGGTGGTGGCAGTTCAGATGATGATGGCCAAGTGTGGACGGGCACCCTTAGGCCGGTAGGATCAAACCCAGTGGAGCAAGCGCGTATTCTATTGCGAACCCATGGTGAAGATTATGAAAGCCCTGATTTCACGGTTTCGAGGGTGTCATTCGCAGATTATTCGTGGACTTTGACGACCAATCCGTGGACAGGTGACTATTGGACATGGGATGAAGTCAACGCTTTACAGACAGGTTCTAGAGCGACGGCACTGGAACCGAATGAATATGTTCAAGTCAGTGAATTCTGGGTCGTGGTCAACTATACTGTTGCTTTCAAGACGGAAACATACTATGGTTTCAACTTCAATATTCCCTCGGAAGCGATAATATCCTATGTTGATGTTCAGTCTGACCTCCGACTTACAATGAGTGGAAACGATTACGTCAATATTTCCTTGACGAAGAATTCAGGATCGGAGTGGATGCCAGCCCAGCCGTTCGAAATAAAACCTCTTACAACAACTGAGAGAACATACCATGTGAATGTTACCGGATGGTGTAGGTGGGCTCCAGGCGATCTGAACGGCGACGACTTCCACGTTAACATCTCAAAAGTGAACGTTGGCGAGATGGAGCAGGTGAACCTCGAATACCTAGCTGTGTATGTTGAATACTACATTAAGCCCACTCTTTCGCCACGATTCATGCACGTTGATAATATTACACTCTACCAGCAGGGAGCAACTTCTATAAACCTTAGAGCGAATGTCAAAATAGTTAATGCGAGGCTTGAGCCTGTGTCGGCTGCGAGGGTGTACGTTAACATAAGCGATTTGGCGAATCATTCTAGCTGGCTGCTTAACGTGGCGACTGCTTCGAATGGGATCGCTGCCTTCACTCTCGCAGGAGTGCAGCCAGGCCACACCTACGCACTCACAGTAGACAACATAGTAAAGTCGGAATGGGTTTACGACCCCGAATCAAACTATGAATCTTCAAAGTCTTATGCAATAACATGATGTGAAGGCTAAATAATGTGTCCTCTAATATTGAGACAGTGTTATAGCCTTCTATGAAACTGTTCGCAGACTTGGGCTTTAATCTGGCAAAAAGTTTAGCAGTTCCTCTCCTGAAACCTTCCCCTCGTGGCTGTAGATTGGTCTGCCCTCTCTATCCAAGATGAGTGTGTATGGTACATAATTGACTCCAATTCTCTTA
>CAYUWR010000003.1:0-7368 GCA_964448685.1 uncultured Nitrososphaeria archaeon
ATATGGACTGGAAGGCGGTCGACCGACATATAAAGGTCCTATTGAAGTATGGTTTGATAAGGGAGTCAGAGTCAATAGGCAAAGTAAAATACTATAGTCTCACATCTGACGGCAGAAAGGTTCTTGAACTAATGGAGGAACTGAACAATATTGATCAAGAAGCGGGAGGCGGTGTTTAGATGGCCACAGATCGATGAAAAAACATATCGATAGCGCTAACGATTATACTCTTGGCCACTTCTATTTCTTCGATCTACATCATCAGTTCCATGAACAGTGAACTGAACGGGCTCAAGGAAGAGTATAGCCGTCTTCAGACAGAATACAATTCGCTCCAAAATCAGGGCTGTCAAACATATTTTCCATCGAATCCGGTGTACAGGCAGGCTGGGTACCCGAAGATCACCTACAGTAGTGGGCTCCAATATTCGCCGAGCTTGCCAAACTATACTGTCTATATCTGAACACTCCAAGCTTCAAGCATCTATTTCAAACTTGGAACCCTACAGGCTCCAGTAATAGACTTGAGCACCGTGATCAGATTGGCAACTTCCAGAGCAAACTTGGACCCTTCAAGATATAATCTGGTCTTAGCGGACTTTGAGCCAGGGGCTGTCATCAATCAGACGCTCTATGACCATCCTCGGTGGTCCCTCTACTTCGCCAGAGTGTATGGAGGCTTCTGGCTCTACGGACCGTATGCAGCAGGCAACAGCGTGTGCTCTCTGGTAGTATCTGTCGACGCCCTAAACGGCACAGTGAAAAGTACTGGTCTAGAAGAGGATGATCCTCATCTGCCAACTTCAGGCGAACACTTCGAACTGAAAGTGGATGCGGCAGAAGCACTTCAAGCCGTCAGGGTGAGTGATCTGAAGGGTGTCCCAAAGACGCTGACGGAAAATGGAAGCGTGAGGATATTGGAGCCGAGGATAATACTTCTTGGACCAGGATCGAGGTCCTTGTTCTTCGAAGATCCTTTTGACACTTCACTTTCTGGAAAGAGGAGGTTATGTTGGATCATCGGACTATATTCCCCGGTTCCAGAATATGGCTACTTCGGCATCTTCGCAGTCGACGCGGAAACTGGGGTGCTGATATCTGGGTACGCGCAAGCCTATCTTCCCCAACTCCACTATTATACAGTAGATTGCGCCATAGTCAGCTCC
Organism: uncultured Nitrososphaeria archaeon; assembly: GCA_964448685.1. Taxonomy (GTDB): domain Archaea; phylum Thermoproteota; class Nitrososphaeria; order JACIWG01; family JACIWG01; genus CAYUWR01. Next base: position 1,167 of record CAYUWR010000003.1, read on the forward strand.
TCCACCCACAACATTACAGTATCGAATCAGACTCTGCCCGTTGATGGTGGAATGGTGGGCAGAAATGGAGCTGTCAAACTGGCGGTGCGAGAAGTCGTTGTCGTCAGACCTGGAGCTTCTGGAAGCATCACACTGAACATTTCCTCTGATTACCCTCAAGATGTGAACGTCAACTTGACCTTGGTCAACCCACTTCCAGCCATACAGAATCTCGACATGGAAGGAAGCCAGCCTAGATTATCGATAAGGTTTGAAAGGCAGCAAGTGTCGGTTCCAGGCAATGGTTCATCAGAGGCCACCTTGCTAATCTCCACATTGAATAATACACCACAAAAAACATATCTTGTGGAAGTCGACTTCTCTTACATCTATCCTTCTTGGAATCAGCCGGCCAGAGGCAGCTTCTTGTTTCTCCTAACAGTGTGGGATGGAGAAGGATCATGGCCTCCACCGCCCATAATGAGAGAAGCATCCTCTTGAGGCCTCATGAATAAGGATTATCCCATCAAGGCGATCTGTAACCAAATATGTTTTCAGCCATTTCGACAGCCAATCTAGGAACTGATAAGAAAGCATACGTCTAAGAAGACATATACCATGGCAAAGATATGAAGAAGCTATCTAAGAGAAATAAACGAAGAATTCAAGTCGTGAAAGTCAAAGTCAGCAACAGCCAGAAAAAAAGAATAGAAGTGACTTCCAAAGACGAATCTAAGCCTTATTTTGGAGCCACTTATGCTAACATCGTTTGCCAGAGAGAAAAAACGTACTCCATTGTTGGTGGATAGCTTTGCATGACAGGCACTATTTCAGTTCCTTTTTTTCATCACCGGCGCATGCTTTTTGAAGAGCTGTTCAAGGACCGCCCGATCAGGAGCGACCCAGACACCAGACCTCTTTAAACTTCGCGTTGTTCCTAGCCTAGATGGAAAAGTGGGGCGCGTACAAGATCCTCGTGCCACCTATTGTTTCAAATTCAAACCTGTCTTCAGTAAATGCAATCGCTCTCTTAGGTTTGTAGGCTTCTAAAAAGCTTCTGAAACCTCTTCTTAATTTGCCACGCGTTTTAACCTCTACAGGGATTACTTCACTATTCAGATTAAGGATGAAATCTACCTCTGCTTTTCCTGTGGTTCTCCAGTACCTGACTTCTCCTTCTAGGTTAGCCTTAAGCTCGTTTGATATGAAGTTTTCAATAAGACTGCCTTTATCCGTCCTACTTTCAAACTGAACGAAATTGTTGATAACAGCATTCCTCAACCCTGTGTCGGTGAAGTAGGTTTTTCTCGCCTTCTTTAGCTCTGTTGCAAGATTCTTATAGAAGGGTTTGACGAGATAAATCAAATAGGTGTTCTCCAAAATAGTAAGGTATGATTCAACTGTCTTAAAATCCATTTTAAACTCACTCATAATTGAAGATGCCTCAAGTATGGAACCGATGTTAAAGCTCAAATATTGGAGTAGGTTTCTAAACTTCTCGATATACCTTATGTTCAAGAAGAAGAAAACATCTTTCTCTAAGTATGTTTGCACAAGGTTTTTGAGAAGCTCTTTCTTAATCTCCGGATCATTCTCCTTGACAACAGCCGGGAAACCTCCGAACACTAAGTACTCGTTAAGTAGAGTTTTAAATTCGTGCTCGAACGCAACCTTCACACTCGACTCCTTACCGGCTAGAATGAAGTCCGTCAAAACCTTTCTATACTCCGAGAAAAGACTGTGCAAATCCCTAGCTCTCCACATTAGGAATTCCTCGAAGTCAAGCGGAAGAAGCTCGAAGAAAACCCCTCTCCCAACTAGGTGTTTCCCAACTTCTACTTTGATGTCGAACGAGCCTGAGCCTGTTAAGAAGACCTTGAGCCTGTTTGAGAACAAGTCGTAGATTAGTTTTATCCTCTTGCCGACATCTTTACAGTACTGGGCCTCATCTATAAGGAGAATCTTCTCTTCCAAGAATCGGCTAGCGAACTCTTTAGGAGCATTATCCAGAGCCCTCAATACCTCATCGTCTTCAAGCGTCACATACTTTCCACCCAACTTCTCGCGCAGGTGTAGAAGCAAAGTTGTCTTACCACTCTGTCTAGGACCCTTAACCGCTATCACCTCTCTCCTTCTCAGCCATTTATCCAATTTTTCTTCAATTTTTCTTGGATAATATTCCATGAGTAACAAAGTTAAACATGGATAATAATAAACTTTCCCTCGGGTATTACTTGCTTTGTTAACTTGCTTTTAGTAGGCGGAGTAGGTTAAATGGGAAAGTTATGAAGATAAAGGCTATTATAGCAGCAGTCAACAAAGTGAACAAGTTTCAGAGGAACAGCCATAACACTGATACCCCGGCCACCATACACTATACCCTGTAAACTGAAAAGCAAAAGTAATCATCGACTCTAAAACAAGCCTTATCTTCACCATCAACCTTGACAATTAAACTTCCCAAAATGGAAGCTCAACTTTTATTAAATATAAGAAGAGCTGGTAGAAGGAGAAAGTGAGCCATCATTCCGTGGGTGAAGCAGATCAAGGATAGAGGTGGTTTTCCACCTGTCTACAAACTGAACAACTTGGATGCCTAGACTTGAAGCTTCGAAATCTGCAGCCTACAAGACTCACATATTCTCCACGGTCGTGATTTAAGTTTATAGGATAAAAGGGCTAGAGCATATAAGTGGCATGGAGGTCAGGGTTGGAACCTGCGGGTACGCTTACATGAACCCCAGAGAATTCTTTGGGGACGATTGGAGGAACAGGTATAGTTCTATCCTGCAGGCTTACGCCACACTCTTCCCCGTATGCGAGTTGAACAGTACATTCTATCGCATACCAAGGCTTTCGACGGTTGAAAGGTGGAGGGATGAGGTTGACGAAGTCAACGGCCGATTCGAGTTCACCGTCAAGGCATCTCAGCAGATAACACATAAGATCAGGTTCTCCAAGGATTCCGTCAACGTCTACAAGCAGATGGTGGAAATCTGTAGAAGGCTGAACTCTCGTATCCTACTGTTTCAGACTCCATCGAGCTTCAGAGCCTCAGATGAAGACGTGAAGAGAATGAAGGAGTTCTTCGAGGATGTCGACAGAAGCGATCTAACCTTTGTCTGGGAGATGCGTGGAGACTGGCATCAGAACAGACAGCTGACAGAGGAGGTATGCAGAAGGTTCAAGCTGGTTCCATGCGTGGACCCATTCAGAAACGAGCCGCTGAACTTTGGAGAAGAGCTGGCATACTTTAGACTGCATGGGCTTGGAACGGAAAGCATGTACAAGTACAACTTCTCCATCGACGAGCTAAAGTGGTTGAAGGCCAAAATAGGGGCGCTCAACGGCAAGGTCAAGAAAGTTTACGTGATGTTCAACAACAGTGAATGCTACACGAACGCAATAGAATATATGAAATTAGTCTAGCGATGTCGCAAACCGCAGCTCACACCCACACATACCTGCTGCGAGGTGGATTCGAAACTATAAATTTAAATATTATAATATATTCAGCCTTAGAGAATGGAGGAAACGTGTATGAGTGGAAAAAATCTTCCAAGATTTATAATGTGCTTCTGCACCGGCGAATGCCCAGGATTTGCGAAGTTGGACTTGTGGAAGCTGATAAACTTCGTCAGAAACGAGTTAGAGGTGCAGTACGCTTTCGTTCACCCACAGCTCTGCGTAACCGACGGAGAAAACTTTCTCAAAGACTATCTGAAGGAAAGCGACAAGGATAAGACGTACATCATAGGCGGATGCGACCCCAGAATGCAAAAGAAGATGTTCAAAGACGCCTTCGTGGAAAAAGGCCTCGACTTTGACAAGCAGGTTATCTCTTTGGACTTGAGGAACATGGAAACTGAAGCGGCCATGAAGAAGGTTGAAGAGACCGTCAAGAAGTTGGCTGGAGCATAGCAACGCTGACAAGAGACGAGAAAAGACAGTTTTGATGGTAGGTGAAAAAGAGATGTCTATTCCCCGAAAGGAAATCCCATGGTTTCCAAAGATAGACTATGAAAAGTGTGTTGGATGCCTCACATGTGTAGAAATTGACAGGAGTGCCGGCCACAACGTCTACGATGTCGAAGGAAATCCACCTCATCCAGTCGTGAAGAATCCATATCAATGCGTCGTCGGATGCCAGACATGTGGCAAGATGTGCCCCAACAACGCTATAACGTTTCCATCTCAAGAGGAACTGAGGAGGATCCTGAAAGAACTAAGACAAAAATACTCCAAATAAGGTATATCCTTTCTTATGCAGAGTGTTCCGGCGACAGATGCTGGACCAGAAGATTTACTATGAAGATGTGACACATTCACATTTTGAAGTTTCAGACGTCGTCTTCGCTGAATCAATGCCTGCACGTAACCCCTTTAAATATTGGCTTGGAAGTAGTCTTCTCAGTGGCATGCTTGAAAAGGGTTAGATCCATCATGCAATCGGCCTCATGAAGCCTGCTGGAAAGTGGGAGAAGCGATGGAAAGCGAAAGTGTGAAGGCCTTTCTTGAAAATCTTGGGCGAAGATACTCTGAAATCCTAGGCATAGATCTCTCATCTGCAAAAGAAGAGGAAGTTTTCAAGTGGTTTATGGCGTCAATACTGTTTGGTGCACCGATAACAGAAAAGGCCGCCATCAAAACCTACAAGTGTTTTGAGGAACATAAAGTTCAGACTCCACAACGCATCATCGAAACAGGCTGGAACGGCTTAGTCGAAATCCTAGACGAAGGCGGCTACACACGTTACGATTTCAAGACAGCAGACAAGCTTCTGGAGGTGATGCAGAACCTCATACAAAGATACAATGGAACCCTTACATCACTCTACAACAGCGCCTCGGAGGAACAGGATCTGGAACAAAGAATAAGAGACTTGGGAAAGGGCATAGGCGACATAACAGTATGCATCTTCCTAAGAGAGCTACGTGACGTCTGGGGGAAAGCCAGCCCAAAACCCACGAGCCTGGTTGCCCTATCAGCTGAAAAACTGGGGATAGTGAGAAAGGAGGTTGGTGGAAACGTTCTGCAGCAATTGGAAGCTTTCTGGTCCGCAAACAGAGTAGAAGGGAAATCCTTTATAAACCTAGAAACAGCCTTGCTCAGGCTTGGAAAGGACTTTTGTAGGAAAAAGAAGTGTGCCGCCTGCCCAGTTAGAGCCGAATGCTCGAGTCCCGAGGCGCCTTAACATCATATCATGCTGTCTGGAGATCTGATTTCTTTCTTCGAATCCTTGGAGGGATTATTTCGCGTTCAGCTTCAAGGGTCTAGGAGCTCGAAGTTCATGGTTTTCCCGTCGAGGATCGTCTTAAGTAGGTTAAGGACATCTCGGCCAAGAAGTGCGTCTCGACGCTTGGCGCCGACAACTTCAACCATTGAGAATTTGAAGTTGCCAAAGTGGAGGTTCAAAAAGTATGTGTATTTCCGCTCCTCCTGTCCATCAAAGGATGAGACGGTTACACGTCCCGCGGGGATAAGTCTAAGCTCCCTTACTACATTTTGTGGAAGGACAGTTATGTCTGCGCCTGAGTCTATCTTAGCCTCAATTTCCATCGAATTGGTCGATGTGGGGCTGCTGAACCTGACCTTTATAGATGGCGCAGGAGGGCTGTAGTCTAGGTTATACTTCACGGCCGCTCAGCTCCGGCGAGGGAACTTCCACGCGCCTTTCGCCCGCAGCTACCCTGTCAATGTACACTGGAATGTAGCCGTACCTTTCATAGACGTTTTGGGCGAGTCTTCCCTTGTCATCGTCACATCCAACGATAGCGCCTTGAAAGAATGCAACATACTTTCCACTGTAGTTTGGGTCTCGGATCAGTTTATCTCGAACCCTGTTGAAAGCTTCCCTCTCCTCTTCAACCTGTATAATGTACCTTAACTGTTGAGGGTCCTCGGTGATGCCGAATCGTTCAACATATTCTCTGATCAGCTCAACTATCACCTCGTTCTTCCTACGCTCCCCCTTCTCACGTATCACGAGGATGCTGAAGCGCCTCCATAGGTCATCGTCCACCTCAAGGGTTGTCTTGACCAAATTTCACCGTGCTAATGTTTTCCCGTTAATCTTTATAAACGTTTTTGCGGCCGAGAAGGATACATGAACTTCTCTAAGGTCTCCTATGAATTGAAGATGTGATTTAAAATGTTAGAGGTGTAAAAAATATCTGAAGGTCTGATTGCTCTTCTCTAACTCTCTGCAAGAACAAGACCAAGA
>CAYUWR010000004.1:0-39675 GCA_964448685.1 uncultured Nitrososphaeria archaeon
GTCTTGAAGCCACTTGAAGAGTTCTGTGAACAACTGAATGAAATAGGCCAAGGCGGCGACTTATCGGCGCGGTTAACGGTTTCAGGAAAAGACGAATTCTCAAATGCCGCACGAACCGTCAACTCGATGCTCGACGAACTCGAGAAGTCACAGAAGAAGCTACATACAGAACATATTACAGCCATAGGCCAGGCGGCGACCATGACCGCACATGACCTCCGCAACCCACTACAGGTTCTGGTCAATTCGATATATTTGGCAAAACAGGATCTCGAAAATCTGCCTCCAGAATACGCTGACTGGGCGACGAGACAGAAGCAGAGGTTAAATGATATGGAGAGACAAGTTGGATACATGGACAAGATCGTGTCAGACCTTCACTACTATGGCACCTCAGTGGACCAAGAGCTATCTCCAGTCGACATGCGCCAACTCGTCGTCGACATACTGAAGGCCACAGATGTCCCACGTGACATAGAGGTTTCAATCGTCCAAGAACCAGGTCTGCCAAGAATATTAGTCAACCCACCTATCATTAGACGAGTCCTCTCAAACTTGGTCATGAACGCAATACAAGCCATGCCAAACGGTGGCAGGCTTACGGTCAGACTGTATAGGACAAAAGATGACCTCTACGTCAGCGTAGAAGACACAGGAGTTGGCATATCACAAGAGAACATGGACAAGATCTTTCAGCCCCTATTCACGACAAAGGCCAAAGGGCAAGGCCTCGGGCTAGCAGTAAGCAAGAGGCTGGTTGAGTCACAGGGGGGAACGATCTCCGTCGAAAGCCAAGAGGGAAAGGGATCCATTTTCACAGTCAGAATCCCCATCAAGGAAGCATCCGGTGATTCCAGACAAAGCTCCCAGCAGAATGCCGACAGTCAATAGCGCATATCGTATGCTTTAAGGAAGTCGGCTACGAATTCGTCAGAGGGGTTCTCGTAGACTTCCCGTGGTCTCCCAATCTGAACAACCCTCCCTTCCCTCATCACAGCAAGCCTATCTGCTACCGCGAAGGCCTCTGGAAGCTCGTTTGTGACGTAGATCGTGGTCGCCTTCAGTTCTTGATGGAGCGACTTGATCTCCCCCCTAACCCTAAGCCTGCTCGGAGGATCAAGGTGGACAAGAGGCTCATCCAACAAGAATACTTTAGGAGGCAACGTGATAGCCCGGCCTATGGCAACCTTCTGCTGCTGACCAGCCGACAGCTCTCTAGGGCGCCTCCTATACAGCTCTCTGCCTATGCCTATCCTGAAGCTCACCTGTTCAACCCTATTTCTAATATTTTCTTTCAAGTACTTCCTCAACTTCATAGCGAACGACAGATTAGAGTATCCGTCTTCATCGTAGACCCTCATGTGAGGGTAGAGAGCGTAGTTCTGAAAGACCATCCTGACACCTCTTTCAGAGGGTGTCAGATTCCTAACGTTTACATCGCCTATTAGAATATCTCCTTCATCCTGCTTTATGACGCCAGCGATAAGCCTCAGCACCGTAGTTTTACCGCAGCCATTAGGTCCAACCAGCACAAACAGCTCTCCATCTTCGACATCGAAGGTTAACCTGTCAACTGCAACAGTGCTGCCAAACCTTTTTGTCACATTCCTAAGAGAAACCTTTGGCATCCTTTAGAATAGAGGCTTCCCATGATTTAATCTTTTATCGAGAAAGACCCAACCTTCCATCGAAGCAGTACCAACATATAATGTAAAAGCAGTCTCTACTCTGACAAGCCTGCTCCCCCACCAAGCATGGGACATGAAGCATCTGAAATATGGAGACCATACTGAAAAATCTAGACATCTGCCATTTCCGTCGCCAAGTATGTTTCCATAGAAATGTAGAAACCCACATTTTCCGATACATATTTAAACTGCACCTGTCACTTCGCCAGCAAAAGGATAGTGACCCTATTGCCAAACGAAAAAGCAGATAGAAAGGAGACGTTGAAGAAACTGATAATTAGGCTACATAGAGGCGAAGGAGTTGAAGAGATAAAGAAGGAATTTCGAGACCTATTGAGCAGAGCCAGCGCGGATGAGATAGCGGAAGTAGAGGAGGAGCTAGTAAGAGAAGGAATGTCACCCGATGCAATCCGTGAACTGTGCGATGTCCACCTCAGCCTGTTTAGAGAATCGCTTGAAAAGGAAGAGGCGCAAGTACACGAAGGACACCCAGTTCACATTCTCATGGAAGAACATAAGATGCTTCTCAAGTATGTGGAAGAACTGGGAGACACCTCTAGTATCATAGAGAAGGCGGCGAACATCGGGCCAGCGGACGAACAAATGGGAAGCCTACTTGATATCGTGGAGAAATTCAAGGGTTCAGCAAGCCACTACCAGCGAGAGGAAAACGTCCTCTTCCCATACCTTGAAAGACATGGTGTAACTCAGCCGCCTGCCATCATGTGGAAGGAGCATGACATGATAAGAGAAATAGAAAAGAGGCTCTTCCAAACCGTCGACGCCAGAGAAAGCCTGTCATTCAAAGGCTTTGTTGAGAGGCTGAAGGAAGAAGCGATCGCTCTAGCAGAAATGCTATCGAGCCACTTCTACAAGGAAAATAATATCTTGTTTCCAACCGCCCTGAAGGTTATCGGAGAAGATGAATGGAGGGATATAAGAAGACAGTTCGACGAACTCGGATACTGCCCCTTCACCCCCAAATCGACGATAGCCCCTCTTGAGGAAGCAGAAGCATATCCGACTAAGCCAGAAGCTGAAGGCCTAATCTCTTTCGAGACAGGAGCTATGTCAGAGGAAGAGCTTGAATCAATTCTCAACACCCTGCCAGTTGACATCACCTTCGTCGACAAAGACGACAAAGTGAGATACTACAACCAGAAAGAAGACAGGATATTTGTCAGAACAAAGGCTGTGATAGGCCGAAAGGTTCAACAATGCCACCCTCAAAAGAGCGTGCACATAGTCAACAAGATACTGGAAGAATTCAGAGGCGGCAGAAGAGATGTGGCAGAGTTCTGGATCAACATTCAGGGAAGACTCATACACATAAGATATTTCCCCGTCAGAAACAAGGGAGGAGATTACCTAGGATGCATTGAGGTGACACAAGACATTACAGACATAAAGATGCTTGAAGGTGAAAAGAGGCTCCTAGACTGGAGCTAATTCAAGGCCTGGCCACAGCATGCCTTCACTCAAACACATAGTAGACAGCTACATGGCAAAGGTCCCAGGAATAGAGGAGCACTGCAACCGATGCCTCAACACGGCAAGGTGGGGAGGAAGCGTCGTCTTGATGGTAGTAGACGCCGCCTTCACGTCAATAGGCTTGAACTATTTTGTCGCCGTAGTCCCGAAAGTGAACGAATTCAGCAAAAAGTTTGTCGAGAACGGAAAAATCACCTGCCTGAGGGATCTGGCATCATCTGATCCAAACGAGTTGGCTACAATATGGAAGAATAGAAGATCTTGGTCGATCGCGAGAAACATTTCATCCTATCTTGCAACCTTAGGAGATGACAGGACAGCCCTAAGGATGTGGGCTAGAAGAGCAGACCTGCAAAATTGGAGAGAGGACCCGATCGGGAAAATAAAGGGGGTGGGCGTCGTCACCTTTCAATACCTGAGGATGATGGGCGGAATCGACACGGTAATGCCTGACAAGATAGTCAAGAAAGTGATAAATGGGATCTTGAAGGAGGCAGGCCAACAGCCGATAGACGACAACCTAGAATTCGTCAAGAAGGCAGAGGAGGTCGCGGCAAACACCGGATACAGGCCGATAGAGCTATGTTGGATGACGTGGATGATACAGCCCGAGGGAAAGATGATGAGAATGACAAAATACGCGGAAATCCTTCCAAAGATCTAGAAGCCAGCGGTCAAGTTCTTCGACGCAAGAACCTCAAAAAGGCTGATGTAAACCGACGAAAACATCCAGAAAACGGCGTATCAAATTCGGAGGCGAAAGATAGGCAGCTAAAAGAAGAGAAACGAAAACACTTATCTATCAGCACTTCACACATATACGCATGTCCACAAGACTAATGTGGGTGATGAGAGATTATCCAAAATGCAGTGGATGCCGAAGATGTGAAGTCGCATGCTCACTCTATCATGAAAAGAAGATCTGGCCTGAAGCCTCTAGAATCAGAGTCTTCATGCTCGCACCAGGTCTAGAGATTCCACACCTCTGCGCCCAATGCGACGACTACCCATGTGTCGCATCCTGTCCAACAAAGCCAAAAGCACTTTCTGTCGACATAAAGACAGGAGCCGTCAAGGTTGACGAAAAGCTGTGTACAAGCTGCAGAAGGTGCATAGACGCCTGCCCCGGCCGCGTCCCCTTCCTACATCCGACAACCAGGAAGTCGGTCATCTGCGACCTATGCAACGGTGACCCACAGTGCGTCAAAGCCTGCCAGAAGGCAAAATTCGACTGCCTTAGCCTGGCATCATATGAAAAAGGCCAAGGCGAAGCCCTCTTCCACAAGGTCTACGCGAAGTCTCCTAAAGCGATTACAGAGGGACTTTCTCAGCTGATATTCTCGGAAAGAATGGAGATGTGATGTAATGAGAGGATATGCTGGAAAGTTTTTGGAGATAGGCTTGGACGAGGAGAAGACGAAGGATGTCAAGTTCGATGAGTCAGTTCTCAGAAGATACATAGGAGGACGAGGACTCGCCGCCAAGATCCTATGGGACAGACTTGGAGAGAAATGGGATCAGGTTGACCCACTTGGTCCAGAGAACATCTTGCTCTTCCTCACCGGCCCAATGACAGGCTTCTATCCAGGCGGAAGGCTCTGTATTTCAGGCAAATCGCCTCAAAGCAATGGGATAACTGGAAGCACGATCGCAGGAGAATTTCCAATAGACCTCAAGTGTGCAGGCTACGATGGATTGATTGTGACAGGTGTAGCAAAGAAGCCAGCCTATATTCTCATAAAGGATTCCAAAGTCGAAATAAGGGATGCGAGACACGTCTGGGGCAAAGATGGAAAGGAGACTTCACTAACCCTCTCAAAGGAGGTCAGAGATGAGTGGAACAAGAAGTTTAGAGATCGTGAATGGAGAGAGCCATCGATGGTGTACATCGGCCCAGCTGGCGAAAACAGGTGTCGGGCAGCAGGAGTCCAAGGCAAATGGGTACATGGCGCCGGATACGGTGGATACGGGGCTGTCATGGGATCAAAGAAGCTGAAGGCTGTCCTCGTTAGGGGAACAGGGCCATTACCAGATGTACATGATCAGACAAAGTTCCTGGAGCTCCTAAACAAGGTTGAGGAAGCGTGCATAGGAAATGAGGCTATGCCAAGATGGGGCACAGGATACGCTGGATACTCGGTCGGCAACAACACGAGCTCAGAGCCTGTTAGAAACTGGCAGGAGGAATGGCATGACGAAAGGTCCTTTGGAGTCGACCAATTCGAAAGCAGAGTGTGGGTGAAGAGGTACTGGGCTGACTTCGGATGTCCAACAGGATGTGAGAAGCTTTCGGTTGTTCGCGTGGGAGAATTCAGGGGAGCGATAACAGACAACCCCGACTATGAGACGCAAGCATACTGTGGGACAAACCTGGGCGTATTCACCCCCGAAGCCAACGTGTACATAAACTCCTGCATAGAAGACCTGGGATTCTGTGGCATACAGGTAGGCAACACCCTAGGTTTTGCCGCTGAACTCTATCAACGTGGCATATTGACCAAGAAGGAGCTCGATGGTGTAGATCTAAGGTGGGGAGACGCCAAGGAGTTTGCCAAGTTGGCCAGAATGATCGCTTTCAGAAAAGGAGTCGGAGACATACTCGCTGAAGGCACCTACAGGGCCGCAGTCAAACTCAGCAACAAGAAGGGCAAAGACCTGCTAACATATGCAATTCAAGAGAAGGGTATCTCGATAGGCGCCCATGGCATAAGAAGTGGCCTCGACTACCCCCAGCTGATATCATATGCCTGCAGCTCCCAAGGCGGAGACCACACTTCAGTAGCATACCTGCCGATAATCCATCCAATGAGCGAACACAGCATTATATTGAGAGATTCAGGGGTATACTGCTGGTTCAACGCATTCCCTGTTACACCACAGATCGAAATAGACTTCCTAAACGCAATCACAGGATTTAGCATATCACAGGACGAATGGTATAACAAGATAGCGATGGAGATAATCCAGATCCAGAGAGCAGCACTTCTCATAGGAGGACCTGACGCAAGATGGACTGAGGCAGACAGGAATCCACCAAGATTCTATGAGCCCCTTCCAACCGGACCATGCAAAGGTAAGGCAGCGGACAAGAAGGAAGTCGAGAAGATGAAAGCCGAATACTATAAGGCAGTCGGCTGGGATAGAAAAGGCATACCGACAACTCGCATGCTGAAGAAGCTTGGACTCGAAGACGTCGACAAAGTTCTGAAGAAGAAGGTCAAGTAGAGGATAACATCCTCACCCTCCCTTTTTCTGACATCCTCTCACCCCTGAAGGGTGTGAGGTTCCAGATTTGTTGGCGTTCTTCATGGTGCCTCATCCTATCTGGTTCTGGGCTGTGTAGAAACCTTAAATGGCCACCCGCTATCAGATAAAGGCAGTTGCCTGACACCAGATCATCGACGAAATTGAAGTATCTTGTTCTAGTTGCTCTGGTGGTCTCGGCCCTAGCCTCAGCGTTCGTGATCTACTTTAGCCCAACACCATTTGGAAGCTCAACAGGCACTTTGACCACTTCCAAAAGCCCAACCGGCAGTTCAACCACATATCGTCCACCATCAGACTACGTCTGCGTCCGCGCAGTCTCTGACTGTGATGGGACGCCGATTGAAGGAATAGAATTCCACTGCTCGCCGGCTACCGTCCAAAATGGAACCACGACAGTGACTACAATCCTTCTGACAGCGAAGACAGATTCCAGCGGCTGGGCATGTGTCCAATGGCTTTACCCAACACATTCAGACATCATGATACTTAAGACAGAATATCAAGGGAAAGCATACAGTCTTGCTGTTCCAATGTTCCTCGGAGAGAACTACGCTCTCATAAGCCTACCCTCAGGCAACGTCACAACCACATCTTGCACCAGAGAAGGAGTCGAAATAGGCCAAACTAGCCTAAAGGACATGGGAAGCGGGCTTAATTCATCCGCCATATTTGTGAATGTAAAAAACGTCGGCAAATCTCCAGTCTATATTAAAATGGCTTATGTCAACTGCATACCCATACACTTCAACGGGACAGACCTATACCTTGAAGCCTCCAGCAACCCAATTATGCCTGAGCAGGAGGCTATCATAGCAGCCTTCTACAAGCACGGCACAAATATCAGGGCGCCGGCAACCATCTACTTTGTAATAGTGACAGGTGATGGACTCGAGATAATAGATGTGATAAGCGTTTACGGTGGCACGACAACTACACCTGAAGCCAGCACCCTATCGGACTAGTAGCCAAAAGGCGGGACATATATTCAACCTTTTATTGCAAAGACTTGAGTTTGGGCCCTCCATGAACTGCTCTTTATCATGTTTACAATCGAGTCGACGTAGTAAGAAGATTACTTAAACTCCATATTTTTTGCCAAAATTTTCACCTTCAGATAAATTGCGTTCTAATTTTTTAGAACTTTTATATACTTATGCCCACTATGATATGCGATCATAGAATGCCCAAGTTCTATATCAAATGGCAATTGAACCCTCTTATGACGCCTGCCAAAGCCGAGGAAAGAGTGGAGCGTTGGCTTGAAATGTTGGGGATGGTAGAAGCCAGCTTGAAAGATGGCACGCTCACGGACTGGGGAATGTGCAATGATGCAAGCGGTGGATACGCCTTCAGCAATCAAAGCGAAGCCGACCTCTACACCAGCCTGCTGAAGTATATGCCCTACGTAGGCTTTGAGGTAAAGCCAGTTCTCACTTCAGAACAAGTTATAGAATCGATCAAGAAAGTAATGACTGGAGCACAGAGCAAATAAGATAGGTTCACCACCATATTTTTAGAATTCTTAACTTATCCGATGGCCAAATTCTCTAGATTCACTTGGCTGCCAGATGCTTCAACGATCAACGTCTTGTTTGTGCATGAGTTTAAGATATCAACTAATTTTGTGCGCCGCTGGGAGGATTTGAACCTCCACTCGACTGGTTAACAGCCAGCCGCTTTACCGGGTTAAGCTACAGCGGCACAATTTTGAGGGTGCATATTTCTCAATATATAACTTTTCTAGCATCTTAGATGATCTTCGCTATAAGCGATACTGCCCCCACGACTATCATGATGATCGCGAGCATGTGGAACATCCCTGCCAGAGGGGGATAAAGTGGTGTTGTGAGGGTCATGAACTCCACGAAGGCTCCTGCTAACAGGAAAAAAAGTGCGATGATCTTGGTGATAAAGTTTAGTCTTGTATCTAGGGTTTCTTTGTTCATTGCCACCTTTGGTTCGAGGGTGTAGATATAACTTTTTCTACTTGCCACTTAGCTCCTTAAGCTTGTCAGGAAGGTACTTGTCGACGATGTAGTCTAGAGAATATTTTGAGAAGGCTTCAAGCTCCGCCTTCTTCTGCTTTTTTATGAAGACGTCGAGTTCCCTCTGGAACCTTTCATCCTTGTATCTTGGGTCGTTCTTGAGCTCGTATGCTCTCTTGACGTCTTCATCCTTGAGTTTCACGTAGGGCAGTCTGTATGTTTCTATGTCCGTGGCTGTGACTCCGAGCCATTTGGCTGTTGGAACCGTCAATTCTGTCAAGTGTGCCGCGTTCGCTGAGCCTGAGGCTATGACCATAAAGATGTGCATTCCATATGGGTCTGCGTCTGTCAGGACATATATTGGAAGCCCAAGCTCCTGGTTCAATCTTCTAAGAAAGTATCTTGTCGACCTCGGAGGCTGCCCTGCTGTGTCGACGATCAGCGCCCTATATTTTTCATGCACCTTATTTTCTACGAATCTTGTGAAGAGCCCACCCTTTTCTACTGCGAAGACGACTTCCGCCGATGTCTTTACCAGTTCTGCTGTGCTGAGGCTTGGCCCTATAAGGTAGCCGTCTGGATGTGAGGCAAGGTTCAGCCTCTTTCCCTCATGTCCAGGTACGGTGTACTGTATTGTTAGGTCTCCATATATCGCACTTCTCTCTTCAGGGTAGACGTTGTAGTCTTCTCTCGCCTTCCTCAGTAGCGCCTCTAGGTCTGTTATTATCTCGTCCGATTCAGCTTGGTCTGTGAACTCTATGTTGAACGCCTGCGCCGAATAGTAGACGTCCCTCAATGTTGAGGTCTTGCCTTCACTCATCAGCCTGTCGACAAAGAAGGCTAACCATATGGTCTGTGTGAAAGGCCTCAGATGTTTTATGTTCTTCGCGTTCCTCTTCACCATATTCTGTCCTACAACATACTGTTTCAAGTCCTTGTCGTAGACGATGTTCTTCACAGACCTACTTGGCATCTCTATCTCTGGAAAGCTTCCCTTCTCTATCTGCTCATACACCTTTTCCCCGACCCCCCGCAGGAGCTCTCTGACCTCCCTTCTTCTAGCTGCCGGCGAAATCTTCAATCTTCCTCTGGCCCTCGCTTACCACAACCACTTCGTCATTCTCTTCCTTTAGGAGCCTTTTATAGTTTGGAGGCCTACTCTTCTTCGCGAGCTCTTTGGAGAAGTTGGCGATCAAAGGAAGATATTTCATGTACAAGTTTATCTTCCTCTTCTCATGCTCTTCAGAGGTCCTCCTCGAAAGGTAGGCTGAAAGCTTTCTCAGTGCCTCCCTGATCGCGTTCTTGAGCTCTCTCTCAAGTTCAGGCCTGTCCGCCAGATACTCTTTTCCAACGGTCTTGTAGGGGATCCTTGTCGAGCTTATGTTGACGATGACAGCTATCGGCGCCTCTTGAGGTATTCTGTATCTTCTCCAGTCTATCTCCTCGTTTATCACCTTCCAAGAAACATCTGAGGCTTCGTCGTAGAGTAGGGGTATCCTATTCGCGAACCTGTACAGCTTTATCCTGTTCTCGAGGAACTTTCCACCATAGGCTAACGCCAGCTCGGCTACAAATGGGAAGCCTGAATATGCAGAAGGCGGCCTCGTCACTATCGTGAAGAACTCTGGCGCCAGCTCCTTCATGATGCCTGCTGAGAAGATCTTCTCTCCAAGGGGTGAAAGGCAGTCGGCGTCTGGTGGAAGAAACTCTTCATATTTGTGCATTGATGCCACAAGAGACACGATCTCTTCGTCTGTGAGGCTTTTCGGGTCCCTGTTTGGATCTAAGCCTGCAAACTGGAGGAACTTTAACGCTGTCTTTTCTCCCACCCTATGGAACCTCTTTGACATATACTTGACGAGCGTTGCTTCCTTGCTCTGCCTTATCATTCTCCTCATGAATTCAACGTCTATCCCATGTGGGTGTGGCAGCGTCTCCTTTGGGGGCGGGGGCATCTCTTGGGTTGTCATAAGATAGTAGAAGAGCCTTCCAGAGGGGTCTACGAATATGATGTTGGCGTATGGTACAACGAGGGCTGTCTGCCTAAAGTACTCTTGGATCTTCTGAGCCGATCTCAGGTAGTCTCCTTCGACCACAAGTTCGACTACTGTGCCTCTTCTTCCGTTCGCCTCCTCAGTCTTCTTCTCCAAGATCAGAGGCCTATTCTTCTCTATGTCAATCATCAGCTTGAACGTGTACTTCTTGACAGCATCCACTGAAGTCTGAACCAGGACCGGCTTGTTTGACGTTATCTGCCCATAAAGGATCGCCATCGTCCCTCCAAGCCCAAACATTCCCCTAGACTGTCTGAGCTTATACTTTGATCCGAACAGAACCTTCCCAAATGCTTCTGGAACATAGTCTGGTTGCACCCCTGGGCCATTATCCTGGACTCTAACGACATATTTTCTGGGATCTTCAAGCTCTCTTGGATCCAACGGCGTTATTCGAGCATAGACCTCTGGCGGTATACGCTCCAGTTCACATGCGTCCAAAGAGTTTTCAACCAACTCCCTCACTGTAGAATAGAGCGCTCTCGATGGGTTCGTGAAGCCCGCTAGATCCCTGTTTCTGTAGAAGAAGTCACTCGGCGAAATCTCAGAAAACGTCTCCTTCAAAGCTCCTCTCTCCTCTCCCAAAGTTGTAGCCGTTCCATCTTTAACCTTGTCCTCCTCTTTTGCAGCCTATTGTAGACCGTCTTATGTTGGCTGCCTTCAGCCAAAGCCTCTATGGCCTCATGCGCCGCCTTGATGTCGTCAGCGGCACCTATTATCGCCACAGTATGCCCATATACGGAGATGTATGTGTCAGTGAGCTCCTCTATTATCCTTCTCGCCTTTCCCTCAGCTCCGATTATCCTTCCCTTGATCCTTACAAGGTTCGACTCAGACTTTCCAGCGAAGTCCGTCAGGTCTATTATGTCGAGCAGGTGCTGTTCATCCAACAGCGCCTTCGCCTTGTCATATGAGAAGCCTCTGCCGATAGCCTGAACGATCTGGGCTGCGGTCGTCAAGCCCACGACATTTTCCCTATCATCTGATTCGATTATCACATCTCCCGTGCTGCTGTCAACCGTCATCGAAACTCGGCATTCTTTTTCCAGCAGCTCCCTGATCTTACCCCCCTTGCCGATGATTGCACCAATCCGTTCCCTCGGAATCCTAGTTTCAGTCTTCAGCGCCATCTTACTTCAACCCCCTTCAAGATGTCCTTTTCATCTAAGACTTCTATGCCATTTTTTTCGAAGAATCGGTTGACGTTTCTGACGTCTCTTGCCAGAAACTCTATGGCGTTGGGATGTGAGACTTCAACCGCTGAGCCGAAGTCGAAGAAGTAGATCTTTGAGCCAAGTTTGAAGATGTTGTGCTCTGAAAGGTCCGCGTGCACGAGCTTTGCCTTAAAGTACAGCCTCCTTATCATCTTGACTATTTCAGAGTAGTCGGTCTTCGTCGGCTTGACTTCTGCAAGTAGCGGCGCCTTCTTTCCATCCTTTCCGATGAACTCCATGACTAGGACGTTATTCAATACCGCAATAGGCTCAGGGACCCTAACCCCATTCCTGTAGGCGGTGCTCAGGTTGACGTACTCCTTTCTAGCCCAAAGCGTTATCTGAGAGTACCCGGTCTTCTTCATCCCCTCAAATCTCCTGTCTCCCATGATATATGGCATCCTCCTCTTGAACTCGGCAGTCGACGTCAGAAAGACCTTCACCGCGATATCCCTTTGCTCAAAGTCTTTGCCGAGGAAGATCTTTGACTCCTTGCCTGAGCCTATCGCGCCATCGAGCCTATAGATGAACTTCTTCTTTGTGAGCTGGTATAGTGTGTTCAATGTTCTCCCATTGAGGGCCTGCTCGTAGGTCTTTCTCTCGTCAGAGTCCTTCTTCTTGAGGATCCTCTTCTTTCCATGTGTTGTAAGACGAGATAGCCTACTTATGTCGTAGTCGCTGTAGAATCTGTCCTCCATTGCCTATAGCTCTTCAGGAAGGTACTTATTTGCCTTGAGCCAGTCAACCTGTGAGATGGTATAGCGCCATACGATGTCCGCCTTCTCATCTCCCTTGAAGTCCCAAGGGGCAACCAAGACCACATCTCCTTCTCTAATCCATATCTTCCTCTTGAGCTTTCCAATAATCCTACCCATTCTGGTCCTGCCATCCGTACATTTGACCATAACATGGTCACTTCCCATAAGCTTGACGACAACACCTAGCAGCTCCCCAGACTCAGGGAGAACAAGCTCTCTCAGATCTTCTTCGCTTAGGACCTTCCTCTTCCCCAACCTTATCCCCTCATGAACTTGAATATCATAAGGAAGGACACGTTTTTAACCTTTTTAACGGCGTCCTTGTGCGCGAACCCTCTGCTGACTGCAAGGTCTACACACCGTCTTCCAGTTAGGTTTATTATCGACGCGTTTCTGAGCAGCTCCATAAGCTCTTCTTCACCAACCCTCTCTCCCCCATAGAATTCTTTTGAAATATGTATTTCAAGGTCTTTCTCCTTTAAGGTCAGCCCGAAGACTTCCTCGTCGCATACATTGATTATCCTATAGTCTGGCGCCTCTATGACTCTCACGATGTAGTCTTTACCGCCTCCACTCAAGCTATTTTTCACCGACAGGAGACCTTCCACCACACGCCTCACATACGAGAAACTCCATCCTCTTCTCCTTCACGATGTCCGTGTCAGGGCTTCCACATACTGGGCACCTTACTCTCTCGTTGATGTATTTCTCGATGACCGCGGTGATCGTTCTCTCATCTCTTCTTCCGATCAAGATCGCCCTTTCCCCATCTAGGGACGCCGGCACCGCAAGCTTCTTGGCGAGATACATCAATAGCCTGCTAGGATCCCTCCTTAAGACCCTCGGAAACTCCATATAGTTTCGTATGATCGTCCTGTTTCCCAGCCACAGCAGGTCAACCTTTGGAACTTCAAGTCTCCATTCGCCAGGCTTCCCAGTAGGCTTAGCCTTCTCTCTCAGCCTCTTGAGAAGTTCATCGTAGGATAGGCTCAAGGCTCTTCTGCCCAAAGCTAAACCACACCCCTATAATAACGTTAGGCTTGAGATAAAACAACCCCCTGCAGTCCCATTCCCATTCTTGAACAGCAAGAGAAATATATCCGACTTTCCAAAATGCTGCTATGCAGCCTTCTAGATATGGGATAATGGCTGGCACTGGAATGGATAAGCTGTTCGACCTATCTGAGGCACGAGAAGTTAAGACACCCTACGGTTCCGCCTCAATATATGATGTGAAAGGTTTGGAGAATGTATTCTTTCTTCCAAGGCATGGAATAGACTATTCTGTCCCCCCTCACAGGATAAACTATCGAGCAAACATCTACGCCTTAAAGATGATGGGCATCAAATATGTTATAGCCACCAACGCAGTAGGCTCCCTCAAGAAGAATTTTCCTCCAGGCTCTCTTGTCCTACCTGATCAGACCATAGATTTCACAAAAAGCCGCCGATCCACATTCTTCGAAGGCGAAGATGGGAAGGTTGTCTTCACAGACGTCACCCAACCATATTCTGAGATCGTGAGGTCAGCTATAGTCAAGGCAGGCAGGCTTCTGAAGGTCAACGTCCACAGAAGGGGAACATACGTCTGCACCGAAGGCCCAAGATATGAGACTTCAGCAGAAATATTGGCTTTCAAGAAGCTTGGAGGCGACGTCGTTGGAATGACCGGCGTCCCAGAAGTCTTCCTCGCAAGAGAGCTTGAGATAGAGTATGCGACCATTGCGACGGTCACAAACTATGCGGCTGGGATAGTTGACCGCATCTCACACAATCTAGTGTTGGAGATAATGCGTAGGTCCCAAGAGAAGGTTAAGCCCCTTATCGTCGAATCGATAAAGGTCTTGCGTGAGGGTGAAGGAAACCGTTGAACTTGCTCATAGATGGCGGCCTAATAGTATCAGACAAGATAATCTCCGATGGAGCTGTGGTCGTGGAGGGAAACAGGATCACCGCTCTCGGAGACTCGAGCGAGATGAAGCGCAGGTTTCCAAGATACGAGAGGCTGAACGCGAGAGGCTGCGCGGTCATACCTGGGTTGATCAACACACACACCCATGCTGCGATGACACTGTTAAGGGGATACGCTGAAGACCTTTCCCTCTTCCGATGGCTCAACGAAAAGGTTTGGCCTATTGAGGCGCATCTGACACCTCAGGATGTGCAGGTTGGAGCAGAGCTCGCCGCCTACGAATCTCTCCTCTTCGGGTGCACAACCCTCAACTCCATGTACTTTTACTCAGACGAAGGCAGCGAGCTTCACGCCTTCGAGAAGGCTGGAATCAGGGCTACCGTCGGCCACGGCTTCTTTGAAAAGAACGCCGACAGGGGGTTGAAGATCACGAAAGAGATGGCTGGAAGATGGCATGGAAGAGACGATGGCAGACTTCGTGTGAGCGTCTGCCCTCATGCACCCTATTCAACCGGCCCAGAATCCTACAAGAGGTCGTTCGAGTTAGCCAAAGAGCTGAATGAAAGATATGGGGCGAAGGGTGGAATTCTCTTGCACACCCATGTTGCCGAATCCAAGGATGAATGCGCAGAGACAAGGAAGGCATTCAATGTCGACACAGGCCAAGGTATTGTCACATACCTTGACGAGATCGGCGTGTTGTCTAAAGACTTGATCATCGCACACGCCATCCACCTGACAGAAGCCGACATCACACTGCTCAGGAGACATGATGTCAAACCCTCCCTGAACCCTGTCTCAAACTTGAAGATAGGGATGGGTGTAGCCGACTGCCAGACTTTGATCAAGTCAGGGCTTACAGTCTCTCTTGGCACAGACGGCCCCGCCTCCAACAACACCCTAGACATGTTTGAGACGATGAAGATCATGCCTCTGCTTGTGAAGGGTACAAGAGGTGATCCAACCTTGATCCCCGCACCCTTGGCCTTCAAGCTTGCCACCGAAAACGGTGCTATAGCGCTCGGCTACAGTGATCTAGGTGCCATAAGGCCAGGTTACCTCGCCGACATCGTCCTCTTGAACCTTAAGGTACCCCACGCTAGGCCGATGTTCGACGTCTTCAACCACCTAGTATATTCTGCAAGGTCTTCTGATGTCAAGACTGTGATAGTGAATGGCAGGATCGTGCTGGAGAATAGACGGCTTCCCAATCTTCGAATGGACAGCTTCCTAGAGAAGGTTGAGAAGGTCAAGGACAGCCTCCTGTCTCGAGTTAGCGGAGAGAAGTAAATAGGGAAACATTATAATTTCATCCTTGTGGACAATAGTGGCTGATAAGTTTGGCGAGATGGCTTGTTACGTCGGCGTGGCCATACTCTTCGGTGACCCCTCACCTGGGTAACATGGTCGGCTCCATTCTCTCAGGCGACGCCATCGCAAGATATCTGAGGATGAGAGGCCACGAGGTACTGTATGTTTCAGGTTCAGATGAACACGGCACCCCAGTCGAGGTTGAAGCGTTGAAGGCTAACCTTTCAGTGAGGGAGTTCGCTGACCGAAACCATCAAAGGATCCGGAGCCTGATCGAAAGATGGGAGATCTCCTACGACAACTACACGAGAACCGAGAACCCGATCCACGTCAGGTTTGTCCGAGACTTCTATCTCCGGCTTCAAGAAAACGGATACGTGTACGAGTCGGTTGAGAGAGTACACTACTGTGATAGGGACCGACGCTTTCTACCAGACCGATTTGTTGAAGGAGAATGCCCATATTGCGGCTTCAAGAGCGCCCGAGGGGACCAATGTGATGGATGCGGTAGGCCACTTGAGCCCGAGAAGCTTCTGAACCCTATCTGCGTCATATGCCGTTCTCCCGTACACTTGAAGGAGACGAGGCAGTGGTTCTTCGATCTCCCCAAGCTGAAGGAGGAGGTTAAAGCCTTCCTCCTCAGAGACGAACTCCATCTATCTGATACAGCGAGGTCGTTCAGCCTGAAGCTTGTTGAGGAGGGCCTCAAACCCAGGTCTCTGACCAGAGATTCGAAGTGGGGGATACCTGCACCCTTTGAGGGCGCAGAAGACAAGACGATCTACGTGTGGATGGAGGCTGTCCTCGGCTACGTCTCCGCCACAATCGAATACTTTGAGAGAAAGGGAGAGCCTGATGGATGGAAACGTTTTTGGCTAGATAAGGAGGCGAAGACCGCCTACCTGATAGGAAAGGACAACATCCCATTTCACACAATAATCTTGCCAGCTCTCCTCCTAGGCTCCAGGAGAGGATACAATCTGCCGACCGCGGTCGATTCAACCGACTTCCTAATGTTCGAAGGCCAGAAGTTCTCCAAGAGCAGGCGGATAGGGATATGGATCGATGAAGCATTAGAGATCGCCCCGGCAGACTACTGGAGGTATGCGCTTCTCTCTCTGAGGCCTGAGGGTGGAGACGTCAACTTCAAGGTCGACCTCTTCGTCGAAAAGGTTAACACGGACCTCAACAACGTAATCGGAAACCTCATAAACAGGACGATCGTCTGCTTCGAAAAATTCTGTGGAAGCAGGCTTGATGTGAGGCCGGCGGTCGACGGAGAAGTTCAAGAGTTCATCAACACCGCCCTCAAGAGACATGATCAGATAGCATCCCTCTTAGACAACTTCAAGATTCAGCATGCGGTGAAGGAGATAGCCCTACAGGGAGAGGAGGGAAACAGGTTTCTGAACCTGAAGGAACCCTGGAAACTCTTTGAAAGAGACAGGGAAAAGACGGTTTCGATAACGTACGCTCTTCTTAGGATGATTCGCCTGCTGGCGGTCGAACTTTATCCGATAACCCCAGCCGCATCCAGCACCCTCTGGAAGAACCTGAACGAGAAGAAGCCTATTCTAGCCGTAGGCTGGGATGGCGTCAAAGAAGACTTCAGCTACCCTCTCGAGATAAAACGTTTCCCCCCACTGTTCAAGAAGCTTTCTATGGAAGAGGTTATAAGCAGACTCAAGGAGCTCAAAGGTGGTGAAAGAGCCACATGAGTATGTTAGCGTTTGAGGAATTCGCGAAACTAGATATCAGAGCTGGAAAGGTCGTCAAAGCTGAGAGGGTGCCGAACTCGAAGAAGCTACTACACCTCGAAGTAGACATCGGAGACGGCGTGAGAAGCTGCGTTGCCGGCCTCGCCGAACAGTATACCCCAGAAAACCTCATCGGCAGGACGTTGACGGTTGTCACAAACCTGAAGCCGAGGAAGATGTTCGGGTTCGAGTCTCAAGTAATGCTCTTGGCAGCGATAGACAAAGAAAACCCGTCAAATATATCACTGATCGTCCCAGACAAAGCTGTTGCCGCAGGAAGCAGGGTAACATAGTGTAGACGATGCGGTATCGAATAGACTTCCACGTCCACACCGAAAACTCTCCAGACGCGTTCGGCTCTCTAACGGAAATATCAAAGTTCGCAAGGAGAAGGGGGATCGACGCGGTCGCGGTAGCAGACCACAACAGGCTCACGATAGAGGGGGTGCAGGAGGTGGACGGCGTCTCCTTCATTCCAGCCATCGAACTAAGAACCTTCGCAGGCCACGTGGTCTGCCTGCTTCCAAAGAAACGCTTTGACCTCACGATGGCCTACCATGATCCCACAAAGCAGATCCACGAAGCAGGCGGATATGTGATCTGGGCTCACCCATTCGACCTAAACATTATGAGAAGACACAGGAAGACAATAGACGCAGACGCAGTTGAAGTCTTCAATTCAGCCTCATTCCCCTTCCGAACCTCCTCCAGGAAGGCTTTCATGCTCGCGGAAGGCTTGGGTATCCCGAAGGTGGCCGGAAGCGACGCCCACATGCCAAAGAATGTGGGATTATGCTATGTCGAAGTCGAAGCCAGCTCACTTCATGAAGCCATCTCTGAAACATTCAGAGGCAGGGGGATGCCACACGGCCAAGCTAGGCCCCTAACTGACTTCATAAGACTAAACATGCTTAGGTTGGCCAAGATGAAGTTCTAGTCTATCCTGTCAAGCTTGAGACATTCGGCTCCCTCAACCTTCATGCCACAGCATGGGTCGAAGTCTACCTCTCTATCACCCAATATTCGAGCAAGAGGATCCCAGTCTTCAAACCTGGTATGCGCCACCGAAGCCAGAGCATACACGGTGAGGTTTCTTTCGCCTCCTCCATAATATCCTGTCTTAACCTCTCCATCACAGAACGTCGTCCCCCTGAAGGTTGAAACTATGGTGGAGACATCGCCAACACTCAGTTCTTTCCATCCCACGACACACACCAACGCACTGTCCACGTTAGCCCCACCCTGTCTCCTAAGAGACGAGGAAACCTTGAAGGTGGCCTCTTCCGCCATGCTTGAGCCCTCAGCCCACCCTATCGCCAACACATTGTTCCTGTTGCCTGAAGCAAACTCGTAGACTTCGTTTCTGCTCAAGCCTAAGCGCTCCCTCTCCCCGAGGAGCGCGGAAATAAACTTGCTTATCCAATCGTTCTCCATTTCAAAGGCCTTCAAGAGCGGAGTTTGAGGAGCCTTTTCGACAAACTCCTCGTTGTCGACTATGACAACCCCATCACATACCATCTTCATCTTCTTCAGTCCAACAGCTGCCCTAAAGAGCCTATTCTTCTCGAACCTGAACGGCATCACTGTAACCCCGTAGACCTTCACCTTCTCCTCCTTCAGCCTCTGAGCTACAATAGGCGCAGCAGAAGAGCCAAGCACACCTCCTAAGCCTACAACTACGACAGCGGCCTCCACCCCCTTAAATGTGCTCACGAGCCTTCCGGAAGCATCCCATGCAGCCCTCTTGGCACTTCCAACACTTCTGTCAAGGTTCAGCTGGAGGGGGATCTCGATAACCCTCTCCCCCAACGTCCTCCATTCAGAATCGTCCAAGCTGGCGCATAAGGCGTCAGGGAGGCTGAAGGAAACCTTTTCGACGATCCTCTTGCCAGCGGTCCCTACACCGATCACTCCCAAGGTGTGTGTGGTCATCGCAAGACAAAGGTTGGAAGTGGACTCACTTAACATTATATGACAAAAATTTCCAATTTCCAGTAGAAAAAATTACACAACATCCTGTCTCAAAGGATTTCTCCTAGAAGATAATGTCTTGACGCGTCCACAGCCCTGGCCTCAACCAGGCTTCCCAGTGGAACCCTGTCCTTTATGACTATGTTCTTATAGTATTCGTTTCTTCCTATGCTGTCATCTCCGATGTATTCGTCTACCAAGATCCTCCCACTCCACCCCAGCCACCTTCGGTTTCCCTCAAGCTGCAGCCTCGAAATGAGTTCGTGGGCTATCTTAGCCCTCTCTTTCACCTCTTGCATGTCATGTCGGCGTTCTGGCTGAACTGGAGTCTTAGGCCTCTTACCGAACTTCGAGAGGTTGACGATGTCCGGTCTTGTCCTCTCAAGGAAGGCGATCGTCTCGTTGAAGTCTTCTCTTGTCTCATTCGGGTAGCCTACGATTATGTCTGTGTCGAAGGTGATCTTCGGAATCTTCGCCCTAAAGCCTTTCACCACCTCTTCTGCGTCTTCCACACTGTATCTCCTCCGCATCGCCTTCAAGATCCTGTTGCTGCCACTTTGGACAGGCAGATGTAGGAACTTGAACACTTTCGGGCTACTGTATGCTTCGATCAGCTCGTCTAATATCTTTAGGGCGTTGTTCGGATTCATCATCCCGACTCTGACAAAGAATTCTCCTTCGACTTCAACCACCCTCTTGACGACATCTGCCAGGTTTCCATGTGTGTCCGCACCATATGCGCTTGTATCTTGGCCTGTAAGCCAAAATTCTCTCGCGCCTTCTCCAACACCCTCCCTCACCTCTCTCACGATCTCTTCTAGGTTGAATGATAGCATAGGCCCCCGCGCTATCCTCGTGCAGCAGTAGCTGCAGGTGTTCGTGCACCCTTCACCAACTTGAATGATTCTCACCACCTCGTTCTTCCTCCAGAGCTTTGGCAACCTACTCTTGTCGACTCTCCTATAGTCCAGGTAGAAGGCTTGGCCACCTGCCAGAACTGTGTCTATGGCTTCTTCTATCCTGTCTACGTTCTGTGGGCTGAGGAGTGACGCCTTAGGATTCGACTTCAACGCCTTCTCCCTGTCGATCTTTGGCATGCATCCTGCGATTATCATCCCCTTACCCGGATACCTGTCCTTCAAATCTTTGATCCTGTTGACGATCCTATTCTCCGTCGACGTCTTGACATAGCATGTGTTCAGCACGATGACGTCTGCCTTCTCGACTTCTCCAACGACCTCGAACCTTCTCGACGCCATCTTCTCCAGTATCCTAGTATCTGCCTTATTGTATGAGCAGCCGTATGTTTCAAAGTAGACCTTCGCCCTATCCATTTCCGAGGCGTCTCTGCTTTCACTGTCGGTTCTTCCTTGGAATAAGCTTTTTCCTACACTAGCCTCTCTTCACGTTCTTCCAGTTCACACACAACGTCCTCGGATGAGAAGCCTTTACCTCATCCAATCTTCCTATGCTCGTGTTATTTGGCGTCCTACGCACCCCATCCGGATCCACATAGGCTCTTGAGGCTACCTCGTTGAGGACTCTAGCGTACGCTTCTATCTCGTCGAAGGTCTCCGTCTCCGTAGGCTCGATCATCAAAGCCTCATCGACTATGAGTGGGAAGTATATCGTCGGCGCGTGAACACCGTAGTCGAGAAGCGCCTTCGCGATATCTCTTGCCGTAACCCCTCTTTCGATAAGCTTTCTCGAGATTTTGACGACGAACTCATGCTTTCTCGGCGTCC
Organism: uncultured Nitrososphaeria archaeon; assembly: GCA_964448685.1. Lineage (GTDB taxonomy): Archaea > Thermoproteota > Nitrososphaeria > JACIWG01 > JACIWG01 > CAYUWR01. The sequence goes on from CAYUWR010000004.1 coordinate 21,154, forward strand.
TAGAGCCATAGGGCACCTCATAGTATTCCTTGTCCAACAGCGATAGGAGATAGTTCGAGTTCAACACCGCCCTCTCAGAGGCCTCCCTAAGCCCTCTTCCACCCAGCATCCTTATGTACGTGTACGCCCTCACGAGCACCGCTATGTTTCCAATAAACCCTCTCACTTGGCCTATGCTCTTCGGCCTATCATAGTCGAGGTGATATCTGCTGCCATCGTATTCTACAGTCGGCACCGGAAGATATTCTTCCATCCTCTTTGAGGCGCAGACCGGGCCTGCTCCGGGGCCCCCTCCACCATGTGGTGTAGCAAAAGTCTTGTGGAGGTTCAAGTGAACTATGTCGAAGCCCATGTCTCCAGGCCTCACCTTGCCCATGAGCGCGTTCATGTTTGCTCCATCATAGTATATGTAACCTCCGGCTTCCTTAACCATGTCGACGATTTCGAGTATGTTTCTTTCGAAGAGTCCAAGCGTGTTTGGGACTGTCAACATCATCCCTGCAGTCGACCTTCCGACAGCATTCTTTAAGGCTTCAACGTCAACAAGCCCCTCTTCGTCCGAGGGGATCTTTACAACCTTGAACCCTGCCATGGTCGCGCTCGCTGGATTCGTGCCATGTGCAGAGTCAGGGATCAGCATTTCGTTTCTGAAGCCTGATTCTCCCCTGTCCCTTATCGCCGCCCTCATCATCATAGCCCCCACGAGCTCTCCATGCGCTCCCGCGGACGGAACGAGAGTCGCCTTGCTTGTGCCAGTTATCTCGACAAGCAGCTGTGACAGCTCGTAGAGTATCTGGAGTATGCCCTGGCAGGTTTCGGTCGGCTGCAGTGGGTGAAGATCCTTCAGCTTCCTGTTTGAGACAACCCTGTCAGCGATCTTCGGGTTATATTTCATCGTGCAGCTTCCAAGCGGGTATGTGCCCAAGTCAACTGAGAAGTTCATCTGAGAGAGTCTCATGAAGTGTCTTATGATGCGGGGCTCTTTGACGTTTGGCAGGGGGAGCCTCTCCCTGTACAGTTCCCTGGGAAACGGTTCTGGTGGGCTAGCCTTCCCACTGTAGGTGTCGCCTGAAAATTCGCTTAGCAGCGGCTCATTCCATCTTGCCTGTCTGAACATGTTCACTTAGCCTCCTCTATCGCCTCCGCAAGGCGGTCTATGTCTTCTACGCTGTGGACTTCGGTGAAGCAGGAGAGCAGGATATTTTTCAGTTGAGGGAAGTCTCTTTCCAGCATCAGTCCTGGAACGATTCCTCTCCCCACCAGCTTCTCGAAGGCTCTGTGGAGGCTGCATCCTTCGAACATTATCGTGAACTCTTGGAAGAAGTCTCCTGAAAAATGTGGAGCCTTAAGGTTCGGGTTCTCAGAGAGCCTCCTGCCAGCATAGTGTGATCTCTCATATATTTCTAGCCCAAGCTTCCTCAGCCCATCTGAGCCAAGTAGGGCCAGGTAGGAGAGCGCCCCGATCGCCATCAAGGCTTCGTTCGAGCAGATATTCGAAGTCGCATGCTCTCTTCTGATATGCTGTTCTCTTGTCTGCAGCACCATCGTGAACCCCCGTTGGCTGCCTAAGAGATCCGTCGTCATCCCAATGATTCTTCCAGGCATCTGTCTCACAAGAGGCTGCTCTCCTCTGCAGGCGAATATGCCAAGCGATGGCCCCCCAAAGTTCAGTGCACCCCCCAAAGTCTGCCCCTCGCCGACGACGATGTCCGCCCCATATTCTCCAGGAGCCTTGACCAAAGCCAAGCTTATGGGGTCCACTCCGACGATGAGCAGCCCTCCCTGGCTGTGGACGAGCTCAGCTGCCTTAGAGACTTCCCTCTCGAGGACGCCGAAGAAGTTTGGGTTCTCAAGGTATAGGCAGCATGAGCCGCCAACCTTCTCCTCCAGATCCGAGAGGTCGATGCTTCCCATATCATGTAGGTAGCCGACTTCTTGGACTTCCACTTCCAGGGGATTGAGATATGTCCTGATGACCTTCTTTCTCTCTGGGCCGATGTTTCCTCCCAGAAGCACCTTCTTGTTCCCCTTCACCCTGATCGCCATCCTTACCGCTTCAGCTGCTGCCGTAGCCCAATCGTACATGGAGCTGTTTGCCACATCCATGCCTGTTAGGTCGCAGATCATGCTCTGGTATTCGAATAGCGCCTGAAGCATCCCCTGAGACATCTCCGGCTGATAGGGTGTGTATGCTGTATAGAATTCGCTTCTGGAGACGATCGCCTCCACCGCAGCTGGAAGATAGTGTGGTGGAAGCCCTGCCCCCAAAAATATCAGGTACTCTCCAAGCACCATATTCCTTTCTAGAGCTGATTCTATGTACGATTCGACATCCATCTCGGATGCTGGCGGTATACTGAGATCCCTGCCTAAGATCACCTCTCTCGGCACGTCGGTGTAGAAGCCTTCGATGTCTTTGACGCCGACTCTGCCGAGGACCTCCCTGAGCCGATCGCTGCTGCAGCCTTCAACAAAGTTGGCCATCTTTCTCGCCTACATGTATACTAATAAGAAACTTTTAAAATTAATTTCCTGTATAAGCTGCCGTGCTAAACTTGAAGGCGACTTCTACCACCCTCTCCGCTGTAGTGCTTCTCCTCCTTTCGGCGTGCCTCCCCTCATGCTATGCGGCGTCGCCGATAGGGTATGTCAGTGAGCTGACTCACAGCGTCGAAGTCAACAGATATGGCTTCATGTTCGTAAACGACACCCTAACATTCTACAACAACCAAACCAGCCAGGTTTCGGTTCCTGAAGTCAACCTAACCTACCCTGGCATATACTATGGCAGGCTACTTCCCTACTTTGTCTCAGACCCAGGCTTTCACGTTTCCCTATATGTGGAGGGGAACGTGACCCACGTAAGGCTGACTCCGACGAGGGAGGTGCTGGTGGATCCCAGGTCAACATATAACCTGACGGTTTCATTTTCTGGCGTAGGCTTGGTCTCTTCCAATATCGCCCAGCTAATGTACGTGAATCTGACACTTTATCCTGGTGTCAGCTTGAACTCTGCCAAGGTGTCGTCGAAGATATCTATACCAGCCGACACAATCTTCACTTTGATGGAGGGCTACAATGTTACCGAGACAGTTGAAAGTAGGCTATACAATAGGACATACTTTAACCTTCCTGCTGGATCCTATAGCTTCAAGAATGCGTCACTTGGCCTACTGGGGCAGTCAAATATGGCCGTCATCTTGGTCCCTAAGGCTGAGAGGACGATCGAGGTCGACGACGACGGCTCGGTCTGGGTCATCGACATGGTTCAGATAAAGAATGTTGGCAGGCAGAACATTTCATCTCTTAGGCTGTCGATGCTTAACCAGAACCTTCTGAGGATCAAGGTCGTTAAGCCCGTAGGTCCAGACGAGGACGTCGACTTGGACATGTACAGACAGCTCGACCTCAAGAACGAAGTCTACTATAATGAAACTCGCTCGGTAACGATAAAGTATCCTGCGCCATCCAACTTCACCAAGATGTTGAATGGAAGATATGCAGTTAAAATCTCTGCTGCGCCCCCAATAGACGGCGTTGTCGAAGAATATGTCTTGAAGATCTCGTTTCCAGGCGAGTTTGCGTCAGCCCAGCAGCCTACAGTCAAGGTCTTCGAAAACGCCAACAAGTATCTCAGGGAAGGATTTGAGGTAGAGTATGAGCCTAAGCTCTTCTGGTCAGTCTCCATCGCGGTCCCAGCAGCCCTTCTCGTCTTGATCGTCCTCGTCTCCATGCTATCCTACTCCCAGAAGGGTGAAGAGGAGGAAAAGAAGTATGCTACAGAATTCTATGACGCAGTCGCCGACAAGCTTCAGGTCGTCAGCCTCACACTGGAACTGTATGAGGATAGGCGCCTCGGTCGGGTCGCCAAGCAGAGATTTAACGTCCTAAAGCAGGAATACGTGAACAGGGTCAGCCAGACAAACACCGCCCTCGCCAAGGCCTCCGCCGCCCTCATGAAAGAGGATCCTGAAAAGAGGGTGAGGTTAGAGAAGATATTGAAGCTTAACAGGGACCTCGACCAAGCGTTGAGAGGTGTTGTCTCTGACTATGACCGGCTGCAGTCTGGAAGGATTGGCAGAGAAGAGTTCAACAGGATCAGGCCTGAATCTCTCAAGAGGGTTGACGACGTGAGGAAGGAGATCGAAGAAGAGCTACGGATGATCTGAAGGGACAACGTTCGGGCGTCTCAAAAAAAATTTTGGGGTTTTAGCCAGTCAGCGTACAGACTTTGACGCCCCCGCTCCACTTGCCGCAATCACATCATCTATCCTCAGGATCATGTTGGCTGCTTCAGTTGCTGCCTTGAAGACCTGCTCCTTGACAGCAAGCGGCTCGTACACGTGAAACTTTCTCGCATCCTGCACCTTTCCAGCCAGGACATTGACTCCAGCAGTCTTCTGCCCCCTACTATGTCTCGCCCTAAGATCCACCATCGTGTCTATCGGATCCATCCCCGCGTTTTCGGCGAGGGTCAACGGTATAACTTCAGCTGCCTCAGCATATTTCTGTACAGCAAGCTGCTCTCTTCCCGAAAGTGTTTCAGCCCACTCGCGAAGTTTTGAAGCCACCTCTTCTTCAGGGGAGCCTGCACCAAACACTATAGAAGGCTTGATCATCACATCTTTGACGACACATAATGCGTCATGTATCGACCTCTCCACTTCATCCACGATCTTCGCTGTCCCACCTCTGACAAGTATCGATACAGCCTTCGGGTTCTTGCATCCTTCAAAGAAGACCCACTTCTCGTCCTCAACCTTTCTTTCTTCAGCGACCTCCGCGTATCCGAGGTCTTCAGGCCGCAGGTCTTCGATGTTCGTGATCATCCTGGCCCCTGTCGCCTTCGACAGCCTCCCAAGGTCAGCGTCCAAGTCCCTTCTCACAGCCATTATCTTTGCCTTAGCCAGATAGTGTTGTGCGACGTCATCTATCTCCTTGTTCGTGACTATCACGTTCGCGCCTACAGCCGCGATCTTGTCCACCATGCCCTTGAGCATTTCGCTTTCTTCATCCAAGAACATCTTCATCTGCTCAGGGTTGCTTATGCTTATCTTCGCATCAAACTCAGGCTTCTCAACCTTCAGTGGACAGTTGATCACCAAAACCCGCGCGTTCGAGACCCTCTTTGGCATGCCACTGTGCATGATCTCCTTCGGTATTATCAGCCCCCTGACCATTTTCGTGTCTCCAATCGAGCCTCCCGCCTTCTTTTCAACCTTGACGTCGCTGACGTCAACCTTCAACCTACCATCATATTCTTCGGCGACTGAAAGGATCGCTTCGACAACAAGTGGCGCAAGAGATTCAGCCTCACGTGAGACGATCTTAGCCGCCATACTCGTCCTAGCAACCTTCTCCAGCATACTCCTGTCCTTGGGGTCAACCTTGACCGCTACCGAAGAAAGGATCTCAAGAGACTTCACCAGAGCCTTCTTGTAGCCGTCGGTGATCACGGTCGGATGCACACCCTTCTCGATCAACTCTCTCGCCTTATCGAGCAGTGCGCCCGCGAGTATAACCGAGGAAGTTGTGCCATCTCCCACTTCGTTATCCGTTGCCTTCGCGATCTCAACCATCGCCTTCGCTGCAGGATGCTGTACATCGATCTCCTTCAATATGGTTGCGCCGTCACTTGTCACCTTCATGTCTCCGGTGCTGTCTACAAGCATCTTGTCCATACCCTTTGGCCCAAACGATGTCTTGACGATGTCTGCGATAAGCGTCGCAGCCATAATATTGTTCGCCTGAGCCCTTCTACCCCTACTCTGAGTAGTCCCCTCCTTCAAGACTAAAATCGGTTGACCTGAAGAGGTCATAGCCGGTATTGCTGCCAAATCGATCACCTTCTACTTGGGCACGGAATTTTGTGAGAACGCTTATAAACGTTTTGCCGAACACATAGACTTTCTATGGTAGGTGAAGGCTTCAATCCTAGAAGCCGGCAGAGAAATGCATCCCGAGCAGGGCGTGTAAGATAATGTCAAACTGGCTCGATTGGAGAATAAACATCACCTCTAATCTTATAAGATGGCTGCCTGTAACTGTTGACAATGTGCAGGGGTTCCCAAGCCAGGTCAAAGCTTCGTCAGCGCAGCGGCCAAAGGGGACGGACTTAAGATCCGTTGACGAAGGTCTTCGTGGGTTCAAATCCCACCCCCTGCATCTGATTGCTTTTATGACATAAAATAGCTAGGAGAAATAATCATCCTCCCGTGGCCTATTTTTGTCGATTGCAACCCTACACAAGCCGTCGACACCTCTATCTATGGTGGTAGAATGTCAAAGACCCTTTGGAAAGCTTGTCGAAAAAAGGAAGAATAGAATCAAAGAACTTTGAAGAGCGATCCCATATCTTTCAAAAGGTTTGATGTTGTAAAGCATAGAGGTTATGAGAATCGAATTGTTCCCTCCTTTAGCTTTTAGCCTTTTTTCACCTCTTGTTTTGGTTTTGAGTGTGCTCATTCGCTGATCGTGTCGAATTACTGAATCGACTCTATTTTGCCCCCACAGAAGAGGGGCAAACACTAAAGTTGGGAAGGGTATTCTAAGCATATTACGACCGTGTCTTGGCATATAGCAAATGAAGGTAACGTCTTTGAGACAGGCTATGACATCTTGAAAGGCCAAGCCTCCATTCTGTAGGCGCTGTCCCAGAAAAGGTACTCGAAGATGCTTGTAGTCCTGAAACGCTTTAACACAGAAGTCTTCTCTTCCCCATTAAGGCTCTCGGCTACATCGTCCATTATGTTGAGAACCACTTTGGTGACCGACTCAAATTCCCTTGAGGAGTAGGTGGCTATCCATCTTCGATATAGTTGGTTTGGAGAGCCTTCCTTTTCCAGCCTTTTTCCGACCTCCAAGTATATCCAATAACATGGAAGCATGGCTCCAAGAGCCTCATGGAAGGACCTTAATAGAACCGTGGAAGTGAGGTAGCTTGTGTAAGCTGTATTGGTTGGGCTCATCGGAGTCAAGTAGACCTCTTCCTCTCTTAAACCCCATTCCTTGAAGAAGGAGTCATGAAGCGCCCTTTCAGTTACAATCGCTATCTTGGCATGGTCAGCGAAGGTGACGATCCAATCATCCCTAGGAGCCTTTGCAGCCAAAAGAGCGAGCGCCTTAGAGTACTCCCTCAGATAGAGCGCGTCCTGGACTACATAATGCTTGAAGCAGTCAACGCTCAAGGTGCCGTCAGTTAATCCAACTATAAATCGATGGTTGAGTATTCCATCGAATACATCTTCTATAGACTTCAAGAGGATACGCGTAAAACTCAATCCTTTCTACACCTCAAGACAGTCTTCTGGGAGCTAATCTTATATGTTTGCTTGCTGTTTTGCCAGACTTCAACCACCTTAGCAGAGACATCGTCTCTCACAAAAGGCGTCTCCCAATTCGATGAGCAACTCTTCTGCACCCTTCTTTTCAAATGCTCCATTTTAATCCTTTTGTGTTTCTTTATTTATGGCCTATCTTTTTCACATTCCAAATATGATCCTACAATGTGCATTGCACACACCACCTGCATCAGAAATTGTAAAACTCACTTTATCTCCTTAAATTTTACATACTCTGTTTCGCAAAAGCAAAATTTCGAAAGTTTAAACCGAGATCTAAACTCTCTCTTGATAGCTGCCAAGATGGTAAAAGAATTCACATTTGAGCCGCAGGCACGAGTTTCTCGGTTCTTAAAATTTTGCTTACCAACTCCTTTCCCAAACTTTTCGATGCATCCAATATTTCAATCCCTATGATGCGCCCACTCTCGTCAAGGTCCATGATCACGTTGTCGGCAAGCTCTTCGCTTATCTCGTATCTGGCTCTCCTAAGCCAAACATACATTGCATCTGCCTTTGAGTCGTACTCAACCCTCACCACTATCGCCTCATCCTCCTACACCAATAAACTATAACAACTGTTATTTTATCATTGCTCTTTTCATAAATCACCTTAAGAAACTTATCCTCGTACTTCTTCAATGCCACTGACCTGCCAAGACGCGTGATAAAACTGAAATCCAAATTTTGAACAGTGTCTATAACGTTGGCTTCAGATATCTTTCTATGCCTCATCCGAAACATTGCGTGTTCCGTGTACTCAATTACCATCTCGATTCAACACATGTTCTTTGATGGCATCATAAAACCCTTACTAGAGGACTTCTGCTCAAATCCGAAGACCTCAAGTAACAGAATTATATCGGCTCCGTTACACCTCTGTCGATGCCGTCCGGCGACAGGCTTCAGCGAAGGTATAGGGCGCTCGGCCACCCTGCCAGGAAGAGGATCGTTGAGCTCTTGGGCGAGAGGGGGAGTATGCAGTTTTCGGAGATCAAGGCTGAGACTTCACTTTCTGTTGGCACACTGTACTATCACTTGGACGTTTTAGGGGATCTAGTCACCCAGGATGCTGACAGGAGGTATCTTCTAAGCGAAGAGGGAGAAGATGTCTACAGAAGACTCGCGATAGAAGAGGGGCTGCCGGCTGCTAAGATATACAGGCCTACGAAGTTTATCCCCGGCTCATTCTTTAACATATTGGGGAAAAGCCTTCCCATGTCCGCTTCGGTTTGGACCGCTGTCGCGGTGCTCGGTGGCCTAGCCTCATATCTGGCAGGCCAAGTGCTTGTGCTCTTCAACTTTGGAGTCTCAATCTTTCCAGAACCTGTCGATGTCATCTTGTTTCCGATCAGCATGCTGGCCTACGCCATCTACAACATGGTTTTCGTCTGGGTTTTAGCCGGAAGAAAGACTGATGTCTGTGGTTTCTTTTCATCAGGTTTGGTGTTCGCACCGTTCCTGATATTTCCAGCAGCCTCGATCCTTTTCTCTGGCATCGGCCACACTGCCTTGAGGCTTATGGATGTGCTTCTATCTCTCGCTGTTCAGGTTTCAGTTATAGTCTTGGGCGCAACCTATGTTTCTGGCATATACGGGATCAGGTTCGAGAGGTCTCTGCTTCTTCAGCTCATCTTCTACCTGCTTTCTACCCTACTTTATGGCCTCCTGCAGGTTTCGGGGCTGCTGATGGAGCCTTGGCTGGCCTAAAATAGAAAAAAATGGTGTATGTGGAGCCGTCTACGCTAGGTACTTTGGCTCCACCGAAAGCTTCCGTGCGGCTATGGCTATCGCTCCAACTATGGCGGCGACTAGGACGACTGTAGCAAGCAGGCTTAGGCTTGGCAGTGTAGGCTGCGGCAGCGTGATCTGTGATGGTATCTTGAATGAGGGTATGTCTTCCATATTGCCTGATGCGATACCGACTATTGGATCATGTGTAATATTTCCCCCTTGAGGATAGTTCAGTTCGACGGTGTTGACGTTCTTGCCGCCCTTCTGGTAGGCTTTAACAGGCTGGAGTACATTGTCGACGTAGGCTTCACTGGCCCAAGTGAAGTAGGCGTAAGCGTTTCTTTCGATCACGACTTCTGTGGTTTCATCGTAGTGGGTTATCTGTGCTGTGCCTGAAGTTCCACCGAATGTGGAGACCAATGCGAGCCTGCTGCTTGTACCGTTCCATGGGAAGTTGATGAAGATGAAGTCCACCTTCGCCTCTGTTGGCACGACGACCGTGCTGTCCTCAAGGACTACTCCGGTGTTGAATATCTTTGTTTTCACGGTGTATGTTGCCCCCCGGTCCTTTGCGGTCATGTTAACCTCCCAGCCTCTTGTGTCGTCGACTGTTATCGATTTGGCTGTCAGCTTCCAGTTCAGTTTGGCGAAGTTCACCCACTGCAGCCTTGTGTCATTGTTTGGGGTGTAGATGTCGTCCCCGTTCTTGTCCACATATTCCACCAGCCCTGTGACTCTCAGTACGCCTGTAACCCATTCTGCTGTCCTGTTGCCTCCTTCTCCTTTTGTCGCGTTCAACATCGCAACATATATTGTGGGAACCCCCTCGTAGTGTATCTTGAGAGAGAAGACTTCGACGCTTTCGTTTGTCCTGGTTGATGTGAAGTCGACGAAGTTCGGGCCCCTGTTCACGAATATTAGATGTTTCAAGTTAAACCTGTCCTTGAGCTTCTCCATCCTCATCTTCTGTTCTTCAGCTATCTTCTTCTTGAGGTCCTGTATGGGGTTCTTCGCGTATGCGGTGTCTGCTGCTGCCAGTATCGGAGATAGTGTGATGATGGCTACAAGCATAGCCGCGATCACCACGAGCTTTATGTTCGATTTCTGCATCGTCTATCTGGCTTAGACTGATTAAGGCAGCTATTTAATAGGCCACATTCTAGAACTGTACTAGAGTTCTCCTGTAAATGTTCTACTTTTGTAGAACTTGCTTTCTTCTATTGACGTGATGGCCTAGGCCAGTTTCATCCTATCTCCTAAACCTGCGCCTGTTGAGGTGGCTTTTGGTAAGACTTATATTTTGACCATGCAATAATTTTCGTAGATAGTTTTGAGCGTCAAGGGAAAGACGTTCCTGTGCCCGAAATGCGCGAGATACATATCACATGATGTCTTCACCTACCTTGGATATTGTAGTGAGAGAGACCAGATCGTCCCCGCTGCAGAAGACACATGTGAACGGTTTGAATCCGTAGACGTTGAAAAGGCGATTAGAGAAAAGGGTTGGATAAATTGTCTCACCTGCAGGACGCCCATATATTCTGTTAAAGCTCTTGAAGGGCACATAGGCCACATGCTGGCTGCTGAAGTCTACGGTGATAGTGTTGCATCGGAGGAGGCTCCCTCCGCAGACTAGGTGATGTGATGAGCAAGGAGGAGTTGAATCTCCTGCTTGGGGGAGCTCAGGGGGCAGGGCTAGAATCCAGCGCACAGATATTGAATAAGGCCTTCTGCTACCTCGGCTACGGATGCTTCTCGGACAGAGAGTACTTTTCCAACATCAAGGGCAGACACAGCTACACTCACATGAGGTTTTCTTCGAAGACTCTTCCTTCTTCGCTGACGTATCCTGTTCAGGTCGTCTGCGCGATGGATGCCGAGACCGTCTTCACACACTTTGAGGACCTTGAGGACGGAGGCTTCCTCGTCTACGATCTTTCATCTTCAAATGCGAAATATGATTCTATACCCAGCATGGAGCCGAGGCTGAAGGAGAGGCTTAGGAACAGGTTTTCTCAGCTTGGCCTCGATGGCAGCGTCTCTTCTACGTCAAGGTACTTGAGGGGCGCCAAGAAGGTGAACGTGATAGGAGTCGATTACCCAAATGTTCTCATGGAGCTTGGCAGACACTTTAAGCTGATTCCCTCTCAGGCTTCAAGGTACCTAAGCTCGATCATGGTCGGCGCTGTCGTCGGGTTAACCGGCCTCGACATGGAAGCGGTCGACTACAGCGTCAAGAGCAGGTTCGGCTCAAGGCCTGAGCTTGTAGAACATAACAGGTTCACGATAGAATATGTGGCTGGATTCGTCAAGGAAAGATATGATGTTTCTTATATGCTGCAGCCGAGCCAACTCGACTATGGTGAGCTTCTTGTGGTAAGCGGAAACGACGCTGTCGCGATCGGCAAGATTGTCGGAGGGCTAAGGTACCAGAGTTACTATCCCATAACTCCTGCGGCAGACGAAAGCTTCACAATAGAAAGCTATCAGAAGATGCAAGCTGATGGCGGAAGCCTCGGCTCGGTCGTCGTCATGCAGACCGAGGACGAAATCTCTGCGATCACGTCCGCGATAGGAGCCGCCATGGCGGGTGTTAGGAGTGCTACGGCGACAAGTGGGCCAGGCTTCAGCCTGATGGTTGAGGGGCTTGGGTTCGCTGGACAGAATGAGGTGCCTGTTGTGATAACCTACTATCAGCGTGGTGCTCCGAGTACAGGTCAGCCTACGAGGGGAGGGCAAGGAGACCTGCTGTCTTCACTGTTCGCCTCCCACGGCGAGTTTCCAAGGATCGTCCTCTCTTCAGGAGACCATCAGGAGGCCTTTTATGACGCAATTGAAGCGTTCAACCTCGCCGAGAGGTATCAGACGCCTGTCATACACCTCTTGGACAAGTTTCTCGCAAACTGTGTTTCTACGATGCCTCCACCTGACCTCTCGAAGGTGAAGATCGACAGGGGGAAGGTTCACTATACCGTCGACGGCTACAGGAGGTTCAGTGTCGTAGACTCCATTTCGCCGAGGGCCTACGTTGGCTCAGATGTCGTACAGTGGCAGGCAGGCGACGAACATGACGAGGAGGGACACGTCTGCGAGGATCCGATGAATAGGGTTGAGCAGTTCGACAAGAGGATGGGGAAGCTTGAGCTCGCCGACAGAGAGATTCCAGCTGAGAAGAGGGCTGTATACTATGGCGGCGAGGCGGCTGAGTTTCTGCTGGTGGGCTGGGGGTTCACGAAAGGCGTCGGCTTAGATGTGATAGAAGAGCTCAAAAGTAAGGGGCTTCATGGAGCATACTTGAACCTGAAGATGTTCTCTCCCTTTCCATCTGACTACGTGAAGTCGCTGATTTCAAGGTTCGACTTGACCAAGGTCATCTCCGTCGAACACAACTATCTTGCGCAGGCAGCTAAGGCGATAGCATTGAATACTGGTGTTGTCGTCGACAGGTCTATCGTAAAGTACACCGGCAGGCCAATATATAGAGGAGAGCTCTATCAGGCCATTAGGCGGATCCTTGAGGGGGAGAGGAGGGTGGTGCTATCATATGGCGCGTAGCCCAAGCGAATATAGGACGAACGTTTGGATCGACTGGTGTGCTGCATGTGGAAACTATGGCATAGCAGCATCCATCTACAAGGCTTACGCTGAACTCGACCTTGACCCAGCCAAGACCGTCATAGTTTCCGGTATCGGCTGCTCCGGCAAGACACCACATTTTGTGAAGGTCAACGGCATCCACACACTTCACGGCAGAGATATCGCCTTCGCTGCAGGAATAAAGTTGGCTAACCCACAGTTGACCGTGATCGTGCACGGCGGAGACGGCGACCTACTTGGCATCGGCGCAGGCCACTTTGTAGCCTTAGGCAGAAGGAACATCGACATGGCTGTCGTCATGCATGACAACGGCGTCTATGGGCTGACCAAGGGCCAAGCCTCACCCACCCTCAGAAGAGGTGTGAAGACAAAGTCATTGGCTGAGCCGAACATGTTCAGCCACGTGAACCCCATCGCTTTGGCGATAGCTTCAGGGTACACTTTTGTAGCCCGAGGCTACGCGCTCTTCTCAGAGCACCTCAAAGAGCTGATGAAGGCTGCCATAGCTCACAGGGGGTCAGCATTCCTAGATATACTGCAACCATGTACCACATACAATGACATGAACACCGCAGAATATTATAGGAGTAGGGTATACAAGCTGGAGGAGCAGAGCGGATGGGATCCTGTCGTGAGAGAGCAGACGAGGGAGGAGGTTGAGGGAAAGGTCTTTCAGGCGTGGAGCAGGTCTACTGAATGGGAGGAGAGGATCCCGATAGGCGTCTTCTACCAGAACCCGAACGCGCCAACTCTAGAGGACATCTTGGGTGAGAGGATGCCGGCGTACAAGGAGACGCTGCTGCCAAATCAGGCGATAGCGAAGGAGGATGGGACACCTACAGTAGATGACGGTGTGTTCAGGAAGATCTTCTCGGACTATATAACAGAGGTCAGAAGACGATAGCCTCACGTAAGCCTACACAGAACCGGAGCTACACGCCTCGACTTCCATCGAATAGTCCATGTTCTTCACCGAATGAGTTAGGGAGCCCATCGATATCACGTCAACACCACACCTCGCGTACTCTACCACGTTCTCCTCTCCTATGCCACCTGAAGCCTCCAGGAGCACCCTGTCTCTGAAACCCTTCTCCTCGAGCAGCTTGATCGCCTGAACGATCTCTCCTGGCTCAAAGTTGTCGAGTAGGATGATGTCAGCCCCCAATTCAGCTGCCCTAGCCGCCTCTTCGACGCTTACAACCTCAACCTCAACCTTTCTCACGAACGACGTCTTCTTAGCCCTCCTGATAGCATCCTCTAGCCCAACCAATGCAATATGGTTATCCTTTATCAGGATGTGGTCTGAAAGGTTCCAGCGGTGAGGGTCTCCCCCTCCAGCGGCCACCGCTGCCTTGTCCAGGCATCCCAGTATCGTCTTTCTCGTCGCAGCAACCTTCATGTTCGGGTTGACTTCCCTAACCCTGTCCACAACCCTCCTCGTGGCCGTGGCGATCCCGCTCATTCTCCCAAGTATGTTCAGAAAAGTCCTCTCCACAAGCAGGATCTTCCTCGCGTTTCCTTCAATCGTTGCCACAACATCCCCCTTCCCCACATATTCTCCATCTCTCTTCAGGACCGTCGTCTTCAACCCAAGCCCATTCAGCTCCCCACTTAGGTAACTTAGTCCAGCGACAACCCCACCATCCTTCGCTATCACCCTAGCCTTCGCCTCAAGCTCCTCTGGGATCGTGCATTCGCTTGTTATGTCCCCGAAGCCCACATCCTCTTCCAGCATCCTCTCAAATGTGCTCTTCATGCCAGCTCAAACATCCTCTCTATCGCCTTCCTAGCCCTTCCAGCAACACCTTCGTCGACATGCACCACATACCTCCTGTATGTGAGCGCCTGCAGTATCCCCTCTGCCGTGGTCTGCTTCATCCCCAAGCATATCGCCTTCTCCCAGGCTGGCGTGAACTCTCTGTCAGGATACAGCCTCCTCAGCCTATGGGTCATGTCACATTCCGTAGCCACAATAAACCTTCTCGCCTTAGAGTCGGCTACATGCCTTATCATGCCACCTGTTCCAGCTACGAAGTCGGCTATGTCTCTGACCCTCTTGACGCATTCCGGGTGAGCCATCACCTCCCCACCAGACTCCCTCTTCATCTCAAGTATCCTTTCTGGGCTGAAGTTTGTGTGCACATAGCAGTGTCCCCTAGAAGGAAGAGGTATCACGGTCTTCGAAGTCCTTTCGGAGACGTATTCTGCGAGGTTCGCGTCAGGACCAAATAGCACCCTCCTCGACTCAACCGCTTCCACTATCTTGGCCGCGTTGGCTGAAGTGCAGATCACGTCAGCTTCAGCCTTGCATTCTGCGGTCGAGTTCACGTACAGCACCACCTCCGCGTCAGGATACCTTCTCCTATATTCTTTCACCATGTCTGCGTCGAGGAACTGGGCCATCTCGCAGCCTGCAAGATCGCTTGGTATGAGCACAACCTTTTCAGGGTTAAGGATCGCCGCGGTTTCCGCCATGAAGTCGACTCCAGCCAACACTATATACCTTGAGTCAGACTTCATGCTTTCTCTGGCGAGCTCCAGCGAGTCTCCCACGAAATCCGCGATATCCTGAACTTCCGGAGGCTGATAGTTATGTGCCATAATTGAAGCCTTAAGCTCCACCTTAGCCTCCTCTATCCTCTCACGTAGTCTTTCAGCTTCTTCGGTAGTGGCATCCCCTGCTCCTCCTATTCTTCCACGCCGATTGGGCGACGATGAGCCCTGTCTGGATAGCATTTCTTAACTCGATCAGCTCAACTGTTAGATTCGAGTACCGATAAAAGCTTTCTAGGTCGTCCTGGAGGTGCCTCAGGTCCCCAACAGCCCTCTCAAGCCTCTCCTTGGTCCTGATCAGTCCAACATAGTTCCACATCGTGTGCCTTAGGACATCCATATCCTGTCTGATCAACGCCGGATCAGGATCTTCTATTCCAGTGTAGATCCACTCCCTCACCTGTGGAGGCGTATAGTTGAAGTAGTAGCGTCTTCGGTCAACCATCCCCCGGATCGACCTGTCAGCCCAAACCAGCCCCTCGAGCATCGACGTGCTCGCCAGCCTATTCGCCCCATGCACCCCAGTGCAGGAGACCTCACCTACCGCGAACAGCCTATCTATGTTCGTCCTACCCCAAAGGTCAACCTTCACACCCCCACAGGCGAAGTGGGCTGCTGGAACGACTGGAATCGGCTGAGACGATATGTCGACGCCATATTTCATGCAGGTTTCGTAGATCGTCGGAAACCTAGATCTTATCTTTTCAGGCTTCATGTTGGATGAGATGTCCAACATGACATATGGATACTTGCCTTCGAACATCTCCTCGTAGATGGCTCTCGCGACCACATCCCTTGGCGCAAGTGCGCCGAGCTGATGATACTTCTCCATAAAGGATTCTCCAGCCGGCGTCTTCAGGGTCGCCCCCTCCCCCCTCAACGCCTCAGATATGAGAAAACATTCTGTCTCCCTAAAGCGGAAGGCGGTTGGATGAAACTGGACATACTCCATGTTGATGAGTTCAGCTCCTGCCCTAGAGGCCATCGCGAAGCCGTCTCCAGTCGCCCCCTGAGGGTTGGTCGTGTAAAGGTATATTCTGCCAAGCCCCCCGGACGCGAGCACTGTGACCTTGGATAGGAAGACGTCAACCTTAGACCTTCTCACATCGAAGACGTATGCTCCCACACACGTCGGCTTCCTGTAGACAGAAAGCGGGTCGTCTGTGTGATGCTGTTCGGTCAAAAGGTCCACTGCAACCCTCTCCGTGTAGACTGAAATAAGCGGGTTCTCTTTTACGAGCTTCATCAGCGAATCCTCTATCGCCCTCCCAGTCGCGTCAGCCATGTGAACTATCCTCTTATCTGAGTGGGCTGCCTCAGTCGTCAGGTCAAGCTCCCCATTACATCTGTCAAATGGCACATTGGCGCGGTCCAAGAGGATCTCCTTCACAAGCTTCGGGCCCTCCTCTGCCAGCACTTCGACAGCTGATGGGTTGCTTACACCATCTCCTGCCTCCAGGATATCCTTCGCCAGCAGGTTCGGGCTGTCAGCCTTCCCCCTGTAGACGATTCCACCCTGCGCATGATACGTGTTGGATTCGCTGAAGTCCCTCCCCTTCATGATCAAGTTCACTTCAAGCCCATGGTCTGCCGCCCTAAGCGCTGCCACACACCCAGCTATACCAGCTCCGATGACCAAGACATCAGATCTAAGGTGGTCCATTCAGCCCAGTCTATCAGCTAGCTGAGTATTAAAGGACTTACCGATTCAGGCTCCATCTTTCTGCTGGAAGCTGCCTCCGCCCGCCTACTCGATGATCTTCTTGAAGCTGACAGACGATATCGTGAACATGGCTACATCGAATAGGGCGATCGCGAATAGGTCAAGTGGTAGGCTTGATATGTCTCCTGTGATCGTCAGGCTCCTCACCGCGTCGACGACATAGCTCATCGGGTTGACGAGAGCGAACTCCTGAAGTATCGGAGGCATCATCTTGACAGGATAAAGGGCGTTGCTCGCGAAAAACAGTGGCATGATAATCGCCTGCCCTATCCCCATAAACCTCTCCCTCGTCTTCAGAAAGGATGCTACAAAGATCGATATCGCAGCGAACCCCCCTGAGGCAGCGAAGATGACCATAAGCGCCGAAGCAAAATATATCGGGTTCGGGATGAACCTGACGCCGATCAGTAGCGCTACTGGGACGATTATGAGCGCCTGAAAGATCGCCCTAACACCAGAAGCCATCGACCTACCTATCACAGTCGCATACCTCGAGGCAGGCGTCACGAGAAGCTTCTTCAGAATCCCTGACTCCCTCTCCCATACGATCGTAAGCCCATAGAAGATCGACACAAAGGTTGTGGACTGAATCAGCACACCTGGGGTGATAAAATCCGTGTAAGGTATGTTTCCGGTTGGGATCGCCCTCACCCCACTCATGATCGGACCGTAGACGACGATCCATAGGATCGGCTGAACCGCCCTCGAATAGATTTCCGTCCTATCATGCCTAAGCCTCCTAAGCTCCAACTCCACCATGACAAGCATGTTTCGGATGAAGTCGAGCATCTCCTATCCCCTCCTGATCATGCGCCTCACCTGGGTGACGTCGCTGATCCTGCCTCCTGAGTCAAGCCTTGCTCCAGCATACTTTAGGAAGACGTCATCGAGCGTAGGCTTCGTCATAGAAATCCTCTTCAGGGAGACACCTCTACCCCTCAGCAGGTCGACAACCTCCGGCAGAGCCATTTCAGCGTCGTCGACTACAACATTCAACTCGGAGTCGTGTGCAATCGCATCCCTCACCGAACCCAACCCCCTCACGGAGGAGACAATCTCTTCTCCGACTCCATTTCCCTCCACCCCAAAGACGATCACCTCCCCGCCCACAGAATGCTTCAGAGACTCGGCTGTCCCCATCTTCACCAGCCTACCTCGGTTGATGATCGCGATCTCGTCAGAGTATAGGTCAGCCTCATCCATGTAGTGTGTGTTGAAGAATATGGTCGCCCCATAGTCTCTCTTGAAAGATGTCAGCTTCTCCCAGACAACCTTCCTCGCTGAAGGGTCAAGCCCGATCGTGGGCTCATCCAAGAAGAGGATCTTAGGCCTGATAAGCAGCGCACACGCCGTCTCAAGCCTCCTGATCATCCCACCCGAATACGTCTTCACCAGGCTATCCTTCACCTCCTTCAAGCCCATACTCTCCAGCATATCCTCGATGATTCCACGTCTATCATCTGACCTGATACCGTAGATCTTCGCATAGATCAGGAGGTTCTCGTAGCCGCTGATGTCAGTCCAGACACTCATCTCCTGTGGAACATAGCTTACGATCTTCCTCACCTCAGCCCC
>CAYUWR010000005.1:0-2686 GCA_964448685.1 uncultured Nitrososphaeria archaeon
TTCCTATAGACCAGAAGGTGCCACTTGTAGCCTCAGAGACTTCGATAAAGAAACTCGACTCCCGAGACCCAAACGATTCAAGAATACTGAGAAGGCTTGTTGAGAAGGCCCTAGACATCAAGATAAGGAAGATCACTGGGAAGGGTTTGGTCCACAACATCTACCTTCTAGAGGACCCAATCCAACTATATTCATGTGAGAGGACAAGACTTTACCTCGGATTCTCGATAAAGGCTACAGTAGAATATGATAACGTCTACATTGAGGCAACCCCAGAAGCCTTAGTCAGAGAAAGCGTCTGGGATTACATAAGATGGAGGAGGGCGAGGGGGGCATCTGCCAACGCAATCAAACAGACCCTTCTAGCACAGAGGGCGAATGTTTTGATGGCCCCATTCGGCCGATATGGCCGCATTGAAGAAGTCATATTCAAGCATGCAGGAGACCAAAATGTGTCAGAACGTGACCGACGAACTTTGGTGGAGTTCTGGAAGGAAGTCTACGACGTAGACATTTCACCAGATGAAACACCGTTGCTGAGAGTAAGGCCAGCCGACTCTGAATCGCTATTCACATATCCGCCGAGCACACTCTACTTTGACGAGAACATCGTCTTCATCTCTGGTAGGATACAGGATTACGTTGCAAGCAGAAAGGCTACACTAGGCCGTCGAGTTCACGAGGTAATGGATAAGGTGATAGGGGAGCTGAAGATAGCAGGGAGAGTCCTCGAACTCCAGGAAGAAACAGGCGAAAGAGTTGACATACAGAGAACACTGTTACATGAAGTCCATCAGAAGATCTTCGGGAGGAAGGTCAAAGCCAGAGGCTCGATAGTCCAAATTGGAGAACAGCTCTACCTTTTCCCATACAATGCTGTGGTGAGCTGAAAGTGGATTCTAAACCTGAGCCTATCATCCAGACCGCTCTGGAGGACTTCAACGAGCAGAGGAAGAGGTTGAGGATGACGACAGGCTCTGGGGACCTAGACAGCTTGGTAGGTGGAATCGAAACAGGATCCTTCTACCTATTCTACGGTGATCCAGAAATACTCGACCTCATCACACACCGTCTCCTCGTAAACTGTGTCATGCCAGTCGAAAGGGGAGGCTTAGACGCTAAAGCTGTCTACTTCAACAACACAGACTACTATGTCGGCAAGACATTCATAGATCCATCGAAGCTGGGCATGATAGCGAAGCATGCTGGCATAGACCCCTCCCTCGTCTTCAAAAACGTCGAAGTGGCGGCTGCATTCAATGAGGAAAGGCAGTGGTTTGCGTCGAAGGAGGTTTCAAAACTGATAAGAGAAAGCGAAGACTTCAAGCTCCTCATAGCCCATAACATGACATGCTTCCTAGCGGATTCGAAGAAGCCAAAGGAATCAAGGGAGGTTTTGAAAAGGGTTGTGGGCGAACTTTGGAGGGCGGCGTCAGAAAAAAATGTGGCCTTCGTTGCAACAGTTGATGTTGTGGATACAGGTAGGAGCCTTGTGCCTAAGCCTTCTGGCGGCATCTTCATAAGGCAGGCTGCCTCAATCCTAGTCCACTTCAGAAGGTTCTATGATGGGCCAATATCATCCTATAAGGTGACGCTTGTCAAGCATCCATATAAGAGGGTTCCCGAGTCCATAGTATTATATGTGAGTCAAGCTGGCTCCGTGGACCTGCTGACGGGAAGAAGTATTCCATCCTTCCAGCAGCTTTACAGCCAGCATGTAGACCACCTTAGAAGACTGTTTCAGAACAGCCTCCTAGACCTTGGGCACAGGTCAGCGTTCGACATCCTACTCAAGGAAGCGTGGAACGTGGAGGAGAAGGCGTTAAGCAACCTAAAGGAGTTTACACTCTTGGATGGGTTGAACCTTACAGCGTCAGTTGACACACGTGCACTTATCGAGTCCGTCGAGAACCGCCTTCACACCATAAATGATAAGGTCAAAGGGCTCTCTGAAGATGTCGAATCGATAAGGAATAAGGCTAAAGAGATGCCAGAGGGTGAAGGAAATGGGTAGGATAACGCCATCCCCACGCACACTTTATGAGGAAACGGTTGAAGAGCTCAAATCACAGTATCGAAGCAGTTTAGTCGATCAAGGGCACAGGCAGGCATTTGACCTCCTACTGAAGCAGGCGTGGGAGACCGAGCAGGCGGCGATGGCCAACTCAAACATCCCTGTCGTAATCGACAGGCTCAACCTTACATCGAACCTACACAACAGAAAGCTCGTCGAAGCCCTCACAAAGAAGGTTGAAGAGATGGAGGAGGCTATAGTAGCGCTTGAAAGGGAACTTCTTGAACTGAAAGCTCAACTGCACACCTCCACAAAAGAAGATGACGAAGATGGCGTCTGAGGTCGGCTGGATCCTCGACGTCTACACAGAAGGCAACCAAGCCTTTATCTGGATTCGAACAGAAGACGGTAAGGTCATCAAGCTCCGAGACCATTACCATCCGAGCCTATACATTCTTCCTAAGACATGTGAAGATGGCGAGCGGCTTCTATTCACCCTACAGAATCAGAGTGGCGTGATGGAGGCAGCCTGGGTAGAAAAATACATTAACCTTAGAGTAGAGAAGAAGAGAAGGCTCATCCATGCCGTCGTCGAAGACACCTCAGCCTACAGGCAGATGGTGGAGGCCCTTAAGAGACAGGAGCAGGTGATGGAGCTATTCAACATAGACC
>CAYUWR010000006.1:0-33941 GCA_964448685.1 uncultured Nitrososphaeria archaeon
TGAATGCATTGGCCACCATGATCAAAAATATTACTATGTTCTTTGAAGCAGGATCTCCCAGAATCTTCTGACAAGACCTTCAGAGACATAGAAAAGTTACGACATGGAACAACACTTAAAAGTGGCAAGTCGACATTTTACCTCATGACCCAGCATGGGTTTAAGGTGAAGAGGACTTCAACTGTGTTTTTTGTTAGATTACCTGACGGCTCTAAAGCATATTTGAAGTATAGTGTTGAAGGTGATCGATTAAGCTTGATCGAGACTTATACGCCTGAGGCCTATAGGGGTAGAGGTTTGGCTAAGCTTTTGGTGGATGAGGCTGTTGAGTACGCGGTTGAGAAGGGTTTGAGGATTGTGCCCTTATGCAGCTATTCTGTGTACTATTTTATCAAGTTCAGGGATAAAAGAATGTTGCTGGCTGGCGGGTACAGGGACATGGGTGACAGCGAGTTGGGAGAATATTATAGGGAAAGGCTGAGATACGAGAGAAGTAAGCGGCCTTCTTAAAGTGAGCTACTGAAGGATGGCGGTTTGTTCCCTACCACGCTTAGGGTGAAACTAATTGGGAGTGCGTGATTTCATTTCATCATAAGTACTTCAGTTACTCTTTTTAGAAATTTCTCCGCGCCTTCAATCGTGTCCAGCGCTCCCTCCTCGGAATACTTTAAACCGTAGTCTGCTTCCTGCCTCAGATTCATGGCTTCTTCGAAGCTTGCAATCAGCGAATTCTCTAACTCATTCTTGAACAGTTCTCTGATGGCTGAGAGGAGTGCGTAGTGGCTCTTCTCTCTGAATCCTTTGCTGTAAAGTAGAGCTCTTGCGCTATGGAACATTGAATAGTATCCTTGTATTGTCGCCCACTTGTACTTCTTGAACTTAAAGGAATCTTTAGCATCCTCTAGGTCGTCCTTTGCTGCTGAAATTTCTTTTAATATCATCTCCTTGCTTATCTTAGCACGTATAAGCTTTCTCTCAGCTAGCAACCTTTGGATTTCTGGACTTATTCTGCTTGCCATAGAACTATTCCTCTATCAATATTGTCGTAAAGGGCCTTGTCTTCATGCTTGAGCTTCACAAATTCGTTGCTGTTGACAACTATAGGGGCTATTTTTCTAACTGCTTTCCTGTTGAACACACCTATCTTCTTTCTAACTTGATCCTTCTCGCTCGTCAGTATGAAAAGGTCTATGTCACTGGATTTCACATCAGATCCTTGGGCACAGCTCCCAAAGAGCACAATCTTTTTCGAATTGCTCTTTAGTTCGTTTATTACACCCCTTAAAGGGTAGACATTCCTTAAGATCTTGAACTGGCGTACTACCGGGTCTTCCCAATTGAGCTTATAAAAAACCATTCTACCTTTCTTCTCTCGCATGAGCATGTTCATATTGGCCAAAGTTCTTAAGATTTTGTTTACGGATCCTTTGCTTACTCTGGTCTTTCTAACTACTTCTCTCTCGTGAAATTCTTGCATTGGCTCTTCTAAAAAGAGATCCAGCACTTCCATGAATTTGGGTGTGATGAAGTTCAATGAATCGCGCTTATGCCCGTTTTTTTGTGCCATATGCCCATTATTTTATACCATTATATTTAAGAATGACGGTTTAGATCATGCTCCTAGTTGTTATGGAGGCGAGGTGGGTGTGGTCGCATATTGGCCTCGCAGTTAGAATCCTATCGAGTTGAAGGCTTTATCAATCAAATAGGTAATGTCTAAGGTTTTTTACAAGATTCTACTTCTATTCTTCTTGTACAATAGTCTAATATAAGCTTTAAGTTTTCTATCAAATCTGTTCCTATAACTATTTCTTCAACTCCTTTCATGGTCTCAATAAAGCCGTCGAACTTTACACCAAGATTTGAAACAACCACTTCACCGTATGCGCCAACGGAGTGGGTATACTGGCCGTCAGCGAGAATCAGCCTTCTCTCTTCTAATGCGAGTTGATTCAAAGAGAGCTTTTCAAAGATGTCTTGAGGAACTAGTAGGAAGCCTTCAAACCCTGTATCCATCACAGCAACCACCTTACCTTCAGCTGGGAAGGCCTTGTTCATGATCGGATTTCTAATTTCTATCTCCAACACCGGTGTACTGTCTAGAAAATAGGAGCCCATAGGATAGATTCACTCAGCTTATTGGAAACTAGGATCGCTTAATTCTATATCCACCGTGGACAACTGGTCTAATGGGTTTCGAGGAGACTATCCTTATGCCTCTCGGCTCGATTCCTCTCTTTCTGAGAATACATGCTAGATCATCCAATGTGCTAGCCTCTGCAACCACAGCTCCTTCCTTTAATGCTTTGAAGGAGACTTCACCGCTTTTAATGGGCCTGTCTACTGAGGCAAAATAGTTTTCCAAGGCACTTTCGATAACCTTTGAGAGCCCACCTTTTCTTGATCCGTGCATACGTCTAACAAGGTCTCTGAGCTTTTTTTCTACATCATCGTTAAGGGAAATTGTTATTGTGCCCATGTACTTAATTAATAAATACATATTAATTAAATGTTTCTGGGGTATGTAGAGTTAATAGCCTCTGCTAGCTCTTTGACATATAAGTTGGCATAATATTTTATTTGCTTATAAATATTTATAATTTGGTGCCAACTCTTGGAATGAGCCCCCATGCGATAGAAGATTGAATCGAGTTCTATAGACCTAAACTGTCCAAGAAGGTTTCTATCATACTAGAATATGTTGGAGAACCCATCTCTTTTTCCTTCAAAAGCAGGTGTGCGTCCACCTTTTGTAGGACTAGAGATTCAAGATCCTTTAGAACCTTAGAGTTTCCATAAGCCGAATAGGAAATTGATGCGTACGCCAGTCTGCTAAACTTTCCCCTGAAATTGTATGTGTAGGTTCTCATTGGAGGTGGAATATGTCCAGCCCAAATTGGAGAGACAACAACTGTCACATCATAGTCGCCTGGATTCTTCCTAGGCGGCTTAATCTCTGTCCGCTTTTTTAATGTTGCCTGCATTCCACTTTTTAGAAATCCTAGAACGCCTCTGCGGTCTGTAAACTCCTCAATCTTTTCTATTTCACAACCTAGTTTTTCACGCAAGAGTTTAGCTAATTCTTCATTTTTTCCTGTTCTGGAGTAATACGCTATTAGCGTGCTCATCCTCCGAAAATGTGATATTGATTTTTAATAAACGTTTTAAGGGACTGGAAAGAGTTCACTTTACTTGGCCTGCATAAGAGGGGTGGAATTTTTAATCACGCGAATAAGTACTTTTTGAATAAGTGGGAAGAGAAAGTTTCGGAACGGTTAGCTTAGAGGCTTATATTGTAATCTTCTCAATAAGGTAGGCGGGGTACATTTCAATTCTTTGACTAAAAGTTATTATCTTACCCTTTGAAGGGCATGGCTAATTCGTTTCTCACCCTCCCTGTAAACCACCATTCATTAAATCTCTCAAGCTCGTCTTTTTGCATATTGGTATATTGTACTATACTTTTACCTGAGATTTTGGCTTATTAAGATAATACTATCAGGTAGTCTCTTGAGAGGCCAAGAACTTCTCTTAGCGTTATTCTAGCAGGGAAAGCACAAGAAAACTGCGGGTCTGAATTGGAGTCTTGATGATCCTTTATTCTCTTCTTATGAGAGAACACGCATCCAACAGAAATCAGTTCCCTTATGGAATAGCTAAGACTTATAGCTACAACCAAGTCTGATTTGAAGGCGAGATCATGAGCAGTAGTGATAGAGAAATTTCGGATAAGGCATACGAGCTAGCTTTCAAGTATGAGGCAAGCTATGGGTCTTGCCCACAATGTGTTTTGAGGGCACTCCAAGAAGTGTTCGATCTAAAGATGGATGATGTGATAAAGTCATCTCATGCTTTAGCTGGTGGCACAGCCCTTTCTGGGAATGGCACATGTGGTGCGCTGGCAGGAGGCATTATGGCAATATGCTTTGTACACGGTAGGGAGCTCAAGGACATGGATAAAGGGCGGTCACTTAAGTCTTATACTTTGGCGAAGCTATATGATGAGTTCATTGAGGAGTTTGGCAGCTGTTCATGCAAAGATGTTCAGAGAAAGATCTTTGGTAGGTCGTTTGATCTCTGGAATGTTGAAGATTTCAGAGAGTTTGAGAGGCTTGGCGGGCTGCTGAAATACTCCAGAATGAAGCTGCTTTAGGCATTCGGTAGCTTTTGTTTGCAGACTCCAGGTGACTTTGGCAGGTTTAATATTGCCTCTTTTACCCGGACTAGAATGATCCACCACATTGCTGGGGCAATAATAAAGGAAAAATACCTCGAATTAATCAAAAACGCAGGTTTTCAAGACGTCAAAGTGATTGGAGAAGCGCGTTTCCCAATAAATTTTATGATTGATGATTTCTCCGCAAAGACTTTGATAGAAGAACTTGGCAGCTCTATAGAAGAGGCAAAAGAATACGCCGACTTAGTTGCAAGCATAACAGTTTATGGAATTAAACCAGACAAACAGAAGCCGTGTTAAATGTCATACCCTTAAGAAATCATGTTCAGAATTTATAGCTTAAGAAGGACAAGAATATTCTGTTAGCTCACACTATTAAACACTGCAACCAAGAATACAGCTGAAACCATAATCATAGACTTTCCTATTGGATAGTAAATATGAGCTGAAGGTCGCCTTCCAGAAATTTAAATAGTGCAAGATTATAGAATTTCGTGCTGTATTAAATATCATTAGAGACAACATTAAGAAATGTTATTATGGAATGGAAAGAGAGGACGTTATCAGGTGTGATAGAAAGAGAAAAAGATCCTGTAAAGCTGATAGACTGGAGAATATTTAAAGCAGCTCCAATATTTGGCTTTAGAAGAACTGGAAAGACTTTCTTGTTAAGAAGCAAAAGTTTAGTCTTTCCAATGATTATTAAGAAAAATAACTAATGCCTGTTGACGGATTATGGGATCACTTGACGTTATGGTTTTCCTGTAGAAGCCATTTCCATAATGGTGTGCATTTGATGGTTTTATTGCTAAGATTTAATTCATTTTCGTAGTCCCATGTGATTATCAGTAGGTTCTGGCATTTTAGTTCATCACTTGCTTTCTTTAAAGAGCGGATTTCACTGTTCTTGATTTCATTTTTGCTGGAAGCGTATGTCACTTGTATAAGTTGCTTTAGGGTCGCGCCTTCTTTTAGAACAAAATCGACTTCATTCTGTTGGTGGTCCTTCCAATAGAAGACTTCTAGCTCATTTTGCCAGTAATTCTTTCTCCTTAATAGTTCGACTGCAACTAGGTTTTCCATCAGACTGCTATAATTTTCATCGAGCTTGAAAGACATCGTGTTGACTAGACCGTTGTCCACGCAATAGATTTTTTTCGGGGCGATGACTTGCTGTTTCAGTTTTGGCGAGTATCTTTCGAGGACGAAGAATAGGTAGGCATTTTCTAGTGCGCTGAGCCAGTTCCTGACAGTATGTACGTCTTTGATTTCAAAAACATTTGAAAGTTTTCTTACTGTGAATTCTGATGCAACATTGGATATCAGGTATTTTGTGAAGTTTCTGAATGATTCCTTCATCTTGATATTGGTCCTCTTTAGAACGTCCTTTTCTATTATATCGCTGTATATCCTTACCAGAATATCTCTTCCAAACAAGTAAGCTTCAGGCAACCCACCAATTTTCATGTATTCTTCGAGATTTCTCTTCAGTTCGGCTAGTTTTTGTGTTGAGTAAAAATCCTCCTTAGACACACTCATTTTTTTGTAATTAAGATATTCTCTGAAACTGAATGGCATTAGCGTGAAACTGACGTATCTTCCGGTTAAATGTGTTGCAAGTTCTCCGCTTAAAAGTTTCGAGTTGCTTCCTGTCACTATAACCTTTTTAGTGCGTCTCAGTCTGTTTACAAAAAGCTCCCATCCCGTGACATTTTGAGGCTCATCCAATATAATATAATCAATGTTTCCATAAAGTTCATAGAAGGATTGAAGTACGAGATCCAAGTTGTCTGCTTTAATTCCGTATAACCGTTCATCATCAAAATTGATGTACCCGAACATGTCGTTTTTAAAAATCTGCCATGAAAATATGGACTTTCCACACCTTCTAATTCCTAAAACAACCAATATGTTCGGGAAGGCGAGAAAACCTTTTAACCTACTTATATCCGACTCCCGTTTGACAATTCTGTCTTCACTAAACTTTTCTTCCATTTCCTCCCTTTGTGAGACAATAGCCCTTTTGATTTCCTGCAGGTTCATGACCGACATATCTACAAACTTTTTAAAAAAGTTTGCGGTTAAATCGAGCAACTTGTATTGTTGTCCACTTGTACTTCTTGAACTCAATCTTTAGCGTCCTCCATCATTATCCTCGAAGGCGATTGTGAACGTACCCACGTACTTATTTGATAAACACATACCATAATGATTCATTGTACGATGTCACGGTGATGATGTTGTTTGTTGATACTTACGGGCACTCTAAAGTCAAATATTTATTTGAGGTAACCCCATAAGATGCGATGCATATAATAACCCACGGTGATTGCGATGGTATATGTGCTGGCGCCTTAGCCTTCTCGATATATGATGATTCCAAGGTGATCTTCAGTAATCCAGTTAGGCTCTACGATTCTCTAGGGAAGATAGAGAGGGATGAGGTTGTAGTCGTCTGCGACATAGCTATAAACGAAAACCTCTTTCAAAAGGTTAACGAATCATTTGAGAGTTTTAGATCGACTATAGTCTACATAGATCATCATCCGCTGTCCAGTAGAGTGAAATCGCAGCTTTCATCCAATGTTGACTTGGTCCATTCTACAGAAAGTTCGGCGTCTGAACTCACATTTTTTCGGTTTAAGGGTTCGATCGATCCTGAAATGGGTCGAGTTGCGATATATGGTGCGATAGGAGACTATCTGGACACCACCAAAGGCGTTCAGAGCATACTTGAGAATTGGGATAAGCGTACGCTGTACTTTCAGACGGGCATACTTATTCAAGCCCTTGAAGCCATAGGAAGAAATGATGGCAGAAAGTTGGAGATCCTAGAAGCTCTCTCAAAGAATCTTCCACCTTCAGAAATAGATTCACTCCCGCAGTTAGCGGTAGAGGCTTCCCGTAGAGAGGAGGGTATGAGGAAATATGTTAGGGGAAATGTTGAAAGATTGGGTGAAGTAGGGTATGTGCTCAATCCAGATGGGCCTTTAGGTAAGGCTGCAATCTATGCTAGAGCATATTCCGGTGCGGCTGTGGGATTGGCTGGGGAAGTGAGGCATGGGAAGGTTGAGACAAGTTTGAGGACAAATGTCGAAATCGACCTCAATTCCATTCTGTTAGAGGTCGCTCCAAGGTTTAATGGGGTTGGTGGCGGGCACGAGAAGGCCGCTGGAGCTGAAATCCCTTATGGCAAATTTCAAGATTTTCTTCAGACCTTGAGTGATAGGGTGCACAGCAGACTCGCTTAAACATCTTTTGAATGTGAGAGATTTTTTCCCATCGATTGCTACTGTATCTACATTAAGGGATCATCAAGATTTTTTCAAGCAAAATCCTCTTGTGTATCCTCGGGTTTGAGGCCTCCTCCAATGCAATAGCTCTTGTTGTTGTGTTGTTGTTCTCTTCTATTTGAAGGGTTCGGTAGCGAGAAGTCCTCGCCAATATTTTTTTCTTATCAATTCGACAAGTTTGTCTGATACTTTAATGTCTAAAGTTTTGAGAAAAACTCATATAAATTTATTTTTACAGATGTCAGACTGAGGATGATGACAAGAAGCTATCTATGTTATTGTTGCAATTAGACATTCTTCGGCGGCAGCAACTGCCTCAGTCAGTGTGTCTGATATTCGATTTCTTTCTCTTTGTAAGGTGACCTTGAGGAATTGAAGGCTGTCCTCGTCCAAGGTCTCCACCTTTAGGACAGAGGAGAGAGTTGGCAGGTAAGGTTGATCTGTTGCAGGGTCCTGCTCATATCTTCCTGCTGCTGTGAACAGTGTTGGGTTCAAAATTCTTGACAGCTTCATCAATGTATGGTTCGCTTTGCTTGCCTTCTCTTTCCCAAGATCTTTCAGGGAAGTTTCTAATGGGAGTAGTTTCGATTCCAGTTCTTCTGCTTTGCATATTAGACTGCTGTAATCGACTAGGTTCTTGCTGTCGCTGTCTCTTAGACTTGACAGAGCCTTGATGTATGTGTCCGCATTCGATGAAAGCCTAAAGGGTAAGATGTGGTTGTTTGCCAAGGCTAATGTGATCGCAAGGTTGACCTTTGTGTCCCTGACAAGATATTCTGGGTCCACATATTCTTCTGTATCGTAGGGTGTGTGCCACCACCAGCCGCCTCCAGAACCGCCTACGTTGGCTCGATTTTCTGGAGGAGCTATACTGTAGCAGTCGATTGAAGGAATTCCTAGGCCCCAGAAGGATTGGTCACCCCATCTTCCAGGTTTCAGTCTCTCAACTGGAAGCCCGGTTAATGCTTTCACGGTCTCCTCTGCAAAGTCCATGACTTCCGGCATTGCCTCCAGAAGGTATACATTAGTGCCCTTGCTTCCTGGCGAATCCACGTTCACATACGATATGCAGTTCTTGTTTAGGCTATCCCATTCTCTGTCGACGAAATATGCCGAGCCAGAATATCTTCCCTGTGAATGACCTACCCACCATGCTATTTTGACACTTCTTCTGAGACGATCCTTGTTCTCGTTCAGGACTCTCGCGATTTCTAGACAGCAGGCGTTTCCAGTAGCATTGTCGGTTGCGCCAAAATACCACGAATCAAGATGCCCGCCAACTAGCACAAATCTTTCAGGTTCCTCTTTTCCTTCTATTGTCGCGACAGGCATCTTCAGCGTCACCCACCTGGTGCTTGTCTCTGTGTAAAGTCTAAGAACTGCCTTGCCTTTCGAAGCGGTCTCCTTCAGTGTTTCTCCGTTCTGACGGGAGATGGATGCAACATGTATCTTCGGCATCCTAGATGACGTCTTCGCTGAAGGTGTTCCCCAGATTGTGGTGATGATCATCTCATGTGGGACGTTTTCGTTGCTGACGAAGACTTGGCCAATGGCACCCTGATTTTGTGCGAGCCAAACCTTTTCTGGCGACGCGTTTCCCTCTGTTAAGACAATTCTACCTTTGACGCTTTTTGTGACATAGTCTTCCTCGCGGCCTTTCCCCACATAGATGAGTTCGGATATTATTCCCTCCTCAGGTGTAGTCATGGAGAAGGGGTGTGTTATTGCCTTGAACGAATTCAGAGTAGGATATATTAGGTCAACTTTCGCGTGCTCGGGTTGGCTGATCAACGAGTCGAACTGGTAGACATCTGTTCTTACGCCATATTCTTCAAGTTGAGAAACAATGTATTCAACTGCCTTCTTTTCATCCTCTGTACCCGAAACTCTTGCAAGCCTACACAAGTTTCGGATGTGCCCGATCATCTTATCTTTTGAAAGTTGTCCTAAAAGATCGTGAACAGCTGTGTCAAAGGACATCTCTGAGCTCCTCTCTAAAGACACTTCTCGCCAGCTTTTGATAATCTGCGAGCGGATACGATGTCCTGCTTTGCACAAGCTTGAATTGTGCTAAAACCTCAGCCGCCTTTACAGCTATCTTGGCAGGATTCAAGACAGGCACCTTCACCTTATCCTTTACAAGCTCGTCTGCCAGAATGAAGGCCAAACTCATACACCCCAAGACTATGACATCCGCCCCATCTGCCACTGCACTGTTGCAGGCCTCTGCAACCTTCTCCTTTACGATCGGAATGTCCCTTGCAAGGTCAAGTACAGGGACATTCAAAGCCTTAACCGATGCTAACCTTCCATCGAATCCATATCTCACCGTCAAGGCCCTCATTGTTGGAATATCCCTGTCCAATGGGACGATCACACCAAATCTATCGCCAACAAGAGAGGAAAATGCAATCGAAGATTCAGCTGGCCCCACAATAGGAATCATTGCAAGCTCTTTTGCCGCCCTGAGTCCTGGATCTCCCGCGCATCCTAACACAATCGCATCATAACTCTTCTGGAAACGTATTATCGCTCTCAACACACTTGCTGCTGCAATGTCTTCTTCGACAGATGATTCTATCGATATTGGCCCATCGTCTACCGCCTTCACTTCCACCAACACACCATTTGAAACCCAATTATTCGCGATCTTTTCTCTTCTGGTTTGCTCCATTTTATCCATTAGACCTGGCACAAGATATAGGATCTTCGTCATATCGCCTAAGGGTATGGTTGCAACCAACAAATGTTTTTCCATAACCTAAGGAACGGTTGGCTTTCCGCCAATGCCTCTTTGAAAGGCAGTTTGATGCCATACATAATTGCACTTCCAGACTATGCGCAAGTCTTTTGACCTATTTTTG
This sequence comes from uncultured Nitrososphaeria archaeon, assembly GCA_964448685.1. GTDB lineage: Archaea > Thermoproteota > Nitrososphaeria > JACIWG01 > JACIWG01 > CAYUWR01. Next base: position 10,335 of record CAYUWR010000006.1, read on the forward strand.
GGCTGAAATCGCTGCTAGCATCTCCCCTTGAAGATTTCCGATTTTGTTGACAACCTGCAATGTCAAGTGAATCTGAGAAATTCTATTTTAGACCTATCTTCTCCTTTATTAAGGCTATATCTCGATCTATCTTCGCGAACCTTTCTTCCATGAAATTTTTCAAATCCCCTCTAAGGTTTTTCACTTCTTCTATCAACGTGTCTTGCTTCTTGAGCATCTCATCTTGTTTTTCTATCATGACATCTTGCTTTGCTATCATAACATCCTGCTTCTCGAGCATTTGATCCTGTTTTTCAAGCATCTTGTCCTGCTTTCCTATCATCACATCTTGCTTTGCTATCATAATATCTTGTTTTTCAAGCATCTTGTCCTGCTTTTCTATCATCACATCCTGCTTTACTATCATAATATCCTGCTTCTCAAGCATGGAATCCTGTCTTTCAACCATTATATCCTGCTTCTTCAGTATCCCTATTCCAACGTCCACTATTTTTGTAAGCTGTTGCAGGCTAAAACTTCTATAGAAACTTTCGACTGGCATCACATCTCCTTCATAGTCTTCAACCTTGACGCTCTTGACCTTCGCATACTCCGGATACGTTTCCCTCGCCTCAGAGAGGAACTTTTTGGCACCGGTTTCTTCTCCTTCAATGAAGAACTCGACATTCTCTCCGATGTTTCTTGCAAAAAAGCCTTTGAGGCCGCAGGATTCTGCTACGTCAAAGAGAAACAGCCTGTATCCTACCTCTTGAACTCTTTCTCCTTCGATAGTCAGCTTCTTCTTCATCACAAGAAAATATTCTTCAGCTGCTATTTAAACATGTGCCATCATCAAGTAGTGACATAAGGAAACGGTGCTTTAGCGTCCTTCATACTCTTTCTCTACGCTATTGCGCGGGCGTAGGTTGAGAGAAATTGTCCAGAAATATGTGAGGAATGTTTCTTGTGTGTGAATATGGATGCTGTACTCGAGCTTGGTCAAAGCTTATATAGATACATAATATACCTATGTAGGTAGGTGATTTAGATGTGTGGTGGAGGGAACTCATGTCACAGTAGGGGTGGCGAACACGTTTGCTTGAAGGAAGTGCCTATCAAAGGACTCTTGAACTTGGCGATATTGACTCTCATAAAAGACAAGAGCGTATATGGAGCTGAAATATATAGGGCGTTGAAGGAAAAATTCAAGGTTGAAGCACCAAAGCCTATTATCTATGCTCTGCTCAGAAGGATGGAGTACTTCGGATTTGTAGCTTCCACATGGGATGTCGATGGAGGGGGACCAGCCAGAAGGATGTACAAGATTACGGAGGAGGGATTGGAGTACTTGAGTGAAGCCATGAGGGGTCTTAGAGATGTGAAGAATGTTATCGACGTCCTCCTGTCTGAAGGCGATAAGGAGTAGGCTGGCAGCGATGGACGCCATAGAAGCTCTGGACCTGCACAAGAGATTTGGGACTGTTGTGGCAGTGGAAGGTGTCAGCTTCCAAATAGGAGAAGGCGAAATATTTGGCTTTCTGGGGCCAAATGGTGCTGGAAAAACTACAACTATTCGCATGCTGACGGGGATTCTGAAGCCCGACCGTGGTAAGGCAAGGATCATGGGATACGATGTCAACCGTAGCCCTGTGGAAGCCAAGATGCTGGTTGGCGTCGTGCCAGAGGAGGCAAACCCATACCCCGACCTTTCGGCTTGGGACAATCTTGTTTTGGTCGGACGACTCTACGGCCTTTCTAGAAGCCATATCGAAGAAAAAGCTTCAAGACTGCTAAGGTTACTTGACTTGTACGAGATTAGAGAGCGTAAAGCTAAAAACCTCTCAAAGGGCTTGAGACAGAAGCTCTTGGTCGCGATGGCCTTGATCAACGATCCGAAGGTGCTCTTTCTGGATGAGCCTACTGGAGGGCTTGATGTGCTAAGCGCGAGAAAGATACGGGAGCTCATCCTCGAACTTAAGAAAAGTGGGATTACAACCTTCTTGACGACACACAACGTCGAAGAGGCTGGAGCATTATGTGATAGGATTGCGATCATAAAGGCCGGTCATGTTGTGGAATTAGGGAGCCCTGAGGAGCTCAAGATTAAAGCAGGAGCATACACATATGTGTCGGTTTCTTTTGACAGGATTGAAGAAGGGTGTGATCTAAGTTTTCTTGAGCCGTTCGAATACAAGCTGCAAGGTTCCAGGCTTCTAATAGTCTGCAGCAGGCCAGCGGACGTGATTGTCGAAACAGTCGAGTATGCGAGGGCGAGGGGGCTTAAGATACTTGACATCAAGATCTCACCGCCCACGTTAGAGGATGTTTTCGTGAAGGTGGCGAAAGGAGAATAGGCCATCGTCATGAGAGTGATTCTATGAAGTTTGAATACAAGCATCTTCTCCGAAGCATGTGGGCCATATGTTGGAAGGATATCAAACTATATTATGCGAAAGGCCCGATAGTGGTCACAGGCGTTCTCTTTCCCATATTCTTGTGGATCGCGTTCTATGCGGGCAAAAGTTTGGGGTTAAAGGAAGGGCTGGCTTCGCTGATGACTCTGACGCTCTTCTTCACCGCGTCATCTGTTACTCCGATAATAGCGCCTTGGGAGACCAGACAAAGAACGCTTGAGATGTTGCTTTCTAGGCCTATTACCGTCACAACAATGTTGATGGGAGATATTCTGGCATCAACCATATTTGGTCTGATATTCACGATGCCACCTGTTGTCGTAGGCCTGTTTTTGGGCGTTTTGCCGAGCAATATCCTGTTCACCGTATTCGTCGTCCTTCTTACAGCCTTAGGGTTCTCATCTCTTGGCATAATCTTTTCAGCACTACCCACTGACACGCCAGCGGATGCAGTCCTCCTATCCAGCTCGATCAAACTGCCATTAATATTCGTTAGCGGAGTCCTAGTTCCGATCACCCAGCTGCCATCATGGATTCTACCGGTAACCCTAATATCGCCTTTAACATATCCCACAGACTTCTTGAGGACACAGTACATGGGCAGTGGCTTCTTGCCGTGGTGGGTGGACTTGGTTGCTACGATCATGTTTACGTTTGTGTTCACGATAGCGGCTCTAAGGCTTCATAAGAAGACTATACTCATAAGGTTGCAGAGAAGATAGAAATTTTGAATTCAGGATATTTGAGACAATACTTGACACCTCAACTTAGCCCCACGTTCTAAGGAGAAGCATCTTGGACAGGCTGCAAAAGCTAATACTTTGGGAAAAATGATTTAGCAAAATCTTTGCCTATGTTTTTGAAGTAGACATTTGCTTCTTCGTCGAACAGATGTGAAGCCATTAACTAATGAGGGGCTGAAATGACAAGACTTTAATATCATATAGAAAATGTTATGGTTGATGTATGTAACAGAAGGCGAAATCTTGCTGGTTGACTTGGGCAGACAGAAGACCGCCTACGAAGAATTCTCTCCATACTATAGGAGGTTTCTTGGCGGAAGAGGTGTAAACCAATATTTCTTGTTGAAGGAGATGCCCTATGACACGCCACCCCTTGATCCATCGAATCCTCTCGCAGTAGGCGCTGGCCTCTTATGTGGTACACCAGCCCCAGGCGCCTCAAGAGTTAGCGTAGACTCAAAGAACCTATTCACTGGAGGAATCGGCTCAGCCAATGTTGGAGGCGACTTCGGATACTCTATGCGTAGTGCGGGGGTTACAAACATGATATTCTATGGTAGGGCAAAAGAATTATGTTATCTTGTCGTTGACGATGGAGAAGTTAGGTTTCGGGCTGCTGGAGACCTGAAGCTGAAGACGGTTTCAGAGACCGAAAACATGATTAAAGAAATAGAGGGGGACGACTTTCATGTAATGTGCATTGGTCCTGCTGGAGAGAACCTCGTCTATGGCGCCTGCGTTATCGTTGATGGCGCGAGGTCAGCGAGCAGGTGCGGTCTTGGAGCTGTCTTTGGCTCTAAGAACCTCAAGGCTATAGTTGTGAGAGGCACTAAGGAGTTGATTGCCAAAGATGCCGACAAATTCGAGAAGGCGTGTAAAAAGTGTGTTGAAGTGCTAGATTCAGATGAATTTAACAAAAGGAGAAAAAAGTTTGGCGTATACTGTTATGATGCACCTTGGGGAATTGAAACACCTTACAGGAACTTCTCGGGGCAAGTTCCCCCTCTGGAGAGGAAAAAGGCTCTTATGCCTGAAGAATTTTACAAGTTTAAAGTCGATGAGAAGTCCTGCAAATGGTGTCCTATAGGATGCTGGAGCTTGCATAGGGTCGGTGATAGCGCTGACAGTTTGATCGTTGAAGCTCTCCAAGGCAACACGATCCACAACTTTGGCGCCAAGCTTGACATGGATAGACCAGAAGATATTCTCAGAGCGCACTACCTTTGCAACGAATATGGCCTCGACGAGGATGTAACGTCGAACGTGATAGCTTGGGCGATAGACTGCTGTGAGAAGGGGTTGCTGGCCTCTGAGAAGGACTACCCTAAGCTGGTGTGGGGGGACGCGCATACAGTTCACGATCTTATCGAGGATATAGCGTATCGGAAGGGCTTCGGAGACCTCCTTGCAGAAGGATGCAAGAGGGCGTCAGAGAAGATTGGCCGAAGCGCCTCTGATATGTGCGTGCATGTGAATGGAAACGACCTCTTCGAATGCTTGTGGCTTTCTGTCGCATGGGCATTAGGTGTCTCAGTTTCACCGAGAGGAGGAACCCATACTAGAGGGGGAGTCATAGAAGAGAGACTTAGAGGGGCACCTGCTGAGACACTGATGAAGCTCTTTGGAGTCCCCTCTATAGAAGAGCCTTCTTCTTACATCAACAAGGAAAGGCTTGTCGTTTACATGGAAAGATTGAATGCTACACTGGATTGTCTTGGAATATGCATGTTCACTCACAGCTCAAGGTTAAGTATGCTCTTGCCGGATCATTATTCTATGCTGGTTTCTGCCGCACTGGATCAAGATTTCTCGGCCGAGGATCTACTTCTTATAGGAGAGAGGGTGCACACCTTGGAGAGGTCATATAATATCTTGCATGTGGGCTGGGGTAGGTGCAATGATATGCCGCCTCAGACTTTTATGTCAAAGCCTTTGGATGGAAGATATCGCCTGGATCGTGAAAAATACGATCTGCTCTTGGACCGATACTATGACCACCACTGCTGGGATAGCAACGGTCGACCAAAGAAAGGTGCTCTTGAAGCGCTTGAACTCGACGAAGTCGTTGAAATGTTCAAGCAGAGGGGCTTAACACTCTCCTGAACTTTATTCTGCACACACTTGTACGCCAAAGGCTTAAAAACAAAAGGTTTCTTGATATAGGCAGATGACTATTCGGGCCGTCTCTTTTGATGTATGGGATACACTTCTAAGGTTGGAGCCCTTCCATTTCAAAATAGCGGAAGAGGCTGCCGTTCAAGAGGGGCTTGATCCAACCGCACTCTACGATGGAATGCTAGAAAACTATCGTGTGCTCAAGGAGTATCGCAGCAGGGGCCTGCTAAGGAATGATGACATAGTGAATCATTGCCTTGAGCTGTCATCCGAAAACCTTGGAGTCAGCGTGGAGTCTCTCAAGAAGGGGGTTACGAAGGCTGTACTAGGCATATCTATAGTTGACCTAGTTCACCATGAAGCCGTTGGAACACTTGAGCAGCTTAGTCGCGAAGGGAGACAGATTGTCACCTTGGGCAACCTTATATTTTGGCCGGGGGCGTACAACAGAATACTGATAGAAAGGGCAGGCTTGACCAAGTACTTTAGACTGCAGCTCTACGCTGACGATCTGAAGGCTTCTAAGCCAAGTGGGGAAGTGTTCGAAAATCTTTGTCGAAGCCTAGGCCTTAAGCCTGAAGAGGTTGTCCATGTCGGCGATAACAGGTCGGAAGACTTCGAAGGCGCACTCGAGTTTGGCTTATACGCGATCTTGATAAGGCGATCGCTGAAGGAAGGCGTATTAGTTGAAGGCAGAGGGGTGACTGTCAGCTCAGTAAGCATGGTGCCGCAGGCGATAGGAATTCTCGAAGACAGGAACAGCTGTCTCAGGTAAGAGAACTCTAGCCGGATGGCTCATTTTCGCCGATGGATATCTCTGCGACCAACGCGCCACTATATTCAAGGACTTCTTTGGTTTTGAGTTCGACGAGTTTATCTCTCGAGCCTCCCCCACAATAGATGGTCTCATATCTTGTGAGGGATCTGTCGAAGATCGTCCTCATCTTCGTCTTGTGGCCGATCGATGGGGTTGCTCCTGGAGGATAGCCGCTTACCTGTTCAGCTTGATCGAAGGGCACGAGTCTGACCTTTTTGACGCCAAGTGCTTTGGCAGCGCTTTCGAGGTCAGCCTTCCTATCTCCAGGCACGATCAAGATAACATATTCTCCAGAATCTGTCTTGGAAACGAGGTTTTTTGTGAGCCTATTTAGTTCTAGGCCTGCAACTCTTGCGGCATCGGCGGTGTGGACCGTCTCAGGCTTGTGGATGAATCGATGCCAGATCTTGTTCTCTTCAAGATACTTTTCTAGGTCCATCGATTAGACACCAGATTTCGTCATTAGGGTCAGATATGAGACTTAATTAACGCTTGCGGTGGGTTGCTGTAACCTTAACTTTTTAAATGCAGGTGATATAGGTACTGGAACGAATGTCAAAGGGTGAGCTTATAACATCAAGTGCTCGAAAGAGTAAGAGGGCTTATCTTCTTCTTATCCCAACCTTTGCTTTTGAATTCGTCTTCTTTGTTCTCCCTTTGATAATTGTCTTCATATACAGCTTTTCTAAGGTTGACCCCTTCGGCAGAGCCACCCTCGAATTCACGGTGACAAACTATTTGCAGGTGTTTACTCCTGAGTTTACACGAACCATTTTGAGGACATTCACCCTCGCCCTGGTCTCAACACTCGCATGCCTTCTTGTAGGCTACCCTCTCGCCTACTATATTGGCTTCAAGGAAAAGAAGCATAAGAATCTGCTGCTCATGTTGGTGATCATCCCATTCTGGCTCAGCTTTGTTGTTAGAACGTATTCGATCATATCGATATTCAGTTCGAATGGTCTACTTAATCAATTGCTGGCACTCTTTGGCCTCATAGGCGACAGGCCGCAGTGGCTCTACAACTGGTACGCGGTTACAGCAGGCATGGTATACAACTATCTGCCGATGATGGTGCTGCCCATATATGCTTCGGTGGAGAAGCTGGATCACTCATACCTGGAGGCAGCGGAGAGCCTGGGCGCGAACAAGGCCAAGGTGTTCTCTAAAGTCACATTACCTCTAACGCTTCCTGGCACAGTTGCAGGTTCAATACTCGTATTCATACCCGCAGTAGGAGAATTTCTTATTCCAGAGCTCTTAGGCGGCATCGACTGGTACATGATAGGCAACTATCTCTGGATGATGTTTCTAACTATAGGAAACTATCCAGTAGGCTCAGCTCTGTCCATAGTCTTGATCGTCATAGTCCTCGCGATAACACTCGTTTACATGAAATACTTGGGCAAGGAGGTGGAGCTTGGCTTTTGAGAAAGCTTTGGGATAAGATTCAAAAGGCGTATGTGATATCGGTGTTCGCAGCACTTTACGCGCCTATCGCGATACTCGTCCTCTTTTCCTTCAACGAGGGAGTAACTGTTGGAGCGAGGAGGATAGGTTCAACCGTTGTCTGGAACGGCTTTTCAACAGAATGGTATGTGAAGTTACTTAACACGCCGGCGATCTGGTCGTCCCTAGCGAATAGTTCAACTATAGCAGTCGTAACCTCCACATTGTCAGCTGTTTTGGGGACTATTTCAGCCTATGCTGTGGTAAGATATGACTTCAAGGGAAAGAGTCTATTCTATGTCTTCATGCTGGTGCCAATAATCATACCGGAAATAACAGAAGCCCTGTCGTTGCTCCTCTTCTACGTCACATTTGGCGTGAAGCTTGGCTTGCATACTATAGTCATCGGCCACGCAACATTCTGCATATCATTCGTGTTCACGGTAGTCAAGGCCAGGCTGGCTGACTACGATAGGTCGCTGGAGGAGGCTGCATTGAGTCTGGGCGCCACGCCGATCCAGACATTCGTGAAAGTCACTTTACCCATTCTCGCGCCAGGCATTCTTGCAGGAACCTTGCTGGCCTTCACACAATCCTTCGACGACCTGATCAAGGCATCATTCACTACAGGAGCAGGTGTGATCACGTTACCCATGCTCATATTCTCGAAGATAAAGTTCGGAGTTTCTCCGGAAATCAATGCGGTAGCTACGATCACCCTCCTTGTTTCAGGATCACTGGCGCTCTTGAGCTATAAGATATCTAGTCGCTCTTGATCTGCAAGCTATCCGCGGCTGACGATGTTAGCACCCCACATGGTCGAGAACAGAAAGCTTATATGAGGAAAATCTCTGACGTGGTAACGTGAAATTATGGTGTTAGCGAAAACAAAGGATATACTTGACGAGGCAAGAAAGGGAAAATATGGCATCGGCATGTTCATAACATTCGATCTATCTTTCATCACGCCGATAATCCAGGCTGCTGAAGAGGAGTCTTCGCCTGTAATCGTAGGCGCCACACCTGGCATAGCGGAGAGTGTCGCAGGAGAAAGCTATTATGGAATCTTGAGGGTGGCTGCGGAGAAGGCGAAGGTTCCCGTAAGCGTGCACCTTGACCATGGTAGGACCCTTGAGCAGATAATGACCTGTGTGAAGAATGGGTGGACATCCGTCATGTATGATGCCGCCAACAAGCCTCTAAGGGAGAACATTAGGTTGACTAAGCAGGTGGCCAAGATATGTCATGCTGCAGGCTTGGAAATCGAAGGAGAGTTGGGGGAGATGCCTGTTGTCAAAGATCAGAGCCACATCGAGTTCCCGAAAGAGATGATGACGAAGCCCGAGGAGGCAGAAGTCTTCGTTAAGGAGACTGGCGTAGACATATTGGCGGTATCTGTGGGGCAGATTCATCATTTTCCAGTCATGGAAAATGGTGTGCATCCGATAAGGAGGGTTGCCAAACTGGACTTTGAAAGGTTGAGCAAAATAAGGGAGGCTGTAGGCGACGTCTTCTTATGTACCCATGCGGGATCACATGTCCCCTTCGAATCTCTGAAGAAGGCTGTCTCCTTGGGAGTTGTCAAAGTGAATATAGGCACAGCTCTTTCTTCCATATGGACTGACGCTTTGAGGAAGGCTATTATGGAGAACCCTGACGAAGTGTTCGCACAGAAAGTTGTGGATCCAGCAGAAAAGGCATTAAAAGAGGAGGTTACATCATACATTAGGGTTTTGGGCTCCTCTGGCAAGGCTTAGACATGAATTGTCCAGCGATGAATAACCTATCCTTCCATCACAATCATCGTCAATGTGGAGATCACGTTGTCTAATCGTCTTGTCTTCCAGGTGATGATCTCTTTAAGTTTCTCCATAGTCTCTGCTTCGATCTTCACAATGACATCATATGTGCCGTAGACAACATAGGCTTCTTTCACTTCCTTCATACGTTTCAATTCATTGAGTATCTGCTTTTCTGCACCAGCCTCCGAGTTTATCAAAACGAATGCGACCGGCATCTATATCCGTGAGTCATGAGGATAAATCGTTATTTAACTCTTCCCATTCCAAGGAGGCTGGCTGAGTTTTTTGCTTCAGCTAATCATCTGAGGGTAGAACGACGGCGTCTTCCACATTCCAGCTGACGAAGACGGTTTCCCCCTTGTTGAATTGGCCTCCGATAGCTTGAGCTCGCGCAGAAAGCTCAAATTTGCCGTCGACTGATATCCTATATATTGTGTCGTCGCCTCTGTACGTGTAGTCGACGATTCTTCCTTCTATGGAATTATCGAATTTCCTGACATAATGGCTCTTGGTCACCATAATCTTCTCAGGTTTGATGCTGACGTAGACTTCTTTGCTGCATAGCTCTTTTGCGAACAAACCTTTAAGCTCAAAACCATTTACGGAAACATGATTTTCTTGAATGCATCTTCCCTTCAACAGGTTGCTTTCGCCGACGAATTGTGCGACAAACTTGGTTCGAGGGCGCTCATACACTTCCTTGGGCGTTCCTACCTGCTCTATTCTCCCATTACACATTACGGCGATTGTGTCCGACATCGCCATCGCTTCGCCTTGATCGTGGGTTACATATATGAAGGTGTTACCCGTCTTTTCGTGTATCCGCTTCATCTCAGTCTGCATCTGGATTCTGAGTTTCAGGTCTAATGCGCCCAGAGGCTCATCCAAGCATAACACAGAAGGCTCGGTTATCAGGGCACGAGCCAAGGCCACTCTCTGCTTTTGCCCTCCACTCAACTCGTTGATCTTGCGGCTCTCGTATCCAGGCATTTCGACCAAGTCCAACATCATCGCCACTCTCTCGTCGATTTCGTTCTTGGGCATCTTCTTCAGTTTAAGTCCGAACGCGATATTGTCTCCAACATTCAGATGTGGAAACAGAGCGAGGGATTGGAAGACCATGCCAACATTTCTCTTGTATGGTGGGACATCGTTGACAACCTTTCCTCCTATCCTTATCTCGCCGTCGGTCGCCTCTTCAAACCCAGATATGAGCCTTAATGTTGTAGACTTACCACAGCCACTGGGGCCGAGGAGAGAGAAGAATTCGCCAGGCTTAATGTGGAGGTTGATATTGTCCACTGCAGTACATGAACCATACCTTTTTGTTACTTTAACAAGCTCGACATCGAACGACATAGCTATGATCTTATCTCAGTCCACAGCTTGCCCATTCTGTCTTTTTCTTCCAGTGTAAACGGTCTGAACATTTCCATCTTGCTCAGGACGTCTTCTGGTGGGAAGATGTTGGCGTCGTTCGCTATCTCCGGGTAGACGTAGCCGCGCTCAACAGTCTCCAGGCATGGATTTGCTATGAAAAGGTAGTTGGTGTTCACTGCCTCAATCGCTGGCGTAAGCATATAGTCGATGAACTTGTGTGATGTGTTCACGTTCTTTGCCTCCTTGAGGATGACAAAGTTGTCCATCCATAATGTTCCCCCCTCTTCAGGAATCTTGTATCTTACTTTATCGTTTTCCGTTGAAGCTAGAAAGACGTCGGTGCTGTAGCCGAGAGCCAGCACAGCATCTCCAGATATGAGCAGCGTCTTGACTTGGTCGGCGGAGAACTTAAGAATATGAGGTTTTATCTTCATAATAAGCTCTTTCGCTTGAAGCAGGTGCTCTTCGTTTGTGTCGTTCAAGCTGTACCCCAGATGCTTCAGGGCTGCCGCAAAGACTTCTCTCATTTCGTCGACAACCACAACTTTCTTGCTGTACTTGGAGATCTTGTCTTCATCAAAAAGAATTTCGAAGCCGGCGAATTCATCGGCCACCACGTCGACGTTATAGCCGATTCCGGTAGTCCCCCACATATATGGAACTGAATACTCTTGCCTCTGATCAAACGGAGGGTTCCTGAACTTTTCGCTTATGTGCTTGAAGTTGGCAACTTTTGAGAAGTCCATCTTTGCCAAAATGTCTAACGAGATCATTTCGCCAACTTTATAGTCGGAGGCAACAACAGTATCCAGTCCAGAGCCGCCAGCCGAAACCTTAGCAGACATTTCGTCTGGGTTACTATAGGTTGTATAGTTCAAGGAAACATCATATTGGTCGGCAAAGTCTTCAAATATGCCAGGTGCAATATAGTCGTACCAGTTGTACACATTAAGGTTCGTCTCAAGTCGCGTTGAAGATTTCTCGAGTTCGCTTCGCAGATCAGATATCTCCTTTTGAGCAATATAATATTCTGCCCCGCCAGCAGCTAGTGCGCCTAAACCGAGAGCCCCCCCAACCTTTAAAAAATCACGTCTGTTAGGCAATTTTTATTATAAAAAGGGTTGCAAGTGACATTATATAAACATTAATTTCATCGACTTTACCCTCCAGAAGCCTAATTCTTGTCTCTTCTATATACAATAACGATAAAAGGTAGCACCACAGCAAGATATGTCATATGAAGGATGAGCCTTGCCCATTCAGCCCCGCTACTGTATCCAAGCATGACCGAGAATACTGATCCGATCACACCATCCTCATGAAATAAACTGTTTGGAGGGATCTTAAGAACGTATGCAGGTTCAGCTAGCCATCCAACTCTCACTCCAACTTCACCAAGATATTCGAGTAATTCGTGGACACCCTGGCCTAAAATACCACCAGCCATCAGCATCAGCAATAGACTTGTATAAAAGAAGAGCTTCCGCATACTTATCTTCATACCCAAGACAAACGTCGCATAAGCTACAGCCAAAGAAGATACTGCTCCGACAAGAACACCTATCGCGGTGCCGGATAGATCCTGTGTCAAGAATGGAATCAAAAACAGAACAAGCTCAACGCCTTCACGGAATACTATGATGAAACAATAGAGGAAAAGCCCAAATCTAGCACTTTTCTTTGCAATCACATCTATGCGACCCTCCAGCTCCTCCTTCAACATCTTGGACCTTCCTGCCATCCAGAATATCATATATGATATGACCACAACACCCACAAATGCTGCTGAGGCTTCGAAAAGGGCTCGTGGCGGCCCCTCGATACTTTCGAAAAGGATCCAAACCAGAATTCCGGCTGAGAGGCTTGCGAACGCGGCAACAAAAACACCATAGTATACGAGACGTAAAAGAGCCTGCCGGCCGGTTCGTCTGAGAAATATCACTACTATTGCCGAAAGAAGTGCCATTTCCAGTATCTCTCTAAAGGATAGCAAGAACGGCCCCATCATGGAAAACCATCACCTTCAAAGCTGATGCGCGCTGCTCTTTCAGCGACACATGTGGTTCAAAAGGTCTAAAGGTTAGATATTTACCTTCCTATGCTGGACAGATACTTAGCAAAGGTATGACGTCCAAGGGCGTCCATATCATTCAACCACTTTTCTCCTTCTCCATGTATTCTCTTATCTCCCTTCGGATCTGTTCTATGTCCTTTCCACGAACTTGGATGCCTAGCGCCTTTGCAACTCGAATCGTTGCCTTAGCACGCTCAATCTCTTGTTCCCTCTTTTGAATCTTTGGCGCTATGAAGTCAGGTTGGATTCTGAACACGATTATGATAGCCCCTATCGCCAGCATGATCGGCCCAAGCATCAGTGCCACAAGGGAAGGCTCACGTTCCTCCTTGACGAGGGTGATCGATGCCAAGACGATCGATCTTTCACCTGTCTTGCTGACGAACACGATGTAGTATTCACCTTCTTTCTCGACTTCATAGTGGAAGGTGCCATTTTCTGAAGGCGGGTATGTGAAGAAGAGGGGGGCGCCGCTGCTGGTGCTCGACCAGTGGGTGTATTCTGTTTTGTCGAAGCCGAGTACGCTCACAGCACTTCCTGTGATGACGCTGAAGTTGCCTGTCAGAGTCAGCCCACTCTTCAGTGGAAAGGAGAAGTTGTAGTTGTTAGGTGGGACTTCGACAAGCTGTCTGTGGATGAGATTGGTCGAGTTGTAGGTTGTCACCGACATTCCTACAGAGTCCATGAGCTGGTTGAAGATATTGGGTGGCAGCAGGACCAATGTGGCACCCAATATGAGTAGGACTAGTCCAGCCGTAAAGAGCCATTTCATGTATCTGCGGTAATTTCGTTTGCTTATTAAGGCTTATGGTGACCGCAGTTCACATCTCAATAGCTCGTTATTTGCCTATATGCGGCACTGAAGCTTTCGAGATCCTTCCATGCATCTTCTGAGACAAGCTTGTTCAGTCGCTCTTCTTCAATAGGTTCACCAAATTCTTTCTCAAGCTCTTCCCTCAGCTCCCTTGATTGGGACACCTGGACGAGAAATATGTAGAGTTCCATGTTGTACGAGTAAACCTTCTTGAAGTAGAGAGAGAGCACCGCTCTAGCCAACTGCTTATCCTCAAAGTTTCCCAAGGCTTCTTCAATCACCTTCCTAGCGTCTTTCTCCTGGTTTTCGATGAATGACTTGAACATTTCCTTCACCTGGTCGGCGAACGCTTGATTCTTGCGTAGGTATGTCATGATATTGTGGACCTGTGTCTGATAGAGGTCAAGATAGAGCAAGACGATATGCTGTGAGTAGTCAGGGTTCTCCAGACAGTAGTTTAGGGTAAAGAGGAAGTCATGCCTCAAGGTGTTGAATGTGTTCTCCAAGACCTCCTTCGGCGCCTTCCTTTCTATAATCCTTAGTAAGCCTGCAGACTTGTTTCTTTTGTCGAGGTATGCCTGGTAAAGCGAATAAAGGTGTCCTTCGCGAAGCCGGCTTACGTCAAAGTTGGGGTTTAACTCATAGTAGGTTGACGGCGGACGAGCTGAAGGGTCCACCTTGCGTCTGACCAGATCCTTGTCCATCAACTCCTGCAGTCTGTCACTCAAGGTTCTTGAGCTTAACTCAGTAGATTTCTTGAGCTCTTGCCAGCGGAGTCTACCCCTCTTCATTAGCAGATTGATGAGCTTTGTGTTCGTTATCACCTTCTGTATGTCCTGCATTCTGTCTTTCATGGCTACAGTAAGTTTAGGGTACATCATAATAAGCATTTTGTTCACGAGCAGTGTTGGATAAACTATATTTAGGGAATAGTCTGCCATAGACTACATTTCAAGAGAGAGATCACGGTAGATGCTCGTTCCATAACTTGCATTCAGCTGTCCCCGACACTTCTTCACATCAGGGAAGATGATGTAGCAGATGTTTCTATGAGGCAAGCACAACGATCGATGAATTCTGTACGTTTGTGCCGTCACTCAATTCGACGCTAACTGTATAGGATACGCCTTGAATAAAGGTGCCTTCAGTCCATGTGAACCAAAGGGTCTTGGTTTCACCTGGGTTGATAACCACTTTTTGTGGCGCAGGAGCTGGCCCCCCAGGTGAAGGAGAGATAGAGGTCACTCTCTCTTGGGTGATCTTATAATAGCCTACGTTTCTAATGTTCATGACCAAGCTGTTACCGGTCGTGTATTCTCCTTCAATTTCCGCTCTGAACTGACTTCCGCCAACAAGCTTGAAGGATAGGTCGAAGACCTGCTGTGCCTGACCCCATCCTGCCGTCATCTGGACGTTATAGGTCTGTTGAGGATCAAAGATGATGGGTTTGTTGTAGATATCGACCAGATTGTATGAGAACTTGATGGCACCTCCGGGAGCTATACCTCCCATCAGTTGGATCTGACCTGATGGCAGATTGGCTCCTTTCGGCCTCGGATCGATGTCCGTGATCTCGATCCAAGTTATAGGTAGAGAGCCTGTATTTCTTATTGTGGCGTACAGTCTGTCTCCGACGGTGTAGGAGTTCTCCACCCTGCACCTCAGCATTGTTGCCACAACTCCATCATGTTCTTTTCTCAAGTCATTGAGTTCTTTCGTCAACTTTAACCCCTTTTCTTCAAGGGACTGAAGCATGGCGTTCAGACGGCTGTTTCTTTCAGTTACATTCTTTAGTTCCGATCTGATCTCACGAAACGACGCCGTCAGTTGGCTGCTCTTTAAGACCCTCCCCTCGAGAAAGAATGCCAAAAAGAAAATTACGCCAACTAATATTATCACGTAAACGCCATAGCCAACCATGATGATAGATGCCACGCCCTTGCCCGCTATCTGCTCAAACACGCCTCCTTCCTTGCTGGCCTCCAACATGAACGCTGACCTGAAGAGGTCAACGCCGAGCACCCAAATTATGCCTGTAAGCATGCTTGTCGCTCCCGCCAGCAGCGACATTGTCCTATAAACAATAGAGAGGGTTCCGATAACTATCGAGGCAGAATAGAGGAAGGCGATGACTATCATAATCTTCATGTTTGAAATCACACCCACGATGGCACCAAAGAATGAGCCGGCGTCGGTGCTGGGAAAGGCCTTTGTCCCCCTGAATATGATGTTGTACATGTCGAACAGTATTAGGTTGAATTCTTCGCTTGATTGTGGCTTTAGAAAGCTGATTGTCAACCATGGCATCGGAGAGGCGAGAATAAGCACTAGAAGTCCTAACGCAGCCAAGGCTTGGGAAGATTTCATTATATAGGTTAAGCGTGGATCCATTATTTAACGGTTGCGGCTGCAATTTGTCGCCTAAAACAACAAAGCTTTGCTTTACATCAGTATTTTATTTGATTGTGCCCTATGACAAGCTTCGCTTTTATGCGATTCCAAGGCTTCTCATTCCCTCTATTATCCTTGCAACCGTAACTTCAGGAGGCCTATTCATCCACACTTCGACGAAAGGTATCTTTTCCTTTCTTTTCTTGTAGTATTCGATCACCGGTTTGCTCTCTACCTCATATATCGCAAGTCTTTCTTCGACGACTTTGGGCGTGTCATCGTCCCTTTGGATCAGAGGCGAGCCACACTTATCACATTTCAAGTCGTCTTTCGGCAACAATGGAGGCAAAATATAGTCGACTCCGTCCACAGTCCTGTTTATGTCAGCTATGTTATAGTTTCCATCACATTTCGGGTTCGAGCAGATCCTCCTCCCCGAAATCTTTTCTACAAGTATCTCCTTCGACGCGTTTATCTTGATTATAGCATCTATCTTCGTGATCGCATCCAGTGCCTTGGCTTGTTCGACAGTCCTCGGGAAACCATCCAGAATGAAACTGTCAACTTTCTTCAGCCTATCCCTGACAACTTCGATCACCGTGTTATCTGGTACAAGTTTCCCCTGCTTGAGCAAGTTCTCGATCGCCCTTCCCAGTGGGGTGCCCCTCTTTATTTCCTCTCTGAATATGTCACCTGTGGAAATCTTCTCTAGACCGTATCTTTCCTTAAGCCTTGTCGAGTAGGTTCCTTTTCCTGAACCAGGAGGACCAAATATGATCAATTTCATTTTCTTCGCTTAACACCCATCCAGATAATGTCTTAAGCTTTTCGAGCCTGTCTTTGGTAGGCTTCTCTTTGCACTTTGGTGGAAAGTATACTTTCTCGGCATGGCGCATATGATATCAATGGGACAGATCAAAGTTTCATCTTAAATGTTTATATAATGTAGTTCACCAAACCTAATTTTGAGAGCTGCCAGTTTGAATGCCACTCTGTCTTGTAGCTTGTTCAGCAGGAATTCAAAGACAAAACTTGAATTGGATCTAATATGTTAGCCAACGCAACTGTACTGTTTGAACCTGAAGGAAAAAAGATCAAAGTTCCAATTGGGATCACAATTCTTCAGGCAGCCAAGGACGCAGGTATTTGCATAAGATCCGAATGCGGTGGACAAGGTTCATGTGGAAAATGCAGAGTAGTTGTCAAGAGACCCAAAGTGTCAAGTGAATTGACTGAAAGTGAAAAGAAGCATTTCTCTGGATTAGAAATCGAATTTGGCTATAGATTAGCTTGTATAGCTAAGATATTGGGGAACACCACTGTCTTGATTCCGCCTGAAAGTCGGCTAGATCTCCGTAGAATCCAAGTTTCTGGCATGGAAAGGTTTTTGAAACTTAACCAGGCTGTTCGGAAATTTCACGTCACATTGTCGAAGCCCACATTATCAGACGTAAGACCTGATTACGAAAGACTTGTTGAAGCACTATCTGACGTAACAGACGCTGACAGTCTAGAGATCGATTACGAAATCCTCAAGAGTTTACCTGATGTAATTCGCAATTCGGGTTTTGATTTGACTGCAACCATTTGGAATAACCAAAAAATTATCTCAATTGAGACAGGAGATACATTAAATCAGATGTTCGGCCTCACCGTGGACATGGGCACTTCAAAGATCGTTGGCTGCTTGGTGAGCTTAACAACTGGCGAAACCATAGACATAGAATCCGTTGAAAATCCTCAAATCGCATATGGCGAAGATGTAGTGACAAGAATGACGTTTGCACTGGCAAGACCTGGAAATCTGGAGATACTGCAGAAACTCGCAGTAAACGCGATAAATGAAATTCTTGATAAGATATACAAGAGAACGAACGTAGACCCTCAAAAGGTGTATGAAGTTGTGGTCGCTGGCAACACTGCAATGCACCACTTGACGTTAGCGATTCAGCCAAAATATATGGCGCTATCGCCTTACGTGCCAGCTGTCAAGAAACAGATTCACGTCACAGCCAGGGAGTTAAGTATGAATGTTAACTCTTCCGGCATCGTCACCTTCTTGCCAATTATCGCAGGGTTTGTGGGGGCTGATGCTGTCGCTGATCTATTAGCCACAGGAGTATTCGAATCCCTTAAGCTTTCTTTACTGGTCGATATTGGCACAAACACAGAAGTCTTAGTAGGGAACTCTGAAGATCTGCTCTCGTCTTCATCTGCTTCTGGACCCGCCTTCGAAGGAATGCACATAAAACATGGTATTAAGGCTGTTACCGGCGCCATAGAAAGAGTGAAAATAAGTTCAGATCTTGAGGTCAAGTATGCAACAATAGGGAATGTTAGGCCTCTCGGATTATGTGGGTCGGCAATGATCGACGCAGTGGCAGAAATGTTTAAACAAAAGATATTGGACCACCAAGGGAGATTTTGTCGACAAATAGAGACCCCAAGACTAAGAGAGAACAACGGTGAAGTGGAGTTTGTTATAGCCTGGGGCCACGAAACAGCTACAGGCAAGGAAATTGCAATAACCCAGAATGATGTTCATGAAATACAGCTTGCAAAAGCCGCTATATATGCAGCATGCTCGATATTGATGAAGAAAAAAAAGGTTGACGAACATGAACTTGACAGAGTCTTGGTTGCTGGCGCCTTTGGAAACTACATCGACCCTGCAAATGCCAAAGTGCTAGGGTTGTTACCAGACGTACCAGTCAAAAAGATGAAGTTTGTCGGTAACGCAGCAATAGTAGGCGCAAAAATGGCCTTGCTTTCCAAGGATGTTAGAAAAAAAGCTGATGCGATATCCAAGAGAACTCGTTACGTGGAACTTTCAGCTGAGCCAAATTTCGAGGAGGAATTCTTGAACGCAATCTTGATTCCACACAAGGACTTAGACAGATTTCCGTCGATCAAAAGCACTATCGGAAAACATAAGGATGTTTAAGCCAGAGGGTCGCCTACATGCGCCGATAGGATCGGATAGGCTCATACAGTTGCACTTTGGGTCAAGCTCTTTCTTCACATTCCAAGACCCTGATTGCTTCACTCATTTACGTCAAATCCCGCATATAAGCAACTTTGGAAGAGACTCCTCGAGAATTTGGTCAGAGCCAGGCAGCTAGTTGTGGCAGAATCAAGTCTCCGTCTAACTACTATGAGTCGATGATTTCAGTTCACACCATATCCTATATTGTGCCTTCGGTCACGAGCTTCTGTATCTCCTTGGCGCTCAAACCGACTAAACCGAGTTTCTGAACGGTTCTGCCCATGCGCCAAAGGTCAGCTTTGACTAGTAGTGACGCTACCTTTATGATCAGCTTTATGTTTGGCGTAGTGACATTCAGGAGCTCTCCGAGAGATGCGAACGGAACCAAGCCGGTCGGGATATCTTCAAACATGAATCTATGTTGGAGTGTATCGGGGCCCATGACTCCACCGTAGGCGGCTGTACCTTGAATGGCCTCGTGTACAGTTTCACCTTTTACGCCATAGGCGCGATAGATATATTCCTGCAATGAGTACGTGTTTGCACCTAAAGCTTCTGAGACATCCATACGTTCTCTATCCAGTATTTCCAAAACATCCGCCACCGACTTAGTTATCCCTTCATGGTACCACTTGAAAGGTGACCTAGATTCCACTCGACCTGCGTTAAAAACCAAGGGGGCTGTGTGAACAAGTGCCCCAAAGTTGCTCATGCTCGTTTCAAGAACATTGCTAGCTTTGCCGTATGTGGGAAATGGGCCGCTCAAGATTCTTAGTATGTTATCGGTTTCTCTTGATGGAATAGCAGCTAATGGAACGCTTCCTTCTTTCTTGAGGGCAAGCATCCGGGCTTGAGCTGGCCCAGTGCGTCTAGCAAGGTAAATAAGTGTTTGGGCTTCAGCAACAGTCACTTTTCCTCCAACTCCTCTACTATCCAGGACACTTTTGACCTCCAACGCACCGAAGGTGCGGCCTGGGTTAAGCACTATCTTTTGTCCATCACCTACATATGAAGCCAGATTTTCTGCAACATTCCTGTGGGAAGAGGCTGGAACAACCACCATTATGACGTCTGCACCTTCGATGGCCTCTTTTATGTTTGTCGTGGCTGTCTCAACTTTTCCGAATCCTTGAACAACACCAGACAGTTCTATTCCACCTCTCTCTTGTATAGGTCTAATAGTTCTGTCATCGATATCGTATATCTTTACACTGTATCCCATAATACCAAGATGAGCCGCAAAAACATGGCCCCCGTGGCCAGCGCCAATTATAGCAAATCTGGGTTTCTCCATTTGAGTTACCCCCTTGAAAAGATAGGAACTTCGTATTTAAAGTTTTTACAGGCTTCTTGAGAGACTGTTAAGTCCGTTGAACTGTGAGAGGATTGTTCGGAACGATCTTTCAGATTGTGTCATTCTTTGAAGTAATATAACACTGACAAAATAGAAAACTTGATGAGAAAAGGAACACTTTTGACCACGAACGTGCTTGGCTTCTTGAAGTTGTGTTTCTCACTTTGAGCGCGCTCTTTGGAACGATCCATCGAGTCCAAAATTAGAGACGTAGAATGCCTATCAGACTTATCGTGAATAACAAGAGATCAGTACAAAATCTTTTAAACAAAGGAGACGATGACAATGCCGACAAGGAGGTTTAACAATTGGCTGAATATGAAGTCCTGTCAAGGGACGAGATTTATCAAATTCATCAGTCCACGTTGGAGGTTCTTGAGAGGGTAGGCATCAGAGTGTATTCGTCGTCAGCAGCCAGCATATTCAAAGAAGCAGGGGCTTACGTAGACGGGAAGAATGGACTCGTTAAGATGCCATCAGATTTGGTGGAAGAAAGCGTGAAAAAAGCGCCAAGCGAATTCACACTCTATGCGAGAAATCCGAAAAACAATGTCAAGATAGAGCCCGGGAAAGTCTACTTTGGTCCGATGATAGGGCGAATAAACATAATAGACCTAGATTCTGGCGAAAAAAGAAAGACTACACTTGAAGACATGGCAAATCTCACCAGGCTTGCAAGCGCTCTTGAATATTACAAACTTCCCCACAGTGGAGTGATGATGCCCCATATTGAGGGCGTACCAGATGAGGTAGCTCATGCGTATGCGTATTTGGCAAGCGTCAAGAATTCAGACAAGGTCGTCAAAGGAACTGGTCGAAATAAGGTTGCGGCCCAGGACTGTATTAGGATGGCTTCAGTTCTGGCCAGATGTGAAATGGAAGAACTTGGAAAAAAGCCAAATATCTTTACAACATGCAATACTGTCGCACCCTTGCAACTACAGGAAGGACAAACAGAAGGCCTAATAGAATACGCAAAACATGGCTTACCTGTCGACGTCACGGCAGAAATACAGGCAGGAGCCACTGGGCCGGTGACTTTAGCAGGCTCATTGGTAATCCAAAACGCTGAAGTTTTAAGCGGAATTACTGTTGCACAGCTTGTGAATCCTGGAACACCCGTGTTCTATGGCACTGCAAGCACCATCATGGACATGCGTTCAGGAATAATCGCGAAGGGAGCTGTGGAAGCCGGTTTGTTTAACGTAGTGACAGCCCAGCTTGCTCGATATTATGGTGTCCCTTCACGTGGAACTGCTGGCGATACGGAATCTAAGACCCTAGACATTCAAGCAGGATACGAGAAAGCTATAACTTTACTGATGGCAGCCTTGGCTGGCGTGAACTACATATGGTATCCGGGAACAATAGAGTACGCCCTGACAGTCAGCTATGAAAGCTTAGTCATAGACCATGAAATATGTGGAATGATCTACCGTGCCCTCAAAGGAATCGATGTAAGAGAAGACACACTCGCAGCGAAAATCATAGACTCAGTCGGACCTGGCGGACAGTTTCTGGGACAAAAACATACTCTGGAACACCTAATTTCTGAACAATATTTTCCAAAGCTCAGTGATAGAAGATCAAGAGAGGAGTGGAAGAAAGCTGGCGCAAGGGAATTGAAAGATGTGGCAAAAGATGAGGTAAGGAGAATCCTGAGAGAATATCAACCGACCCCCCTGGAAAATGATATTGAAGAAGATTTGAAACGAGTAGTCAATGAGATCAGAGAGAGGGAACTGGGAAGTAAATAGCGTCACCTCATGTGCCTTCTTTTCCACAGCATGTTGCCCACTCAATACTATTCAAAGCATGAAGTACAGACAATTCAAAAGACTATTTACTATGTTGAAGACATGATTTACAAAATTCCTTAATAGTCTTGAACTGAAAAAATTAATAAGGGGAATAACGAGATGGTCGTATTGGAGGAAAGATTATGGAATCTGTCTTGAAGGATTTGGAGCAGGCTGTTGAAAACTGTGATGTGGAGGCCGCGAAGGAAGCTGCAAAGAAGGCTTTAGAGGCAGGAGTTGACCCTATAATTGCTATAGAAGAGGGAGCGGCTAAAGGCGTTCGTAAAGTGGGTGAAAAGTTCCATAAGGGTGAGGTGTTCCTGCCACATTTGGTCATGGCAGGTGACGCGATGACCGAAGTGATCAAGATATTAGAGAAAGCAATACCTAAGGAAAAAGCTAAGCTTGCTAAACACGGAACAATCGTGATAGGAACGGTCGCAGGCGACATACACGACATAGGCAAAAACATAGTTGCTGCTCTCCTAACGGCTGCAGGATTCGAAGTCCACGACATAGGAAAGGATGTCCCCGCAGAAAGGTTCATAGAAAAAGCGTCAGAGGTCGATGCCGACGTGATAGCGGCTTCTGCGCTAATGACCATCACCATGCCAGCTCAAAGAGAACTAATAGAAGAGCTTAAGCGTAGAGGTCTCAGAGAGAAATATAAAGTGGCGGTGGGCGGTGGCAGCGTATACCCTGAATGGGCTAAAGAGATTGGCGCAGACGGATACGGCAAGGACGCAGTTGAAGCAGTAGAAGTCATCACGAGATTGATAGAGAGTAAACCACAGAATAGGTGATTATGCTGGATATTCTAGAGGTCTTGGAAAGGGCGAATTCTGGAGAGAAGGTGAGTGAGAAGGAATTCGACTTCATGTACTTCAGGAAAACAGAAGAGGTTAGAAAAAGACACCCTGAAATACGAGCCCCCGAACAGCCGAACATTTTCATTAACTTGGAGGATGATGTGGCTGATTCTGTATTTGAAGCTGGAATAGAGCTACTGCTGGAAACAGGAGGATACTGCCTGACAACTAATAAGATCATCAGATGGACAGAAGAGGAGATTAGAGACTGCCTGAAAAAGGTAAAGAACGAAGTGGTCTTCGGAGAAGGACGGGATCAAAGAAGGTTCATTAATAGAACTGTCGAAGATTCACGCCCACCTGGGATATGTCCTGGCTTTCACGCACCTTACACTGAAGATGTAGTTCCACTATTAATTAAAACTGTTGCGATGATCCCTGAAGCCGACATTATCGAAGGATGCAATTTCCCAACAATAGAGGGACATCAAATCTGGGGGTTACCCCTTGAAGTCTATGCAAGCAGAAGACAAGTAGAATGGCTCAGGGAAGGAATAAGAAAAGCTGGAAGACCTGGAATGGGAATTCTCGCTTACCCCATCTCGCCAAAAGCCGCAGCATTAACATCAATACTAGATCCAGAGTTTGGCGTCCGGCACTCTGATGGCATCACCCTAAATG
>CAYUWR010000007.1:0-16612 GCA_964448685.1 uncultured Nitrososphaeria archaeon
CAAATCTTCAAGAGTAGAGTTCAAAGGTTGGACTGAAACAACCATTTGAGCAGTTTTGCCCAAGCAAGGCAAACTTATTCGACAAGTACAATTTGGGGATGGCGGGCCCGGAGGGATTTGAACCCACGACCTACAGCTTAGGAGGCTGCCGCGCTGTCCATACTGCGCTACGAGCCCAACGGAAACTGTTAAAAGCTATTCTTTAAGTTTTCTCTTAGATCATCGATCGAAAGAATCTTTGGCTTTAGAGTCTGAGAACTTGAAATGGCGATGACATATTACACATAGTCGAAGGAAGGTCAATGGAGGATGCATGTCACATCTTTCAGATTCTGGAATCGAAGACTCAGCCCTCTTCTTCTCCAATAGAGAGCTACCGCTGAATTCTAGCTCAGGTCTACCAATACTGCAGGCTTTCTTCTAGAATTTCTTCGAGAAGTCTCTTGGTGACTGTGACAGGACTTAGGGGAAGGATCCTTCTTTGGATCAGCGTGTTTTCTGCCAGCTCTGGAATATCAGACTTCTTGAAGCCGAGTTCGCTGATTCCATTTGGGAAATTGAGTGCCCTCATCATCTTTATCAAGGCCTCAGACGCCCTTAGGGCTGCCTCGGACAAGGAGTAGGCTTCGACATCTTCACCCAATAGGTAGGCTATTGTCGCACATTTTTCTCTTATGTAAGGTGCCAGAATCTTGAGAGTCGCCGGCCCAGTTATCGACACCGCCAGTCCGTGGGGGATGGTTGACTGTCTACCCATTATTTCTCCAGCTATGGGATAAGAGAGTGCATGTGGGATGTGTACGCCTGCGTTTCCGAACGCTAGACCGGCTATTGAAGCCGCAAGTTGCATGTTTGATCTGGCATCAAGATCATGTCCATTCGAGTAAGCTCTTAAGAGATATTTTCCGATCATACTGATCGCCTTTTCTGCCAGAGCATCGGTTATCGGATTTGATCCCTGGTAGACGGATCTGTCTTCTATGCGGTCTGGCCTCGGCTTTGTCTCATACGGTCTGCTGATCAATGCCTCAACCGCATGCATCAGCGCATCCATGCCTGTATTAGCGGTAACAGCCGGAGGCATCGTGACCGTAACCAGTGGGTCAAGTATTGCCAAGGTTGGGATCAGGTTAGGGCTTGAAAGCCCATATTTTGTCTTCTTCTCTGGAAAGGTCATCACAGAGACTCCGGTGGTTTCGCTTCCAGTTCCCGAGGTCGTGGGTACAGCTATGAGAGGTTTTAGTGGGCCTGGGATTCTGACTCCTCTGCCCATAGGTGGTATGAAGTAGTCGTAGAGGTCTGCTGGAAACGACGTGTACAAGTTTATCGCCTTGGCTGTGTCTATGGAGCTTCCTCCACCTATACCCATTATGCTGTCGTATTCCACAGTCTTGGCGAATTCTATTCCTTTTAGGACTGATGTAGCAGACGGCTCAGGCTGCACTTCATCCCAGACCGTGACCTTGATGTCTCTTTCTTCAAGGTTCGACTTCACACTCTCTATGATGTCCGTGTTCTGGATGACGTTCTTGTCTGTGACCAACAGCACCTTTCTCGCGTTCACGTTCTCGATGTCGTAGCCTATCTCCTCAAGTACACCTACACCGAACTTCAATGGAACCGCTCGAAACCTTATTATCGGATCAACTGGAAAGTTTCGAATATTCATCTATATACACTCAAGTAGACTGTCCTACACCGATATTTAAGATAGAGGCTTGACTCCAAAGTCAGCTTCTGTTAACAAGATGGCGGTAAACGGCAAAAGATATATATGGTGCTCTCCTTTCCATCTTCGATCTTTATGGCAGAAGATTGGGAGTCCAGGTGGTATAGGAGAAGGGGTTGGCCGTTCTTTGGAAGCTGGTTCACGAGAGACATAGACGATCTGTTCAAGGAGACCGAGAAGATGATCGAGGAAGAGTTCAGGGAGCTTTCGAAGAGGGCTCCTAAGAACCTTGTCAGAGAGAGAATTATGCCGGATGGAAGCAGGGTTACAGAGTGGGGACCATTTGTGTACGGCTACAGCATCACTATCGACTCCGATGGAAAGCCTAGGATCAAAGAGTTCGGCAACATTAAGATGGGAAGCAGGGCTGGGAGGCCTATGTTGGATGTTGCAGAGAGAAGGGAGCCGCTTGTCGATGTCATGACCACGGACAAAGATGTGAAGGTGATAGCGGAGCTTCCTGGTGTTCAAAAGGAAGATATAAGACTCAAGGGGACAGCTGAAACCTTGACGATTTCTGTTGACACGCCTGAGCGCAAGTTCTTCAAGGAGGTTGAGTTGCCTGCGAAGGTCGATGTCAGGAACGCGAAATCAACATACAAGAACGGTGTACTTGAGGTGACCCTTCCCAAGATAGGGGAGAAGGAGCCTGAAGGAGAGCATATAAAAATAGAGTAGGGGAACCAGCTGATCCTAGATTTCTTTAGTCAAGAGGATAGCCTAGGCTATATCATAGAATTCTGTGGTATCCTTCTACCAAGCCTCCACCAGAGTCTCCGTGCTCCTGACGCCGTCTATGAGGTGAACCTTAGCTATTATATCCAAGATGTCATCGAAGCTTCTTGCCTCCACCAAGATGACCATATCTGCTCTACCATATGTCTGGAAAGCCTTCTTGACCTCTCTTATCTTGTTCACCTCCTCTTCTATTGAAGCCCCTTTGACTGGCACGGTCTTGACAAGCAGGCAGGCCTTCATCATCTCTCAACCTCCACCAGCGTTTCGGTGAAGACTGCACCCGACATGTTTCCGATCTTTAGCACGGTCTTTCCAAGCTCTTTGCCGTCAGGCGCTGAGACGTGAACTATCACATCGTATCGTCCGAGGACAGGGTATACGTCGACAACCCTCTCCAAGCCCTTAATCCTTTCTATTACATCGACAAACTTTCCCTTCTCCGTCCTTATTAGAACACATGCTTCAACCATCTTGGGTTCGGATCCTTTACTCTGGCGACATATATAAGAGTTGGGTGGAAGCATCCAAATGTGGCCTAGCTCGGTTCAGGTGTCCGATTTCCACTTTGAAAGTAGCCGATACACTTTCTGGGCTTCGGAAATGAAGTGTGCTATTAGACGTCCAGTTCCAGCCTCTCCAGCGTCTCCTGAGAAGGCATGCCTGTGGTGGGGTCAAGCTCTCTTGCCTTATAGAATTCTGGAAGAAGAGCTTCTATTGGGCATACAGCACCCTTGGCTGGGCCCTCTTGAACAGGTTCCCTGACAAACCTGTCAGGCAGCTTGTCGTCTTCAGGCTTCAGCCCAAGCTTGATGTTGAGAAGTCTCTCAAGATACCATATCCTATCTCCTATCTTCAAGATCGAGTCCTTGTCTTCGCTTCTTCCAGTTATCGCGTTGAACATGCTGGCTACACGTTCGAAGTCGATGACTCCAAATACGCCGAACTTGCATTGGCCGGTTGAGTCCATGAACGCACATAGGCTCTGGTGTACAACGGCAGCCTTTATCTTCGACTCCACATTTTCTGGTACAGAGCCTATGCCATATTCAGGCAGTAGAAGCCCCCTCTCCACGAGCATCCCCATCCCTTGAAGATGTGAACCGCCAATGTTTGAGACAGAAAACAGCACACCCATTGTATGGTAGAGTCTTGGATTATGCATCGCGACCTCAAGGCCTTTCGTGTGCACTGCGAACTTTTCGCTTCCGCCACCGATCTTCCTCGAAGCCTCCTTCACCCCCTCTGAGAGCAGAGCTCCAACCCCCTCTTTGAAGGCGATCATCTGAATCAACTTGATAACAGCGTCTCCGTCACCCCATTTTAGGGGGAAGCCTATGTCAGTTTCCCTCAGCACACCTTTCTCGTAGGCCTCCATCGCCCATGCGATGATCGATCCAACGGAGATTGTGTCTACGCCCAGATCGTCGCATAGGTCATTCGCCCTTATTATGGCCTCAATGTTGTCGACAAGGGTCATTGAACCAAGTGCCGCAAGGGTCTCGTATTCAGGTCCCTTACCGAACGATTTCCCATATTTTGGGTCATCCATCTTTATTCTCCGTTCGCATTGGATAGAACAGGCTACGCTCTCTCCACAAGGCTTCATGCCGGCTTCTAGCCTATACCTTTCCATGAACGTCTGGGTGGTTATCTTTTCAGCATTGGGCCAGTTGCCCAGCGTCCAGTTCTTTATTGGGAGGTTGCCTGACTGAAGTCCTCCGATGACACCGCCGCCTGTACCATATGCCTTCAGGCCGCCACCACGTGAGGTTGTTGGAGCGAGGGCAAGATACTCTCTGTTCAGTTCTCTGAGCCTCTTTTCGTCTGCGGCATGTATTTTGGCCTCGCCTGAGACCGCGATCGCCTTTAGCAGCTTCGATCCCATGAGGGCGCCGAAGCCTGTGCGGCCAAAGGCACGTCTCTCATCTGTTATGACTGAAGCGATCTTGACAAGCTTTTCTCCAGCAGGTCCGATCGCCGCTATTCGAGCTCTTTCATCCTTTAATGTGTCTTTGATTGCCCTGCAGGATTCAAAGACACCTTTACCCCAGATAGATGAGGCGTCATAGCTCCTGGGGATGCCGTCGACGATCGAGAGAAATGTCGGCTTTCCAGCTCTGCCCTTGACGACGACGCCATCGTATCCTGCCATCTTGAGGGCTGCACCAAATGAGCCGCCTGCTGCAGACTTGCCTAGGAAGCCTGTCAAGGGAGACCTGGCTACGAAGAGTGTCTTTGGAGATATTGCCGCCAACCCGGTAAAGGGGCCTGTCATGGCTATCAATGGGTTATCTGGTGACAGCGGGTCTGTTTCTCTGCTGATTAGGTCATAGAGGAGCCTTGTAGCGTATCCTCCGCCGCCAACATACAGTTCTATCCATCTGCTGTCAAGTTCAAGGTCTCTGAATGATCCGTGGGCTAGGTCTGCCTCAAGTATTCTGCCCGCATATCCGTCCAGTTGCAACTGTCTCACCTAATCTATCCACCGTCAACCATAGGAAGAATCCAGAGCTCGTCGCCGTCGGATACTTCAGCGTCAGATTTCACCACCTTCATCTTGTTGACTGATAGGACATAGTCGTCCAGCTTGACACCAGATAGCTCAACGATGTCCCTGATCTTTGTCTGATGGTCTAGCTTTATCTCCTTCTCTTTGAAGCCCAACTTTTCAGAGAGGGGGTTAAAGACTCTAAGCTTCATGTTCTACCACCACATTCCAGAGTTCAACGAATAGGACTTTTAACCTTTAGCCTATGCCTGATTCCGGCGGCCTCCTAGACTCTCGACGACCAAATGTTGGGCTATATGCTTCTGCTAAAGTATTCTCTTGCCCTCTCAAAAGCGTCTTCGGCCTGCTTGGAAGGCTTAATTGGAGGTATGAAGACACAATAGATCGTCATCTTGGAGCCTGCTGAATTCATCACCTGATGCTCTAGGCCTGCAGGCGCATATATGATCGAACCCTGTGATATGGGGGTGACGCTTCTGACGCCTTCTCTTATCTCGACAGCATCACCGTCTCCTTCAAGAACATATATTATCTCATCGCCGTCGTGGACGTGCAGGCTTGTCGAGCCACCAGGCTCGAAGTCGACAAGTAGGACGGTTGCTTTGCTGCAGCCATTGATGTCAGGATGCAGAGCAACCCTATACCCTCTCGGATTGGGAGGAGGTAATACGACACGGGGAATCTTGTCTGTTTCGATAACCACCATGCTAACCGACGAAATTGCCACCTCTCACTATTTAAATCATTTTATATCATTCATATACGAAAGACATATTAAGTCCTTACTGTACCGCGTTCTCAGACTTATTTGAATCAAGACAGAGAAGAAGCTGACAGACGACTTAATGAGAAGGCGGTTAGACAGCATGAATTCCATCATGGGAAGATGGAGGTCATGCCAAAATGCTGGATCACAGGCCTTGACGACTTCTCAATATGGTACACTCCAGGCGTCGCCGCAGCCTGCAAGGAGATAGTGAGGGATAAAGATAGAGTCTTTGACCTAACGCTGAAATGGAACACGATAGCCATAGTTTCTGATGGCACAAGAGTCTTGGGGTTGGGGAACATAGGCCCAGAAGCAGCTCTGCCTGTCATGGAGGGAAAGGCGCTGATCTTCAAATATCTGGGGGGCGTCGACGCCGTCCCCATCTGCCTCAACACACGAGATGAGGAAAAGATAGTTGAGACAGCGAAGCTTCTTGAACCCTCCTTCGGAGGCGTCAACCTCGAAGACATCGAGAAGCCAAAATGCTTTTCGGTTCTTGAGAGGCTGAGGCGGTCACTGGATATACCGGTCTGGCATGACGACCAACAGGGGACCGCGACGATTGTCTGCGCCGGCTTGATCAACGCCCTAAAACTGGCTGGCAAAGAAATTTCAGATGTGAAGGTTTCCATGATCGGGGTGGGGGCTGCCAACTATTGTGTAGAAAGATTGATCGTGAAGGCGGGAGTTGACGAGAGAAAGGTCTTGATGGTTGACAGCAAGGGAATATTGAACAAGTCTAGAAAAGATATCGAAGAGCATGAACCGTACAAGTGGAGGCTCTGTCAAGAGACGAATGCAGAAGGAAGGGAAGGGGGGATCGCAGAAGCGTTAACAGAATCCGACGTATGCATAGCAATGTCGAGGCCTGGCCCCGGAGTTATAAAGGGAGAGTGGGTGAAGAAGATGAACGACAAGGCGATCGTCTTCACATGCGCGAATCCTGTTCCAGAAATCTGGCCCAGCGACTCTAAGGCAGCAGGAGCATATGTGGTCGCGACAGCCAGAAGCGATTTCCCAAACCAGCTGAACAACTCCCTCGTTTTCCCAGGCATCTTCAGAGGCGCCCTCGATGTCCGAGCTAAGGGTATTTCCGATGGCATGTGTTTGGCTGCAGCCAGGGAGATAGCTAGGATGGCCGAGGACCGAGGCCTATCGCCTGACTATATTGTGCCGACGATGGAGGAGTGGGAGGTTTACCCCAGGCAGGCGGCTGCCACCGCAGATGAGGCTGAAAAGGAAGGTTTGGCGAGGGTTAAGGTGGGTAGGGATGAAGAGCTTCAGAGGGCTACGCAGATGATTGTTTCCTCGAGAAAAAAGCTTGAGGAGCTAAAGCGGGCTGGATTGATCGCTAGGCCGCCGAATTGTCCAAGCTAAGGCGCCTGGAAAAAGTAAGCAGAAGAGAAGATAGGTTGGGATTAGCGCCTTACAATACATAATAGATTTTATGTGAGGAAAAAATTGAGGTTGGGTTACGGGAAAGCCTAAAGTAGCCTTTCAAGCCTCTTCCCAACTTCATCCCAGTTTACGATGTTCCAGAAGGCTTCGATAAACTTTGCTCGATCGTTCTTGTAGTCAAGGTAGTAGGCGTGCTCCCACACATCTAGGACCATCAACACGACATGATTTGGGAAGACGTTCACGTTATGCTTCTCTATCTGCATTATGGCAAGCCTGTTGGCTTCCGGGCTGAAGGTGAGCGCGGCCCAAGCGGAGCCTTCTCCTGTGTTCGCAGTCAGACCGAATTCCCTCTTGAATCTCTCGAAGCTTCCGAAGCACAGGTTTATGTGGTCAGCCAGTTTACCTCCAGGAGTCCCTCCCCCACCTCTGCTCGGCGGGGCCATATTAGGCCAGAACAGTGAATGGAGGACGTGTCCGCCCAGGTTAAAGGATACATCCTTCCAGAATGCCTTCCTATCTATTTCACTGCCTTCTTTGACAGCCTTGTCGAGCCTTTCGAATGCCGCGTTCACGTTGTTCACGTAAGCCTGATGATGTTTTGTGTGATGTATCTTCAACTGATCCTCTGAAATGTTTGGCGCAAGATCCCCGTAACCGTAGGGTAGAGCTGGTAGAGTATAGGTTCTTAACATGGAAACTGTTGGCCTACTGTAACCATATATAGGTTTCCTCTTAGACGGCCAAGTTAGGGCGT
This sequence comes from uncultured Nitrososphaeria archaeon, assembly GCA_964448685.1. Classification (GTDB taxonomy): domain Archaea; phylum Thermoproteota; class Nitrososphaeria; order JACIWG01; family JACIWG01; genus CAYUWR01. The sequence goes on from CAYUWR010000007.1 coordinate 7,901, forward strand.
TCTAAAGCCTCCTATCAAAAAATTGGCGTTAAGCCTAATCTGGGAAAACATGCTTTAGGGCAGCTGGGCATGTCGAGCTCTTTTCCATAATATGGGAGGCTCCATCAAAGATCGAATAAGAGGATAGCATATGGAGACGGTGGGTCAAGAGTGTGGTTAAAAGATCTACCTTGGAAGAACCATCCTTTTCACTTCCTGCACCGCCGTCGCGAACCCCATCTCCGAATTATCCAGTTCCATATTTATCTTCTCAAACATCTTCGCTACCGCAGACCTAATGAGAATGCTTGCTCCATATCCGAAGAGGGCTGTGAGGAAGGCTTCGAACTCTTTAGGGTGGTCGGCGACATCCTCAAAGGACTGCAAAGAATACTTCTTCACAAAATGTATTATGATCGCTTGCCTTGAGCTTTCGCCGAGAACCGATAGAGAGGATTCAACAGAGTCCTTTACTAGACTTCGAAATTGTTGTGAGTCCAAGACACAGCACCTAGCAGGTCACCTGCGGCAGTCGATTAAGCAGCCAAAGATTCTTTCAGCCAGAAGATGCATAGCAAGGCCAGTCTCGAAAAGTCTGTTGGTGGTGTTGAACTGCAGTCCAAATCTTGCAAAAGACACGTACATGTTGATCCTCGTTTGTTTATAGTTCCTTTACTCCATATATAAAGATTATTGTATTCTGGAGGTCAAACTACATTATTTCTTCATAAAGGGCAGATCTATCTGGGCAGAAACGTATGCCGTCTATGGTTGGCAGAGCGAATATGTGGATATACCTTTGGATGCTCTCTTTATTGTTTAGAGAGTACAACGTGGGAACTTCTGCGAAGAGCAGAAATGAGCAGAGTCAACGATGTGATCGTTGAGGCTCTATTTGATAGATACTAGCCTATGCGTTCAGAGACCTTGGGCTCAAAGGTTTGAGGCTAAAGGTGGGTTGGCTTTCCTCCGGAAACCACTTCGGCGGGGGCCTTCTTCTCAAACATCTTAAGGAAGTCTTTGTCGTCTTTGGCTTTTCTAAGCTCATCTGGCAACATTACTGGTATCTCGTCGGATATTGGAAACCAGCGCCCACATTTCCTGCACACGATCATGCCCCATTTGATCTTGACATTCAAGCACGATCTACAGGATTCCAAGAGCGATTTCCTTTCCACATCAGAAGGCTTAATATTTTTATATGAACAGTAGACTTCACAGGTTTCCTTCGGCTCTTCTGCAGGCTTTGATTCATGCTCCTCGAAGACATGTAGCTCCAGCGGATAGTTTCTGCATACAGGGCACAGTAGGATGTCCATCAGCCGGTATCTCATGATATAGTCACATCCTTGTATGATAATGGTTCATTCCTCGACCCGCCTCTGACTCGGTTTACAGCTTCAGTTAACGTGTTTACAACATAGTTTTCAATCTTATCCAGTGACCTTTGATCTTTAGCCTCGAAAGTGGTCTTTATCTGCGGCAAGGTGTTGGATGCTCTGACTATAAACCATCCGTCGTCTAAGTCGACTCGGACGCCGTCGACTGTGGTCGCCCTCAAGCCTTTTTTGGCGTACTCGGCCTTAAGTTCTTCTACTGCCAGAAACTTGATTTCTTCAGGAACGTCAAAGACCTTCCTTCTTGTAAGATACTTCGGCAGCAGGCCGACTAGCTCAGACAGTTTAGCATTTGATTCGGAGAGGAGCTGCGCAACCTTCAAGGTCGCAAATATCGCGTCGTCGGCACCATAGACTTCTCTAAAGTATAGGTGGCTCGCTATCTCCCCACCCATTATCGCATCCTCCTGGATCATCTTTTCTAGAATAAAGGAGTGGCCTACCCTAGATATTATCGGTGTAGCCCTCTTCTCTCTGACTACTTCATCGAGCAGCTTCGAGCAGCTAACCTCGTAGACAACCTTTTCACCTGGAGCCTTTATGAAGTGGCGAATGAGGATCGCAAGCATTTTGTCGCCTTCGACGATCCTACCCTTGTCGTCGACGAAGACAGCGCGGTCGCCGTCGCCATCGTAGCCTACTGCAAAATCATATCCTCCACCTACAATCTTGGCTTTTATATACTTCAAGGATTCGTCTGTGGGCTCTGGAGAGCGTGAGGGAAAGGTTCCATCTGGAAGATTGTTTACAGCTTCAACGTCCAAACCAGCAGCCGTAAGTATCTTATCCGCAAACTTTGAGCATGAGCCATTACCCATATCGGCGAGCACACGCGGGTGACTGGCGAGTTTAACTTTGCCGACTATGAATCTCTGATAATCCTCCAGCACCTTCTCTCTCCAATCTTCAAGCCTACCAACTTCACCCTCCTCAAATCTGCCTTGGGCTGCGATTGCCTTGATCTTCTCCAACCCCATCCCCCATCCACAGAGCATAGCCCTCTCCCTGCAGAGCTTAACCCCGTTCCATTCCGGTGGATTGTGGCTAGCGCTTATAATTGCACCACCGTCAAGAGCATAATGTGAAATCGCAAAGTAGACGGTTGGCGTGGGTACAAGTCCGACATCGCGGACATTGACGCCGACAGATAGAAGGCCTTTGATCAGAGCATCCTTCAAAGGGACACTGTGGACACGAACATCATATCCTACAGCAACATCCTTCCCGCAGCCACCCAGGTAGGCGCCCAAAGCCTTGCCGACAACCTCAAGAACTTGCTCGTCGAGATCGACACCGTATACACCTCTTATGTCGTAAGCCCTGAAGATCTGATCTTTAATATGCATACAGGAAAATCCGGCTGACTATTGTATAAAAGCTTTTGTGGCATGTGCGATACATTTTTATGATTTCGAATTAGAACTCTTTTCTATGCCCACTGTCAAGAACATGGTTGTAGACTGGCTGGGTGAACTAAAGTTTTCAGGCAGAAATGAGAAGGGGCTTAAGGTCGACTTTGAAATTGCCGTTGAAGATGTAGAATCGGAGGCACTTTCGCCGATGGAGACTTTACTCGCAAGTTTGGGTGCATGCAGCAGCTATTATGTTGCCACGATCCTCAAGAAGCAGAGGCAGAACCTTAAGGGCCTTTCTGTAAAATTGACTGGCATAAGACGTGACGAGCCTCCGAAGATATACACTGAAATCGACATGAAATATATGCTTAGAGGGTTGGGTCTCAACAGGAATCTTGTAGAAAACGCCGTTAGGCTCTCGAATGAGAAATATTGTTCTGTTGGTGGAATGTTGGGGAAAGCGGCTAAAATAACATACTCTTACGAGATCATAGAGGAAAAATAACACCATGTTACCTAAAGGCCTACTCGGAGGCAACCTTTCAACTAATCTTAGACGCTTAACTAATAACTGGACGTAGAAAGAAGTCTTAAATAAGTCATTTAGTCGGTGGCAAACCTAAACAGAACCGCCTGGAGATGAAATGATGAAAGTCGGAATAGTTGGATATGGCGCATATATTCCAAAATGGAGGATTAAGACAGAAAACATCGCAAGGTTGTGGGGTCAAGACCCAGAAAACATAAAGAGCGGCTTAGGAGTGGAGGAAAAGTCTGTGCCATCGATCGACGAAGACACCGCCACAATAGCCGTTGAAGCAGCCAGAAACGCGATGAAGAGGGCCAATGGAGTAAAGGGGAATGAGATAGGCGCGATATATGTTGGATCAGAATCTCATCCTTACGCTGTGAAACCGACAGCGGTGACGGTCGCAGAAGCAGTTGGTCTCACGCCGCATGTTACAGCAGCAGACACAGAGTTCGCATGCAAGGCGGCAACGGCAGGAATGCAGGCCTGCCTAGGGCTTGTCAAAGGAGGATATCTAAAGTATGGGATGACGATAGGCGCTGACACAGCACAGAGTGCGCCCGGAGACGCCCTCGAATATACCGCCGCAGCTGGAGGGGCAGCATTCATTCTAGGAGGAGACAACATCCTCGCCGAAATAGAGGGGACCTGCTCTTACACACAAGATGTTCCAGACTTCTGGAGGAGGGAGGGGTCGCTGTATCCAAGGCATGCGGGAAGGTTCACAGGTGAGCCTGCATACTTTGAGCAGGTCATAAAATGCAGTAAAGCGCTGATGGAGACGCTTGGCACATGCCCAGACGATTACACCTATGCGGTCTTTCATATGCCGAACACCAAGTTTCCTCTTAAGGCAGCAGGCATCTTGGGCTTTGAGCCGAAGAAGGTTGTAACAGGCTTGGTCGTCCAAAAGATAGGCAACACATATTCTGGGTCTTCACTGCTCGGATTGGCTGCAGTGCTCGACGAAGCAAGGCCAGGAGACCGGATACTCATGACATCGTATGGTTCAGGAGCTGGCTCAGACTCCTTCAGCATCAACGTAACAGACCAGCTGGAGGAGAGAAAAAAGCTTGCACCACCAGTCAAATATTATGTGGAAAGAAGAAGTTACCTAAGCTATTCGATGTACGCAAAGAATAGAAGACTATACAGAGGTTAGGAGCTTGTTCAAGAAGAGAGATGTAGCAATAATATCTGCTTCAGCTACAAAATGTGGAGAACATTGGGACAAAGGCCTAAAGGACCTGGCGTGGGAGGCAGGAGTCAAAGCAGTCGAGGAAGCAGGAATCAGCGGAAAGGACATAGAATACCTTGTCGTAGGAAACATGTCAGGTGGAATGTTTGTTGGACAGGAGCATATAGGCGCCCTTGTCGCAGACTTTCTGGGGTTGAACCCAATCCCATCACTGAGGGTGGAGGCCGCATGTGCATCAGGTGGCATGGCATTCTCTCAAGGATACCTGGCAGTGGCCTCTGGACTATACGACATCGTCGCAGTCGGCGGCGTAGAGAAGATGACGGACGTGGAGCCAGAGCAGGCTACAAGCGTACTCTCTGGAGCGATGGACTTCGAATGGGAGGCATACTTTGGGGCAACCTTTCCAGGACTCTACGCCCTGATAGCGACAAGATACCTTCACGAGTATAAGGTCAAACGTGAAGCGCTGGCGGAGGTGGCTGTGAAGAACCATTACCATGGAAGCCTCAACCCCCTAGCACACTTCAGAAACAAGATAACAGTCGAAGACGCGCTCACAGCGCCTCCTGTAGCTGAACCGCTGAGAAAGTATGACTGCAGCCCGATATCCGACGGCGCGGCAGTAGCAATACTTGCGCCACTTGAGACCGCAAGAAAGTACACCGACACCCCAATCATTGTGAGAGCGAGTGTTCCAGCATCCGACACCCTAAGCCTACTCAAGAGAAGAGACATGTGCACGATGGACGCGACCGTCAACGCGGCGAACAAAGCCTTCAGCCTAGCACACATAGAGAGAAAGGACGTCGACGTAGTTGAAGTACATGACTGCTTCACAATAGCAGAGCTTCTTGCGATAGAAGATCTAGGATTCTGCGAGAAAGGTGAAGCCTCGAAACTGTACTATGAGGGACAGACCTATGTTGGGGGAACGCTGCCAGTCAACACAGACGGGGGGCTGAAGGCAGCAGGCCACCCAGTAGGGGCGACAGGAGTAAAACAGATAGTAGAGCTTGTAAAGCAGCTTAGAGGAGAAGCTGAAAAAGGCAGACAGGTAAGTGGAGCGGAAATTGGTCTAGCACATAACGTCGGAGGATCAGGTGCCACAGCGGTCGTCACAATACTGTCGAGGAGCTGATTTGATGAGCCTATCAGCAGCACCAGCACACTGGAGGAGAATGAGGGAAAGATACAGACTTCTGGGATCAAAGTGTGAGACATGCGGCAACACATTCTTTCCGCCGACAAAGGTCTGCCCGAAATGCCGCAGAAGAGGAAAGATTACACCGATAGAGTTCTCAGGCAGAGGAAAGGTCTTCAGCTATACAATAATACATGCAGCACCCAAGATGTTCGAAGACTACACGCCATCCACAGTAGCGATCGTACAACTGAACGAGGGGCCGAAGGTTCTCTCTCAACTCGTAGACTGTGAGCCAGACGAGATCAAAATAGACATGGACGTGGAAGTCTGCTTCAGAAAACTGTTCGAACAAGATAGGGGAGGCATAATAAGCTACGGCTTCAAATTCAGGCCACTTGACACATCTTGGACAAAATACTACGACGAACCCCGTCAGGCAGTGGACAGTCAGATTTAATGGTTGTCTCAAGCCTATGTCTTCTATGACGGCATGGCCCTGTACTCTACTCGAGACAAGATGATCATTCTTTAAAGATTAAAATAATGCAAGAATTTCCCTCTAAACCAAATGACACAATTAGACGCCATAATGTTAACAAAAAACAGTTTCAAACCATGCCTAGAAGAATGTTTGGACTCATTGTACAGGAACGTTCCTGTATCAAGGCTAATAGTTGTTGACGGTGGAAGCACAGATGGGACATTAGAGCTCGTAAAGTCTTACCCAAAAGTGGAAATAGTTTCAGATGCAGAAGGAAATAGAGCCACATCAAGACAAAAAGGAATCGAAGAGGTAAGAACAGATTGGTTTATGTTCATAGATAGCGACGTGGTATTATGTGAGAGATGGTTTGAATGGGCAAGGAAATACCTCGATGCACCTTCCGTTGGAGCTGTGTGGGGGGCAGCGCTTCAAAGGGCCACTCCATACCAAGTACGATACTCGACAATGGCAAAGGTGTATGGAAAGAATGAGGAGTGGGTGGCCGTGAAAGCAGGACGACGACGAGGACTAACTCATGATACCATTATAAGAAGAGAGGCGATAGAGGGAATAAAAATACCTTCAAACCTGCATGTGTTGGAAGACCATTATATCAGAAGTTACATCGAAAGCAGAGGATACAGGTGGATCTCGACAGGTAGGCCATTCTGTTACCACATAGCCCATGAGAGAGAAAGGCCAAAAGACTGGTACATGTTTGGTCAAGCCTCAAAGACGTTAGGTTTAGTAAGGCTTAGAAATATAATTGCTTATATGGTCTTGGGGCCATACAAATCCCTCCTAATATACTTGAACAGTAGAGACCTTGACGCCGCAAGGACGCAATATCTGACTTACATATATATCATGAAAGGCTGGTTCAACGCTGGTAAGCCTTGAAAAAAGGCTTGAACTCAATCATTTGGCACGATCGACACTTTGAACCACAAAATAGAAATCGGGGCAGCCACATTCCTGACTTCCGAAGCCAGTATCACCTACTTGAGAAAGACCTTACTTTCCATCTCCTAAGTCCCAACTTGTAAAAGACGTAACCGTAAGAGATCGCCACACCGGGTAGGAGGTAGAAGGCGAAACTGACAAGACCATATAAACGATTTCGTTTTGCCTTGTATATGTGATAAGCCAGCAAAGGTAGAAAGTACAATGGTGCAGCAAACCAGTAGAAGAAGGATGCAAGAACTACAGGGGGGAGAAAAAGATACACGATCAGCCTAAAGTAGTGTGTCCGAGAACCAGTAGCCAAAAAGCCATCATAGATTCGCGGCATAATTGTGAAGCAATATTTCACATATTTCAGGTAGTTGAGGCTCCTTGAAGCAGCCACATATCCTCTCGAATGCCTGAAGACTTCTGGTTTAAGATGCCTACAATGACTTCGACTGTCCGCCACGGCCCTAAGCTGCGCCTTCTTAACCCTCAAAAAGAATTCGGTGTCCTCTGAATATTCCATCCTTTCATTGAAGCCGCCTACCTTGTCGAAGACCTGTCTTCTTATCAATGTGAATCCCAGACCGAGTCCAGAAACTTTTGTGAAGTCCTCACCTAACCTCATCATGTATATCTTCTCGTCAACCTTTTTTTCCCCTTCTAGATAATATGGGAAGCCGATAGCCGCAACACCATTTTCATTCTGCATATATCTAACCATTCTATCAACGGCTTCAGAATCCGGAGCCAGAACATCGCTATCCCAAAATAGGATGAAGTCGCCAAGCATACTCTTCAAACAGATATTTCTCGCTTGGGGTATGTTAGATTTTGTCTTATGAAGCTCCACGGCCAAATATTTCTCCTTCTCACGTTCCACAAAGTCTTGGAGGGCCTCAAATGTGCCGTCAGTTGAAAAGTTGTCCACGAAAACCAGTTTGATACTCTTCTTTGGATAAGACTGTGATAAGACAGATTGTAAGACTTTGTCGATACAGTACCCTCTGTTATATGTTGGCATGGCTATTGTGAGAATAGGATATGATCCGTCCTGACCCATACGAAATTTCCATGGAAATATACTAATAAATTTTATCCAGGCTTCTTATTACATCCAGCAGAGCTCCTCTACTCGCCCTCCAAGGAAACTCTAAATTCGGTTGTCATCGCAGCCGTCATCCACTGTTATTCATTGTCCCCATGCTTCCTTGTGAAGTTTAAGAAAGAAACTGTGAACCCGTCTAGCGATTTTTAAGGCCTCTCGTGCCTCGGTCTCATCAAACAGAACTGATGCAGGGATTCTTCCTTAGTTCATCCCCATACATTGTAGGCTCACTTTTTTTCAGCCAGCATCCTGCTCATTTTGGCGAATTCCATTACGGGAAACCATTTTGGGAACCTTTCCTTGTTTATGAGGAGAATTCGGCTGACATCATGCTTTGGGTATTCTATTCCGATCCACTTAGGTGACCACGTAGGTTACTAAAGCGCTAACCTTAATATTTAGACTTGCTAGACAAGTCTATGATCTCATATAGCTATTTTCTAGAGAAGATTTATCTTAGGCAAAGCTGCACCCTATCTTATGAGCTACAAGGCTGTGGTTATTGGGGCAGGTCCAGCCGGATATGTTGCCGCATTACGCCTTGCACAGCTTGGCTTGAAGACAGCA
>CAYUWR010000008.1:0-4213 GCA_964448685.1 uncultured Nitrososphaeria archaeon
CCCTTGGCCATCCCTGTCGTAGTTCACCCTATTCGTATAATTCAAGATCTTTGCATTGCTAGCGATATTTGAGTAGGAGGAATAGTGCGATCAAGGAGATTATGAACGCAATTTCTATTGGATGTTGTGGCAGATATTTGAGCCAGAGTAGGCCTATGAATATCATTAGAGAAATTCCTATGAATATTCTGTTGCTGTACGGCGCCTTCTTTTTCTTAACTTGCTCTTTCATTGCGAATCCCCCTCAGCCTTTGACAGCTCCTAGTGTAAGACCTGCTACGATATACTTTTGGAGCGCTGCGACCATCACTACAGTCGGTATTAGAGCGACCATAGACACCGCTGCCATTTCACCCCATCTTATGCCGATGGTTGTGATGAAGGCTTGCAGTCCCACCGTTATGGTTCTAGCCCGAAGCCCAGTCAGCACAGATGCAAGAAGGTACTCGTTCCAGCTGAAAACGAATACTAGTATTGATGCTGCGGCGATCGAGGGGGTAGCCATAGGCAGAACAACATATCTTAAGAGTTTGTAGATGGAACATCCGTCAACCAAGGCTGCTTCATCCATTGCTCTAGGTACAGCGTCTATGCCTGATTTCATAAGCCATATGGCGAGAGGAAGGTTGAATAGGCTGTAGCAGAGGATGAGGCTTAGATCGTTGTCGTAGAGTCCGAGTCTATTTATCATCAGATAGTAGGGTATGATAAACGCCGCCTCTGGGCCCATACGGCAGGTCAGGCTCCAGAAATATATTGTTGGAGCGCCGAATATTCTATAACGTGAAAATGCGTAGGCCGCGAGGAAGGCCAGGGGCACCGTAACTATCACGCTGCCAACAGCCGTGAATATAGAGTTCCACAGCATTCTGAAATATCCTTCTACCACAAATGGGCGATAGTAGTTGTTTTCGATCGGGAAACCCCACCACTGTGGGCTGCTTGCAAAGATCGACTGCTTTCCTTTCAACGATGTTTCAGCTGTCCACAGTATTGGAAACAATATTGCCACAACCATTAGTATGACCACTAGATAGAAAAGGGCGTCAAAAACCAGCTTTCGCTTTGTCTTCCTCATCTCACTCACTCACTCTCGCTATTATTTGATAGAGAATCCAGGATACCACTATAATTATGTAAAGGAAGATGATTGAGACCGTAGCACCATATCCTATGTCCCACCCCCTCAATATCAACGTATAAAGTAGTAGACTTAGATAGCGTGTTGCGCTACCTGGGCCTCCACCGGTCAACATCCAGATTTCATCGAAGATTCTGAATGCGTCCATAGCTCTCAAAAGCACAACAAGGGCAACTTCATATTTTATCAATGGGAGAAATATGTGCATGAGTTTCTGCCAATTACCCACCCCGTCAACCTCGGCGCTTTCAAGAATATCCAGAGGCACCTTCTCTATGCCTGCAAGCAAAATCAGTGCAACGAGGGGCAACCAGTGCCATGTATCCATGATGATGGTGGTTGCAAATGCAGCGTCTGAGTTTGCTGTGATATCCCAATCGATTCCCAGCAATCGTTCCATATAGTAGGGAATTGGGCCGATTCCAGGGTACATCATAAGCCTCCACATGGATCCTACAGCTACGGGCGCGATGGCCAAAGGAAGTGTGAGGATGACTTTGAAGACGCCTACACCTCTAAACCTGCGGTGGATTATGAATGCCGTGGCAAGCCCGATCAGAAGCTGGATGATGACGCCGGTGAAAGCAAAAAGAGTGCCGAGTGTTAGGGACCCAAGGAATGCTGAATCGTTTACTAAGAATTTGTAGTTTTCTAGGCCAATATAGGTTGGTGGTTTGGGGACTGTGAAGATCCATCTTGTGAAGCTAAGGTAGAGCTCGTAAAAGAAGGGAGCTAGGTCGACGAAAGCGAGAAGTAATACTGCCGGTAATAGTAGATACCATGCCCTAAACTTGACCATCCTAGGTAACCTCAGGCAGTTGGAGACGAAACTTTTGTGGACTTGTTCAATAGCCTTTCAGATCTGGCCATCCCATCGATTTCCATTTTTCGTCAATCGCTGCAGCCGCCTCAGAAAGTGCACTTTCTGGCGTAGTCTTTCCAGCTATCGCATCGACGACCAGCTTCCAAAGGATGTCTCTGGCAACTGGCTCTTCAGCCATGGGGACGTGTTGCCCCATTAAGAGCCCTTCTGTCCAGGCGCGGCGCATCATCGCATAAATGTTCATCTTGTATTTGGCGTCGAGTTCGTCAGCCAGCGGGCTCCAGAGGAGCGAGTTTCTAGTGCATACTCCTCTGAGTGCTTTCATCTGTTCAACCTGCATTTCTTGGCTCGTGGCATACTGTCCCCAGAGGAAAGCTGCCTCTTTGTGGTTGCCACTTGCCGCTATGGCATAGACTCCGGCATCTGCATATATTGTGGGTACATAAAATCTCCAGTATTTTGGCTCCACAGGAGGTATGGAGCAGAGGATGTTGCCGGCAACTTTGGACTTCTCTGGATCCTGTATGTAAGAAAAGTTTTCAGTCCATAGCCATCCTTGCGCTATGCGTCCGGTTGTGTACGAGGCTCCTTCATCATCCCATGTGAAGTTCTCTATTCCTTTTGGTCCGAACTTCAGAAGGTCTATGTACCGCTTTAGCCAGGCGACTGCGCCTACAGAGTCTAGCAGGCCCCCGTTCTTGTACGATGCTCTTCGACCGAGTGTGTAACCATATGAAGTTATGCCGTATCCAGCAAGGCCTTGAAAGATATCGCAGGGCAAAGACATCGGATTGGGTTGGCAGACATGCCCATAAAGATCTTCATCAGGGCGTGTGAAGAATTCTGCTATCTGTCTATATTCATCCCATGTCGTAGCTGGCCGTAGATCCCATCCATATTTAGCCTTAAAAGCTGCTTTTTCCTTTGGATCTTCGAACAAGTCTCTTCTATACACATAGAGCCTCAGGAAATGTTCAAATGGGAAGCCGGCGAGCATCCCATTATATGTGAAGTATCTTACGGGGATTAGGTCTCCGACATCGTAGTGGGGCCACAGTAGATCCTTGTGTTCATTCGCGAACTTATACCAATCCAGGATGTAGCCATTTTCAAAGTCTGCAGCCATGATCTCACTTTCATCGATGTAGTATAGGTCATAGGCGCCTGCTTTCTGCTGCGCATCCAAGAGTGCCTTCCTCATGACATCGTCCCATCCAAGCAATTCATACTCTATCTTGATTCCCGTGATCTCTTCAAATTTCGCACGCTTGGTTTCGTTCAGCCACATTGAGCTAGCAGTTGACTCAGCAATGATTCTAACAGTTTGACCTCTATACGGCCCAGATACCTTCGCGAGAAAGTCTTCGATCTTTTCACTAGGAGCTACAGTAGTTTGGGTTCCAGAAGTTACGGTGCTGGTCACAGTCCTTTCGACCGTAGTCGTCACGGTGGACGTAACAGTCTTCTCTACAGCCTCCTTCGGCAACGCAAGATATGTTGCTGCTCCAACTACAACTCCAGTCGCAACCACTGCAATCGCATAGTTCAGAAAAGTTCTTCTCTCCACCTTTTTAGGTTCTGACGTCATATCATCTTTCAATCCCCATTATGTGAAGGACGTGGATATAAGCGTTTCTTTAGAGAAAATGTCTCTATATCTAAGAAATAAAGCCCTCGCCTGGCTTGGATAAAGAAGTAGAGGTGGCTTCAGTACAGGTATTCCACTATCGTCGGATTGGTTTGGCTTGGCAAGGTGAGTCGAAGGAGGCTGAATCATGCAACTAATTAGGGTTTCAGATGAAAGCTAACATGTTGATGGATTCAGTCGTCTGAGGGCAAGTTCTAACGCCATGGCTTATATAGGAGGGTTCTTTGGGCTGAGTTTGAGAGAGATGGAGGCTGCTGTTGTGGTGGAAAAGCTTGTCAAGGTTTACGAGGGGAATGTTAGGGCTTTGGATGGGGTTGACCTGCAGGTTGAAGCTGGCAAGGTCTTCGCCCTGCTCGGCCCAAATGGTGCGGGGAAGACTACGCTGATGAGGATCTTGACCACTCAGCTTACGCCAACCTCAGGCCGCGCTTCAGTCTTCGGATTAGACGTCTCAAGGGAGGGGGCTGAGGTGAGGAAGATCGTAAGCTATGTTCCACAGGAGATGAGTGTCTGGACTGACATCAGCGGCTACGAGAACCTCCTGATCTATGCGAAGATCTACGGTATCAGGTCAGATGATAGACGTGGAATCATCGAGGAT
>CAYUWR010000009.1:0-109477 GCA_964448685.1 uncultured Nitrososphaeria archaeon
GCCTCTGAGGGCTTGTAGCAAATATGTCATCTCCTACCAGTTGTGTTCTATGACCTATTTTCTTGGTCAAGAACTTCCATCCTTCCCAATCTTCTTCGCTGAGACCATCCTCTATACTTATGATAGGATATGTGTTGCACATGTCTTCGAGGAAGTCAACCATCTCTTGGCTTGTCAGCATTCTATTGTCAGCTTCAAGATGGTACATTCCGTTCTTGTAGAAGTGAGTGGAGGCCACATCCAGATATATTGCGAAATCTTCTCCTGGCGAATATCCTGCCTCTTCTATAGCGTTGGTCATGGTCGACAGAGCTTCATCATTTGATGAGAATAGAGGGGCAAGCCATCCTCCTCCTAGTCTTGGCAGTGCGTATCCCTTCTTCTCCAAACTTTTGCGTAATGCTTGGTAGATTTCTAATGTCATGGTGTATCCTTCTCTGTAGCTTTTCGAGTTCAATGCGTAGTATGCGAACTCTTGTATGTCGGAGGTCTTGAAACCTTCTCCTGCGTAGATCGGCCCCCCAATCATCACCAAGAACCATGAAAGTGGTATTTCTTTTCCCTTTCCTAAGTGCTCAAACAGTGGAATATTCAGCGATTCAGCTGCAGCTTTCGCATTCGCAATTGAAGTGGCTATCATCGCATTTCCTCCCAGCTTGGACTTGTTTCTTGTTCCATCAAGCTCGATCATCAACCTGTCTATATGTTCTTGATCGGTGGCATCACTTCCTCTTAGCACCTCATCGATCAACGTTTCCACATTCTTGATCGCCTTCCAGACACCCATTCCCTTAAAGTACGATTGGTCACAATCTCTTAGGTCGACAGATTCGTTGGCACCCCTTGAGGTTCCCGAAGGCGCTATTGCTCTGCCGAGGCTTCCGTCTTCTAGGATCACGTCCACTTCTAGAGCGGGAATATTTCGCGTGTCAAATACTTCTCTTGCGCGTACACACTTAATCTTACTTGTCATGTCCACTTTTTTTGAGTCTGACGTTATTTAAGCTATCGTCAAAACCTTTGGGCTTCTGCTACGCTTCCTGTCAAAGTTCAGAAACATTGATTTCATGTACAGGTGTTCAAGTACATGCCTACTTGTGTCCTGCTACGGGTTTAGGCTTGTAAGGCTCTTCCATATAGGCGGCTTCCTTGTCACTGATACCGATTTCTGTCACTTCAACCGCCTCCTGGACATGCTCAGGCTTGGATGTGCCAACAATGGGAACTGTTGCACCCTTTTTGAGAAGCCATGCGAGAGCTATCTGGGCTGGCTTCACTCCCTTGTCTTGAGCGACTTCCATCACTCTCCTAATTATCTCAGAGTTCTCAGGTGGCTCAACATATGGCTTATAGTAATAGGATGACAGCTTATCATCTGGCTGCAACCTTCTCATGTCGGTCTTCTCCAACGTGATCTTTCCTTCTTTGAGGTATCTTCCAGCTAATAGGCCCACGGCAACCGGATTGTATGGTATTATGCCGATATTTTGGTCCTTGCATAAAGGCACCATTTCTCTCTCTTCTTCTCTATAGAGTAGGTTCCATTTGTTCTGCATACTAGTGAACTTTTCCCAGCCATTCATTTGGCTGATGAACAGCGCTTTCGCAAACTGCCACGCCCACATACTCGATGCGCCGATGTATCTCACAGTTCCACTTCTAACAAGGTCATTTAAGGTTGAAAGCGTCTCCTCCATCGTTGTATCATAGTCCCATCTATGTATCTGATAGAGGTCGATGTAGTCAGTCCGCAACCTCTTGAGAGACTCCTGCACCTGATCAATTATGTGACAGCGCGAGAGACCTCTTTGATTAGGCTTCTCCCCCATTGGATTGCAGACTTTTGTTGCAATAATGACCTCCCGCCTGACAGCCTCCAACAGTTCTCCCACGATCTCCTCTGATCTGCCAAGAGAATACACGTTGGCGGTGTCAAAGAAGTTTACTCCTAGGTCCAGGGCTTTATCCACAACTTTTCTTGATTCTTCTTTTTCGATCATCCACGGTTCTGTGTTTCCAAAGTGCCAGCATCCGATACAGATCTGGGAGACTTTTAGCCCTGACCAACCTAACCTGACATACTTCATATTTGGTCGATTCTTTCGTCAACATTTTGTTCCTTATAAGAGTTTGTTAGGCTCAAGGCTTTGATGCTCACTGAAGTGTTTGTTCTACAATTTGCGAAATTCAAGCTCTTCTTTCAATGTCTTTGAGTGACCTTGTCTATTCTGATCCAGCAAAAGCGAGAGAGAATTCAGTCTGTAGGTGACCGAGAGGTTAGACTCTGTCTCATGTGCTGCTATCTCTTCGCTGCACGAATAAGTGAGGTTGTCAGTTATGCCAGCCCAGGAGACCATAAAACAAACCCTAGAGGTCCAAAGGGAACAGAGGTTAGAACAGACGCCTTTAAGCTTGGACCTATAGAGGAAGAGGCTGCAATATACACTGTTAGGACAGCTAAGAGGAGAGGACTTGTTAGACTAGTAGTTTTACCCCTCAATGAGAGGTATGAGCCTTGGACCAAGATCCTATATGACTTCTATGATGAAGTTGGAGACAATAGGCTCTTTCCTTTCACTAGACAGAAAGCTTGGTCTAAAGCAAAGGAAGCCTTTCAAGGCCTGCAATATAGTACTGGAGGCTATAGTAAAAATAAAAACTATTTTGCTCCTAGGAATAGGCCCTTCAATTTGCACGCTTTAAGGCATGTCAGAGCTACTTCGCTAGTTTCGGACTTTGGATTTGATTCATTCGATTTAAGTTCTTTCGCTGGATGGAATCTCAAAAGAAGTTCTATGTCGAGGTATCTCCATCTTGGATGGCAAAGATGTTTCCCGAAGCTACTCAAAGACCACATCTAATAGGCTTCTAAAGTGTGAGAAAAAATTAATAAATTCCATATCAGCATATTACAGCAATATTTTGCTTTTTTCTTCTGATTGTGTTAACTAACTATCCAAATTTGTGTTAACTAACTATCCAAATTTAGTTTTTTTGTCGAATATTCATCAAGTAACTTGTGCAAAAATAAAAAAAGGATTATAAGGAATGCCAGTGAATTAGGTTCGAGCAAAATTGGAAAACGTATTAGAAGAAGTTCAGGGTGAAGAATCAAGAAAGACTATAGACAAGAGGAAGCTGCTGGCTCTAGCTGCAGTAGCTGCCGCAGGCTTGGCGATAAAGCCACTTGCTGAGGAAGCTCATGCGGCCACAGGTGATAGTTTGATTATAGGAAAAACAGATAACGAAGCAAGCTTTGGCGATATGACAAGGCTTATAACACATGCGGGGGATAAAAGTTGTGGATTCGGAGTGGATAATACGACAAATAGCGTTGCTATACAAGGCTGTTCAGTTGGAATAGGTGTAGCTGGAGCTTCAGAAAAATCTCATGGCGTCCATGGAGGCAGTGTATACGGTGATGGAATAGACGCGCATTCAGTGTATGGAACTGGAGTCATCGGACACACGGATGAAAATGGTGGGCCAGGTGTTATGGGTTGGACATCCAATCCCAATGGAGTAGGCGTCTGTGGTGGCGGAGGAGAGAAAGGCACTGGCGTAAGGGGATTATCAGGTGAAGCGGGTGGCATCGGCGTACATGCATTCAGCGAAAAAGGAACCGCTTTGAAGGTGGATGGAAAAGGTAATGCTAGGGCAAAAGTTGACTCAGCACCACAAGCAGACATAGAGTCAGGCCTTATACCACTCCCAAGTGTATTTGCAGTAGAGAATATTGGAGAAAAAATTGTACCCCCTCCAACTCACCATCCTCCTATCGGCATCCTTGGCATGTGCCCCCAAGGAATGGGTATGTCGGGCTTTCAACTATTGGTGAAGGTGTTCATGGAAGATCAACATTTGGGACTGGGGTATATGGAGTGACAGTTAACGGGAGAGGGGTTCAAGCCACAGCTGAAAGTGCAAATGGAACTGCTCTAAGAGTGGAGGGAAAAAGCAGCTTTAGCACAGTTAGCAGTGGAACGATACCTCGTCTAAGGAAATCTTTTGCGGTAAATGTAGCTTCTGGACTTATAACAGGCAAAAGTCATATATCTGTAACGTTGACGAGTGACCCCACTGTCCTAGGAGGAGATGCTGCCATATCATGGGTCCAAAGGGATCCAACGAACAATAGGTTCACGATAAACCTGACCAAGGCAGTCGGCAAAGATACAACGTTCACATACTTCATCGTAGAACCCTGAACTTCATAAATCAATAGATTCGAGGATAAAAATCCAAAGAGAAGATAAAAATATCTTCTTCAAAGTCCAGCAGATGCTATAGCCTTCCAACAGTAAGATCCTTAAAGTGACATTTACTTTTGCATTGTTCCAGAAATCAGTTAGAGAAATATGTCAATCAATATTAACTACCTTGGTAGTATACTGGATTTGCTCTTACGCAAAGACTACCCCACGATTATAAGAGTAGAGAATATTTTTGCGAGCTCAAGAGCCCTGACTTCTGAGCATGCAACAAATGTGGTGTCTTCGCAAAATTCTTCCTAAACCTCAAACCATTTATGTCGAGGCTTGAAAGAGAGTACAATAAATGAGCTGCTGAAATTGAAAGACCCTTAGACATGTTTTTTATTCCAGAAAATTAGCTCAGCAGCATCTCATCTTCATTCATAATGATCAGTCAAGTTTCAATATCTTTTTTAATGTTTTCCGTTAACTTCTTCCATCTTGCGCTTAAATTTTCAAAATAATTTCCAGTTTCAAGTACGTTGCCAACTTCTGGATTTGCTGTCTTAAAAGGTGCTCGTCTGATGTTCTTCGGCAAAACCACAATCAAAATGACAAACTTTGTGTCTCATGAGATGAAGGTGTGGCAATCATATCGAACATCGCCTCCCTTAGGGATGAGCGTGAATACCTTTTTGCTTCTTAGTGAGACTGTAATAGATGAGACCAGCCACAACACTTGCAGACGCTATTGTTATCGAAACTGTTGGTATGTCAACCATCGTTTAACACCCGAATTGCCAAATAGCGTAGTCTATCTCAGTTCAGCTAGAGCTTTTCCGCACTTCCCAAAGTCTTCAAAAAAGGTCAATTGAGGAAAATCCTAATGCAGCCCCTTTTCGGCACGTCCTACTATGTAGTTAATCAGCCTTTTTGCAAACCATCCCGTTACTCCTTTGTATTGCATTGTCACTTGCTTGATGACGGACAGTCTATCGTAGAAGAGTCTGATGTGCTGAATTTTGTCATGGTTGAATTCAAATACGGTAATGGCGAGCATTTCAAATTTCTTGCCTTCAACCCAGCCCTCGTCGATGCCCTCGGCAACAGCTTTATTCTCTTTTACTATTAATCCAATTCCAGAACGTGTAGATTTCACAGTCGGCATAGTCTGAGTGTCCCAAGTCAAGATATGCTTTATTTCTTCCTTGCCTTTGAACGTGCCCGCTGGCGAAACCCAGACCGCATCTTCTCCACATCTCTCTTCACGAACGCTTCACCAAAACCATACACAATACTCTTAATCTTTTCCTCAGACACACTATCACCGCTTCGACTCTTGTGTTTTGTATAGACTTTATCCATTTGATATTTAAACTTTTCCACCAACCTACATGCGTAGAACTGGCATGGCAAAAAAGTACGTCAATGTCAAGCTTCCAGAGGAGCTCGCTAAAGAAGTGGACGAAATCGCAAAAGCAAGAACCTTCGGCTAGAGTTGCTGACGTCTGCATCAAATTCTTAACAGCCTTGGACGGCGGGTAAGGTAAATTGGACGTATAATCTTGCTCAGCCTATGTAAGGCATGCTTTCCCTGTCAAAATCTCTAACAAGCAAGGGCAAGGTCTTTGACTGTGTCGAGGTGATGGACCTGTCGGCGATCATGATGGTCGGGTTCAGGGCGATTGCCCGTATCGTCTGATTGCCGGGAAAAGTGTACTCAACGACGTCCAAGACGAGGGCTCGCACCCTTTCTTCGTCTGTTATTCCAAGGCTGTGGAGGTATTCGTGAAGAAGGATCACAAAAACATATGAATTACGTTCCAGTCTACTTCTAGAAGTGCTGTCTATGGCGTCAATGACCTTCTTGTCCACGACGATTGCGTTCGATCCTATCTGATGCTGTGCCAGCACGTTGGGTGGCAAGTCCATAAGCACCAATGCTAAGCCAGCCCTGTGCAATCTTAATCTTTCGCTCACAGCCATCTTTACCAAGCTAAATACTTCTCCGAAGCCCCTTGCTGCCTCAAGCTCATTTAGGTACATCATATACTCTGGCATGATCAGATCTACTCTATTAAGCATTTTCGTGGGCGCTCAGTGTTTAGCAAAGTCGGAAGAGATGCTAAAAGCCAAATTGAACAGGCTCGTCTGTTCTATAATAGAACATCTTCAGAAGCTTTATCAAGTCTCTATCCCTCTTTCTGCAAACTTCTTCAATAGGCATTTCCCTATTAACATATGATCTCTTGATCTCCTCAGACAACTTTGTTCTGGCAGAAGGCGGAATAGACGTCCATTTGGCAAGACTTCTCCACCTAGCCTCCATGGTTGGGCCGATGTGATCAAGGTACCCTCCTATTCCACCTTTTCCACCAGCCAAATGATAGCTTAGATGAGGGCCGACAGTCGCCCAACGCATGCCTGGGCCTGCAAGAACAGCTCGATCGATATCATCTACTCCCACAATGCCCCTGTTGACCAAGTCTATCGCTTCTCTCCACAAGGCTGCGGCAAGCCGGTTGCCTACCGTACCCGTCAACTCCTTCTTCTGCACCACAACAACTTTACCTAACGTGATCATGAAATCCTTTGCTGCATTCACTGTATCTGGGGAAGTCTTTCTGCCTGGCACGATTTCCACCAACGGCATAAGATGAGTCGGATTCCATGGGTGAACAAGTATGCATCTTGCTTGATTTCTAGTCGCCTTCTGGATGATCGACATTTTCAGTGCAGATGAACTACTTGCCAATATCGTATACTCGCACGAGAAATCATCCATGTCCTTGAAGACCTTCTTCTTAACTTGATAGCTTTCATGAACTGATTCCTGAACATAGTCTACGCCTCCCACAGCATCGCGTATGCTTGGTTGAATCTTGACTCTTTCAAGACATTCATTGACAGACTGGCCGCCGAGCATGCCACTTTCTTCGAGAAGGTTCAGGTTTGACCTAATATGAATCAAGGCATGCTCCAGCGACTTTCTATTTGAATCGTAAAGATTCACATCATAGCCCTTCCATGCGAAAAGGGTTGCCCAACCCTGCCCAATCAACCCAACGCCTATGCAGGCGACCTTCCTAACATTCATACTCGCTAGCATCACAACAGGAATACATAAGCGATTCCTCACCCAATACGAGTTCAAGCGACATTTCCAACCATCCAATCATAGAAGGACAACACACCATTTCTTACAACTTCTCTTCGCCGAGATAACACATATAAACAGCAATATAAAAGATCCTTCGAGAAAAAATGGCGTTGAACCTAAAGGGCATAATGCCACCTCACATAACACCTTTTGATGAAGATGAACAGATCGACGAGCAAGCGTTAAGAAGACTCGTCCACTACTGGATTAACTCTGGCTCATCAGGACTCGTCACATGCGGCAGCAATGGGGAAGCACCCTACATGGATAGAACCGAAAGAAGAAAGGTTATAGAGATCGTAGTCGATGAAGTCAACGGCCAAGTGCCAGTTATAGCTGGAACTGGAGCCCCAAGCACACGTGAGACAATCGACCTTACCAAGGATGCGAAGGATGTGGGCGCGGACGCAGCATTAATCGTTGCACCTTATTATTTTACACCAAATGATGACGAACTTCTAAATCACTATAGGATAGTCTTAGATTCGGTTGATCTCCCTGTGATCTTATACAATGTACCAAAGTTCACTGGATACAATATGAGCATAGGTGTTGTCAGACGCCTTGTCGACGAATACAGCCAGGTGGTGGGTATAAAGGATTCAAGTGGCCTTATAGGACGTATATCAGAGCTTATAGCTTATGTCGGAGACAAAACATCAGTCCTTGCAGGAACAGCCGATGTAATACTTCCAAGCCTAGAGGTCGGAGCATCCGGCGCCATCGTTGCAATCGCAAACGTAGTCCCTAAGCTCTGCTGTGACATATATGATGCCTTCCAAAGGAAAGACTATGATGAGGCAAGAAGACTTCACCTGAAAGCTGTTCTATTGAACGAGTTGTTGGTCAAAAAGAACAATCAAGTAAGTGCGATCAAGGAGGCGCTTAATATACTTGGACAGCCAGCAGGCCTCCCAAGGAAGCCATCCTTACCGGTTAGGCCTGAGGCATGTGAGGAGATCAGAACCCAGCTGCTCAAGTTCATCTAGGAAACAGGAGCATCTTCAACCCGGTCAGGATAGGAACATTCACTTCCATGTATAGAAGGACTAAGAAAATGTCAAATGCGCTTAGGACCCCAAAGACAATATTAAGAAAGTTCGGTCAAGACTTAACCTAACGTATTCTATGTTCGATTGTATTTCGTAGAAGGTCGCCAAGGTTCTGATGGTTATGGCAACCTGATGCGAACCTGTTCCTGAGATTAACTACTGTCGCATAAATTCTATGAATTCCTCTAAGCTCCTTTTCTTCAGAACGTAATTTGTGATCTTTTCTGTTCCGATGGTTGAATTCGGACGCGGCCCATAATCATGCCCAGGATACACTTCTATGTTATCATCAAGTTTGGCGAGCTTATCGAAGAGGCTATTGTACAATTCTTCGGAGCTTCCGCCTGGAAGGTCTGTTCTGCCACATTCACCGACAAAAAGTGTGTCTCCAGTCAGCAGCTTGTCACCGACAAGTAAGCAGATACTATCCGGCGTGTGCCCAGGCGTGTGAATAACTCTTATCGAAAGAGCGCCGACTGTTATTATGTCGCCGTCATCTACCTCAACGTCTTTCTCGACTTGGGACAG
The DNA here is from genome assembly GCA_964448685.1 of uncultured Nitrososphaeria archaeon. Classification (GTDB taxonomy): domain Archaea; phylum Thermoproteota; class Nitrososphaeria; order JACIWG01; family JACIWG01; genus CAYUWR01. Next base: position 8,934 of record CAYUWR010000009.1, read on the forward strand.
CCTATGGGCTACAACTTTGGATCCGAAGATCTTCTTCAGGACACCGTTGTCGCCGATGTGGTCAAGGTGATGGTGCGTGTTGATTACATATTTGAGATGCAGTTTCTGGCTTCTTATCATGTCAACGATCACTTCAGAATTGTAGCCGGGGTCGACCACCGCCGCCTCCCGTGTTCCATCATCTACGATGAGGTAAGAAAAGTTATCGCCTTGATATTTTATCTGTCTAAAGAACAAATCCGGCTTAGAAATTCTACCAGCTTACTTAAACTTTTTCGAACCCCATTCGCATGGTGTGCAAGTTTGCCAGATATCTGATAGCTTTGAACCTATGTTCCTGATGAAGACAAGACATTTATCTTGTTGGACACCATGATAGGTGTCAGGCCAGAAGCATGCTGCAGGATCCGTCGATCGTAGCATTGTACGAGGTAGGTCTCATAATAGTGGTCTCCTCACTAGCCTCTGAACTCTTCAAGCGGGTCAGGCTTCCAGGACTGATTGGAGCCATAGTAGTCGGGATCTTCATAGGCGGACCTGGTGGAATCGGCTTGGTAACCGACCTAGATGTGATCAACACTCTAGCAATCTTAGGCTCTGTCATGATCCTCTTCACTACAGGCCTGGAGTTTGAAGCTTCCGCCTTTTGGAAGTCTGGAAGAAAAGCGTTTCTTCTCACAACTTTGGGTGTCCTTCTGTCAGTGTTTCTAGGCTATTTGGTGGGATTGGCCATAGGATGGTCTGAGCGAGCTGCACTTCTTCTAGGTGTTGCAATCGCGCCAAGTGGAACCAGCGTCCTTGCGCAAGTGCTCAACCTGCAGGGGAAGACAGACACAAGAACAGGTTCAACGCTCTTGACAGCATGTATAGTGGACGATGTGGAATCGATACTTCTTCTAACGATCGCATTCAGCGCCGTGACCATGGAGGCCATCACGTGGACGACTGTTTTCGGACTGGCATTTAGCGCCTCCCTCTTCATATTCTTGTCCATCTTCTTCGGTAGCAAGATCCTGCCCAGACTTATACAGAGATATGGTCAGAGCCTCTCAGATGAGGTCCTCTTTGCCGTGCTTCTTGGCTTGGGGCTTGTCCTAGCCTTTGCCGCAACACAGGTGGGATTGGCTGCCATAACAGGCGCATTCATCATGGGAGCCATAATTCCATACAAGAAGATAGGCGAAAAGATGGGGCATCGAATATTCTTGATGAAGGAAATTCTTGCCTCTGTCTTCTTCGCAAGTATTGGGTTGAGCATCAACCCCTACGATGTTCCAGGCATTCTGCCAGTGGCCGCGGCCGTGCTTGGAACAGGAATTTTATCAAGGTTCCTTGGCGGAGCTGGAGGGGGCACACTTGCAGGCGTCCAAAAGACAGCTCTCATACCTCTCTCAGTCGGCCTTGCTATAAGAGGAGAAATGTCTCTTATAATAGCAAGAGAGGCGGTTTCGAGACAAGTAGTCGGCTACGAGTTTCTGACCCTCCTGACCGTAGTTACAGTCGGTTCGATGTTGATCGTGCTTCCCACTTTTTCGAAGTTGATTGAGAAGCTTGAATAGGTAGGCTAGCCTATAAGCTCCCTATCGAAGATCCTCAGAGCATCTGGAATTTCTTCGACTACATCTGAGGCTAAGATGTGGAAGCCCTTCTTCATCACAGCCCTCTTGCCAGCGTCACCGTGAACGTAGGCTGCGGCAGCTGACGAAAGAAACCTGTCTTTGCCCCATGCCAGGAACGTAGCCAGTATTCCAGACAAGACGTCTCCTGTGCCGCCTACTGCCAAGCCAGGTGTTCCCCACCTGTTCACTTTAACCTTGGACCCGTCAGTTACCACAGTGTCATGACCTTTGAGTACAAGCGTAAACCGATATTTTTCCGACACTTCTACAGCCTTCTCGATCTTATCCCACCATCGTTCGCCCACTTCAACACCAAAGACCCTTCTGAATTCGCCAGCATGGGGTGTGGCGACGAGGCCTTCCAAGGCCTCCCTATCAGATTCCATAGCCTTGAAACCATCCGCATCCAAGACGATCGGAACCCTATCCTTGATCCTCTTGACAAGTTCACGAACAGCATCCGAGGTTTCCCTCCGAATTCCAAGCCCAGGGCCTATGACCACACAATCGACTTTCATCGAGAAATCTTCTATCTCGGCAACGTCCTGTGACACCAGATGGCTAGAGCTGAGGGGATAGACTATCAGGTCTGGAGATCTCCGTCTTATGGAGACCACAGCACTCTTCGGTGCCGCGATATAGACTAAACCAGCGCCTGTCCGAAGAGAAGACAGCGCTGCCAAGGCTGGAGCACCAGAGTACAGCTCACTGCCACCAACGATCAAGACCGACCCATATTCACCCTTGTGTGAGTAGGTCTTCCTAGGCTTGATCACCCTTCTAACGTCTCCGGGTCCAACAAAGAATTCGGCTTCAGCAGGAATCCCTATCTCTACCACAGAAACGGTGCCAGTGTATTCTCTCTTCCCAGCAAATCCCCTCTTCATCCGATGGAAGGTGATGGTGTAGTCTGCTTTCACTGCATCACCGTGAACCTGCCCGGTGGAAGGGTTCAGCCCCGAAGGCGTATCCACAGCATACTTTGGCTTTTCGGCTTTATTGATCAAGCCCACAACAGAGAGTATGGGCTCTCTCAAGGCACCTTCAACTCCGGTGCCCAATATCGCGTCAACAATAAGATCAGACTCTTGAAGAAGCCTATCTGCATCCAACAGTTGAGAAACATCCCTAACAAACCTTTTCTCTACATCTTCCATGTTCTCTATCAGAATCCAATTCGCCTTCGACTGCTCACTTCGAATATCTGAAGGCTGACCAAGCAAGATGACCTTAATACTCGCACCCAAGTTTCTCAGATGACGAGCCGCAACGAATCCGTCACCTCCATTGTTTCCCGTGCCACATACAACCACAATCGCCTTGCCACGAACATCCATACACTCTGATATGAAGTCGGCAACAGCTGCACCAGCATTCTCCATCATCAGCCTACGGTCGAAGCCGAGGTTTTCCGCATTTTCTTCGATCACACTCATGTCCTCACTCGTCACCTCCCTTGGAAGATATTTCATAAAGTAATCAGACACCTTCAACATGCCAACTGCATGGATGGCGCTAGAGGATTTAAGACTTTCACCCAAGAGTAACTCTTAATAGTACCTAAGGACAGCCGAAAAATGTGGCATCCGCTATCAGCAAGATCGAGGCAATCTCCATCTTAGCGATCGTCATAGGAGCCGCAGCCAGCGGGCTGATGTTAGGAATGACCACCGCCGTCAAGACGGCTACAGTCACAAGCAAGATCACAGAGACAACCACAGTGACTTCAACTCAGCCATCTGTAACCTACACGTCCACAGTAACATTCGCCAACATATCACTTGCAGGCGACGCAGTAAGGATATTCAAGGAAGCCTACCCAAGCGTGCTACAGATAACCGTATACGACAAGAGCCTTCGAAGACTTGGACTGGGATCCGGCTTCGTCTACGACCTCCAAGGCCACATAGTTACAAACCACCATGTCATAGAGAATGGAGCCTACTTTGTAGTCTCAACCTACCAAGATGAACTGCTTCAAGCGATCTTAAAAGGCAGCGATAGCTTCTCCGACCTAGCAGTCCTCCACGCGAACATCTCGTCAACAATCAAGCCCCTCAAACTTGCCACAAGCGTGACAGTAGGCGAGCCAGTCTATGCCATAGGCAGCCCATTCGGCCTAAAAGGCAGCATAACAGCAGGAATCTTGAGCCAAGTAAATCGCACCGGCATAACTTTTGTTCCAATGCTACAGACAGACGCCGCGATCAACCCGGGAAACTCAGGAGGCCCCCTCCTGAATAGCCTGGGAGAAGTGGTGGGTGTAACAACTGCCGGCATCGCAAAGAACGTATCCGAAGGCGTCGGATTCGCCATTCCATCGAATGTGCTTCGGAGAGTTATTCCAAAGATAATAGAGTCTGGACAGTACAGGCATCCTTTCATAGGAATCGCCGGAGAATATTTGGACCCAATCGTGGCCGCAGCATTTAACCTACCAGAAAATCTAACATATGGCTTCATAGTAACAGATATCGTACCAGGATCTCCTGCCTCAAGAAGCGATCTGAAGGTGAGAGACGTAATCGTAGGCATCGATAAATACGACATACGTAAAGACCCTGACATAAACTATCTGATGACACTCGTCTACTCACCAGGGGACAAGGTGACCATAACCGTCATAAGAGCAGGCAGCAAGATTCAAGTCCAACTTGTGCTGGGAGAGCGTAGGTAACTGCATTTATAGAAGATCCTAGCATCAGCAGAGTTGGATGATCACCAACAGAGGGAATGATGGAGCTAGCCGACTCTTCGAATTCAGCCAAGGACAACTAAGTATCTTGAAGAGGCTTATAGTAGTAGGAGATCTTCACGGAGACATGAGGCCTCTAGAGTCGATTCTCACAATATTCGATCCTCGGTCTGATGCGGTCGTATTCCTAGGCGACTACGCCGACAGAGGAACAGAAGGCATCGAAGTGATAGAGGCGGTGGACAGATTGGCCAGAAGATACCCGAACAACGTTGTCACCCTGAAGGGAAATCATGAAGATTATTCCTTAAGCGGGGAGCCGCTCTTTAGCCCATGCAACCTAGTCTACGAGGCAGAGACGAAGAAAGGTGGCTGGAGAAGATACTTCGAGCAGGAGTTTTCACCATTTAAGGACAGGCTTTACTTGGCCGCAATCCTCCCTGGAAGATATCTTTTCGTACATGGTGGGATATCGAGCAGAATAGCCAAACTTGACGACCTAAGGAAACCAAGGGTGAGAATCGAAGCAGACATACTATGGTCAGACCCCATCACAGGGTACGGTGAACAGCCTAACCCAAGAGGTGCAGGCGTCTGTTTTGGAGAAGACATCACAGCACAGGTATGTGATCGGCTCGACGTAAGCAGAATAATCAGAAGCCACGAACCGCAAAAGGCTGCTAAGGGGCCATTCTATGAGCATGGCGGAAGAATCGTCACCGTAAACGCCACATCAGTTTATGGGGGAAGACCTTTCGCTTTGATGATCGATATAGAAAGGCGTTCTGATCTCTCACACATCTTCTTGTGAAAATGAGGCATTTTACAACCCCCTTTAAGCTGGCGCTGATATCATCCTTTGGTAGGACTATTGTGGTGCTTGTCCTCGCATTCCCTTTTCCTTTATTTTCATTGTAGAGTTTCACCGAAATAGTCTATTCAGGTATGTGAGAGCGTGCTGTAGATTTCTTGTGTTTCTTCGGCAACCTTTCTCCATGTAAAGTATTCCATGACCCTTTTACGGCCGTTCTTTCCCCAAATCTTCGCCCTCTCGGGGTCTCTCAGGACCTCTTTCACACCCCAAGCTATGTCGGCGGAGTCTTCGCCGTTAACGTGAACTCCGGTCTGTTCTGGGCCACAGGCTACTATTTGCTCTCTAAAGCCTACGACGCCTTTGGCTCCTACGACAACAGGCTTTTCCATCGACATCGCCTCTAGGCTGACTATTCCAAAAGGCTCATATGTAGAGGGGAAGACACATAAGTCTGATGCAGCATAATGTAATATCCTTTCTTCTTCTGGAACGAACTCGAAACGGTATGAAACCTTGTCTCTTATTCCTAACCTACTCGCCGTCTCCACTATGTCCTGCTGCTGTTCTCCCTTCCCTAAGATAACCAATTTTGCCTTCGGATATTCGTGTAGGATCATTGGCATGGCTTGGAGGAGGTTTCTTACACCCTTTACCCATGTGAGTCTTCCGACGAAGAGGATCATCTTGTCGTCTTCTAACATTTCATATTTCTCTCTGACCCTTCTCACATCTTCTGGATCACATCTGCTTGGATCATATTTTTCAGGGTCGACGCCGTTCCACACGACACTTATCTTTGACTCTTGCCAGCCGTGTCTCACTAGATCGTCTCTCATGGCATAGCTTACGGTAATTATCCTGTCAGCCGCTTCTGCAGTAGCCCTTTCCAGGTGTGACACGACTTCTGACCCCTGCCCTCCACTTCTACCCCATTCCGTGCTATGGACGTGGAAGACGATTGGAATCTTTGTCTCGTTCTTGATGATGATCCCTGCTATGCTGCTAAGCCAATCGTGAACGCAGACGACATCGAATCTTTCCCCCTCTTTTCGGATCATCTGGTTAAGGAATTTCGTGGCACTCAGGATGTTGTATATGAAGATGTCGTTGAAGAATTTGATGTTCGTGCCCCATCTCTTTAGGTCGTCTGTGACAAACATTGGAAATATGTTGCTTGCGTCAGCTATGAGTGGACGATGTACCTCGACACCTCTGAAGACTTCTCTTGTCTTTGAATCTCCAGGATTCAGTGTGAAAACTGATACGTCGTGGCCTAACTCTATGAACTCGCGGGTTATATTCTCCGCGTAAGTTCCTAGGCCTCCTACGAGCTTAGGTGGGTATTCCCAAACGAAAAAGCCTATCTTCAATCAACCATCTTATCGATGTTGTCTGCTGTCTCTTAAAAATGTATAAGGCCTGCAATCTTTAAGGTTCCTATATGGCGACCTCTTACCTTCTATTTGTTTTGTGCGACTCGAAGAAGACTATTAGAATAGGTTCTATTGGAACAATCGACTTTGAAGAAGGAGTATATGTTTACGTTGGCTCTGCTAACGTGAAGAATCCCATGTCCAGAGTGCTGAGACATCTTAGAAACATTAAGAGTTTGAGGTGGCACATCGACTATCTGACGTCTTCATGTAAGATTTTAGGTGCATTGGTCTGCGAGGGCTTAAGCGAAGAGGAAGCCTATGAGGATGTCAGCAAGTTGCAACTTCTTTCTCCACACGCTCTAGGATTCGGTTCCACAGATTTTCGCAGCCATATGGCGCATCTATTCAAGTTCGTCTCATACAGCCCAGACCCACTAGATGAAGTCAGAAACATTCTTGTCGAAAAGCGGGTGTGCGGAAAGGTTTCAGTCATCAGAAATAATATTGCCTAGATCTACAGCATTTCGACGTACCTTTTCTGTAAAACTGCAAATACAAATTATCTGATAGCAACATTATATTTCCGTAACAGTCGTCACTCAACAATCTTCCATTCTGTAACAACGTTTATTAGAACGCGAATTTCAGACCAGAAAGTGATCGGAACTTGTTTAAGAGGAACTGGAGGGAGATCAAACCAATATCAGAATTTGATGGAGCCTGCCTTTCAAGGTACTTCTTCAGAAGGAAAGACCAGCTATCTCTTGAAGGCGGCTACAAGGTCACAGAATACTTGGAATGGGTGAGGCATGTGACGATACCGATAGGCAAGAGACTACCATATAAGAGACAGAATATCGAAGAGATTCTCTACATCCTGCAAGGTAATGGCCTAATACGGGCAGGGGATAGCGAGTACAGAGTGTCCGCTGAGGACGCGGTCTACATACCATCTGAGACACCTTACTCGATCCAGCCGACGATTGAGGCACAACCCTTGAGCTACATGAACTATGGCATAAGGACGCCGCCTGATGCTAGAGACGTTCATGCAATCTTGTCTACGGCCGACACAAAAACTACCTCGAGCATACTAGTTGAAAGGTGGACAGAGAAAAAGACCGTCTCAGGCCACAGTGGAACATGCGAGCTATATCCGATCTTCACTCGCAGCCAGATGAGATATCTACTTTTCGCCACTCTGATGACAGTCCCGAAGGATCTGGGTTATCATAGACACAACACTGAAGCAATATACTTCATATCCTCTGGCATGGGACTTGTCAAGATAGGAGGAGAGGAAGCTGATGTCAGAGACGGAGATGCAGTCTACATACCACCTGAAATAGCCCACAAATGCAAGCCCACCATCGAAGGCCATCCTTTGAATGTATTCTGTCAGGGCGTCGCGGTCCCTTATGATGCTGAAGTGTGGACAGCAGAAGACCTTCCTGACCTTCCAATATAGCGAGAATACTTTAGCCTCGAACTATGTCAGGCTCAAGTCCTCAGATTTCATGTATACAATGTAAAAGTACGAGCTTATCTTCGAAAACGATGCTGTTACAGACTAATGCAATCTACTTCATCTATAGAGAACGATATACTGGTCTAACCAGAGATACAAGACTGCCGCGAGAACCAGAAAGAATAATGTATAAGACACAGCTTTCAGTCTGAAACTTGAAAGACGCCTGCCAAATGGCTTAAAGGCGATGGAAAACGGAAAAGGGATCATAGACGGTACGCTCTCTCGATACCTTTCATACCTTGAACCATAGGCTTTCACGAGATCGATTTCCTCATTTTCGGCGAGCAATATATAAGAGTATGAGAGGAAAACCCACATCATGTAGTTGATGAGACGCCATCCTAGGATCGCAAACCCGAGAGTCCACAGTATTATTCCAAGATACTGCGGGTGTCTAACAAACTTATACAAACCTCCTGTGAAGAGCTGATGCTGTTTCGCCGTATGTGAGAGAAGCTGATATAGGCTGATCATGTAGATGGCTAACCCAGACAGGAAAAGAAGATAGCCAATATAATCGACAGCCAATTTAGCAGCTTCATCGTGAATGATTATAACCCCGTTAATAAGCCTGTTCGCAAAAGGTAGATCGATGAATGCAAGCCAGGGAGTGTAGAAGATGCCAACAATCGAAAAGAATACGACAAACATTGGAACCAAGACATTGAATAGTGTGGGGAGGTAGAATGCCCAACCAACAAAGGCCAATGGAGTCGACGATCTGACCTCCAAGAAGAGAGAGGCAACGGAAACGAAGGTGGCGAGGACGCCGACCAAGACCAGCCACCATCCTTCTTCGTTGAGCAAGATCACAGCATTCTGATCAGTTGGCAGATTCAGTCCAAATTTCAGAATCCAGATAGACGAAAAGAGCAATACCAGAATGACTACAGTCATCAACGCCATCAATTTTCTAGTACTGCGCATAAGGATAGCTCGGTTTGCGGGCTAATAAGCTTAAAGAATCGAAAAAGACAGCTCGGGTCTACAGAATCTGTTCAATAGGGGGCTTATGCAGCCTCCTTTGTACCTCTCGTGGGCGAACAAGCTAAAGGATATCGATTGGCTAAAGTGACAGCGTGAGCAGGCATCCTTGCCGGCGGCAGTCAAGAGCGACAAAAAGCAAATCATGGCTTTCGGGCAGCTAAGGGCAAGATGTAACCTAGCTACCGTCACATGCCGTCTCAGCCCGAATTGGCACAGGTGAAGTCAGATCTCTCCCAAGTACATCCACCTGAGAATCTCCAAGACATTGTTCTTGTTCAATTCAATAGGACTGTTAGGCCTGGGAAAGTTGGCGATCACCTCTTCCGCCATCTTCGGCAAGACATCTTCAGGGACACCTACATCAGCAAGCGAGCCAGGAATGCCGACATCGGCAGCCAGGTTCCTTACAGCCTTGGCTGCAGCGACAGCCGCCTCTCTACTCGACAGGCTTTCAACATTCTGATCTGCTTCGATGGCGACCCGCGCAAGCTTCTCACTGGACGCTGGCGCATAGAACTTGATTATGAAGGGCAATGTCAAGGCATTTGATACGCCATGAGGCACATTGAATTGGGGACCAAAAGTCTGTGAAATAGAGTGCCCTACAACCATCTTAGCATTACATAGTGGAATTCCCGCAATGGTTGCCGCCAGAGACATGTTGTATCTTGCGTCCATGTCGTTTGGCTTATAGTAGGCTCTTCTCAAGTACCTGAAGATCAATCGTATCGCAATGTATGCCATGGCATCGGTTACAAGAGTCGCCTCAGTCGAGATCAGGGATTCAACAGCATGCGCCAAAGCATCCATTCCAGAGCCTGCTGTGACATTCTGTGGGAGGCTTACAGCCAAGGTTGGGTCTACAAGTGCCACATCGGGTATTATTAGGGGACTTGTGCACGTCTTCTTCTTGCCATCCACGTTCACAACCGCGTACTGAGTTACTTCGCTTCCTGTGCCAGAGGTTGTGGGAGCACATATTACCGGAAGACCGCGTTTCTTGAGAAGATTGGGCCCTATGTATTCTCTTAAGCTACCTGGGTTAACGACACTGGCCGCAGCCAACTTAGCAGTATCCATCACACTGCCTCCTCCTATTCCAACCACAACATCAAATCTTCCAGCCTTGGCAAAGCTTGACACCTCCTCCACAACCTCTATCCTTGGCTCTGATTCGATTTCATCGTAGACTGAACATTCCAATCCCTCATTTCTCAGCAGGTCAGCGGCCTTATCCGGTGCACCAGCAGCTCGAACAAACCTGTCAGTCAGTATGAGAACCCTTGATCCACCCCCCACAAATCCAACTTCCCTTGCAAGCTTTTCTATGCAGTTCAATCCGATAACGATCTTTCTTGGCAAGTACATCTCGGTCGTCTTATACAGTGGAGGGTATATAGGTGGCAGACTCAAACAGACACTTAAAAGATTCTGTCCTGTATCTATATTTAAGCATTTTGCCTTCGTGACGAGGATGCCCAAATTACCTCTTATCACAATCTTTCCTTCAACAATCTTCGCATTCTATTGACATTTTATTTTTCCTTGGTGCAAACCTAAAGTGACCTGGTAGAACCAGACACATTTGCAGGGCAAGGCCACAGCTTACTCTTTTCTTGCCCTTATGTATCTAAAGTACCGGTAACTGACCGGAAATGGCCGGAAAATAGGTTTAAGTAGCGTTCCGACATACCGGTAACTGACCGGAAATGGCCGGAATACGAGAGTTGGTCGCCGGTGGTGAAACCGAAAAACTGGAGTTTAAGAGGAGCCTGGCAGAAAAGGAAGAAATATTAAGGACTATAGTTGCTTTTTCGAACGTTTCTGGAGGAACGATACTCGTCGGCGTAAGTGAAGAGGGCGAAGTTATCGGATTGACTCTTAATAAAGGAGATTTAGAAGACTTAGAGAATTCGATAAACCAGCTGATTGAGCCAAAGGTATACCCTGAACTTCAGCTCGTCCCCTACAACAACAAATTGATATTGAAGGCTAATGTAAATGAAGGCTTCAATAAACCCTATCTTTACAAGGGCGCATGCTATGTTCGAAGAGGAAACGTGACCAGAAGATTAGATAGAGATGGCGTTGTCGGCCTGCTCACACGCAAGGCGACCTTTGACTCAATTATCTTTGAGGGAGAATTTAAACCTGATATGGATTTAATTGAAGAATTCTTGAGGAGAGCCAAGGATAGGAGAAGAATGAAGATTGAATCTTCTAGTCCTGGATCCGTCTTAAGAAAAATGGGCTTAATCCATGAGGGGAAAACTAGAAATGGGGCGGCACTGCTATTTTCGTGGGATTGTTCGAGCTACTTCCCTCAGGCAATCATCAAAATAGGATACTTTGAAGGAGAAAAAGTGTTGGATGAAACCTTGATTGAGGGACCCTTGCAGGTTCAGGTTGAGAAAGCCACGGACTTTATCAAAGGATGTATGAGGAAAGGTTATACGATAAAAGGGTTGGAAAGGATTGAAAACTGGGAGTACCCTCTTGATGTTGTAAGGGAGGTTCTAGTAAACGCAGTATTGCATAGAGACTATTTTTCATACTCTCCTGTCACGGTGAAGATTGGCGAATTTGGAATCATCGTCGAAAATCCAGGGGAACTACCTCCTCCCCTTAAGATCGAGGACCTGCAAAGGGAGCACCCTTCAATACCGAGAAATCCGCTGATTTCTAGAGCTTTCTATTATATGGGCTATTTTGAAGAATGGGGTTCGGGTACACTTAGAATAATTAAATCTCTAAGAGAGGCAGGTCTTCCTGACCCAGAATTTATCCAAGAAAAGGGCTACTTTAGAGTCTGGATAAGGAGTCTTAGGTCTCTAGAAAGGTATTTGAATGAAAATGAGAAAAAACTTTTGGATTTCATTAGAGCTCGGAGATCGGTGAGCAGAAAAGACTGTGAGCTTTTCCTGAACCTCTCTGACAGAAGTATAAGAAGAACATTGTCCAAACTCGAGCAACTTGGTTTGACAAGAAAGGTTGAAAAGGGAAAGCGAACAAGATATGAAAGTACCGCCCTGTAGGACTTCTTTATGGCATCTACCTATTCAAATAGGCTCCAGCAGACTCTAAAATCGACGGCTATATTCCTGAATCCTTTATACATGGCCATGTAGGGATGTTTTCAGTTTCTCTTCAGCCGAAAACCGTTCTCCTAACAGTATCCACCATATTTTTTGACGGCTTCGAATGCAGCCAAAATGTTTTCGGGAGGAACGTTCGCCATTATGTTGTGCACTGTGGCGAAGACAAAGCCGCCATCTGGGGCGAAGACTTCCAAGTTCTTCCTCACGTCCTCTGTGACATCCATGGGGCTGCCTGATTGGAGAATCCGCTGCGTGTCCACTCCTCCACCCCAAAAGGACAGTTCTTGGCCGAACTCCTTTTTCAGTTTTGAAGGCTCCATGTCTCTTGCCGAAATCTGGACCGGATTTATAATGTCAACTCCGGCGTCTATGATGTCCGGTATAAGGCGGTATATTGAACCACATGAATGGTAGAATATGTGGAGGTTCGAATTCTTCTTCACATACTGGAACAGTTCCTTCTCATATGGCTGAATCATCTCACGGTAGAGCTTAGGCGAGATCAACGGCCCCTCTTGGCCACCTAAATCGTCGCCGAAGACTGCAACTTGTATGTAGCTGTTCACCGCATTCAGCCATAGAGCGAGATTCCTCCTATAGTACTCTAGAAGCTTCTCGTTGATGTGCACGATAAGCTCCTTACGTTTAACCAGATCAACCAGATAGTTCTTGAAGCCTCTCAAGTACTGGCCTGTCTCGAAGAAGTTGCCTCCGAAACTTCCCAATATCGCATATTTTGTGTTTTCATACAAGTACTTTGCTTTTGCTCGCAGTGACTCGGCATCCTTCTTGGACATGATCGGCGGAAAAGAGACTTTCGGGTCGTATGAGCCATCAAAGAAAGCATCAACCTCCTTCTTGGTCTCTGCTTTCTCAAGTGGATGATAGACATCGTCAAAGAACAGGCTACCCTTAGGCATGGCCAGCCTTACAAGGCTGCCTTCTTTCAGCAGCCACCCACCCTTGCCATCTGGTACCAGCTTAACCCGCCCCTCATATTCAGTTGCCGCCGAAACTGTTATGACTGTTGCCTCAGCTGAGAAGGCGGATGGAACCATAGAATCAGAGCCATCTGGTAGGTGCCATGGTGTCCATGATATCTTGGCTGGACCGGCAGGGGGAAGAGTTCTGGCCACGTCTATACAGTCAACCCCGAGAATTCTCAAGATCTTCTCTTCAGGTTCCGCTAGCTGCTGAGTGATATCATATATTCTTGTCTCGCCTTCAACGATTCCAAGATGTCTTTTCAGCTTATTGTAGGCTATACCCATTATGCCTGTAGAACGCATTCCCCCCAAGTCAACTGGCACCCTGTCAGGTTCCTTGTGGTGAAGAGATGAGAGAACACGTTCTCTAGAATTCATCATGGATTGTTCTCTTGTCAGACTGATAAATCTTTCCATAGGTAAGAGTGAATGTGCGCTTTCTGTCTTCTAGGGTGAGATGCCCACTTCCCCCTTCAACACCTTCAAGTAGTGATTGTAATTGCTGAAAGACACATCGTATGGAACCTTGTGGTCAACGCTTGCAATAAATCCACCTTCTTCCAGAAGTGGGTGAACTCTCCTCTTCACCTCTTCAACTATAGCGTCGCCGCCTTTTATCAGAGCCCTCTTGTCAACACCGCCTATGAGAGATAATCTGTTTCCGAACTCTTCCCTGAGTTTAACTGGATCCATGAATGATTGTATCTCCAATGGTGTTAGGCAGTCGACTCCGCCCTCTATCATCATTGGAATCAGCTTTCTGCAGTCACCATCACTGTCCACCATTACTATTTTCACACCATGCTCTTTCAGAAACCTGTTGACATTCTTGTAGTGTGGCAGCATATATTCTTCGAATAGCCTTGGAGATATTAGAGGGCCGTTAACGTAGCACATATCTTCCCAGATGTATGCATAGTCGACACTGATACGACTGACGGGCTCCCTAAGAGTTTCCACTAGGAACGACTCCCAAAAGTTGAGAACATCGTGGATCAAGCCCTTGTCCTTGAACATTAATGATACCATCCGCTCTAGGCCCATGAAGCTTCTGAGCTGCCCGAAGAACCCTGGAAAGGCGATGCCCAAAAGTGGATTGGTCTTTCTGATGAACTCGAAGAGCGCCTCATCCCAATTCTTTGGATATCTTCGAGAATCATGTGCATTATATCTCTCTCTTATCTCTTCAAAGTCTTCTCTTGACTTCAACGGGAAGTCAACCCAGCCTGGAATCGAAACGTCCACAAGCAAGGTCTTCTTTATTATTCCGGCTTCGTCTCGTTCAATTCTATATCTGTCAGTTTCTTCCAGCGTCTCCCTGATGAACCTTGGAAGAGGCCCGAAGTCTACGTCGAGAGCGCAGCCTGCGTGATAGCATCTGTCGAAGCCGAAGTACTCCGAGATCCCCTTGAAATAGGAAGAGGTGCCGACAGATACGGCGAAGTTGCTCATCTTTCCTTCACCGTCATTTCTTACAGTAAATGGCAGACCTTCCGAGTACCATTTGTTTACAGTCTCAGACCAGAATCCTAGGAATTCTGTGAAAACCGGCCTATCAGTCTTCTGAAACTTTAATGTCCTGAGGAAACGCTCTTTGTCATTCATATTGTTTCACATACGGCGCATCTTCGGCATATAAAGTTTGTCGACGCATGATCTTTAATGTATTTTGACCTTGGAAAAGAATTTATCTTCGAGTCTATGTGCTTAGGTATGGTGAAGCTGGCCTGAAACCACTTTTCAAGGTCACTGTAGACCGGCATGCCAAAGAGATAGAGGGAGACTTCGTCGCCGTCAAGAAGAGCAAGAGACACGTAGAGTTCGACCGAGGACTATATATGGCGACACTTGCGAAAGGCAAGGCGGAAGCCTTCGAACTTTGCCCAACAGATGGGCCTCTGATGGCTAAAGTATCTAGATCTCTGACAGAAACCCATCTAACCCAAGGTTACATCGTAGGCTACGACGGAATACTGAATGATATTACATGCGCTTTCTTCCTGACAAGGCATAAGCCTTCGCCAACATTCGGAAAAGCCTCGTTCAGAGGCGAGAACAAGGTAATAAGTATCTCAGGATTCTTTCTCTCGATGCCCAATCCCAGAAGTGGAGAATATACCTCGATCATCGTACCGCACCTTCACATCGTCTTCCAGAATGAGGAAAGCGGCAAAATATTCAGTGGGCACCTAGTTGACGCCCTCTCAGGGCGACTGAGGCTAGAAGCAGTACCGCTCACGGGAAAAATGCTTAGGAGAGAAACTGACCCGAACACTGGAGGAATGTATCTTAGGACTGACAAGAAAGAAGAACTTCACCCAACAAGAGGGGACAGTATCCTCTTCGCTCTTGGGCCAGAAGAAGACTTTCCAAACGAACCTCTCAAACGGCTTCTAGAAAAGGGGATTGCTGAGGCAAAGTTCTCTTTTGCTGTGGGAACACTTGAGCTGGCGCACTTGGAGAGTTCAGCTGGAGAGGAGATCGTGAAGCCTAAGGAGGGACTGGAGCTAGCCTACACGTCTGGGCATATCGTCTTTGGAGGGGGAAAATACTCGCATATGACAAGTGTTCATCTGACAGACCGGTATGGAAACCAATATGAAGGGCTTTTACAAAGCAGTAAGGTCAAGGATCTCGTGGAAGGCATACTTGAAATAATAGAGTAGGACACTTTGAGCGTGAATTTAGAATATGATCTTAGTTTGTAGGGTCTATAAGATGCGCTCAAGAAGCATCTGTATTCAGCAGTCAGGTTTCCAGCCTATCCGCAGGCTAAGCTATAATAGACTTCAACTCCTTGAGAGAACTGCAGGCATCTTCGAACTTCATTTCCAGGATCGTAGGCCCATCGAATGCTGTTGACTTTAGGAGGCAAAGGAGTTCTCTTACGCTGAGAAACCCTGAACCAAGTGGCAGATGATCTTTGACCATCGCCTTGGAACCTTTGACATTTCTGAGGACATCATGTACATGGACCTCCGCGATCCTACCTCTCGAGAGATAAAATGCTTCCCTAAGGCTCACGTCTCCAGAATAGCCGGCCAATATATGCCCGATATTGATGCATGTGGAGGTATCGAATTCATTCGCTAGAGCGAGTGAATGTCGGAAAGGAAACTTGACAGACTCCTACGCCAGCCTTCGAGAAGATATTCCTACACTGGTCAGATGGCCCACGAGCTCCTCAACCGTCAACCGAGAGTTTTCGGAGAAGATTTTCAAGCAGGCTTGCTTCTGCTCCTCTTTTATTCTTTGACTGTATATGTCAGCCGCCAATGCTTCAGTAGCATGCAGCACGTACGCCTTGGGCTCCAGTTCAACCGTTGAGTCAATCGATTCGGCAAGTGTCCTAGAAGATGCCTTCCTTATCGCTTGAATATGGGAGAGGGCGTCTACAGACCAAAAAGGTAGATGGACTGAATAGGTTAGATCATTTGCATCCCCAATCGTTTTGAGCCTTTCCTTCACACTCTTGTTCAGGCAGCCTGTACCATTGGGCAGAAGAATAGCACATATTCATTACCAATTCAACATGTTTGAAGCCGGCCTCCATGACGTCGGTGGTCAGTACAGAATAGTCGAAGCAACTGGTGCTCGATTTCAATTTAACAAGCTCTTTCAATACAGCATTGAACCAGAGAACAGGAACCCCGACTCTGACACCACGCAACTCGCTTCAACCCACCTCTTTCGATGATGCTCTCCCTAGCCAATGTGTGAAGTCTTAAAAAGTTTGCAAGCTAACCATGTTATTTCGGATAACTGAAGCCGACCTTCTACATAGCATCATACTAATGTGGACAGGCCTAAAATGAGAGAACATAGGTAGGTTTATATTCAGGCGAAAAGGACAAATGATCGGTGAGTTTGACACGCCTTTCTGCCCAAAGTGTGGAGCTGAAATCTCGCCTGACGCAGTCTTCTGCCCTAAATGTGGCGCCCAGATAGCAGCGGCACCAGCGCCGCCTCCAAGATACCGAGGAGAGAAGGAAGAAAAGTCTGAGAAGGGTGAGAAACTTGAGAAACATGAGAAGCATGAGCCAGGCGACAGGACAGCCCCTCTAGTTGGAGGTCTAATATTGATCTGGCTTGGAATAACCTTCTACATGGCCCAGGTTGGCTACATCATCTGGGCTGACTGGTGGGCTTACTTCCTTATAGGTATAGGTGTTATACTCCTGATTCAGGGAGCCATCAGATATGCTGTGTCAGCCTATAGAGCCTCTGCAACTGGAAGCTTAATAGGAGGCACGGTGGTCCTCATAGTTGGTTTGGCAGGCGCTGCTGGCATGAGGAACTGGTGGTGGATGATCTTCATAGCTTTGGGAATTGTCATAATTGTGTCTGGGATTACAGCAAGGAAGAGGACACCGAAACCCTAAATAAACCATCTAACGAAGGCGCGATAGATCAGGTGTTCGAGGATTGTCAGGTTCCGTGCTCGACCGAAGATTCTGAAATAGTTGCGTCCTAGACATTCTATCATGTCATTCATGTCATACCTCGGGAAAAGGGTGGAGGAGACAATCAGCCTACCCCATTCACCCCTCGTCATTTCATAGAGCATCTTGACGCCATTTCCCGTCACCACTTCAAAGAGATAAGTGTCGTAGTTTGGGGAAACATATGGGAGACTGTCCAACTGCTGCGCGAAAACGCCTTCCGTGGCCGTGTACATCTCGACTACGTCCACGCTACCGTAGAAGTACCTGAGGACCGGCGCATACTTCCAATGGATCTTAGGTACGCTGGTGCAGAAGATCGCTTTGACATTCCAGAAGTTCTTCGGCAGAACATTGTGGGTTCGTTTCAAGTATCGTGCGAAGCCCGTGATGACTGGAGCAACGCCTATACACATCCTCACATCTTCTCCTTTTGCAAGCTCGTATGTTCTCTCGAATCTTCTTTCCCAATCTCCTTGGGTAAGCCCGCCTCCCACTTCATCTATTTCTTCTTGACGAGGGACTAGTTCCAATCCTCCGAAGCTTGGATTAAGCCTTGCATACGTTCCCGAACTGTGCCCGTAGGCAGCCTCAACCCTTTCCCCTCGTATGTGCCCGATCCTTGATGGAAAGTTGAGGTTAAGAACCCTCCCACTAAGTATTTCGAACCTTTTCTTCTTCAACACATAGTTGAATATAGCTCGGGCACCACATAGTCTAACTTGAGATATATGCTTCCCGGTGACGGGAATAAACTTCGCAGGACCAGTTGAACCTCGAGTCATAGCCCACGCTATAGGAGGCTCAGAAAGCAACGTTTGATAGTTTCCTTGAGATACCTTATCTATCTTGGGAATCAACTCCCCGTACGTCAGACATTTGAAGTTCCTTCTGTACTCCTCTATCGAAAATGTGGACCTAGCGTTGTTAGATCGTCCATATTCTGTTTTACTATAGTCTTCCAAGAGCGCTTTCAAGGTATTCTCCTGCGCCACCTTAGGGTCTGATAGCGATTCATACCATGGCTTGAGGACAGAGTTCAGCAAGCCTTCCGAGGAATCGATCGAAGACATGTGGTATTCCATCAGGGTTGACTATTCGGATTTAATAGCTTGTCTCCGTATCATGCTTCGACCAATCCCCCCAACCAAGGTTGAAATACCCAACCCTATTATAAAATAGGCTATGAGAACCCCTATGTCGCCATGCTTCCTGATCGCGTCCAAGATGAGATAGTTGAAGACAATGAGGAAGATCCCTCCACACATGTCTCCAGGGGCACTCCAAGTTCCGAGCCTAAAGCTTATCCTCAGAGACGCCAAGACAATCAGCCATACGCCGAAAAGAAGACAGAATTCGGCGACTGGGCGGAGAATGTGTTCTGGCGCAGGCAGTGGGTAGCCGACTTCGCCAAAGCTCTTAAGATAGTCTATGAACTGCCCTGGTAGGTTAGGGTTGGCTAGTGCGATGACAGCCACTATGATGAGAAAGATTCCAAACGAGACCGGCCCCAATGGATCGTGTTCGCGGTAGACCCTTCTAGAGTATCGATTTGACTGCCTTATCATGAAATCTTCGACCTTTGACCGCACTCAACAGCATCCAACCTCCGTTCCGTCAGAACCGAAACAGTCGCTGTTCCACCACATATGGGACGAGACATCTTGCTCAGTGGCGAATAGCATCTACCAGAATAAATAACTTTCGCATAGTAGGCATCAGATCACATAAGTTGCTGCAGCCATGCCGGTGACAAAAGGGTCATAGTCCTATTTCCTATGGCTGTCATCGATGAATCGATCGAGGAATTCGCCTGGGACCGAGCAGCAGGACTCCACCAATTCAAGATTCCATTTCCGAATCAGCCTCATATGGGGTACAGCAATTCGGTCAACAAACTTATTCCTAATCATTTCTTCGTCAAGGTCGCTCTTGACATCTGTCGGCCTCATGCATCCGATCGCCTTCTCACACCTCAGATTCCCCGTGTATTTCAGAAGATTCAGTATTTCCATCTCTTTGGGGGAAGACCAGTCTGCAGCAGAAAGATTCTTAGAAATCAAGATCAAGAAGACTACTATGTATGGATCAAAGTCCCTGAGCACGTCTATTGCGTCCTTTTCCATCACGATCTTACCGTATCTGAAGCCCAATGGCAGATGTGGAGCCACATACGTTGGCCCATGCTCAGCCAGCAGCCTTAGGCTTCTCACGTAGTCTTCAGGTTTCTTGTTCAGTCCTTGAATATCCTTTATGATGACCGGATCTATCACAAGTTGAAAGTCGACGATGTCGACCCCACTACTTCTCAGATCGGAGGCTAATTCTTTGTCTACTAGACCAGAATGGAGACTTATGACTAGGCCGAAGTCTCTCTTGATATCTCTAATGGTGGAGAGGAATGGTCTAACAGGTAGACGGCCTTCTGTGTCGTAGCCGCCGCTTACAAGCAGACCCCTTGCTCCCTTCGTATACAAATTTCTTGCAATACTGTAAAGTTGATGTGGGCTAGTGGCAGAATACATATTCTCAAGGAAGTCTCCTTTACAGTATCTGCAATTCAAGGCACAATGTTTTCCGGTAATACTTATCGCCGGAAACCTCTCGCCTGGTATGAAAGCCCTTAGGTTCATCCACGTCGCCTGAAGAGTCCGCCAACCTGTTCTTCAATAGCCTCTTTGTCGGCATTAAGCAGCCTCTTTGAAGGATAGTTGTATATCCTGCCTGGTCTCTCATTATAGAATGGCCGATTGCATCCAGGGCAGCCACTGGTAAGAAAACATCTGCTTTCATCTTCCCATTCGAGATCCTTCTTAAGCGATATCGTCTCCGCTACTTCGACGACCTCCTCCAGTCTTCTCCCATTATGAAGATTCTGGCGAATGATCTGCATCAGCCTATATCTGCCAAGCTCTGGCTGGGGCGTGCCCTCCATCGGAGTTCCAGCTATCGGTGTAAATGGAAACAGTGCCACCTCAGCTCCCATGTCATAGACTCTTTCCATCGTCTTAGCAAACTCGACTTCTGATTCGCCTAGTCCAAAGATAAGGTGGACAGTGACATGCCTGTATCCGAAGGCTTTCAGCGAGTCGGCGATAAAATTCCAAAAGTCCAGATATTTGAAAGGCTTCTTCACGCTTTCAAATCTTTGTTCAGATGTAACATCTAAGCCAACCCCTATTCGATCAACCTTTAGGTGCCTCAGTGTATTCAGTACCTGAGGACGTATAGGTGTGCTCGCGACTGAAACTGGCGCTGCAACATTCGAGGAATTTATCAGTCGAACTGCCTCAACCAGCTCCTCTTCAAAACCTGGCTTAAGTACGGTCTGCAAGCAGATTCTCTGGAAAGGATTCTTACGCCTCAGTTTCGCGATCAATTCTTCGAGCTCTACAGTTGGCCACGGGATCCTCGACAGCAGCTCCTTCTTTCCCTTGTTTCCCATGCTTTGGGGACAGAAACTACATCCAGCCCAACACCCTTTAGCCGAATACTGAAGCAGGTAGGCTGTCGTGGGCCTCGAGGCCATACACATGTCTATTAGGCCTATGGTCGCCAACGTTCCAGCAGAAGCCCTCACCAGCAGATCTCCATCACCTACGCATCAGACGCAATAGTAGACTGCAGTCGGCACTATTTAAGATTGTAAGCGGGAATTTCACATACTTCAGAGGTGGGATGAGAGCAGACGTTAGATTCGTATGTAGTGGAAGAACAGAGAAGATGCGAATGCCGAAAGCCAAGTAGACTTATGAGTTTAGGCTAAATCCAAAGAGAGGACCCTAAGAAAGGCTGTTGGAGACTTTAGAGCTGTTCAGGCAAATCTACAATTATTTCCTGACCAGTGGAAGGATAAATTTCAAACCGGTTTGAGCTTCAGGTTCGACTAAGTTGAAGCCTGAAGCCCGCAGCCATTTGGCGTTGGATGGCTTATAAGTAATTGATTTTATTCTAAGTTTTTAAGAGCGAACTTGACGGCTAATGATGGAACTCATGCAGAAAGAGATAGTGCTGAGGATCGGAGTGTTGAACAGTTTGCTCACGTATTCTCTATGTAACCATCCAAGCGAGGGCATTTTGCTTCTACGGGGTAGAATAAGCAGGGAAATAGTCGAAGTCGAAAACGTGGTCATCCCCCCATTGTCGGTGCGCGGTAGATCCTTTTCTAGCTTTCCATTGCACATGTTGCCTCTTGATTCCTCTATTATTGGGACAGCCCATTCCCATCCATCCGGTGTTCTTGAACCATCAATAGAAGACCTGCACCATTACTATGGCACCCTCATGGTCATCATACGATACCCTTACGAATCAGAAAGAGACGTGGGAGTATTCGATCGTGAGGGGAAAAGCCTACCGTTCACGATCAAGAAATAGGAAATTTCGGTCTACATCCCCTTCTTTAGCTCCTGCAGCCCAAAGCCATCGTGGAAGCTATGTGAATGTGATTTCTGAACTTTTTGCAATGGACCATGCAGCTTTTCCTCCATTGTGGAATTCGACGTTGTGCTGCCAGATCTTTGTCTTCGGCACGACTAAATCTAAAGACCGCTATAGAACAGAATGTGTTCTAGGCTAGAGAATTGAGGTGGCTTCTTGGTTTCATATGATAAACTTTCCATCTTTGTAGATCAAGTTTCCGTCAGCGTATATTTCCCCACCTTTTCTCATGTCTTTCAAGATATCCCAATGTAGCGAAGACCTGTTAGTTCCCCCTGACTCTGGATATGAGGAGCCTATCGCTATGTGAATGGTTCCCCCCATCTTTTCGTCAAAGAGCATGTTCTTGGTAAATTTCCTTATTCCGTAATTTGTTCCTATCGCAGCTTCACCTATTCGATCTGCGCCTTCCACCTTCAAAAGGTTCTGTAGTAGCTCGTCCCCCTTGGCTGCCTTCGCCCGAACCACCTTACCATCTTCGAATGTCAACGATATGTCCTCGACCTCCCTGCTCATATATATACCTGGATAATTGAACCTTATTGAGCCGTTCGCCGAATTCTCGATCGGCGCCGTGAAGACTTCGCCGTCAGGCATGTTTTCTCTGCCACTGCAGTTTATCCACTTCCTTCCTTTGACACTGAATTTAAGATCGGTGTCGTCTCCGAGTATGTGAATCGTCTCGGCTCTGTCTAGAAGGTCGCAGATCCTTTTCTGCTCTCTTTCAATCTGCTTCCATTCGGAAATTGGGTCCTCCTTGTCAACAAGGCAACTTTCAAACATGAAGTCTTCATATTCTTCGAGCGACATAGAAGCCTCTTGGGCAAGGGCGATGCCAGGATAAGGCAACCCACTCCACCTCAGTTTCTTTTCAGAGGTTCGTCTGAAGAATATGTCCATTAGCTTCCTTCTGGCAGCAGAGTAGACCGCTATCTTCTCAGGGTCTGCGCTGCTCAGATATTTGGTGTTTGACTCACAAAATATGCCTATGTGTACGTCCACATTTTCCATCATATATGTTGAGAATGGTGAAACAAAAGTAAGCTGATCGTTACTCGCGTGCTTGAAGAATATGTCCAAGGTCTCTGGGTTTGGCATCACATGCGGGTAAGCTCCACACACTAGACACTCTCTGTAGAGTTCACGCATCAGAGGCAGTGCCTGTACGCTTCCTTCGATCACCACCTTCTCCTTTGGTTTCACTTCGACACTATAATTAACGCATAGTTTAGCCAGTTCCTTGAGTCTTGAGTCGATCATAAAGCCCTCGGCAGCGCTAGTGGTCAGCATCAATATAAGGCAATCGAAAACTTGGAGCCCCTCACCGGCCCACAAGAGCTATGAGGATATGTTGCGCATATTCAGAATATTAGATAGAGGACGCAGTCGATGGCCTGTTTGGGTTTCGTCATCTGCCGTGCAACGTGAAAGGTTTAAATTTCACCAAGGAATGCATTACCACGATGTCATCGGGATTGAAGAGAACCCACCTATACGGCTTTCACAGGAAACATGGTAGGCTGACCGAATTCGCTGGATTTCAGCATGCCCTATGGTATGAGGGAATCATGGCAGAACATGCAGCAGTTAGAGAATCTGTAGGCGTCTTCGATGTGACCCACATGGGCAGAACATTGATCGATGGACCCGCATCTATTGAGTTACTTGAAAAGCTTCTTCCAAGAAGAGTCTCCAATATGAGCCTGAAGCAGGGAAGATACGCTTTCTTCTTGAACGAAGATGGCGGCATAGTCGACGACTTGACGATATTCAGGCTAGACGAAAGAAAGTTTCTTGTTGTCTACAACTCAGGAAACAGAGCAAAAGATTTTGCATGGATCAAGAGCCACTCTGAAGGACTGGATGTCACCGTAAGAGACATTTCAGACGAAGTCGTAATGTTGGCAGTGCAAGGCCCAAAGGCACTGAGTACACTTCAGAAACTTTCAAATGCGAATTTAGCCTCCATAAAGAGATACTGGTGTGAATGGGTGAAACTCGGCGACTTCAAAGTTCTCGCTTCAAGGTCAGGATACACAGGCGAAGACGGCTTCGAGATATACCTCTGGGACACACCCCTTGAGATGGCAGAAAGGGCGGAAAAGTTGTTGGAGGACATCTTGCAGGCTGGGCAAGAGTACGGGATCAAACCTTGTGGTCTAGGAGCCAGGGATACCCTAAGGCTTGAAGCAGGAATGTGCCTTTATGGCCAAGACATAGACGAGAGAACATCCCCCCTTGAGGCAGGACTTGGCATGCTGGTGGACCTAGACAAACAGAACTTTGTGGGAAAAGAGGCATTGGTCAAGCTGAAGGATCAGGGTATAAGACGTTCAAGGGTCTGCATCAGATTAGAAGGAAAAGGAGTTCCCAGAAACGGTTTCGAAGTATATTGTGATAGCCAAAAGGTCGGCAACGTGACAAGTGGGACGTATTCGCCGATTCTGAAAACCGGCATCGCAATGGGGTATGTGGAAGTCGAACACGCCCGTGTTGGGACACAGGTTTACGTGAAGATCCGCGAAGAACGGATCAGAGGCAGAGTTGTGGAGCCTCCATTCTATGACACCACAAAGTACGGCTACAAAAGGATCACCTAATAGGTCACTCCAATTGCACAGATTGGAACTTGAAACGTGCAATCAAGGTTAGATTGAATTGGTTGGCACTTAAGTCCTCTTCTGTTCTATAACGATATGACAACGCGGGCTTCACACATGCTGTTCGGCGTCGGCCTAGCACTTTTCTTCTCGGAACCCAAAGACCTTTTAGAATTCCCGGCCATCCTTTTCTCCAGCCTTTTTGGCTCGACGGTCCCAGACTGGGACCTCAAGTCGACACATAGAAGCCTTCTCCATAACACGTTTGTTCCATTGTTGACTTCTTCAATCCTGTACATAGCCATGCTGATAGCAAACACGTCTCTCTCTTTTACGATTGCGTCTTCCTACCTTATTTCCTACTCCTCACATATACTGCTTGACCTGTTGACAGGGGGAGTAGTTTTGTTCTATCCGATATGTGAAAAGACATTTTATATCATGAAGAGAAGATATGATGACCAAGCCACGAATACACTTGCGGCAGCAGCCGGACTCGCACTAATTCTGGCGAAGACACGTCTGCATTAGCCAAGTAGATCACATGCAAACCATCGACGACTCCGTTTACTGCTCCTGCTTTATGACAGCAAAATACATTCCTACCATTATGAGGACGGCACCCAAAAGCACGACGGCTGTGGGAGTCTCGCCTAGCAGGAATGCCGCAAGTATCGTTGAACCTAACGCTTCTCCATAGACCGTCGCACTTACACTTGAAGCCTTCATGTACTTGAGGCTGTAATTATACGAGTTATGGCCTAAACACGACGGCCCAGCGGCTAAAAGAAGAAAAATTACGTAATCCACACTAGAGTAGCCAACTAGTGGAATATGGTAAGTAATCATGAGCAGTAAGAGGAAGAAGGCTGACAAGCCATAAACACACGTGACGTACAAGACGAAATCTATCCTTGAACGCATCTTTCTACCTACAAAGAAGTAGAATCCTGCCAGAATACCTCCAAGTATGGAGAGAATATCTCCATAGAAATTCTGTCCTAAACCAAGGTCACTGCCCAATATGAAAATGGTTCCTACAAAACACATCAGCAACCCCAGTAGAAACCTTCTGTCCACACCCTCTTTCAAGAAGATGTAAGCGAAAATGATTGCGAAAAACGGGGAAGTGTCCACGAGTATGACACTGGCTGCAACCGAAGTCAACTTAAGAGAAGATATCCATAAAGCAAAATGTAAAGCGAGGACCAGACCATTTAGGCAAAGAACAACCAGGTCTCTGCGCTGGATCTTTGCAAGAGCGCTGACATTGGCCAGCGCAAATGCGCCCATGATCAAGGTCGCAAAGAATAGCCTGTAGAAGGCTATGGCGAGCGATGGCGCCTGACTGTAGCGTATCAATATTGCGCCAAACCCTAAACTTATGACCCCAAGCAGTAGGAAGACTTTTGGATTGAAGGGGGGATGCGACGGTGACTTCAACACCTTCTGACAATCTCTAGTGGCTAAAAATAGTTTTTCAATCCTTCAACCGCGAAAACTCACATTGGGTTTTTTGTCGCAGACTTGACAATCCCATCTCTGAGACCATTCTTTCAAATGGTGGGATGATGTAGAGGATGAAATTTGAAAAACTGATGTGTGAGGCTGGAAAGCCCGCGAGACAATTCCAGCACCACACATGATCGATATGACTCTTGAAGGCGGACCTTCACCAGTGACATGATATCAACCAGTATATAATCCCAAACGTTCTAGAAAAGCTCTAGAACATGGTTCTAGAGATAGAGGAGGTAAGTCGAAGACTCTTTGGTACCGCAAGAGTGACGGGGGAAACATAACAACGATAGTCATAAGAAAGGGGGAAGATTCTGTTGGAGATGCCAACAACGGTTGGGCTTTTTTTGGCGTCATCGCTTTTTTGCTACGCTGTGCACAACAGTTGTCGGGAGGGGGAGAAGGGGAGAGCTTACCTAAAGCAATTCGGCCTGTCTGGCTCCCTTGACCATGTTCGCAAGTTTCTTCATGATGGTCGTCCAGTTTCGCCTAGTTCGAAGGCCGCAGTCTGGGTTGGCTGAGATCCTTGATGAATCTCCGATCACCTTTGTAGCGTAGATCAGGCGATCTCTAACAAGTTCTGGTGATTCTATAAGAGTTTCGCCTTCACATTGAGCGTTCTCTTGAGGGGGCCCGACATAGTCTAGGACGTGGAGCACGCCAATGCCATAGTTTCCATTAAACCCATTCTGCTCGAACAGCTTGAGTTCACGGTAACCGGGCCTATCTTCGTCTTCTGTGCCGAGCGAAAGGGAGTCTCTGTTGGCGAATTCGAGTGCGAGCTGGTGGCAGTTCTTTAGCTCAGCCACATATTTCGAGAGAACATCATATCGACCTTGACAGTTGTGGAGACTGAATTTGGCAGAAAACCCTTTAGTCAACATGTTAAAGGATTCCACGAACAACTTCATATCTTCGTTATTGGGGTGAGCTGTTACGGCTGGCTCATCAACCTGTATCCAGGTTGCCCCACTTTCGATAAGCGCCCTCACTTCAGGCCTGAGAACCTTTCTTGTTATATCCTCTACCAGATTCCTCCTCGCTTCCAATCTGACTTTGCTTAAGTGCATAGACGACTGCTGCAGTCTGCTCGTATAGTACAGATCGAGCGTCCAATCTGCGAGCGTATATGGACCGGTGATTGGAACCTTCAACTCTTTCCTAGCGACCTCCTTTGCGATCTTGAATTCTTGAATGTATATTGGAGCCACACTACTTATGCTGTCTTCGACCACAAAGACCTTATAGTATCTGTTATCGATCGATTGGACACGACCCAATTGCTTAAAGCCGCCAATTTTTCCTGCGACATGCTCGTACATTTCCACTCTTGAGACTTCTCCTGTGTACACTCGGTCCAACCCAGCGGACTCAAGAAATCTTATGGCATAAGTTATAGCCCATCGCTCAACTTTCTCCCTTCTTTGTGAACCAGCCGGTTCCCTAAGCAGCCTGATGAGTTCGCCATGGTCTTCTATGCCAAGCTTCACACCCCAGTATCTGGCTTCATCGACATCCTCATATGTTGCTGGTAGTCCTCTGCGACTTCTGATGTACCATCTTGGTTTTGGCAGGCTGCCTATTTCCTGGGTCGCATACATCCTCTTAATCCTCCACCATTTTTTTTAGCAACTTGAGGGACCTTATCTTATTGTCGGATATCTCCCTTGGAAGATATCGTAGGTCCGTGTTAGGACAGAAGGCTATGGATGCGAAATCGATCTTCTTGACTTTGTCAAACAAACTCTTTAGGGACGAGGGGGTTTCAACAATAGGCGACAGCGAATCCAGAATGCCCAATGCGACCTTCTTTCCATGAAAAGCGTTCAAAGCTTCAACATAGGTCTCAGTTAAGTCTACACCTATCCAAGGTTTCGAAAATGAATCCAACAAGTTTAAGATCTTGGAGGCGTCACCAAAATAAGTGTGCACTAGACAGAATGAGCTGTTGGAAGCTATCTTTTCTATCTCCTCCACGATGACCGATAAAGCCTTCTTGTCCGGTCTTGTACCATCATAGACTAAACAGGGCTCAGATAGCACAACACCCAACTTCCTCGCCGACGACAGCCTCCTCACCGTGTAGTCTAACGTTTTCGCGTAGGCGGGCACAAGAGACAAAACATCACCATAGTATTCATCTTCTGAGAGTCTAGAAAGGGTATATGGGCCAGGCAAAACCACCAGACTGTCCTTGTCAGAGGGCAGTAAGTCGAGGAAGAAGAGTTGCTCAAGAGAGTGGCCCGTGATCGACAGCTCACCTTTGACAATCGGCTTCCTGAAGAATGTGTTAGTTTCAAACCATCTATAGTATGGGCCTGGAACTACACCTTCTAGAGATCTGATGAAAGGTCTCAGTGGGTCGTGCCAACGGAGCATCCCGTCACATATGAAGTCAAGCTCGGCTTCCACTTCTAGACCGATGAGCTTCCTAGTGTCTTCCCTATAGCACATCTCCAATGTTGAATCGCCTATCTCAGCCCTGTCAAACTCTTTTGTTGAATCGATCAGCTCTTCTGATCTCGAATGAATTCCTGAGAGGAAGGCCAGCGTGCGCACGCAGGACTTTTGGAAAACGTGAATAAAAAAGACTTTCCCTGGCAGCTATCTCTTTGACTTCCATCTGGGCAGTCGAGGAAAGGCTTGGCTCTTCAGACTAACACTTCCCGTATTCAAACACTTTCGGGTTGACCACGTAAAGGGGCCTCTGTCCGCCGAAAAAGCGCTTCAGATCTTCCGCATTCATCATATCCATTCTGGTCAAGGCTTCAATGGTGAAGTTGGCCATGTGAGGAGACAAGATGACATTCTCCAATTCCAGTAAGGGATTGTCTCTTTGTAAAGGTTCTTGCTCAAAGACATCCAACGCTGCACCCGCAATATCCTTCGCCTTCAGCGACTCATATAAGGCCTTCTCGTCCACTATCGACCCCCTCGATGTATTTATCAAGAACGCGTCCTTCTTCATCAACTTCAGCCTCTCTCTATTCAGGAGGTGCCGAGTCTCCGGCGACAAGGATACATGTAACGTGACTATGTCGGATGACATAAGAAGCTCATCAAGGGTCACTGGGAGAGCACCGCCGGCCTTTATGTCCTCTCCTCTGACGAATGGATCGTATGCAATTATTTTCACATCGAAACCTGAAAGCTTCCTCGCAACCCTTCTGCCAATCGAGCCAAAGCCTATTATCCCCACCGTCTTTCCCATAAGTTCGGCGCCGACAAAGCGAGCCCATCTTCCCTTAACTAACTCGCCGCTTGCCTTGTGGAAATTCCTCAAGATGTCAAGCATCAACATGATGGCATATTCTGCCACAGAATCAGCATTCGACTGAGGGGTGTAGGTGACTACAATCCCCCTTTCTGTTGCCGCTGCCACGTCGATGTTGTCTACACCGACACCATGTCGTGCAATGATCTTGAGCCTCTTCGCTGCGGACAGGTCTTCCCGATTCAGTTTCTCATTTCCTAATATTATCGCATCACATTCTCCCAGAATAGCCCTCATTTCTTCTCCTTCGAGGACAGCTCTCCTCTCCACATTCGCGAATTCTTCAAGAACCTTCAGCGCTTCCCTACAGTAGACGCCATATGACTTTGAAGTTATTATTATCTTCGGCCTATTCATGCAGAATTCCATCTGCGGTGTAGTTCTTAAGTCTTTACCGTAGATCTCTCTGATACAAGCTGACGTAACGCAGCGTTCCAGTCGACGCCTCACTTGACCTCAACGATCTTAGCCTCTTTCTTCTGCAAGTCTGCTATAGCAAGCGTCGACCTACCGGTCAAGTAGCCACAGAGTTCGCCAGGGTTCACGATCAGACGGCCTCCTATCTGCCTATTCACGACCTTATGCCAGTGTCCGTAGGCCACCAACCTAAATCTGCCGTCTGATGCCAGAGATTCGACCACCTCCTCGTCTTCGCCGTGCAATAAAGCGATCTTGAAATTCCCCACTTCTATCGTCGACTTCGGCCACACTAGCCTGCATCTTCTATCATACGACAAAACCTTTTCTAACATGATCTTGTCCCCATCATTGTTTCCAAAGGTAAAGTACATAGGACAGTTGAGCTCCAGGAAGATCTTCGCAGCGAAAGGACTGATTATATCTCCCGCGTGAATCATGAGATCCACGTTCTCAAATCTAAGTATGTCCAAGGCCTTTTCGATCGCCGAGAGGTTATCATGTGAATCGCTTACAATTCCAACCTTCATTTTATTTCACCCAAGGAAACTGGGCTGTCATGGGATAAAACTGTTTTCAAGGCTGAGGCCCATCACGCCTGCTTAAGCAACTTCAAAACCTTCTCGATCAATTCGAGGCCCTCTCGCAGCTCCTGCCTACCCCTTTCCGTTACCTCATAGTACTTTCTGTAATTTCCAGCCTTCTTGATGTACCCTCCCCTTTCGAGGCGATAGAGGACCGAGTAGACGGTTATCATGTCTGCTCGAATCTTGTACCTTTCCTTGATCTGGCCATGCAGTTCCCTACTGAACATAGGCCTTTCTAGGAGGAGCTTCAGCGAGTAAAGCCAAAGATTGTTAAGGGTCAGAGATGACTCCAACCGCTCTAATGGTTTTACCATGCCATATCATATTATGTGAGGTGGATATTTAAGCTCACCTAAACGTTTATATCAATAAATATTTATGGTTATAAACATGCCGACCTTGAAGGTAGCGCTTGCGGGAGTAGGCAACACCGCATCCGCACTAGTTCAGTCTCCCTTCTACTACAGGGGAAGACGAGAAGACCAAAGCTTAGGAGGCTACAAGATTTCAGATATAGAGTTCGTGGCCGCATTCGATGTCAACAGGGAGAAGGTTGGAAAGGATCTTTCAGAGGCGATCTTCGCCAAGCCCAACATCACCCCAAAGTTCGCTGATGTAGGCAAGATGGGGGTCAAAGTGTATGCTGGGCCCACAATGGACGGAGTCGCAAACCACATGATGAAGATAATCAACCCCGTAAACGTCAAATGTGACGTCTCGGAGGCAGCGGAGAATGTGAAAGGCGCTGACGTCCTATTGAGCCTGCTGCCTGTGGGAAGCGAGAAGGCTACAAAATTTTATGCAGAAGTCGCATTGAAGGCTGGAGCCGCCTTCATAAACACGATACCGGTGTTCGTGGCAAGTGACCAAAGTTGGGGGGAAAGGTTCAAAAAGGCAGGCCTTCCAATATTGGGTGACGACATAAAAGGACAGATCGGTGCAACAATCCTTCATAGAACTTTGGTCCGCCTATTTAAACTCAGGAATGTCGAAGTTACCGAAACATATCAGCTCAATGTTGGAGGTAACACGGATTTCCAAAACATGCTCGACGAAGCGAGACTCGTGAGCAAGAGGAAGAGCAAGACTGACGCTGTGACGTCTGTGCTACCGTATGAGATAGGAGTAAGAATAGGGCCTAGCGACTATGTCCCATTCCTTGGGAACACAAAGGTCGCCTACATCTATCTCAAGGGAAGAAGCTTCGCAGGCTTCCCCGTAACCATAGATGCCAAACTCTCGGTTGACGACAAATCTATGTTCGCATTCAGCGCCATAGACGCAACAAGACTTGCCAAGATAGCCATGGATAGAGGGGAAAGTGGACCCGTCAGAGAAATTTGTGCGTACTACTTCAAGCATCCTCCGATTCAGGCAGAAAGCGATGAGAAGGCAGCCTCCTGGGTGAAGACTTGGCTCGACAAGAAAAGAAAGAACGCAATGTGTGTAAAGGCTTATTAGATCGACAAGATTTCCGGTCTCCGTGAAACTTAAGAAGACAGTCGTAGGAAGCTTCCCCCCCAGATACACACCCATAGAGGAGTCGATAAGGTCCATCATCGAAGTTCAGCTAGAACATGAGATAGATATTGTTTCAGACGGGGAACAGAGATCAGACATGATAGGATACTTCGAGAGTATAAAAGGACTCGATAGAGCCCCTCGTGGACTCCGCGTTGCGTCGAGAATCCATCCGATGGAGAACCCCAGGGACTTCGTCAAATTAAAGGATCTAATGTTCGTGAAGAACTATCTGAAGAAGATAAACAGAGACGACGTAGAAGTGAAGGTGACCATCACGGGGCCTGTGACCCTTGGCTTCTACACAGCATTAAATGGGCTGGCATACTATGCTAGCATAAGCGACTTGAACCTGTACATAGATTTTGCTGAAGCATTGAACCCTCTAATACTTGAGGTGGCGAGGACAGGCTGCTATGTTCAAATAGATGAGCCTGGCCTCTCCTCAAGAGTCATCGATCCGTCCAAGGCGGCAAAGATCATAAACGCATCCAGCAGAGATATCCCTGACTCATTCTACGATGATGACAAGCTGATTCTCCACACATGTGGGCCATTAAACGAGAGCCTGCTCAAAGAGCTCATGAGATTGGATGCTCCAGTGTTGAGCCTAGCATTCAGCGCCCCCAACGTCAGAAGAAACGTAGACATCATCTCGAGAGAGGCCTTCAAAGAATACGGAAAGAAGCTTGGTGTGGGATGCGTGTCAGTCCAGGCCTCAAGAATCGAGGAAGTCGAAGAAGTCCGCACCATCTCTAAGAGGATAAGGACAATAAGAGAGAGAGTGGGAGACGGATATGTTGCCTTCGTCCACCCAGACTGTGGCCTAAGAGGCACCGATGATATTGTAGCAGAACTCATACTCAAGAGAATGAATCAGGCAGCCAAGCTCTCCAGCAAAAACGTGGAACAATCTTGAAAGAGTTATCTAACAGCATATGCATGGGATTTCCATGCACGAGTGGGCTCTGGCTGAAGCTGTGGTGTCTGCCGTATCAAGGATAGCCGACAATGAAGGATTCAAGGAAGTAGTCGAAGTCAAGCTCAAGATCGGGGAGCTGCAGCAAGTAGAAGTTGAGATCATAGAATTCGCACTCGCTCAACTGCGAACAGAAAAGATGGCCAACACAAAGTTTACCATAAGCACTGAAAAGGCGCAATTCAAATGCAGAAACTGCGGGAACACCTGGCTGTTTCAACATAAGGAGTTCGCCGATGAGGTTTCAGAGGCGATTCACTTTATCCCCGAGGTAGCGCACACATATGTCAGATGCCCCAGATGTGGAAGCCCAGACTTCGACATCTTAGGCGGCCGTGGAATATACATAGAAAGTGTGGTCGGTGTAGGAAAAGATGTACGATCCTAGAGCGCAGGTCATAGACGAGAGACTTGCAGAAGTAAGGGATATCCTCATCGTGTCAAGTGCGAAGGGAGGTGTCGGAAAGAGCCTAACAGCATCCACTTTAGCGCTCCTATTTGCCAGGCAGGGCTTAAGAGTCGGCCTGCTAGATCTTGACTTCACAAGCCCGGCGACACATGTGATTCTTGGAATCAAAGAAGCCCACCCTGTCGAGGAAAGAGGAATTATTCCACCAAAGGTACATGAAATCAAGTACATGTCATTAGTGTACTATACAGGAGACCACATGGCCCCATTCAGAGGAGCCGACTTTTCTAACTGCCTCATGGAAATACTTGCGATAACCAAGTGGGGAGAGCTAGACCTACTGGTGATAGACATGCCACCGGGTATAGGAGACGCAACACTCGACGTCATCAGGTTCATGAAGAAAGCGAGATTCCTGGTGATCGCCACACCCTCAATTTTGGCGCTATCCGCAGTCCTCAAGCTGATTGAACTACTCCAGACGACCCGTGCCCCAGTAGTCGGAGTCATAGAGAATATGAAGACGGGGAAGAGCGGGACCGTCGAAGAACAGATGAGGAGACATGGGGTCACCTTCTTGGGCAGCATATACTACGACAACGAAATAGAGAAGTCGATCGGTGATGTGCATAAGCTCATCAAAACAAGATTCGCAAAGAGCTTAAAGAGGATCATCTCAAGAAAACTCTTCACATGTGAGCCAGACAGGGGGAAACCAATGTTTCCACCAAACTCTCCAGCAGAACACTTTCACCACTCATGTCACCATTGAGGCCACATCTCCTAAAAGGTTTATTAAGAGAGCAGTTCGGCCTCGATCGTATGAAACCTCGAATCCTTTTGACTGGACCAATTCAAGAAAAAGGATACAAACTGATCAGCAGGTACTGTGATGTTGAAGGAGACATACATCAGCCACTGGAAAGAGCCGATGTACTTAGAATGTCGAAAGACAAAGACGGCCTGATGCTTGCAAGCCACATCAAAATAGATGCAGAACTCTTAGACGCCACATCAGATCTAAAAATCATAAGTACCGTGAGCGTCGGATTCGACCACATCGACGTCGATGAAGCTACCAAACGTGGAGTCTACGTATGTAATACACCCGGCGTCCTAACCGACTGCGTGGCCGAAGTCACATGGTCTCTTATCCTCTCAACCTTTAAGAGGATGTCAGAGGCCGAGAGGTTCGTGAGATCTAAAAAGTGGACACGAGCATTCTATGCCACAGAATTCCTCGGCAGAGACCTCAGAGGAAAAGTTCTAGGCATAGTAGGTCTGGGAAGAATCGGCATAAGAGTCGCTGAAATTGCCAAGGCATTTGGCATGAAAGTCGCATACAATGACATAATCAGACAGAAGAATGCGGAAAAGTTAGGGATCAAATATCTCAGCCTCGAAAAGCTGATGGCCACATCAGATGTGATCAGCATCCATACACCACTAAGAAAGGACACGTATCATCTTATTGACGGCTCAAAGATCGCCTTGATGAAGAAGGACGCCATAATAGTGAACACTGCAAGGGGGCCAATCGTAGACGAAAAAGCGCTGACAAAGGCGCTGAAAGAAAATAGAATAGCCGGAGCTGGACTGGACGTCTTCGAAGAAGAGCCTCTGCCGTTAGATAGTGAACTCCTTCAGCTAGAAAATGTTGTGCTTTCTCCACATCGCGGATCCGCATCCTACGAAACAAGAGATGCAATGGCAGAATTGGCAGCGAGGAACATGATCGCAGTCCTAAAGGGAAGGATGCCACCCGCACTTGTAAACCCAGAAGTACTAAAGGTTAAACCTCTTAAGTCAGTGAAACTGCTTTAGGAAAATAGCTATCAGACGACTTCGAAGAAACAGAACGACATTTTTCGAAACTTGCACCCGAAGACCTGCAAGAAGCATGTGATAGAAGAGGCAAGAAAACCTAAACAGTCTAGACACTATATGTCAAGTTAACACAGATAAACAGGCCACGAACCGGTTCAAATGCCCCAGGCAAGAAACCCACAGACCTAACATTTATCTAATCATTCTGGAAAGATGCAATGAAGGCACATGGGAGAGCCTATCGTTACAGTAAGTGGAGCCATCAACTGGGACATCCTTCTCTACATTTCAAGATTTGGAAAGCCTGGGGAAGAAGTGCCTGTTTCAAGGATTGAGAGAGTTCCTGGAGGCAAAGGAGCGAATGTTGCCGTGGCAGCCTCTCGGATCCTGGGTGAAGGAAGATGTGCGATAGTGGGGGGTATCGGGTCGGATGAGATAGGGAGGAAGCAGATAGAAGTATTCCAGCAGGAGGGAGTGGACACTAGATGGCTTACATGCTTCGATGGGGTGGAGTCGGGTCAAGCCTACATCCTCGTCGATGAGAAGGGGGAAAACCAGATAAATACATACTTCGGTGCAAACATAACTCTAAGAAAGGAAGATGCTGAAAGACTTAAAGATCTGTTGGCCAAGGCGAAGTTCTTGGCCATGATGGATCCCCCTATCCAGTTTGCAGAAGCACTGCTGTCTTCAGCCGAGAAAGCCACAAAGATCTGGTCTCCAGGTGTAAGGGTCTATAGCGACAGGAAAGCTGTTATCCTACATCTGAAGGAAATAGACTATCTTGTTCTGAATGAACACGAACTACTTGACCTATCTGGCGAAATCGATACCTTCAAGTCTCTCCGAAAACTGATCGAGGAGCACCCCACCCTGAAAGTCATTGTCACTCAAGGTTCGAGGGGTGTCACCCTATACAAGGTAGACACGACCTACACCGAAGAGGGAATAGACTTGGGAAGGATCGGCCTAAGAGTGGCCAACACAACAGGCTGTGGGGACGCCTTTGTAGGGGCGTTCATCTCACATTTGGCTATGGGCATGTCTGAAAGATCAGCGCTCAGGATGGCGAATCTTGCCGCAGCACTGAAGGCCTCAAGATACGAGACTAGAGGAAGCCCGACTAGAAGAGAACTGGACCACTACAGGAGAATGCTTGGCTGGCAGGAATCTTGAGACTACATGAATGAATTAAAGAATCTCAAGGAGACAGCTCAAACCAGATTGAGCCAGCGGCTCAGTCGGTGTCTGAAAAAAGGAAATAATAGGCGGTCTTAGTACACTTTCGCCTAACATCTTGCCCTCGACGGGCTCACTTCGCGGACTGAAAACGTGTTCTGAGTTTAGTAGACGAGCTCCTCGGTCTTTCTATCAAATAGGTGCATTCTTGTTTCATCAAATGTCAGGAAGAGTTTGTCGCCTATCTTGAACTTCTCGCCGACCTCTTGCTTGACGATCGCCTTAAAGATCTTGCTGTCCATCTTGAGATCAAGCACCATCTCGTCTCCCAGTGGCTCGCCTATGTACAGCTCTGTCGGCAGAAATGTTTCTGTAGCAGGCTTTGTCGTCGATATAGACATGTCCCTTGGCCTCACGCCGAAGACGACTTCCGAGACGCCTTTGGCTTTAGCAGCTTTTGCAGCCGCATCTGGCAGCCTGAACTTCATACTATCTCCTTCGAAGTAGGATTTTCCATTCTGTTCTCTTATTATGCCTTCTACCATGTTTGTCGGCGGGCTTCCAACGAATCCGGCTACAAACACGTTTCTTGGCTTGTTAAAGATAACATCGGGAGACGCATACTGTTGAAGCAGCCCTTTGTTCATGATCGCAATGCGGTCGCCCATGGTCATAGCTTCTGCTTGGTCGTGGGTCACATAGACGGTGGTGATGGCAAGCTCCTTTTGTAGACGCTTAAGTTCAGCTCTCATGTACAGTCTCAGTTTGGCGTCCAAGTTGCTCAGCGGCTCGTCCATAAGCCAGACCTTCGGCTCTCTGACGATGGATCGACCTAAAGCTACACGTTGAGCTTGGCCTCCGCTAAGCTGCTTCGGCTTTCTGCTCAACAACTCCGAGATCTGGAGAAGCTCAGCCACCTGCTTCACTTTCTTGTCTATCTCGCTCTTTTCCATCTTTCTGATCTTCAGCGGGAACGCCATGTTGTCGTAGACTGTCATATGAGGATAGAGGGCGTAGCTTTGGAAGACCATTGCAATATCTCTGTCTTTCGGAGGCAGATCGTTTACGAGCGTGTCTCCTATGTATATTTCACCTGAGTCAGGTGATTCTAGACCTGCGATGCAACGCAGCGTGGTTGTCTTGCCGCAGCCACTTGGGCCCAAGAGGACAACGAACTCCTTGTCTTCTATCTCTAAGTCGAGGTTATCAACGGCAGTAGTGCTTCCAAACTTTTTCACAAGTTTGTTTATTTTCACTTTGGACATATAGTACCTGCAAAACGGTATACTGGGGAGCTAAATAAGGTTTACTGTCATCTTGTCGACAGCCTGAGCCCCATCCAGTGAATCAAGGCGCTGCCCAAGAGTGTCAGCGATCGTGAGACCGGGTCAGCCGTGCGATCTAGAATCAGGTGTATCAAGAGCGAGAGAATTATGTCTTCTGTTGGACGTCACCATAAGACTTTTATTCTTTGGACCAACCTGTTTATGTGATGACGTCGGCTCGCAAGAAATTCATCCTTAGGGGAGGATATTCGAACGTTAACGGTTGGCATAGCAAGATAATTCTCATAAACAAGGTGAATAAGCAGAATAGGGTGTTCATGAGGTTCTACGCTGACACAGACGGTAGACAGCCGATCATGAAACACAACGTTACTCTTGAACCTTTCGAAATCAGGTCTATAGAACTCGATTTCGAGCAGCTGAGAGAACGTTTTGGCAGGATAGACCTTA
Organism: uncultured Nitrososphaeria archaeon; assembly: GCA_964448685.1. Taxonomy (GTDB): domain Archaea; phylum Thermoproteota; class Nitrososphaeria; order JACIWG01; family JACIWG01; genus CAYUWR01. Next base: position 46,969 of record CAYUWR010000009.1, read on the forward strand.
AGAGCGATGACATGCTCGATGGCAATGTCGCGACCATGAGAGGAGATGACAGCATCATAGACTTGAGGCTTGTTAGGCCAGACGTGATATGCTGTTAACCCAAAGCGACCGAAGCCCTCTAAGCCTTAACTGAACCCATTGTCAGGCCTGACACCAAGTACTTCTGCAACAGTAGAGCGATGACTACTGGCGGCATTATGGCTATCAACTGTTGGGAGGGGTTGCCGCCCAAACGTAGGGGTATTGTTACGACATCCTTCTCTGTCAGCACGTAGGCGATCAAGAACTCATTCCATGAGAATACGAAAGTCAGCAGGAATGCTGCAACCAAAGCCGGTGTCACAATTGGCAATGTGATCCTATAAAGTATCTTGACGGTTGAAGCGCCATCGACCATCGCCGATTCCTCCATAGCGGCTGGCAGAGATCTGAACGAATCATGGGTTATTATAACCGCATATGGCAGGAAGAATGTAGCATGCGCCAATATTACTGCCATTGGGGTATCATACAACCTGACAAAGGACATGAAAACATACATCGGCAAAGCCAAGACGATAGGTGGAAGTAGCCTCAAAAAGAAGAAGCCTAGCAGTATGTTGATATTGCCTATTCTCTTGAAGTTGTATCTGGCCAAGGAATATCCAGCCATAGATCCGAGGATTGTAGCAATAGACGCACTACCTATTCCTATGATCAGACTATCCCTCATCGGGCGAAAATTCAGTATGCCACCTCCGGCGATCCAATACACCCAGCTCCCAAAGTCGGGCTGAAACTGAACAAAGGGAATAAAACTCCATGTGTACTGCTGAAGTCCTGGCTTTATCGACAGGACGATCATCCAGAATATTGGAAAGAAGAAGAACATGGCGAAGACTAAGATCAGAAAATATACAATTAATGACCTACATTTTCTATGAATACTCATCGTAAAAGACCTGCAAGATAGCACCCTCACCTCGTCAGATGTGGCTTTAAAAAGAAATTGGGTAAAGGCGTCGTCTCTAAGCCTTCACCGCACCCATCGTAAGCCCACTCACTATGTACTTTTGTACAAGTATTCCAAGGACGATTGGTGGTATCACAGCTATCAATTGCCTGATGCTTAACGCGTAGAAGAAGACACCGATCGCAGTCACCGACTCAGCTATACGGATAGGAAGCGTGAACGCATTCTTGGAAGTGAGAACAAAGGCGAATAGGAACTCGTTCCAAGAGAAAGAAAATGTGAGAATGAATACCGCTGCCACGGCAGGGGCTACAACTGGTAAAGCTATCCTAGTAAGCACCCTTAGAACAGAGGCCCCGTCAACGAAAGCTGACTCCTCCATGGCGACAGGCACAGACTTGAACGCATCCCTGATCACCAAGACAGCGTAGGGAAGAAACGCTGACCCATGGATCAATATGACCGCCAGCTGTGTGTCAATCAGGCCGCTGGTCCCCACAGGTATTCTCTGCATGAAAACATAGAATGGGATAGCCAGCGCTATAGGGGGAAGAAATCTAAGAGACAAGAAGTAGCTCAGTATGTCGACGTTCTTCATCTTCTTGAACTCAAATCTTGCAAGAGCGTATCCAGCTAGGGCGCCAAGGACGGTCGCTATTGTGGCACTGCCCAAACCTATTATCGTACTATTCATCAACGCCTTCAGGTTCTCAGCCGCCTGTTTAAAGCCCTCTGCCTCCCAATTACGCAAGGTTGGTTCGAATTGAAGCCATGGTACGAAGCCCAATGTGAACTGGTCTATCGGATTCTTCATGGAAATTACTACCATCCAGAACAATGGTATGAAGAAGAAGCCTGAAAAAAGCAGTATGAAGGCATACGTTGCAATAGACTTCAGCCTGTCCATCATGTTAGACATAGTACCTTCTCAACCTCCTCATGAATACAGATGAGATGATCGCGATTATCGCCAGAAAAACCAAGCTTATTGCAGCTGCCTGACCTAATGTGAAGTTCCTAAACGCTATCTTGTAGATGTAGATCGTTATCGCCTCTGTCGCTATCCCTGGGCCACCACCACCCACCAAAACGAAAGGTATGTCAAAGATCTTTATCGTGTCAATGATCCTAAACATCAAAATAGTTGCCAGAGGACTAGCTATCATAGGGAGATCAACACTCCTAAATATCTGGAAAGACGAAGCGCCATCGACCACAGATGCCTCATGCAACTCCCTTGGTATGCCCTCCAATGCGGCAAGAGTGATCAGGAAACAGAATGGAGTCCACATCCACACATCACAGAGAACAACCGTGAACGGTGCAATGACCGGACTGGATCTCCAGGGGAAGTTACCCAACCCCAGAATGTTCAAGACACTATTGACAGGCCCGCCAGATTCATAGAAGATTATTTCTCCCATCAACGCTACCGCGACAGGCGCACAGAACAGGGGCATAAGAAATATCGTCCTAAAGATTCTTCTGAACCTAATTTTGACTCTCATCAGCTGGGCTAAAGCTAAGCCCAGTACCATTTCGATTGGAACCGCCAATGCCGTGAGAAAGCCGGTGACCGTCATAGAATTGTAGAACCTGTAGTCTTCAACCAGATCCGCATAATGCTTCACCCCGACCCAGTCCATGTCTGCAAGACCAAGTCTCCAGTTGGTGAATGAGCCGTAAACCATGTAAATCATTGGAAATATTGAGATGACCAAAACGTAAACTACAGCAGTCAATATGAATAAGTGATATATCGTCAGTTTAGCCATGTTGACCACAAAAAAGAGAGGGGGGAAGTCTAGAAGATCACGTCTTTCGACAGCACACTCCAGTTGGGGTCGAACTTCCAGGGCTTTGGCGCGTATGGGTTGGGTTTACCGTAGTCGATCATTTGATGATACATAGACTTGAGCTTTTCTCTTCCGTAGTCGTCGATTATCTTGGTCCAGTCCTTGTACACTCTGTCGAGCGCTTCTTCAACTCCGGCTGCTCCAGTCAGCAGCTCTCCGATTATGTGGGTGTCGACTGAGGTAAACATTGCAGTCGCTCCAGGGATCTTCATGTAGTCTTCGAAGGCGTCCATAGCGTTCAAGTTGTTCCAGACAGCCATATGAGCTCTTCTCAAGTCGCCTTCGTTGAAGTGTCGCTGTTTCTCGAATGGAAGGTCTTTCCCAAATCCTGGATCAGGCTGACCTGAAGGTGGCAGATTAAAGTCCGCAAGCGTACCAGTGCCACCATAGTCCTCCAGAATGTCGGAAGTGAACGCTCCAGGATCCATACCAGTCCAGGTGTACATGCTGTTCGCGCTTAGGAAGTGCTCACGTGGTTGAGCGACGTATGCGGCGGCAAAGTATGCTGCATCAGGATTCTTTGACAGAGTTGAAATGAAAGGATGCCACGAGCAACCACAAATGTTTCCTACGAAGTTCGGCTTCTCCACCCACTGATTTGAGGCCATGCTCCAATACTTGTCAGCTCCAGGTGTCGGATGTGTCATCAGATAGCCTCTGATCGAGGACTTATCTGGGTTGCCAACCAGCGAGAATGTGTCCGGAGCTTGGAATAGAAACATCGAGTTCGCTTTAGCCAGGTGCTCATCCCAAGTTTCTGCAAACGTGTACGTGAACACGGCAGGATTCATCCACTTTGTGATCTCCTTGAACTTCTGTGCTGCAAGAACAAATCCCGGATGCTTAGATGACGGCAGCGGATCCATTGTTTCAGGATCTAGGAAGAATAGGTTATGCTTGTTGTCTCTCTGTGGACCCCACTCGACCACGTATGGTCCTGCGAAGCCATAGAACCAGAAGCTACCTTGCTCTCCGGTTCTGAGACCCATCGTCATACCATAGTCAGGGGCTCCATCTCCGTTCCAATCCCAGTTATGGAAGAACTGAGACATGTCAATAACCTTCTGCCACGTCAAGGTCTTGTCTCTCGCCCAAGCGTAGGGGTTCAGTTCGTATCCGAACTTGCTCTTGAACTCCGCTCTTTTCTCAGAGTTCTTAAGGACAGCATCCATCCCCTTCATGTTCCACGTCAGGTACCATGCATCGTTGTCCCATGGCACACCATAGTATTCGCCACCCCACATGGAGGCCTGGGCATTTGATGCTGGATTGGTTTCAGGATACCACTTTGGCATCCCCGGCTTGTCCCAGAATGTGGACATCTTATGTACGTAGCCCGGCGCCACCAGGTCACCCATCAGGTTGCTGCAGGGGATAAAGTAGTCGTATGCACCTGTCTTTGTTGTGAGATCTGCGAGTATTTTGACCGGCAGGTCCGCGTAAGCAAGTTCTACGACATCCAGGTCAAATCCCGCGATCTGCTTGTATATTGGCCTGTAGTGATAGCAGACCCCTGAGAAAGCCTGTTCGCCGCCAGCGCCGACTGCTACCGCGATCTTGACTCCTGGAAACTGTGCCCATTGCTGGGGAGTGGTGGTCGGTGTTCCCGTCTCTGTCTTGGTAACCGTCTGTGTTATAGTGGTTGGAACCGTGACTGTCTTCTCAACTACCTCTTTAGGTGCCAAGAAATATGTTCCAGCTCCGACGACGACAGCTGTTGCGACGACCGCGATTGCGTAGCCAAGGAATGATCTCCTCTCCATTTTCTTAGGTTCTTGACTCATAAGTCCCGTGTACAATTGTCTTGTATATAAATCTTTGTCTGGAGGATATGCTTAAGCAGTTTAGAGTTTCCTTTATAATCGCCAGCCTTCGTCCCGCAAGCAAAAGGTCTATGCAAGAGAACATCGAGATGACTAGGTGAAGTATGAAGACGGCAGAAAGCCGGATCTTGAAATAAGTCTTATCTATGAGCTATGAACATCAGGGCCGAATATCGTATAGAATACGAGCTCCTCAGTTCCTTCGTTTTCAATTTCATGTTCCACTGCACCATCGTATGTGACAAACAGCTCGTCCACTCCTGGAGCCCCACCTGCTACCTTGGTACCGTTTACACTGCCTCTACCTTTCCAGGCCAAAAAAAGGAAAGCTCCCTTCTCACTTCTCTTCACTTTCTTTCTTGGAGCCAACCTCACCTCTTTGCCAGAGAACTTTCTGCTTTTCTTTGGACTGTAAATCCAATATTCCTTCAACGTCCTATCTTCAGAGATGGTTTCTGGCAGGATATGGTATTTCCTATAGAACTTTGGATCAGTACAGACATCCCAGTCGATGAGTTCGATTGCTTCTTCTTCGGTTCTTGGGCCATTGAGCAGATACTTTTCCTTTGGCAATATCTTGCCTTCTACCAGAGGCTGGAACAGTGTCCCGACATCGGACTCTTCTTGAGCCTCTAGCGTCAAGGCGGTGCCAGGTGCATGCACTACACCCGCGAGTATATGGAATCCTTCTCCCACGTTCAGCCTATAGGCTGGGGATAGGTCAAGCACTTTATCGTCATTCCATCTCTTCAGGATCTCAAGTAGTTCTTCTCTTGTCACATCCGGGTGCATGCCCAGATGTGAGTATGGTAGAGGTCCCTTATTTGGATGATCCAAGAAGTAGTATGCTTCCTCTTTTGGGTTCATTCCATAATATTTGCGTGCATGCTCCTCTCGGGCGTGAAGATGCCACGGTATAGGTCTACCAATATCCAGAATCTTGGTGAGAACCCCAAACCGGTTAGAATGGAATCTTGCATATCTGCTGCCAAGCATCTTCTCAGGGCATAGGTTGAGGGCGTCTCTCAAGAACAACTTTGCCCCTTCAATGTCGAGTTCGCTCAAGCCTTCGTTCTCCAATTGGGTGGGCCCGCTGGCAACAACCGATGAACACATCCACCGCTCACATAACCATCCCCTCTTTCCGGCAGAATACCTTCTGAGCCCCAGTCGGCCAAGTCCAGGATATGATGCCCTGGCCACAAAAGCCGGCTTAGCCCTCAGAACCCCTCTTTTTTCTTCAATTTCTCTATTGAGTACACCTTCTAGATTCATCGTTTTGATTAGCCTTGGCAGATATATAATTATTTGTGTCTGTAGAATTGAATTTATCCTTCTGTGATCACCTTATAGGCGTTGCTTATGCATTCGTACACGTCCTTGTACTTCTTGTAAATCTTGACGTATTTGTCATGGTTCATGGGTCTAGGTCTGTATTCGTCCTTGAATCGTACACATCGTCGTATGCCCTCTTGAACGTTTCCATATATGCCTGAACCTACACCCGCCAATATCGCGGACCCCAGAGCAGCCGATGCGTCAACAGCCATGGGAACCCTTATTCGCATACCGATTACGTCAGCCTTTATCTGGTTCCACAACCGGCTATTGGATTCTCCCCCTGTCATAGTCACATCTTCGACGTCGACACCCAGCTCTCTGACCAATGCCATGATCCCAACGTATTGAAAGGCAACCCCTTCCAGTAGAGACCTGACAAAATGCGACTTGCCATGCCATAGAGTGAAACCGAAGAAGACACCCTTGGCTCGAGCATCATACACTGGCGGACCTGCACCCATCAGATATGGGTAGCAGAAGAGCATATCTGATCCTTCATCAACTCTTTCTGCGAGTTCGTCCAAGTACTTGTATGGATCAATTCCGCTTGCCTTCGCCTTTTCTATTTCCTCGTATCCGAACTTGTCCCTGAACCATCGTAGAGAGCCACCTGTCATAAGTCCTACTTCATATTCCCACTTGTCGGGTGCGACGTGGCAGCAGCAGACAACTCGCCCCTTTCGGTCCACGTTAGGTTCTGTCAGAGGAACCTCGAATGCGGTGCCTGTCCCGGAACCTATGTTCATCTGACCGCGGGCTATCACTCCAGCACCTAGTGATTCACAAGGTCGGTCTCCTCCTCCGCTGACGACAGGGGTGCCTTCTGCTATGCCCGTGACCCTGGAGATTTCTTCGGCCACGCCTCCGACGACTTCCCAAGCTCCCTGCACTCTTGGTAGTATGTCGGTCGGAATATCTAGAGCTTCACAGATATCCTCGTCCCACTCTCTTTTTCTTACGTTAAATAGCCCAGTTCGTGAAGCCATAGAATAGTCTGTTGCGATCTTATTCGTCAGCCTATACACGATATAGTCTTTTGAGAAGACGATCTTCTCGGTCTTCTCGAAGACTTCAGGCTTATGCCTTTTCAGCCAGATTATCTTTGGAGCTGAGACGACATAGTCCATCGGCCCACCAATTCTTTCTATAAGTTCTTCTACGTCAAGGGTCCTATTGATTTCTTCAGAAATTGGAATCGCCCTATTGTCCAGCCAGATGACACTGTTCCACAACTTCCTGCCTTCAGAGTCCAATGGGACAAATGCTTCCCTCTGCGAATCCACACCTATGCCTGCAATCGAGCGGCCATCGATTCCCCTTTCCTCTATCAATTTCTTCACGTTGGTTAGGGCGGCATTCCACCACCAGTCAGGGTCTTGCTCAGCCCAGTCAGGCCTTTCATGATAGATTCCATACTCCTTCTTCTCCATTGCAACGACATTGCCTTGTAGGTCGAACAGGACACATTTGCATAAGGTTGTGCCACAGTCGATTCCAAGGATATACTTGTGCATGTTTCCACATGCTGGTCTTCTTTATATTAAGCTTATTTTATGCCAGTTAAGAGAAGGCGCTCGCTATCTTCTTCAAAGAGTCCGCGAACTTCTCAATCTCAGCCTCAGTATTATAGAAGTACGTGGAAGCCCTTACTACGCCATCTTCTTCTCCGAGGACTCTTCTTGTGCCGATCTGTGCGCACAGATGCCCACTCCTGACCTCTATCTTGCCCACTGAATCCAACATCATGCCTAACTCCATCGGGTCAACTCCTTCCAGGTTGAATGTGAAGACACTTGTCTTATGCTCTTGGCTTGGCCCATAGATCTTTAGCCGCCTAAGACCCGCAAGCAGTTCATGGGCAACCTTCACAAGTTTCCTGTCATGTTCTAGAATATTTGATAGGCCGATCCTGCTGACATATTGCAGGGCATCCGCCATCATCATCACTTCACAGAATGGAATCGTGCCAGCCTCAAACATGAAAGGAGGATTCAGGTATTCGAAGTGGGACACGTCCACCGTGTGGCAGGCGCCTCCGCCGTAGTTCAGAGGCTCAACTTTGTCAGAGAATTCTTTCTTGATGTAGAGGACCCCTGCGCCTGTCGGTCCACAGACCTTGTGGCCACTCAAAGCCAAAAAGTCAACCCCCAATTCCCTCACATTGAGGGGGATATGTGGAGCAGATTGGGCGGCGTCTAAAACGACGTACGCCCCGGTTCTGTGGGCCAGCTCTACAATCCTTTTGATTGGTAGAATAGTGCCCAATACGTTTGTGACATGTGAGATCGCGACTACTCTGGTCATTTCGTCGATTTTTTCTGCGAAATCATCCGCGGTCATCAGCCCATCACTTCCTTTTGGCATCACAACTCTTAATTCTCGGCGATCCCTTCTACACCTCAGCAGCCACGGGAGGTAGTTGCTGTGATGTTCGAGAGCGGAAACGACAATGTTTCCCCCCTTCGCAATCTTCAATCCCCTCGCAACAAGGTTCAGCCCCTCAGTCGAGTTTCTGACGAAGACTATTTCTTCAGGCGATGCCTTTATGAAGTCAGCGCAGGCGTGTCTAGCTTCAGCCACCTTCTCCTCTGCCCTCTCAGCCAGAGTGTGCACGCTTCTAAGAGGATTGGCCTTAAAGTATAGGTAGTACTCGAGACCCTTTTCTGCAACAGGTCTGGGCGTCAGGGTAGTTGACGCATTGTCCAAGTAGATAAAGCCTTGAGATAGAAGTGGAAAATCTTCTCTGATCCTGTCCAAGTTCATTGCGTTGGTGTTGCCTGAATCCGAATATTAAGCCTTTCTCGATCAGAAACTGTACAATTGTATTCTGGTATGCGAGATCCCGTCACGGTCACTGCCGGCTTCAAAACTCGGACAAGACTATCTCCCTACTGGTTTGCTTTAGTGCTTTGATGGAAAGACTGAGCTCCAATCATAGTCTGCTGTGACCATTATGATAACATTCTTCCAGAAGTTTGGTCGATTCACGAGCAACGATTCGATAATCTTCGCGTGAAGCTGGTTCTTGGCTACACCCTTGAACAGTTCATCAGGCCACAGACCGAACAGTCCAACCTGATTGTCCTCAGAGACGCTGAAGAGCATCCCTACCCTCCTGTACAGATTTGCGTCACTCACACTGATCTTATAGTTGCTGTCCACAAGATAACGGATGTCGTCTCTCTTCAATGCAAGGACTGCTAGGATCATGTAGTCAGTCATGTCTTCACGGTCCGGCGAGACAACCTTGTTTATGCATTTTATAAGCTGATAGTTTGGGTACTTACCTAAGATCGTATTAAGGGACCTAACCCAAGAAAATGGCAGAAGTTTTCCGGTAATGTCCTTGAAGCTCCTCGTCGCACCGAAGTACAGAAGGCTTTCTCCAATCGGCGCCTTTCCCTTATCCAGACCTACAATCCATACACCTGTGTCCCCACTCTTTTCACTTGCCATCACATTCACCCTTCGCCATTTCATGAACCCAGTGAGTTTTTAAGGATTGCTATCACCGAAGTCGAAGACCTTACGAGACAGATAGAAATCGGCAACGGAGCTGATAGCTGTGGCAGAAGTTGTGATCGAAGATCATCGTTTGAATCATTTCCGCCAGTCTCCAGATCGGCCAATCAAGTTGATCACGGGAAGCTTGGATCGCAAACGGATACGTGAGCTGCAGATATGACGAGACCAAATGCTGACGTTCGAGATAACGTCTATAACAGGCCATGACCAGAGACATCGCATGAGGAGGTTGAAATTCGCGACAGGATCGCTTACGACAAGAGAATGTGAAGCTTTGATGAACGCCCTTCCAATAGAGGTGACATTCGTTGACAGACTGGATCGAATCAAATACTTCAACAAGCCGAAGGACCGAATTTTCGCTCGCGACAAAAAGTTGATCAACAGTCGAATACAGAAATGCCACACAAAAGAAAGCTTGGATATGGTCGAGGAATTGATAAGCAAGTTCAAAAGTGGAGCGAAAGACATGGCAGAGTTCTGGAAGAAAGAGGGGGAACGTATTAGGTATAGCAGGTACATCGCGGTCAGGGACGAGGACGGCAGGTACCTGGGAACTTTAGAGGCCACCCAAGACATAACTGAGATAAAAAAGATTGACGGAGAAAGGAGAACATTAGTCTGGAATGAGTCCTAGCCGCCGAATCCACTCTTTCGTGTTGTCAGCAGAATCATTCAGAAGAAAGAGTCTTGATTGAGCCCCATTTCCTTAGAGCCAGGTATTCAGGCAATGTAGCATCCAGCTTCACTACGGCATTATTAGATTTCTTGTTTGGCTCCCTGAGTAGCCGTTCAGGCAGAGTGTCTTCCTTACCTGAAATCCCATGTTTGAGGTTAAAGGAACGTTTCAGGTTATATATCCTCTCACCAGATAGCCTGGCTTCATGGATAGTTAGCTTTCGACCTGTAACCGCTGCAAAGGTCCGCACGAACCTATTTAGATCACCATATCGTGAAGAACAAAGCAGACACCAACCGCTTGCCGTCAAGAATGCATACCAGTCCTCGATCGTCTTCGCCAGAAGCGCCTTCTTTTCTGTAGAATACGGCGTTCCATAGTCGCCTTCAATCCCAAGTTCAGGGAATCTTTGACCAAAAGCCTCCACGAAAAGTGAAATCCCTTCCATATGATCAGCTCCCACCGGACAACAGGCATAGTGTGGACCACCACCTTGGAAAGCACGTGGATCATGGGCAGGTATCTCCATTCCCTTGACATGCATAGAATACTTGACAGCATTCCCTCCGACTAGTAGCCCAGCCCTTCTGGAACCTTCTGCAAGAAGATTCCCTATACCCTCTCTTGCACTTATCTTTCGGAGAAGGGTGACTGCGGCATCGGCGTTTCCGAATCTAAGGTCTAGACCTTCTGTGTCATCTTTACTCAATATTCCACGCTCGTAGCATTCCATAGCAAAGGCGATCGTTCCACCTGCAGAGATCGTGTCTAAGCCGAACCTATTGCACATGTCATTCATCAGGTTTACTGCAAATATGTCGTCTATTCCCAGATTCGATCCCAGCATGGATAGAGACTCATATTCTACTCCTTCGACATCATCCTCCGGCAGTTGATATTTCCCTTCACCCTTGTTTGACACCCTTCTACATCCCATAGCGCACATGTAGCAGGTGTTTGTCTTTGACAGAATCCTCTGGAACCCGCCGGGGTACGCCAGTTTTCTAGTCCTCTGTGCGTCGAATTCGCCGAACTGCTCGTTTGCAAAGTTGTATGTTGGGCTGTCTCCGATCGCCATGGTGCCTTCATATCCTCCCATTGTCCCGGCTTCGTGAAGCCTCTGAACACTTGGGGATGTGCGATAGTTTTCGAGAACTTCACGCATGACCTCGCTTAATGCTTCAGGATCCGCTACCTTGATATCCTCGTCTCCTCTTACAGCCAACGCCTTCAGTTTCTTGAAACCCATGACGGCGCCGACACCACACCTGCCAGCAGCCCTTCCAGCATCATCATGCATTATTGAGGCAAACCGCACGAGGTTCTCTCCAGCAGGCCCAATACAGGAGACTCGAATTCTTCTATCGCCGAGGTCTCTGCATATAGCCCTATCCGATTCTCTTGTGTCCATCCCCCAGTACGCACTTGCGTCCATGAAGTTGACTGTACCATCGACTATTGTAACCAGAGTGGGCCTCTCACTTCTCCCAGAGAAGATCACCATATCGTAGCCAGCCCGCTTCAGTTCCACACCAAAGTAGCCGCCGGCGCTCGAGTCCCCAAAGCATCCTGTAAGAGGAGATTTTGTGACAATCGAATGCCTTCCAGCAGTCTGGGTGATCGTACCAGTCACAGGTCCCGTTGTGTAGATTAGAAGGTTAGCTGAATCAAAGCCTCCAGCCCAAGATGGGACTTCGTCGAGTAGAACCTTGCCCGCTATACCCACTGACCCAATGTATTCGTCTGCCAACTTTCTATCTAATTCTTCGATCTTAACCTTCTCGGTGGAAAGGTTTATCCTCGCAACCTTCCCAACGTAGCCATACCACATATTGCAGAGGTTTCCGACAATAACATTTAAGGATTATCCAAGAAAAAGACGGATTTTCTTCTTTACCGATGCCGATCTTCCCCCAGACGACTAATGCCTTCTGAAATGAACTCAAGCTAGGCTCAGGTTTCTCAATGCGCCTACAGCGTAGAATGTATCCTTCAGGGTGGAGATTCCAGAGAAAAGGGATCTCCTGAATCCACCGTTAGCATTTTGACATCCTAGTATGAAGCGTACGTGATTCCTCGGGGACCTTGGCGTGAGACCAAGCCACCTCAACGCTTCAGTGGCCTCGTACGTGTACTCCAAAGTTCTAAACCTGCTATGGGGGGTTATGTTGAATCCACCCTGCAGGTCTTCACATTTAAGGATGGATTCTCCCACCCACTTTACATCTTCAAATCGACAGTTCAGCAGCCTTAGAATCCCAAGGCCATAGTATGCCAGAGAAATGTTTGCTGCAGAAAAATGGGGGCCAGATTCTAGTTTAAGATGATTCAGTATGCTCTTGGCTATTTCCTGCGTTATTTCCTCGCCGAATGGTTTCAAGCCAACCTTCTCGGAGAGGTCGACGACCATGTACGCCAGCTCCAACTTAGAGGGCAATTCTATGGAATAGATTTCGTTAGACATGTGAGTGGATAGCTGTGGTCCTACTTTCATTGAATCCGTTATGTTGCTGATGAGGTTGGATATTTCTTGTCTCAGCCACGTAGATAGCCTCGTACTGGTATGAGTGAAATGGAGACTGCCGCTCAGGATATGGAGAGCGTTCACGGCATGATAAGCGGTCTGAAGGCCTGTCCTTTCGATCTTAGAATGTAGGAATTTTAGAGTCATGTCTGCCCTTGGTGGATCCACACCAAACCAGTTCAAGACCGCCAAAGCGTAGTGAGTATCGTCAACGGCTGATTCAAAGATATTATCATATTGGTAGAAGAGATAGCCGCCATCTCTACCCTGCCTACTTCTCACATAGGCGATTGTGCCACTCTTGGCGCTCGAGGGGATAGCGAAGATCAATTAATAGGGGTCCCCCCTTAAGACCTTGGCCGCCAACTCTCTGGCTGAGGCCTCATCAGAAGTTGGCGCCTCTCTCACGTTCCAGTCAAACTTTCTAACAAAAGACTTGAGGTCAACGTTCAACTTCTTCAGCTTAGTCAATTGGACTTCGTAGAGAAGGGTTCTATGCTCGAATTCAACCCTTCCCGAGACCGCCAGAAAATGCTTTAGGCACAAGATAGATGGAGAGGACCTGTAGTTGTTTAGAAGCTCATCCCCAAACCATGATGCCAGCGAGTCCAAGTATCTCCCCTCTGATTCAATTATGGATTCACATAGAATGCAGCCGTCGCCCCAGAAGTGTTCAGAGTCCTTAGTCACCAATTTTGATATTTGAGCTTCAAGAACGTCTTGAAGTATTATTGAGATTCCTAGCCCATCTATGCCAGGATGCCTATCTGAATACTCGAATATGTCCCAAAGATGTCTTCTGCAGAATCCGCCGCTCTTGATCCTTTCTCTCATGTTTGGGTCGTTTACGCGTTCATATAGTAGGCCATCGATCCATTTCTCTTTGTGTTTGACCAGAAGAAGGCATATAGGGCAGTCCTTCTCCTGCAATACACTCTTTAGAAGTACGTACGTTATATCTTTACTTTTTCTATGTCTGGAAACTTTCAATACGCCCACCCGAATATTAGGTAGGCGTCATCAGCCAATTTCTGCTGTTGGCGGTTTAGGCGTAAACCTGGGCGGACGCCATCACCCTCTGTCTACAGCTCTTCTGAGGTTCAAAGATAAACTTTTTGGTTCTTTTATAGAAGACATATCTGGCGTCAGTGGCGTTTATAAGAGATTTTATCATTCTTAAACGAATGGCATGAGTGAAAACTTAGATGGCGGCGAAGATGCAGCCTCCAATAGTTAACGCATTAACATTGCTAAATAGAAAAGAGCAGAATATACTCAGTTCTGGATATGATGATATAGATGAGCTTATAGGAAAGTTGAAGGGAGGACAAACATACCTCTTCTATGGGAACTCAGATTTCATTGGCGATTTAATATGTAAGCTGATCGTGATTGCAAGTGCACATGGGAAGATAGCTTACATGAACAATACAGACTACTATTCGGAAAAGACGACCATTGACATAAATAGGATAGCCTTCTACGCTAAAAGATCAGGGATGGAGCCCTCTCATGTACTAGAGCAGGTCTACTTTGTAGCAGCCTTCAACGAGTTAAGACAGCCTAAGGCTGCTGAAGCTCTTCTAGAAAACATCAAGATTGAGGAGGATACCAAGTTGGTGATAATTCATAGACTCTCAAGATTCTTGGAGGACGCGCAAGACCATCAAAAGGCATTAGAGAATCTAAATCGAACAATTTCCCTTTTATGGCATATTTCTATTTACAGGGATATAATAATGGTGGTGACCACCGAGTCAAATAGTGGATTAAGGGGGCTTCCGAAGCCTCGAGGAACCAACCTTATGAGGCATATCGCGGGTATAATAGTATTTTTTCGCACAGCCGGCAAAACTGTCCAAGCCATACTTGTCAAACATCCTGAAAAGGGTCTTTCATCAACTAATATTAGTCTTGGAGGAGATCCTATAATGGGGAGAATAACTCCGCCTTTTAGGCAATCTTATCAGGACCTTCTCGACAAGCTAAGAAGGAACTATGTAGAGTTATTGAGGGACCTGGAACATAAAGAAGGCTTTGATCAGCTTGTCAGAGAAGCATGGGATAGGGAATACGCTGCTATGGGTAATGCAGAATTACCATCGATACTAGATGCGCTCAACCTTACCGCAAACATATACAACAAAGGCGAAATCGAAAAGCTGAAGAAAATGTTGGAAGAGAGAGATGATAAGATCAAAGAGATGGAGGGAAAATTGGCCGAACTCGAGAAAGCCTTAAGCTCTAAAGACTGAATTTTCATGAACCAAGCTGAAGGCTGGCTGTTTGATGTATACATCCAGAACAATAAAGCGATAATTTGGATCAAAATCGAAAATGGAAAACCTCTAAGGTTCGTCGACAACTACACTCCATACTTTTACATAAAACCAACAGACAACAAAGCAGAACAGGAACTAATCTACAGGCTTTCCAGCTGCGGATGGGTTAAAGATGTACTTACAGAAGACAAGATCACTTCAATAAAAGGTAACAGGAGGGAGAGGCTGATAAAGGTTGAAGCAGACGAGAACATGGCGTACAGGGAATTGGTTAGGTCACTTGAACATAGTCCGCTGGTTTCCAAACTCTACAATGTAGACTTGAAGCATGTACAAAAATATCTGTTCACGAACTTGAAAGTTGAACCCACAAGCAAGGTAAAAGTTGAATATAATGGGGACAGGCTATCGTATATAGAAAAGGTTGATGACTCACTTGAGATCGCGCCACCTCCTTTTACTACACTTCAGCTCCAGCTACATTATGAGACGCTTAAGAATGATAAAGCGATAACATGTGTGAAAGTCAAATCTGAAGATAGGATAGAAATCTTTAGAGGAGACGAGTATAAGATAATAACTTCTTTACTGGAATACATTAGCCTCGTAGATCCAGATCTATTGTTCTGCCCAAAGTGTGATGAAATCGCTTTCCCCCTTTTGAAGAAGAGAGCCCAAGACAATGGACTGAATCTTATGATCGGCAGATGTGATGATAGAGAGCAGGTTAAGGCTCAAGGTTCCATAGGGGGAAGGATCGCCCTCGAAGAAATATTCTATGACTTCGGCTATGAGGAATGGGGGATAGCCGGATTAGTAGAAAGGACCAGGTTTTCTTTCGCCCCAATAGGCCTTGCTTCGAGGTGGCTGAGCAACAGATCCATAGATTCAAGAAACTGCTTCGAATTAACTCAGAGAGGGTATGTGATACCAAGGGAAGAATATGGCGAAAGCTCTAGAAGCCTCTACGAACTCGTGGAAAGAGACAGAGGAGGCATAACGATAACACCTGAAAATGGGAGAATACATGAGAACGTTGCTGCTCTAGACTTTGACTCTCAATATCCGAACATAATTCTCAAGAACAAGCTAAGCTATGAATCGACAAAGATAGAGGAAGAATTCAGACTCATTCCAACAGTGATAGAGCCATGGCTTAAAAGAAGACTGCATTTTAAACGCATCAGAAGAACATTACCAAAGGACAGTACACTGAGACGCCACTGCGAACAGAGGGTAGACGCACTCAAACTGATACTGGTCTGCGTTACACCAGAGACGAAAATTCTGCTTAAAGACGGCTATGTCACCATATCCGAATTAGAATACAGATGGAGGAAGTCGAATATTCTCTCCTTAGATGTTGAAAAAATGGAACTAGTGGATTCTAAAATCGTCGATTACCTGAAACTTGTTAGTGGCGAAAAAGAATTTGAAGCATACAAGATTGTAACCGAGCTTGGGCGCTCTATAACAGCCACAGGAGAGCATCCTTTTCTTACAATCCGAGGCTGGAAGAAGGCAGCGTATCTAGATGTCGACGATTATGTTGCCACCTACCCCATCACAGACTGGAACCCGACCGCTATAATACAGGAACATGTTACCTCTAAGAGAATACCTTTTTCTATGGTAGCCAAAAAACAGAAAATCGGTTTAGAAACCAACCCATTCATATGGGAAAAGGTTGATTGCAAAGAGCTAATCCACGATGTTAAGGATGTACGGGATTTAGTGGTAGAACCCAATCACTCTTTTATAGCCAACGGCTTTGTGACACATAATTGTCAATATGGCATTTCTGGATGTTGCTGGAACCGATTTGGAAACGTTCAAACCTTTGAAGAAATAAACAAGAAATCAAGGGAGGTGATGCTGAAAGCAAAGGTGATAGCTGAAACAAACGGCTTTAGAATAGTCTACGGGGACACAGACTCTCTGTTCGTCAGCAGAGCTAAAGCTGCTAAGGGGGACTATGAAGAACTGGCAGCAAAAATATCGGATGAAACCGGGTTGCCGATGTCCCTTGACAGATATTTCAGGTTCATAGGATTTCTTCCTTTGAAGAGCTATCAGTCCTCTTCAGCTCTGAAAAGATATTTTGGGCTGACATATGATGGAGAAGTCGAAGCAAGAGGTATAGAATTGAGAAGACACGATACACCCCCATTTATTAAAAGATTTCAGATCGAGCTGATAAGGCAGATCCTAGACTGCAGGAACATCCAAGAACTCTATCTTACCGGCGTAAGAAGAGGACTAAATTTGACAGAGAAGGCATTAAAGATGATCAGAGACGGAAAAGTTGACCCAAGAGAGCTTGTGGTTGAGAAGATCCTAAGAAAAGAGGTTGGCCGATATAGATCTAACATCGCTCACCGTTCAGCAGCCCTACAACTCCTCCAACTTGGAAAAGAAGTGGAAGTAGGAGACAGCATACCCTTCTTGTATCTAAACCACCACCATAAGAACCCCTTATGCAGAGTAAAAGTGTATGGAACTACATCAAATTATGATAAAGAGGCTTATGTGAAGATGCTTACAGAAGCCGCTTCAGTCGTCTTTAAAGGTATAGGAGTACAAGCAACCTCAACTCCGTCAACAGAAACTCTGGAGAAATGGCTCGATCAGCCATGCAAAAAAATAGTCCAACGTACTCCCACAACTGATATGTGACAGCATACAGGAGAATATCACAGCAGCGGATCCTCAAGAGAACATTTAAATACAAAGCAGGCTAATTTCATTCGAGAACAATGCCAAAAGAAGATCCAATAGTGGAAGAGCTTCAGAAAATACGTCAACTACTGGAGCCAAAACCACCCCCACCACCTCCACCTCCTCCAAAAGGATTTTGGGCTGAATTCAAGGACTTCATCGGCAGAGGAGGTGTGTTGGGCTTGGCAGTAGGCTTCATCATGGGCACATACATCGGCAAAGTAGTCTCAGCACTCGTGGCAGATATAATCATGCCAATCCCAGGCGCATTAGTGCAAGGAGGCGAATGGCGTCAGGCCGTAATCTTCATCAACGTGGGAAACGGAATAACATTTGGCATAGGAGACTTTGTCGGGGTACTGATCGACTTTCTAATAGTGGCACTTGTAATATTCTTCATCGTAAAATATGCCAGAAAAATGGGGCTAAAGTAATCCCATCACCTCCCACTTTTTTGGCCATTTCAACCTCGCCTTTTTGCAAGATTTTTGCTTCCCCATTACAAAAACAAAAAAACAGTAACATTTAATAAAGCAGGACACCTTCTCCGACCATGTTATGTATAAGATACTTGAAAAGCATCTGTTGGCTGAAGGCATCTTCAAGATCAAAATTTCAGCACCCCTAATAGCTGAAAAATTCAAACCAGGACAATTTGTCGTTCTCATGGTCAACGAGGCAGGTGAACGTATTCCTCTGACAATCTTCGACGGCGATGTTGCAGAGGGGTCTATAACTCTGGTCTTCCAAGAGGTGGGTAAGACAACGAGCTTACTGGCCTCCAAAAAGGTCTCTGAAGAACTCTTTTCGGTGCTTGGCCCACTTGGTAGACCCTCCGCTGTATTCAAGTTTGGGAACGCGGCGGTCGTAGGCGGTGGAGTTGGCGTGGCTGAGGTGTATCCTGAAGCTAAAGCGTTGAAGAAGGCAGGAAACTACGTGATAGGAGCAGCAGGGTTCAGAACAGCGAAGAAGCTGTTTATGGTGGACGACCTCAAAGAATTCTGTGACGAACTCTACATATCGACGGATGACGGCTCAGTAGGCTACAGAGGCTTCGTCCACGAGGTTTTAAGAAACCTTGTGGCGAAGAAGAAGATAGACTACGTTTATGCGGTAGGCCCAGTTCCGATGATGAAGGCTGTAAGCGACGTGACCCGTCCCCTCAACATAAGGACGACCATAAGTGCAAACCCCATCATGATCGATGGAACAGGCATGTGCGGCGTCTGTAGACTTGAAGTTGGCGGTACAAGCAGATTTGCCTGCGTTGAAGGCCCAGAGTTTGATGCCCACCAAGTCAATTTCGAGCTCCTAGAGGCAAGGCTTCGAATGTACAGGCACGAAGAGCACGTCTGCAGGCTTCAAGAAGAAGGAAGACATAAGTGAGTAAAGAATTGCCGAAGACCACAAGGCCACAGAACCGACAGAAGCCCCAAATGTTGCCCATCCAACGGCGAGTCAAGACATTTGAAGAAGTCAATCTAGGCTTTTCGGAAGAACAGGCCCTATCCGAGGCATCAAGATGCCTACAATGTTCCAAACCGTACTGTATGGCAGGCTGCCCAGCAGACGTCCAGATACCCAAATTCATAAGAGCACTCAAGAACAAAGATTACCGTAAAGCAATAGAAATAATATGTGAGACAAACAGCCTTCCAGCCATAACAGGCAGAGTGTGCCAGGTCGAATCCCAATGTGAGAAAGCATGCGTACTGAATAGGTCCGGCAACCCTATAGCAATAGGCGCACTGGAAAGATTCGTGGCAGACCTCGCTCTCAGAGAAGGATGGAAGGCGATCAAGAGGGAAAAGCCGAACGGTGGGAAAGTCGCAGTAGTGGGCTCAGGGCCAGCAGGACTTACAGCTGCAGGAGACCTCATCAAATTCGGCTACGATGTTACGGTCTTCGAGGCACTACATAAAGTAGGTGGGGTACTCTCATATGGCATCCCAGATTTCAGGTTGCCAAAGGATGTCGTCGACAAAGAAGTGAAGACCTTGACTGAGGCAGGGGTGAAGATCGTTACAGACGTGTGTGTAGGCAGAACATTGACGATCGACGAATTATTCAAGCGGGGATACGATGCGGTCTTCATAGGGATTGGGACTGGAGTGCCAGCAATGCTCAATATCCCAGGATCGAACCTTAATGGCATCTACACGGCAAACGAGTTCCTTGTTAGGGCTGTGCTCATGCGAGCCTACCTGTTTCCTTCATATAATACGCCAATAAAGGTAGGGAGGAAAGTCGTTGTGATCGGTGGAGGAAATACGGCCGTGGACTCGGCACGGGTCGCTCTGAGACTGGGAGCGGAAGAGGTTCAGATCATATACAGAAGACGTGAGGAGGAAATGCCTGCAAGAGCAGAGGAGATCAAGAACGCCAAAGAGGAGGGGGTGAAGATAATGCCTCTCGTAAGCCCCGAACGTTTCATAGGAAACGAATCATCGGAAGTTACAGCTGTAGAATGCGTAAGAAATCAGCCAACCTACATCGATGCTTCGGGAAGATCGCATCCACTACCAATCGAAGGGTCAAACTTCAAAGTCTCCGCGGACACGGTGATCATCGCAATAGGACAAAAGGCAAACCAGCTGATCAGCCAGACAACACCTGACATTAGAATCGACTCAGACGGCTACATAGCGGTCGACTACAATGCTATGACAAGCAAGCCATTCGTATGGGCAGGGGGAGACATCATCCGAGGATCGGCTACCGTCATACAGGCAATAGGTGACGCGAAGAGAGCAGCCGCAGACATCGATAGAACCCTCAGAAAAAGAAATATTGGAGAGCACTAGAGAAGAAGGGAATCCCATGACAGAAGGGAAGAAACTGGAGATGGCGGGTTCGGAAGCCGCTGGCATATCAAACGCCAACATACGTGAAGAGGAAAGCCTGCCAAATGTCTTGAGGGCAGCAGCCAAGCTGCTAAGTCAGGGATATGTCTGCGACAGGTGCCTGGGAAGAGCGTTCTCTAAGCTACTTCATGGTCTAGCAAATGAACAAAGGGGAAGAGCGATAAGAGACACCATGGCGTTGATAATAGAGGCCGACAACAGCCTTCACCTGCACCGAGACAACTTCAAACGCTACCAATTCAGAAGTGTGAAAATAGAGCATGGACCCGAAGGTGCATGCTTCTTTTGTATGAACATCTTCGACGACCTAATACCTTATCTGCTCACAGAAGCCCTTTCGAAGACGAAAGCCTACGAATTCGAGACATTTCTCGTCGGCACAAGGTTAAGCAAAGAACTGCACGAAAAAGACACTCTACTCCAGAACCTTTCAGAATATGGAGAATCGTTGAGAGACGAGGTGGATAGGCTGGTTGGAAAAAGGATCGAAGAAGCCTACGGCAGGCCTGTCCAACACGACAACCCGGAACTCTTTCTCCTGATAGACCTTCAAAGCAAACGTGTGAGAATAAAGCCGAAGAGCATCTATGTGTATGGAGGGTACAAGAAGCTCAGAAGGGGGATCCCTCAGACAGCCTGGCACTGTAGAGTCTGCGGAGGAAAAGGCTGCAGAAGATGCAACTGGACAGGCAAGCTGTACAGAACTTCCATCCAACAGATCATCGAGAGGCCATTACTGCGCAAGGCCAAAGGCGAAGGAAGCAGCTTCCACGGCGCAGGCAGGGAAGATATTGACGTTAGATGCCTAGACTATAGGCCCTTCATCATAGAAATATTGAACCCCAGAAAGAGAAGGATAGACCTCAAGAAAGCAGAGAATGAAATCAACAAGTCTAGGTCAGTCCAAGTCTCTGAACTGAAGTTTGCGAACAAGAATGACATAGCCTTCGTCAAGGAATCGAGAAACGATAAAGTCTACCATGCTACAGTAACCTTCAGCAGGAAGGTTGAAGACGGAGATCTAGCAAAGCTGAATCTATTAAGGGGCGCGATCGTCAAACAAAAGACGCCAACAAGAGTCCTCCACAGAAGGGCAGACATCTTCAGGGAAAGAAGGATAAATGACTTGAAGTTCAAGAGACTGGATGACAAGAGGATCGACTTGACGATCGAATGCGAGGCAGGGACCTACGTCAAAGAACTCATAAGCGGGGACAGTTCAAGGACCAAACCCAGCGTAGCTGGGCTGCTAAACAACAACGTAAAGAAAATTGTATTGGATGTGATAAGAATAAAGGAAAGGTGACTTCCACGATCTAGCTCGAACCTGTTCCCATCCCACCCCCAAGCCACTCTTCTCTCAAAACACTGTAGATGTAAGCGTCATGGAACTCTCCCCTCCTAAAGATCGCCTTCCTAAGCCGCCCCTCCCTCTTGAACCCATTCTTTTCTAGGACACGCTGGGCAGCCTTGTTCTCGACATCTGTGGTAGCCTGGATCCTCTTCACATCCCTCGTTGAGAAAAGGTACTCCAGCAGAAGCTTGACGGCTTCAGTCCCATATCCCTTGTTGCGTTCACTTTCTGAACGAATCTGAAAACCGATCTCCAAGTTTTGCATCACAGGATGAACGGTGTAGTAGACCGCGATCCCGACCATCGCCTTGGTCCGATTCTCTTCCACAATGAAGACCGTAAATTCGTCAGGTCTTACAGATTCTTTGAACCATTTTTCAACCTCACCCCAGCTTGCCAATTGAAAGACATCAAATTCTCCAAAGATCTCCGGATCATTAACCATACGGTAGACTTCTCTGACGTCCTCCGGCTCAATCGGCCTAAGCCGGATCTTATCACCCTTAAGCAGCATGAAGACACACCCTAAATAACCTTGGTCGGCCAAGATATAACTCTAGGGCTGAAACAGCTGAGCATCCAACGTATTCTACATGCCATCCATCAGCTCACCTCAGTTTACCTAACACAGATTTCAAGAGGATATGAGAAGCAGTCTGTCTCACACATGAGGTGACCAAGGAGTGGGCGTAAACAGGCGTATCACAAAAGTCCATTGCCTACTTCAACTACTTCTTCTTTTTCTTCTCTTCAACATAGAACATTGGTTGACCACAGTGCATAGGCAACGGCTCGGAATGATCGCATGATTCACACTCCAACCTGATAACGGTCTTCTTGAGAAAACCCTCCTTTATAGGTCTCATTGGGACACCATGGTGGACGGGAACCAACTGTCTGTATCCGCAGACCTTACAAACCAGTTCGACCAACTAAACTACCCACTTTACTATCTGAGACATCTCTTTAAAACTATTTTGTAGACTAAAATGTTTACATATAGCAGATTTCCAACTATGTAAACATGACTAGGGACCTCCTGCTTGGCGTCGATATTGGGACGACCGCCGTAAGAGCGCTCGCGTTCACTTACGACGGCACAGTTGTAAAAGACACAAAGTTCGAAGTAGGAGTCGAACATCCCAGGCCAAGCTGGGCAGAACAAGACCCGGATGAAATCTACATGTCAACAACCAAAGCTATACAGGAGACAACAGCAGGGTTGGGCACTCGGGTCAAGGCCATCGGCTTCAGCGGACAGATGCATGGCCTACTCTGCGTCGACAAAAAAGGTGAACCATTGACAAAGTTGATACCGTGGGTAGACGTCAGAGCCGCAGAGCAGGCTAAGAAACTCGAATCAAAACTTGGAGCTGAAGAACTATATAGGCGAACCGGCTGCCCTCCGCTATTCATCTATGTGGCGCCAAAGATACTCTGGGTCAAAGAGAACCTCCCCGACGCTTTTTCGAGATGCCACAAGATTATCACAGCACAGGACTATGTAGTCTTCAAACTCTTCGGCGACTTCTTCACAAACCCATCGCTGGCATCTGGGTCTCAGCTGCTCAACATCAACGACATAAAGTGGGACAGCAGAATCCTCGAATGCGTCGGCATAGACGAAGCCATGCTTCCGACGCCCGTCGAAGGAGACACAGTATTTGGAAGACTGCCACATACCGTGTCAAAGAGTCTAGGCCTAACAGACGAGGTGCCAGTAGCTTTAGGAGCCTCAGACGGGGCACTGTCGAATATCGGATTGGGAGCTGTCAAAGAAGGAGTTGGAGCCTTCAGTCTAGGCTCAAGTGGGGCTGTTCGAACAGTCTCCGATCATCCGATCTGGGATAGCCAGATGAGGTTTTTCTGCTACTATATCGCATCAAAACATTGGCTTACAGGTGGAGCTGTCAACAACTGTGGAATAGTCTTGAGGTGGTTCAGAGACAACTTTGCAGAAAAAGAGGTCACTGCCGCTAAGAGGGAAGGTGCAGACGTTTATGCGTTGCTCGACGAACAGGCCAGACAGTCGCCTCCAGGATGTGAAGGCTTGATGTTCATCCCCTTCATGTCCGGGGAGAGGTTTCCAGTACGTGACCCCTATGTTAGAGGAATGCTGTTTGGCCTAAGCCTCGGACACAGCAGATCTCATGTCATAAGATGTATAATGGAGGGTGTCACCTTCACACTCAGATGGATACAGGAAGCCCTCGAAGAACATGAGCGCATCGACCTTTTCAAGGTGAGCGGTGGAGGCGCACGTTCACAACTTTGGAGGCAGATAGTCAGCGACATAAGCGGAAAGAGGACTCTAAAGACCAATGTTGAGGAAGCCTCTGCCTTGGGGGCTGCCATGATGGCAGGCCTAGCCATAGGAGACTTTCGAGACATGAACCATGCAGCAGAAGAAATGGTAAGAGACGTCGAAGAAACAATACCATTCGAGGAAAACCATAGATTATACAATAGAATGTTTGAGATCTACAAGGAAACCTATGCAAACTCCAGAGTATACTGCGAGAAGTTACTGCAGCTAGAACCCTAGGAATCGCCTTCATACCATCGTATGTCCAATACTAGAAGGATGCCCGATTCCATATGCAAAAGCTTGACTTGAGACACGAGATCTTGAGTAAGATTGGACTTTAACACGACAACCCTCACAGGCACGGGCTCGACCGTCAAGAAGGGGCAATACGCGATCACATCAGTCAACAAAATTGTATCCTACGACCTTATCATGACAAGAAGCATCTTGAGTCGGCTGATCGACTTGACCGAATGCGGCTCCCCAGCTGGCATTATGATCATCTCTCCCTCCCTAAGGTCAAACGACTTGCCAGCAATGGTTATCGATGCGCTGCCCTCCAAGACATAGACCATGGCATCATAGGGTGCAGTATGCTCACTTAAGCCTTCCCCTTCGTCGAAGGCAAACAGCGTCACAGTGCCTGTGTCCTCATCGATTAGAGTCCGGCTGACTACGGCCCCATCTTGGTATCCGACGAGATCACCCAATTTCGAAACCTTCGAAACCAGCCTCTCTTTCCCTACATCGCCTTGCATTCCTCAAACACCGATCCTCAAGCCATCTACAGAGATCGAAAGCGAATATATTAGCCTTTATTTGAACAACACTAAACTTTTTATTCCATCACCGGAATAAAATGGCTATGGCGACCTTAAATGTGCCAACCGGACTACTTAAGACCATCCTTCTAAAGGAAGCATCGAGGGCGCCGCTTTCCGCGGTCACACTGATAAGGAAGCTTTCGAACGAGACAGGGGGGATGTGGCAGCCGAGCCCTGGCTCCATATACTATCTGACAAACGAACTGGAGTCCAAAGGCTGTCTGAAAAAACTCGTTGTCGAAAACGAGAGGTATCCGAAGTATATTATAACGCAAAAGGGTAAAGAAGAGCTGAATAGCCTGATCGAAGGCTCAAACAGGGATATGATGAAGCTGATAACGATCTTAAAGCTTTATGCCAACAACTTGGAGAACAAGATCTTCAGCGATGAGCTTGAAAAACTGCATAAAACGTTGTTCAGGGCAAGTTCTTAGATAGGCCCAAGCGCCCCTTTTTCCCTTGGATTCGAACCCCTCGCCATCTCGCTTTCCACTTTCTGCTTTTAACCGAAAGCTTCAGGTCAACCCATCTGCTCTCGGTGACTTGGTTGCCCAAGCCACAGATCGTGGTCTGCTCAACGGCTTGAAGCCGTCTCTTCGGGTGCAAATGGCGTCTTCGAGGGCTTTCGAACAGTGGATCTCCGACATCCACCCTCCGGAGTGTGGATGCACATGCATGACCTGCTCGATCGCTCACGATTCAACCATCTGCTAGGGACGCATGAGCTTGACACCATTTAGCTCTTGCTTTTTATTACCTTGAACAAGAATTTTGTATGACTCCTTGGACAAATTTTGTTGACTCCTGACCGAAGACAGTGGTGAAGAGCGGACACCGACTGCCCAGATCTTCTGCTGAGCATGACATCTTCCGCTCCCGGTTGCATTCAGCTTTCACGACAGCAGTTGTATGTTTCCTATCCTGACATTCTCCAAGTTCTTTAAGGCCGCCTCTCGACAGGCGAAGGCAAGCCTCCTGCTCGTCGTCGGCAAATCCGTTATCATGAACTGTGGATAGAAAGCGAGCAGAGTGTAGGGTATCTTGGGATCTATGCTTGCAACAAACCTTGATATATCTTCGACTTCTTGTTCGTCAACGTAGCCTGGAACTAGCAGTGTGCTCGCTGTGAGGATCGGAACCTCAGGCCTCTTGCCATAGAACCTGTCGCCAATCATCTTGAACGATTTAAGTGAAGGCAGGTTTGATACGCCAGACAAGGCGAGACTCAGGTTCTTATCCCACGACTTCAAGTCTACCTTGATTACGCCACCACTGGCCAAGGAGTATTCTGCTGCCCTGATTGCGAATTCTTCTTTCCAGTATCCGTTTGTCTCCCAGCAGATTCTGAGAATATGGCCTTTTTCAGCTCGGCTTAAGGCGAGACGGCTTGTATCAAGTGCATGGAGCATCTGAACCGATGGGTCTCCTCCGAAGAAGCAGACGCATGACACGTTACGGTTGACCTTTGACGCTAGATCTCTGCTACTGACAGCCGGCTTAAGCTCCGATGCTAGAGTGTGGTAGTGCCAGTTCTGGCAGTACAGGCAATTGAAGCTGCATCCCCCATAGAAGACAGCAAGGTTTACGTATCCGACTTCAGCCATCGAGGTGTAGGCATACTTTGGATATCCTGCCCCTGTACATCCTGGACAGAACCATTCTGCAACACAGTTGGTTGGGAGAGGGTCATAGTACCAGTCAAGGATCCCTTTCTCCGGCGAACCACCCAGCCTCACGAGTTTGCCATCGAAGTTCGCGACCAGACCACAGAAACCCTTTGAGCCAACTCCTATTCTGCAATCATTCGAGCACATGCCACACAAGATGCCATCAGAATCTCTGGGAACACTTGCCGGTAGACCAAACTCTTTCCTACTGAGCCAATGCACCTTTTCAGTGACCGCCAACGATTCAGATGGCCTTTTCCTAATGCAGTCTAAGCAGACACCAAGGTCGTCAGAAATCAGCCTAGAACGTCTTCCACAGACGTGGCACTCGCCCAAGACATGCACCTCAAGAAATTTTCTTCTTGGTAGCTTTTAACATTATCCAATCGAAAACCACGCCGGCAAGAATTCGATTTCAATGAATGCCTAGCATGGCAGATTAATACCACATGAAGTTCTTAAATCCCTGATCGGCTCCTGAATAAACAAAAATGGTGGAGGGACCTATTTGCCCCACAGGTCCTGTGAGATATCTTCCAACCCCAGTTCCTTCAGCTTCTCCTTCGTAGGCAAGCTTCTGTTGGGATCCCAGCCCCTCTCCTTATAGTACTGTGGGAGCGTCTCATCAAGCCTAACTACAGTTTCACCAGCCCTCTTGTCAGGCTCTTTCAATAACCTCTCAGGTAACGTGTCCTCTTCCCTGCTGCACCCGTGTCTCATGTTAAAGGCCTTTCTCAAGTTGAAGACCCTCTCCCCTAGGAGCATAGCTTCTTCGAAAGTCAAAGGTATCCCTGTGACGGCAGAGTAGGTTTCAACGTACTTGGACAGCCTTCCCATATACCTTGGAACGTCTGTTGAGAACAAACACCATCCTCCAATGTTTATGAAACACCACCAATCTTGCAGCAGCTTGGCAAGTCTTCCCTTGCCTTCCGTTGTCTTGTGGTCTATCGACTTCGTTATCCCCAGCTCTGGATACGGGACTCCAAGCGGCTCCCAAACGACGGTTATCCCCTCGGTATGTCTACCCCCAGATATTGTAGCCGCATAATGTGGTCCACCCCCTTGGAAGGCTCTTGGATCATGTGCCGCAAGCTCGACACCCTTTATCTGTATCGCATATTTTTCGGCACCTCTACCAATGAGCTTAGAAGCTCTTCTTGTACCCTCTGCTAAGACGTTGCCGAATCCCTGTCTGAAAGCGATCTTCTTCAACATCTCGATCTCCGCGTCAGCGTTTCCAAACTTCAATTCAACTCCATCCGTGTCTTCCTTCGATATGATACCTCTTTCATAGCATTCCATTGCGAAGGCGATCGTCGATCCAGCCGATATGGTATCTATACCATATAGGTTGCATAGGTCATTTGCCTTATTTAGCGCATAGATGTCGGTTAGACCACAGATCGAGCCGAGCATCGTCTGGTTCTCGTATTCAGGTCCTTCTACAAGATCTTCGTCGAGAGCATACTTGCCCTCACCCTTCCTCGATATTCTTCTGCATCCAATACCACAGTTGTAGCAGCTGCGGTTTCCCGCAAGTATCTTCTCGAATCCTCCTGGCCAAGAGAGGGCTTCTGGATCAAAGTCAGCCCAATGCTCATCTGCCCAGTTGTATGCAGCCGTATCTCCAATATGCCATCCCGTCGCAAAGTAGGCTGGAGTTCCTCCCTTCCTGAAGCCTTTCACTTCCGAGTTTGTGGCATAGTATGCAAGCACTTCCTTCATCAACGCCTTCAGCCTGTCCGGGTCTGCAACAGGAACCTGCTTATGGCCCCGAACCACAACTGCCTTAAGCTGTTTGTAGCCCATAACAGCACCCCCACCCATTCTCCCAGCAGCCCTGTTTCCTTCGTCATGCATTATCGAGGCATACCTCACCATATTTTCTCCAGCTGGGCCTATACAGGACACCTGCGCCCTACTTTCACCCAAGTCCTTCTTCAGAGCACGCTCCACATTTCTCGCGTCCATCCCCCAGTAGACACTGGCATCTTTCAACTCAGCGTGGCCGTCGTTTACGAAGAGGAAGGCAGGCTTCGGCGATCTACCTGTGAAGACTATCATGTCGTATCCAGAGAACTTTAGCTCCGCACCCCAGAAGCCGCCACAGCTCGTGTCCCCAAAGTAGCCAGAAAGTGGGGATTTGAAGACAACCGCATGCCTACCAGCGGTCTGAGTCGCCGTTCCAGTCACCGGGCCTGTAGTAAATATCAGCCTATTTTCTGGGTCAAATGGCTCCACCCACGGCTCAACTTCGTCATACAGTATCTTGCCTGCTGTACCGTATCCACCGACATATTTTCGAAGGAAGGCTTCGTCTTCTTCTTGCTCCCAAATCTTTCCAGTTGAAAGATTGACTCTGAGAATCTTTTTCATGTATCCGCCTAGCATAATAGCTCGACAATCTTGAGGAGATTTCTGTATTTAAGGATTAAGATGTTGTGAGCTACCATCCTTTCGAATATAACGTGCAAGTGACACTTTTTGCTCACACCACTCCACTGCATACTATGAAGAGATGCCGCAATCATATATTTCAGACTCGATTCCCGTATTCATCAACAGCGCATAATGTGAGGAACTTCGCATAGTAGGCTGTCTGACTACCCATTCGACTTCGCCGATTCCTTCCCTGCATTCATAATATTCAGCGAACTCCTCGCTTTCCTCATGTATTCTTTGCCAGTCTCTGATTAAGTTGTGTGCTTCCCTGGAAGGTTATCATAAGAAAAGAATCGATGGACATCATGAAGTCGTCACAAAATCTTCTTTCCGAGCTCCTCATAGAAATGCTTATTAAGTTCTCTTGCGAATTTTCTATCATGGAGGAGGTTGTGATTAAGATAGAGGTTCCACGTGAATTGGCAGAAGAATTTAAGAAGGTTTTAGAGCAGCTGGTGGAAGAATTGAAGACAAGATTTATGCTTTCTTTGTTAAGAAGTTCCAAGCTTACTGAAGACGACGCTGTAAGACTTGGTGAAGTTGTAAAGCATGGGATGGCGGAAAGACATGGTGTTTACTACTAGTTGCTGGTAGTTGACGCAAACGTTATAATAGCGTCCTTGATATCAAAGGGAACGATATTTTTATTGATAAAGCAACTAAATAGGATTGGAATAAGGCTTGTTTCACCATCTTTTCTCAAAGAAGAATTATACGAGCATTTTAATGAGATAAGGGAAAGGTCAGGCTTAGAAGATGCTGCTTTGAAATATTTGATTTCTGAACTATTAAACTTGATAGAGGTTAAACCCGTATCCCAGTACAAAATGTTCATGAAAGAGGCGGAAGAGATTTGTTCAGATAAGAATGACGTACCATACTTAGCACTATCTTTATCCTCAGGTAAAGCTCCAATTTGGTCTTTTGATAAGAGACTTAAAGAAGATTGCGGCAAAGTCGGCATAAGAGTTATATCAAGCATAGAGGAGGTTATAAGAGAGCTGTCGCTAAGCTCCAAACTCTAGTAGCATTGAAAAATGTCTTTATACGTTTTTGTCACAACCAATTATTGATGATGTCGTGTTGTTATCTGTGGAATGAGAACCCACTTTGCCCATCGAGTAGTCTTTCGCGAATGTACAATTGCGTTGAAGGCTGCTCTATCATCAACTCTGTTCCTGCCTCTTCTGTCTTCTTTGGTGTCTACGGCTTCATCAGCTTCTATTTTGCATCGGCTAGCTACCTAAATACCATCATTAGCATACATGGAAGTTGGACTTCTCAAAATGCTGTCAACAGGAAACAGGCTACTAACACAGCTAATTTTGCAATGAATTCAATGGACGAAAGACTTAAAGCCGCAGATTTCCAAATATAGGCCATGGTTGAGCTCTTCAATCAAACTTATAGTAAGACTGAACTGCTGAAGCATGTTGGCCAGATGGATCAGCTTGGGGGTGTAAAGCTCTTTGAACTGTCAGATGGCGTCGAGAAAGGCGTTAGGGCAGCACTCTTCAGAACAGGAAAACTTAGCTTCATAGTCGCAATAGATAGATGCATGGATATCGTCAACGCCGAATACATGGGAGCCCCTCTAGCCTTCATTAGCCCAACGGGAATAGTCGCACCAAGCTTCTTTGAACCAGAAGGGATAGGTTGGGTGAGAGGCTTCCCAGGAGGGCTTCTAACGACATGCGGCCTGACCTACGCTGGAGCACCGACCGTTGATCAAGGAGAACAGCTTGGCTTACATGGCAGAATATCGTACAGTCCAGCTAAGCTCACTTGTGCTGATGGGCACTGGGATGGAGATAACTACATAATTACATTGGAAGGCGAGTCGAGAGAGGCGATGATCTTTGGACCGAACGTCACCCTCAGACGAAAAATAGAAGCCAAGTTGGGAGATAAATGCATCAGAATCCATGATAAAGTTGTAAACCGAGGCTGGGAGAGGCAGCCCATGATGATAATCTACCATATGAATCTAGGTTTTCCACTCCTAGATTCAGACTCAAGGATGGTCAGCACATCACGTGCATACCTTCCCAGAGACGCTGAAGCCAGGACAAATGCGGATAAATTCAGTGAATTTCAGCCGCCGACAAAAGGCTTTAGAGAAAAGGTCTACATACACGACCTTTTAGCAGACAAAGATGGATACTCGTATACAGCGCTCATAAACGATAAGCTCATGAACGGCCTAGGATTCTATATAAAGTTCAAGAAAAGCCAGCTGCCGTTTCTCATACAGTGGAAGATGATGGGTGAAGGAACATATGTTCTTGGAATGGAGCCATCAAACTGCATCGTAATGGGAAGAGACAAGGATAGAGAGCTTGGAACACTACAGTTCATAGAGCCTCAGGAAGAAAAAGAATTCCACATAGAAGCGGGAGTGCTAGAGGGTGAGGAAACAAGAGTCTACAAGGAAATGGTCGACAAGATAACTGGTGGAAAGAGGCCAAACATCATATCAGATATCAACGAGTTCTTGAAAAAGTGAGAACTTCCCGTCACAGGTAAGGATCCTTTGGTTAAAGGAAATTTTCGAAAAGCATATTTCCTGCTCTAATTTTCTCTCCAGAATTGCTCCAGGAGACCGAAATAGAAAATAGTTCGAGGGTTACAGCCGAGGTTAGCCGAATTGGGTGTGGTGCAGTTGTGTGCGAAATTTCATTTTATGCATTAATTCTTCTTAGAAAACTCAACACCTTGTCATCTCCTAGATCATACCATATCTTGTATGCGTCTGCGACTGCGAAAAGAGGTCCAGACCTAACATTCAAGCAATAGATCTTATCGCAGAAGGGTTGGATGAGCTTTAACGCCGAGTTTGAGCCTGTAGGCACAGCTACGACGACCTCTTTGGGCGAGGATTTTTTCAGGTACTTTGTTGCAGCTAACATGCTGTATCCTGATGCAAGCCCGTCGTCTACGACAATAACTTTCCTGTCTTTAATGTCTGGAAAGGGCTTATTGTTTCTGAACACTTTCTGTCTTCGCTCTATTTCCCCAAGTTCTATCCTAAGGCATTTTCTTATTGTGTCTTCTTTCAACCTCAGATATTTTACTAGTGACTCATTCAAGACCATGCTACCGTCTGGCGCTATAGCCCCAAATCCGACTTCGCTATCCCATGGAAGATGCAGTTTTCTAGTAAGCACCAAATCCAATGCCGTATTGAATGTTTCAGCTATCGTGAATCCTACTGGGACGCCACCAGATGGGACAGCGAACACGATATCAAAAAAATCTCTATTTTCTAGCAGCTTTTTTGCCAAGAGACGTCCAGCATGGATTCTGTCCTCGAAGACTCTTATCCTTTCCCTGTATGATGGCTCCTCTATAATCGACATTCAGTCTTCTACGCCTATTCTCCTATGAACTGGAGTATTATGCTCCTTTCCCTTGGTCGAATGTCACATTCCACGAACACAATCTGCTGCCATGTGCCAAGCATCAACATGCTGTCTATGAAAGGCACTGTAAGACTTGGCCCCATAATTGAGGCTCTAACGTGAGAATGGCCATTTCCATCATGCCAAGTTTCTTCATGCGCGTAATATTCATGTTTTGGAGCGACTCTTTCAAGGGCCTTTGGCAGGTCCTTCACTAGCCCCGGCTCATATTCTATCGTAGTCAGCGCCCCCGTTGAACCGGAGACGAATATATTCACTATCCCATTTGATATCTTCGTCTTTGACAGCTCTTCTCTTACCCTTGGGGTCAAGTCTACGATATCGTCTTCGCCAACAGTTCTTATCAAAATACGTCTCGAGATCACTGGCATAAGTTTGTTCGTTCATAATAGGATAAAAGTTTTATGCAGTATCTTGTCTTGGATGGTAACAGAATTCTTCATTCCATTTTCTGCATATGTAGAAGCACATTCTCCAGAAGCCCATTGTAGGAGGCTTGCTCGGTATATCGAAGACCTGTATTCTATAGACTTTAAGAGTCTTCTTGAGTCTCTCATCCCATATCGGTGCATTTCTTTGTATAAATCCAAGCTTCACCAGATTTCTTATTACCGTCCCGTAAAGGTTTCTTCTGCTATACTTGAACGGCATATTTGCATGCAAGAGCTCCTTTCCTTCAAGCCTATTCGCAAAATTGTTTAGGGCATTCTTTGTAGCGATACCATTGTTTTCTTTCATCCAGTCAAGCAGTAGTTTTGCTGCGATCCGCGACTTCTTGTTTGGAAACAATATTTCTAGGACACTCTTCGAATTTATCACACTTTCCTCCGAAAGATCAAGCCTCATTACATTCCCGTTACCGAAATGCCCGTGATAAACCTTTCCTTCACATCGCATATGTTTCAAGGACGGTGCCTATTCCCCTAGTTCTACCCTCTCTGAAGACAAACGTTTGGCCTTTTTCGATGTACTCGGGCCTTGCGATGAATTCGAACATGACCTCTGCGACATCTCCTGTCCTGAGCACGTCCTTGCTCATCTGCACCGTTCTGGCCGTCTGCCTTATCGTATAAGAGTGAATCACAGGCGTGTATCCAATCTTCATAGTAGTCGGATGATGCAAGATCTTCACAGACGCTGTGAAACGCATGACAGCCTTAGGGGTTGTCCTCTTATCCAAGAGCACCAGCCCTTTCCTAATCTGGCCATATTGAATATCTGGAATCGCGAATGTGGCACTCTGGCCAGCGAAAGCCCTGTTCACAAACACCCTGTTTATCTGTATCCCCTTTATCTTGACCTTCTTGAACGGCTCTCTTTGGTCGTCAAACGGGCCTATGATGACTTCGTCTTCCACCGAGATCGCTCCCTCTTCCACAAGCCCGCTGACAACGGAGCCGACTCCCGTCACATTAAAGATTTCGTCAACATATAACTTGAATGGCCTCTCAGAGCTTTCCGTCCATCTTATCCTGGGCGGGATGATGTTAAGGAATTCCTTCAACTCCTGCAGGCCACTGCCTCTGACATTGGAGACCTGAAATATCGGCACCATACGTCCACTCTTTATGTGTCTTGCTGCCAGAACAATATCATCCTTTGACTTGACAACATAAGGTATCTGGTTTATCCCCGGAAGCTTCAAGACCTTGATTACGTCTTCCAGTGTTTCCTTGATCTTGTTCTCCGGCGCCAAGTCGATCTTCGTCAA
Source organism: uncultured Nitrososphaeria archaeon (assembly GCA_964448685.1). Lineage (GTDB taxonomy): Archaea > Thermoproteota > Nitrososphaeria > JACIWG01 > JACIWG01 > CAYUWR01. The sequence goes on from CAYUWR010000009.1 coordinate 81,264, forward strand.
GCATATTATTACAGGTATCTTTAACGCAAGCGAAATACCCAGGTGCTCCTTGAACATTCCCACTATGCCAGAGTTTGCCGCCACAACCAACAGCGAGTAATCTGGAAGGTTGCCAAGTATACCTCTCAGCGTCGTCCTAAGATATTTTTCATGGCCTGCCAGATCGATCAGGTTCACTATCTTTGACGACTTCAAGTATATTTCACTCTCGTTGTAGTTGACCAATGTCGAGTTCACATCTTTACCTTGAAGGTCAAAGCCCAGAATGTGCGTGTTCACCGCCGAAGTTCTCCTCATCTTAATCTCATGGATGTATCTCACCACCTTGCTCATCGCAAGACCGTTTCCGTCGTCCAAGACACCATACACCAGGGTACCTTTGATGGTAGACTTTCCAGCGTCAGCATTACCGACTAAGACCAAAGAGACAGATATCGGCAGAGCCTCCGTCATCCTCCTGACAAGAAGCTCGTAGACCTTCCCTCTTTTGCCATCCACAGCCCTTATGACTGAATAGCTGACATTGATCGTCTTACATACTCTATCAAAGTTTCTGAACGACACTTCAGCCTCCTGAGGCTCGAGGCCTAAGAGTTCACCTTCATCGGTTACGCCGAGTTCATAGAAGGCTTCGCCTCCCCCCTCATTAAGTCTATAGTTCAGTTGAGTTGCGAGCTCATCCACTCTGTCTCTGTCGATTGACGTAAGTTTCAATTTGTATTCGACGTTTCCGTCGTCGTTTTCAGAACCCAGGATCATCTATCAAGAGCCATTCTTTAAATAAACTAATAAGTCTTTATCGTTTAGAGTAGCCGACAAAGACCAGCCCTCCGATAAGCGCCTCAAGCCACATCATAATCAGCCTAATCATCACCGTAGCAGCAACACTCAAGCTTAAGGGCACACCTGAGACAGCATAGAGCCCTGACATTACGGTCTCTACAACACCAACCATTCCAGGTATTCCGACAGGGACGATCTGTATAGAGATGCCGATCGTATAGACTGCAACTATAATCCCCAGAGGAATACTGTAACCCAATGAAGCGAATACAAAATATGCTACGGCTACGTCGAAAACCCAGTATGCGAAAGCAAGGATAAGTGAGAGAAGCAAGGCAAATCTGCCTGTCTTCAACAACTTCATAGACTGCTCAAATTCAGTGAAAGCTTTAGTTATCAGACCTGTGAGTGTGCGCCCCTCACCCCTGCGCTCAAAGAAGACTCTGTCAAGCAATTTAGTAGCTCGAACCGCTATACCCATTGAAAGCTTTGGCTTCACAGAAAGCAGTATCAGCATAACTAGCACGAGCAACAGAGCAGCCGAGATTATCAAGAGCAGGCTTGCAAGATAGGCTGGAAGTCTATAGAAGAATGCCAGGTAAATGAACCCTGCAATCGATCCAGCTATGAAGGGAAGGAAGCTTATTATCCTATGTAGAAAGATCGTCGCTGCAACGTTGCCATAGCTGTCTTCGGTTTCTTTGACAACGTACAGAACCCTTACAACTTCTCCTCCGACCGAAGCCGTAGGCACCATTATATTGAAGAATACGCTGATCCAAGTGCTCTCAAATGCCTTTAGGATGCCAAGCTTTATCTTGGCAGACCGCAAGAGCACGATCCATGAAAACGCATAAGCGAACACCCCCAAGATCATGGAAACGAATGCTAACGAGAACAAGATCTTGTTAGAGAACGACACATATTCTAGCACCTTGTTGAAGTCAGAGAGGGAAACAAAGACAACGAAGGCAACAACCCCAACCAGGAGAAAGAGGAGCTGTCTCTTTTGAAAGACCTTCCCAGCCCCTTCTGAGCCAGCATGTGAGCTGTTGCTCATAGTCTATCAGCTGCTCCAGCCGTGATGCGACAGCACAGCTCTCAGTTAGAATTCATGTTTTTTATCTATTTCTATTCAAATCGAAGGAGGAGAGATAACTTCGCATAGCAATCTGCGAACATCAAGTCATCCAAATTTTTAAATAATCAACTCATTGCAACGGATAAGCGAGAAATGGACCTAAAGACAATCGTGCTGATCAAGCAAGTTCCAGACATCACAAAAGTCAAGTTCGACATGGAAAAGGGGAGGATAGACCGAAGCTCCGCTGAAGCCGAAATAAACCCGTTCGACCTAAATGCGTTGGAGGCCGCGGTCCAAGTCAAAGAGAAAGTTGGCGGCCGCGTCTTGGCGATCAGCATGGGACCACCTCAGGCTATTTCAGCCCTGAGAGACGCCATATCGAGAGGGGCGGATGACGCGATCTTGATCGAAGACAAGAGATTCGCTGGAGCCGACACCTGGGCAACGTCCTACACCCTCGCCCAAGCGATAAGGAAGACTGGTGATTTCCACTTGATCTTCTGCGGAGAGAAGACCGTTGACGGCGACACAGGGCAGGTTGGAGCAGAAGTCGCTGAGAAACTGAACATCCCCCACGTCTACTATGTTTCAAAGATCAAGAACGTGACAGTTGAAGGCATCACCCTGGTCAGCGAAATGGACGATGCATCATATGTAGTCGAGTCAGGATTTCCGCTGCTGGTCAGCGTGACGAAGGACGTGAACAAACCTAGGCTACCTACACTAAGGGAAAAACTGAGGGCGATGAAGACAGAAGTCAAGATCTGGCACTACGAAGACATGTCCGAATTCCTTAATCCAGAGAAGGTGGGGTACACCGGTTCCCCCACCTCCGTTCACAAGGTAATTGTACCAAAGGAGAAAGAGAGAAGAGGGAGGATCTTCAAGAACGTTGACGAAGCCATACCAGCTATACTAGAGGCTCTGGAAAGAGAGAGGCTGATCTAGCCATGTCATACAACATGATAGGGGGAAAGAAGGTAATCGTCTTCGCCGAGCAGAGAGGGGGCAGAATCCATCCGATTTCTTATGAGTTGTTGGGCAAAGGAAGAGAAATAGCCGACAGACTTGGAGCTGAACTCTCCAGCGTGCTGCTGGCAGATGGCATGAGACGGGAAGATGTGATGGAGCTTATATATTATGGCGCGGACAGCGTCTTCCTCTACAACCACACTGTCTTCAGAGAACCCGACATCATACAGTACAAACATAACCTAGTCAAGCTCATCAGAGAAGAAAAGCCAGAAGTATTCCTATTCGGTGCAACACATTTCGGCAGATCACTTGGCCCAAGAGTCGCGGCTGCCCTTGACACTGGACTGACCGCGGACTGCATAGACCTACAAGTCGACGAAGACGGTGAGCTGGTTCAAATAAGGCCGGCGTTCACAGGAAACATCCTAGCATACATAAAGACCAAGACCAGGCCGATCATGTCAACGGTAAGATACAAGGTCATGCAGATGAGAGAAAGAGACCTCACGAGAAAAGGTCACATTATAGAAAAAGATGCTGAGATCTCAAGTGAGAGAAGCCCTAAGTTCTTGGGTAAAGAGAAAGAATCGAAACTCAACATAGCCGACGCCAAGAAGATCGTCTCAGGAGGACGTGGACTCGGAACACCGCAAGGGTTCACGCTCATAAAGGAGATGGCTGATTCAATAGGAGCAGTAGTGGGCTCCAGCAGAATACCAGTGGATGAAGGCTGGATAAGCAAAGAGCACCAAGTCGGCTTCAGCGGTAACACGGTGAAACCCAGACTATATATTGCATGCGGCATCTCCGGCTCACCACAACACCTGGCTGGAATGAGGGATTCGGAAATGATTATAGCAATAAACACAGATCCTTCTGCTCCAATATTCAAATTCGCTGACTATGGCATAGTTGGAGACTTATATCAAGTCCTTCCAAGACTTATTAAGGAAATAGAGAAAAGGAAGGCGAACAAGATTGAATGAAGACCTCATATCACAGCTTCGAAAGATAGTCGGAGAAGATTATGTCATCACAAGAAGAGACCAGATGGAAAGTTACCTATCCGATGAGACAAGCACATCTGTTAGGCCAAGGCCTGCCCCGGGCTGCGTGCTTGTAAAACCATCAGACAGCCATCAAGTGTCTCAGATAATGCAGCTTGCAAACCTGACGAAGACACCTGTCTACCCAAGAGGCGGTGGAACAGGGCTCGTTGGAGGAGCAGTACCAACGATGGAGGGAATAATAGTCTCAATGGAGAAATTAGACAGCATAGAAGTTGACAAAGAAAACCTGATGGCAGTCGTCGGAGCAGGAGCAACCCTTGGAAAACTCTTGAAGGCCGCAGACGACGCAGGCTTATCTTTTCCACCTCATCCAGGAGATGAAGGAGCACAAATGGGAGGACTTATAGTATGTAACGCTGGAGGAGCCAGAGCCGTGAAGCATGGCATCATGAGAAACTTTGTGAAGGGACTCGAAGTTGTTCTTCCCACAGGGGAGATTGTGAACTTCGGAGGAAAGCTTCTGAAAGACAACATGGGTTACAGTCTAATGCATCTGATAATAGGAAGCGAAGGAACACTTGGTATAGTGACCAAGGCGATAATAAGGCTCATGCCTAAGGCCGAGCATACAATAACATTGCTCCTACCATTCAATTCTAGAGTAGAAGCCCTCAGCGCGGTTCCAAAGATACTCTACAACGGTATAACACCTCTTGCTCTAGAATATGTAGAAAAAGAGGTTATGGAGATTTCAGCTGAACATCTCGGCGAAAAATGGAATGTTGAAGGAAAGGTCTTCCTGATTACAATTCTAGCAGGCGGAGAAAACGAAGTATACAGAGAAGCTGAAGAGATTTCACGCATCTGCGTCGAAAACGGAGGACTAGAGCCATCAATCGCGGAGAGAAGAGACGAACAAGAATCCATATTGAAGATCAGGAGCAACATCTACACAGCCCTAAAAGCAGACTATGTCGACATCATGGATACCACCGTTCCTCCCTCAAACATCGGTAGACTTGCGGACATCATCGATAAGATAGCGGCCAAATATGGGGCCTACATACCAGTCTACGGCCACGCTGCAGACGGAAATGTACATTCGCATGTAATGAAGAAAGACTTCGATAAATACGAGAAGATCAAGGGTGAAATATATGATGCCGCGGTCGCCCTAGGCGGCGTGATCACCGGCGAACATGGAATCGGCAAGATAAGAGTTAGGGAGCTGTACAAGTTTTCATCCCCCAAGGCGATCGAGCTCATGGCTGCGATCAAGAAAACGTTCGACCCAAACGGCATCCTGAACCCTTCAACAGTGCTCGCCTGATGAACCCTGGCATCTAGCCTTGGGAATCATCTTCCAAACACTTTAAAGCCAGAGGAGAAAAGATCATCTGAGCAAGATGTTAGACGAACTTGGCATCCAAGCCCTAAGCAGAGAACTCAATTCAAAAGAACAGAAGATCGCGGACAGCCTACTAAACTACAAGAGAATAAGTGGTAGGTTTACTCACTTCAACCCCTTCAGCTGTGATCCATTGGAAATAAGAAGAAGGCTGGTTGCCGACCCAAGCTGTCTAGACGCATTTAGCACCTTGATCCTGCCGATAGAAGATGACAAGTGGAACCTAGGCCAAATCACTTTAGAGAACCCTCCGGGAACGACGAACATGCAAAGACTAGAATGGGCAAACAATGTCTTCAAAAGAAAAGCTATAGCAGCAGCAGACGCTAGCTACATTCGACACGACACCCACTCGAATCTTCAATATGCTTTCATGCAGGTTGCGGTGTTTTGGAAAGGCATTGGCAGATATCTTCGAGAAGTTTCTGGAAGCCTGAGAATAGGAGATGAACTGTATCCTCAAGGCAAAGACATGACACTGTTCGAAGATGAAGACTATCAGGAATGGAACTGGAACATGACCATCGACCTCTTAGACAGGCGCTTTGCTGAACACGCACCATTCTTCCTCTTCTTGGACGAATCGCTGTCAATATCTTATGCCCGCAACTACACGCAAAGCAGGCAGATGCGGCTTCTCACTTCTCTCCATCAGTACCTCGATAGGATCGATGAACTGGGGATAGTGCCGGTTGCCGTATATCACAGCCTTGACAGGGCGATAATCAACACGGGGCTAAAGTGTCTAGCATGCGACAGAGATCTTCAGTGCAAGAACTGTGTCGACAGACCTACCGACATCGAGCTTTCATTCAAGACATTATATGACAGGCTATTTCTTCAGGACATCCTTGCAAGCAACTATTCTAGAACACCCTGCTTCAAGCCATTGAATAGCATCATATCCAAGACCCGCGATGATCTAACCCTAAATCTTGCCGCCTTCTACCTGAGAATTGACAACCACATTCTAAGAGTAGAATTTCCATCCAAGTACATCGAAGAAGATAAGGACATAGTTGAAGACATACATGAAGCCGTGGTCGCGGACTCACTGCTTACAGGCGGATATCCGATGACCCTCATGAACGCCCATGAACTGGCAGTCCTAACATCACGTGACAGAGAAACAGTAAACGAGATGGTGTATAGGAAGACACTTGAAATGACGGCTAGATATGGCATAAACCTATCCATGAAGCTGACTAGAAAGAGTGAACTCAAGAGGAGAATGATTACATGATGGACGTCAAGATATGCGGCCAATATGGGTTGGTAGACAACTCTTTAGGGGAGGTCATGGCCTCCACCTTCAAAAGCTTCGAATTCGAACTTCACAGACAATCATCCAGCCAATCTGTCGAGAGAGGCTCATTTGTCGTCGTCAACAATGGCACCAACTACATCTTCGGCGTTGTAACCGATACCGGACTTGTCACTGTCAGCTCAGCCTCCACTAGACCATCGAGGTTAAGGACCACCCTTGAGGAAATAGATCGAAATCTGCCAGAGCTCCGAGATCGAATCTACAACGCCTATGACGCCGCAATCATAGGAGAATACTTTCAAGGAGAATTCACCCAGGCCGATCACCCTCATCACGCACTGGTCCACGCCCAAGTCTACCCAATACACAAGCAAGACCTTGAAACCATCACCTCAACACCTTGTGACTACCTACATATAGTCTACGAGGAAGGCGGAGTTGACTCTGTCCTAAGCCATCTAAAGTACTTGAAGAAGTCCGTCAGCGACGTCAAGTACAACCTGTTCCTAAAAGACGCGATAAAGGCACTTCACATGAGAGGGTTTGACAACTTAACCCTTATGATGGTGAACCTCGTTGAATAGAAAAGAGATAGTTGGGTCAACAATTGGAGGAACCTATTCCTCAGGCGTTCTGATAAAACTTAAGGGAATATCACATGAGAAGATTGAGGTCGGATACAGCCTAATAGCCAAAGGCAAGACATGCAACTACTTGATGATCGTAAACGATGTCATCGCAGGCTCCAGTGAAACAGCAGAAGCACTGGACTTGTCTAGGAAACCGACGTCCGCAAAGGACCTGCTCTCTGGTTCACTCCTCACATCTAGAGTCAACTGTATCCCTATCGCATCAAACACGGCAGCCGGCCCCGAAGATGCTCTAACCATACCAGACTACCTGTCAGAATGCAGCCTCCTATCAAGAGAAGAAGCTGAAACATTCTATGGCTGCTGTGACCTACAAGAAAAATATCCGCTTGGAACAATCAAGCCAACAGACTTCATCATACCCATTGACGTTGAAATCCTGGTTCAAAACAGCTTCGGGATATTTGGAAAATCTGGCACTGGCAAGAGTGTTCTAGGCAACCTGATCGCAGCATACTTGGTCACATACTCCAACCACATCAGGTTGGAGAAGAAGGACAATATCCCGCCTACCCTTCTAATCTTCGACATGCACTCTGAATACGGCCTCAAGCTTAGAACCCCCTCCCAGAAGACCCTAGCCTCAGGTGTCGCACAGATCTTTCCAGAAGAGTTCACCGTCTACTGCCTTGACCCATCTCTTGTAGAACAGATAGAGAAGGAGTTCAGAAGGGGAGCGTTGGCCAAGGAATTGAAGGTGAAAAAAGAGAACATTGAAGTGGAAGACATTGTTGTCCTCAGCGAGCTCCTGAAGATACCGGGAGCAGCCTCTCTGAATCTCCAAGCTGTCAAGAGCAGGCTTGAGAAGCTCGCCGGCACATGGTTTGAGGCACTTCTCAACTTCGAGAGCTTCGAGCAGAAGACGCTGAGAGAGCTAGACTTCGAACAACAGGTGGTAACCAGCCTTAAGGCTTTTTCTCGTAGACTATCCCCATTCAAGAACTTCCCGCAACTTTCAGAAGCCGAAGACACCTGCCAGGAACTGATCAAAGACCTGATGTCAAACAAGAATGTTGTAATCTCATTTGGAAAGTATGGGGACTTCGAAATACTATACATGTTCATCGTGAACTATATATCAAGAAGGCTCAGGGAAGAATATGTTAGCAGAAGCATCTTTGAAGAGACAACCAATAGAATAGTCATCTTCGTCGAAGAAGCACATAAGTTCCTAAACCCGTCGGTGAGGGAAAGTAGCCCTCTTGGTTTAATAGCGAGAGAGCTTCGAAAAAGGGGGATAGTGCTCTGTGTAGTAGACCAAACACCTTCACAGATCGACGAAAACGTGTTCGGGATGATCTGGAACTTCTTCGTTGGAGCCACAAACATCGACCGAGACATAGAGGTCTCCACCCGCGCCATAAGATTCCCTGAACTCTTCAAACCCCTTGTCGCCTCCATGAGGAGACAGGAATTTCTGGTCTATGGAAGTGCCGTAAGCTTTCCAAGCGTCGTCAAAGTAGTCGACTACGCCTCGCAAATGGAAGATCTAAGACAAAGATATCGAAACGAGTTCTCACGTGACACCGAAAAACTTTCTAAATCTCTTGATCGAATCTTGGACAGGGACTAGCCATATGGTCAAGATACTTCACACCGCAGACCTCCACATAGGAGAAGACCTATTCAGTACATTGGAAAAGAAGGCGGCGGAAGAACGATACAGAGATGCCTTGAACTCGCTAAACCAGGTTAAGGCTATCGCCTTGGACAAAGAAGTCGACGCAGTCGTCATAGCTGGAGACATCTTCAACCGTGTACTTCCATCAGGAACATCATCTCTGAAGTTCTCAGAATTCTTGAGGGAGCTGCTTGACTACAGAATACACGTGATAATCTTGAGGGGAAACCACGACAGGCCAGCGATAGAGGGCGCATCTGAGCTCTTGAAGACATATAGAATACTGTTGTCCGAGAAGCAAGAGAGCTACTTCCATTACTTAAGTAAAATAGACAGCGTATGCGTGACATCCAAAGACAACAAGACCATCACGTTTGTTGGCCTCCCCTATTATCCGCTAGGCATCGAATATGAGGGAACAGAAAGTCTCGAAGAAGCATTCAAGAAGTCAGATGAGATCCGAAGCCAGCATGCGACAGAAGCCTTCAAGAAAGCTATCCTAGAAAGGATCGAAAGAGAACGCTCAAAGACCAAAGCAGACTTCTACATACTGGTTGCACATGTGCCTATATCAGGCTCGATATCTGGGTCGGAGAGGGCATTCTACAGGTCCAGATATGAGATCACATACGAGGCAAACGAAATCTGTAGACTGCCCTTCGACTACATCGCTCTAGGCCACTTTCACGTCATGCAGATGGTTGGAACCCCAAACTGCAGATACAGTGGCTCAATCTACCGACTGACATTCGATGAACCTTCATACATAGATGGGAGGAAAGTGAGCAAGAGCGAGAAGGGCATAATATTGGTGGATGAAAAAGAGGGAAAACTGGTCCCTGAACAAATATCTATCATCACACGAGACCTATGCGTAGTCCATCTCAAGTATCTCGATGCAAGGTTGGATCCTGTGCCAAGAAATGTGAACGAAATAGTTGACATGATCTCGGCAAGATGTCCTATCGTTGACGTCAACAACCCTCCTCTGATAAAGGTCATAGTCAGAATCGCGGACACACAAAGAAGAATCTTCGACGAATACACTATAAGAAAGAGGCTGCTACAGAAGGGATACCTTGACGTCAAGTTTGACGTAAGAACAGAGCAGACGATAATGCCTCAGGTGAAGACATCGAGCCTACCGATTGAAGAGTCTCTGACAAAATACGTGGAAGGCCTACAAATTCCCTCAGATATTAGGCAGGAGGTGGTGAAAGAGGCTCTGAGGATACTGAAGGAGGATAAGGGCAGATGAAGATCACCAAGATCTTCGCGGAAAACATAAAGACATTTCCAAGACTCGACCTCCACCTGGAAGACTATAAGGTGGCTCTAGTTACTGGCCCTAATGGCGCTGGAAAGACGACAGCCTTCGTCACAATACCGACATTATCGTTCTACGGTGAATCCCAAGGCCACACCATAAAAGATTACTCGCTCCCTGCAAAGGAATCCAAGATCGGCATCGAATTCGAATACGACAGCGAGAAATATGTGATCGTAAGACAATACTACGGCGAATCCTCGAAATCGGTGCTCATAAACGTAAGCCAAAACAAGAGAATCACAAAAGCCAAAGAGATAGAACAACAGGTCGAGAGACTCTTTGGAATGGACCGACACACGTTCCTAAGCACGGTCGTCATAGCACAAGGAGAAGTAGAAACCTTGAGCGAGCGGCCACCGAGAGAGAGAAGGGAGCTCTTCCTCAAGTTCTTGGATGTAGACTTCAAGAAGGCTTATGAGAAAGCCAAGGAGTCCTTAAGCGAAACCGAATCCAAACTTAGACAAGTCGATGGAGACATCAGCCAGCTCGAGCTCGAATTAGAGGAAAAGCCACAGATCGAGAAAAGAATACCTGAAATCGAATCAGAGATCAACAAGTTAGAATCGGAGTTGTCCATGGAATCGCAAAAGAAGAACGCGCTACTTGTTCAAAGAGACCAAGTTGGCGATGAACTGGGAAAACTAAGGGAATACCGAAGACAGCTTGAGTTACTGATCGATAGACGCGCCCTGCTGAAGAAAGACACCGAAGACTTCTCGAAAAGAATAGCGGGAATGAAGAAAGAAGAGATAGAAACCCTGATCCATGAGGTAGAAGATAAGCTGCGGAAGATCCAAGAGACCTACCAGATAGTCCAGCAAAGGGATATACTATCCGCGAAACTCACCCTCCTACAGGATATTGTTAAAACAAGAAAGAACTACATCGAGCCCGCGAAAGTAGATGAAAAGATAAGACAGGCCAAAGAATACAAGAAGACCAAGGAAGACGAGAAGAGTCAACTAGAGTCCCGAAAAACAGAACTTATGACAAGAAAGGACGCAGCATCCATTTACATGGCCAGCATTGAGAAGTATTCCACCTGCCCCGTCTGCGACACGCAGCTAAGCCGGCCACGCCAAATCGAGGTAATAAACAAGATCGAAAACGAGGTCAAGTCGATACCTTCCGAGGTGATGGAAACAGACAGGAGAATACGAATGTTAGAGGAAGAAATTGAGAAGACAGATAAAGAAGTCACCTCACTGATTCAACAGCTGGCTGAATCTAAAGCAGCAGATGCCAAGCTACAGGAATACTTGACAAAAGTTGATGCAAAGTACCGAGATCAGCCTGAGCAAGCGATCGAGGAAGTCGAAGACGCCCTTAACGATACGAAGAGACGACTCGAAGAAAACATGTCAGTCCTCGGACTGGAACTTCCTGCATCAATGGTAGATGGCGCCACACTATCCAAGAGACACTTGGAACTCAGCGAAGAGAAGACAGTACTCCAGAAATCTTATGCAGAATATGGGAGATTCGAAGACAACATGGAGGAGATCAAGAAGATCGACAGAGAACTGAAGCCTCTGGACCAAGTTGAAAAAGAGATAGAAGATAAAACCAGGAGCGCGAGGCAGCTGCAGGATGACATCAGGAAACTTGACGACGAGATCAGCGCATTGAACAGGAGAATAGGGTCAAAAAAAGAGGAGCTTTCCAACGCGAACCAGAGGCTCAATGAACTAGCTGGCAAGGAGAAAATTCTCGACCTTAAGAGGGACGAGCAGAGAAGACTTTCAAGGCAAAAAGATGTACTAACCATAGTCAAAGAAGAAGTCTTCAAAGACGACGCCTTCCCAACAGTATACCTTAGAGAATTCGTTAGAATAGTTCAAGCAAACCTCTCTGACTTCATATCCCGATTCAAGGGTGGAAGATACGAAATAGACATGAGCATCACAGACAGGGGAGACATCGAAGTCAGAGCCAGAGACCGACATAAAACCGAGGCAGAATATCGACCCCTGGAAACCTTCTCGCAGGGAGAGAGGACAATAATCGGGTTCGCGATCCGACTCGCGACCATGCGCGCCATATCACAATATAAGGGAAAGAGTACGCCAAACGTGCTGATCGTGGACGAAGGCTTTGGACCACTGGATCAAGAAAACATCAGAGCACTCGTGGATGGAATAAAGGAGCTTGGAGAAGTATTCGAACAGATATTCATAATAACTCACATCGAACAACTCAAGGAAGACTTTGACCAGAACCTGATAGTCGAAGAAACACCGAGCGGAAGCATCGTCCGAGCAGCCTAGCCTAGAAAGAAAAAGCGTTTTATACAGAAGACGACCAGCCAGTTCCAATGATAAAGGAAGTCTACGGGACAATAGCAAAGGAGTACTCTGGACAAAGAGCCAAGCAGATTAGCGAGCATGTCGCAAGCTTCCACAGAATCCAAGCAAGCCCAGGCTATAGGGCTGCAGCAAAATACGTCGAAGAACTTCTATCGGACTTGAAAATAGAATTTGAAGTACTGAAATATCCAGCGGAAGAGGAGACATTCTTCTGGAATTGTTCATCTTTCCAAGAAAGCCACACGAAAGAGGCAAAACTATTCCTTGTAAGCAAAAATGGGGAACAGAAGATAGCAGACTACTCCGATTCCAAAATTAGCCTAATACAGAGAAGCATATCGACTCCACCAGAAGGAATCACCTCCGAACTGGTTATCTTAGAAAGAGGAGACACAGAAGAAGAGTACGCAAATGTGGATGTAAGTGGAAAGGTTGTTCTAGCCTCCGGCGACATCAACATCGTACATTATCTGGCGGTTGAAAAGCATGGAGCCATCGGCATCATATCAGACAGGATGGCGGAGTGGCCTCCAGTTAGAGAAGCGGCTGATCTTCCAGACGCAATCTCATATACAAGCTTCTGGTGGCACCCACATAAGAAGAAATGTTTCGGATTCGTAGTTTCACCTCGCACGGGGTTGAAGATCAGAACACTCGGGAAAAAAGAGCACTTAAAGGTCAAGGCTTTCGTAGACAGCAGACTATACAATGGCACCATAGAAGTCATCTCCGCAAAGATAAACGGAGAAAGCAAAAAGGAAATATTGATGACAGCCCACCTATGCCACCCTCAACCGTCAGCCAATGACAACGCATCAGGCGTCGGAGCTGCCATCGAATCCGCCAGAACCCTGGACACATTGATTAAACAAGGGAGGCTAGATAGACCAAAAAGAACGATCCATTTCCTCTTAGTGCCTGAAATGACAGGAACCTTCGCCTTTCTCTCAAGCAACCAAGACAGACTCGAAGACTTTGTAGCCGGAATCAATCTTGACATGGTAGGCGAAGACCAAAAGGCATGTGGCAGTATCCTGATGGTGGACAGCACACCGCTCTCGCTTCCAACCTTCGTCAACGCCTACGTCAAACATGTCTTCGAGTATCTACCAAAGGACACGAAGACGCTGACAGAATCCGAAAGCCTATCAAGTTTCAGGTATGCTTTCGTCAAGTTCTCTGGGGGAAGCGACCACGAGATAATGTCAGATCCAACCGTCGGCATACCGACACCATCCTTCACCAGCTGGCCAGACAAGTACTATCACACATCCGAGGACACCATAGACAAAGTCAGCCCCAAAACCCTATGGTGTGTGGGCACAGTGGCTTCAACCTTCGCTTACACCATGGCCAACTTCACCAAAGAAGACTTCAACTTCCTCGCAGCATTGACCGAAGAGTATTGCGAAGAAAAGATAGTAAAGGTCTACGACAACGTCTTCCTCGAACTTTCCAACACCGACGCTGTAAACTTCAAAGAGAATTCAGGCAGACAGCTCAGAAAATGGGCTGAAGAAAAAAAATTCTGGAAGATGTGGCTCGCGAAAGCAATAGAAGACCTCAAGAGGATCGACGACAAAGGGACAGAGGAAATCACATCCCTCTACTGTGACAGATTCGGAAAGTTCGTTAGGCTGAAGGATTCTCTTCTGACAAAGTATGCTTTAAGCGCTGCCGGAAGACTTGGGCTCTCTCGAATACGTTCCGAAAGTGTGAGGAAGGGCAGAATAGAGAGGGAGGCGTCTAGAATGATACCTTCGAGGCTGAAGCCTGGCCCTCTAGATGTTAACTCGCGATCCTATATGTTGGGCAGCCTTGACTTCAAGAAGTTAATGGAGCTGAGAAAGAGACCTCACTGGAGGCTGCTCTGTTACACTGCAGTCTGCTGGACCGACGGTAAACGAAGCCTATATGACATATCAGAAATGACGAGAAGAGAGACCGGATACAGCAAGTTGAATGAATTGATCGAATGGTTCCAGCTTTTCGAAAAGATGAAGTTCGTAACCATAAACTATGCTTGAGAGATTGAAAACATTGTATTGGAGTTCTACTTAGAAAGTATCGTGAACACAGGCGCCTCAATTCTCATTTCATTCTTCAACTTGTCCATAACCTTGTCGACTTCTATCACCGAAAACACACCCGAGATAGAGGCCCCACTCTTACGCACGATATTGACGAGAGCCCTTATCGTATTCCCAGTCCTCACTAGATCGTCAACTACTAGAACTTGATCATTCTTCTTAAGACAGGCCTTAGGAACATACAGTGACCTGACAACAGGAGGCACAGACAGATACCTTTCTTCATAGTATCTATCGATTCCCACCTGCCTCTCTTTCCTGGCCACTATCACGTCAACTCCGAATTCGCTTCCTATTTGCACGGCAATGGGGATCCCGTTTGTCTCAACCGTCAAGACCTTCGAGACCACGACGTCCTTGAAGTAGTTTAGGGCATGCTTGGCAACCATCCTCTGCAGGATCGTGTCATATGTCAAGAATGATGCATCTATCACACCATCGCCTCCAACATAGATATCCTGCTGAAGCATCTTCCGGAAGTAGGTTTTATCATACCATTCGATAATATTCTGTGCCCTATCTATGTTCGGCAGTACATGGCCTTTAACGTATCTGCTTATGACCGGCGCCGGCAGACCAAGCTCTTTTGAAAGCTCCCGGTACGTCAGATGCTTTTTGACCTCATGTAGAACTTCGATAGAGTATATCTTGATCTTTACTTCGGAAAGCTTGTTCATCTAGCATCAGAGTATGTCTTCCACACGATAATAATCGTTTCCCAACAAAGAGAAAATTACCTGAATAAAGAGTGGAGCAGGCCCATACATCAGGGGTGAGGGGATGTTAGGCAGGCAACATACGACACCTATTCCACGATCCGGTCGAAAGGCCTTTGAACCTCAGGAAGTACTTCCACTAGGTCGGATGCTATGATGTGCAAACCTCTCCTTTCAAACGCGACTTCACCTGCCTTACCATTCAGGTATGCAGACGCCGCTGCCGCCTTACAGGAGGGTATCTTCTTTGCGATAAGTGCGCCCAGGATGCCACTCAGAACATCCCCTGTACCTCCTACAGTCATGGCTGCGGAACCAGTACGGTTCACGTAGGTCGTTTCCCCGTCGCTTACTACATCAACTGGACCCTTGAGCAATATCGTTACCTTGTTCTCTTTGGCCTTTGACTCGACCAGGCTACAGCGTTCGTTGAGATCGTCGGAAGGCAGCACCCCAAACAGTCTACTGAATTCTCCAGCATGTGGGGTTATCACGTGACGTATATCATTCAGAAACCTTACAAGGTCATAATGTAGCGCGTCAGCGTCCAATACGATAGCAATCTCCTTAAGCTTCAACTCTCTAATCAGCAGCCTAACACCGTCTTCACAGCCCTTGCCAAGTCCTGGACCTATGACCGCGGAGTCGACGCTAGGCAGCCACTTGACCAGTCTCCGTGCACAACCGACCCTAAACTTCATGTCTGGAAGAGGAAATACTATCAGATCTGGTGAGAGAGATCTAACAGAGGCCGCAATCATCTTTGGAACAGCCAAGTACACAAGGTCAACACCGGAACGCAGCGCGGACATGGCTGCCAGGAATGGCGCGCCGTGAAACAGCCAGCTGCCTCCGACAACCAGAACCTTCCCATTGTCACCTTTCCTTGAAGACTTCAAGCGAGGTTGTATGATAGATTCCACAAATTCAAAGCTCGTCTCCTCAAAGTGAGGCATCGCGCTTATAAGGACCGTCCTTGCTTTACTTAAATCTTATTTGACACACTCCACGACCGAGATCTGGCTCAGGAATCTTGATTCGACCCAATGCTCCATTGGGACATAATAGAGCACAATAGAATCCATTATTGCATGTGTCACAGACTATTATATGTTTATCCTCGAGATCGTATAAGAGACCACTACTTTTGCATTCGTAGACGCATTTCATACAGTTGTCACATAACATTCTCGAAATCGTAGGTGTTCCAGTCAATTCGTCAACAAATATGGCTCCTCGATCACATACCTTTGAACACCTTCGTTCCTCGCAACCATAGCAGATCATCGCTTGATAAGATCGATCAGAGCCCTGCAGTATATGAATACGCGATAGATTTGACTGACGATGGTTCGTTAGACAGATCTGTTCACATATCCTGCAGCCGTCACACCTTTCAGGGAAAAAACCGATCTTGAAAGGCACACGATTCCAGTCAAGGACGTTATATAAGCGCCAACCAAGAACTATGTTTATACGTCACCCGTTCGTTAACAACCTCTGATGGACACGGTCGCCGACGACTTCAAGGCATTCGTTCAAGTCTGCGATACAGTGAAGGATACAGCGAGCAAGAACATGAAGATAGAAGCAGTCTCACAATACTTGAGGAGCTTAGATGACGATAGCCTAGAAATCGCGTGCAGACTACTGTCAGGTGAATTCTTCCCACCATGGCAAAACATCAATTTTCAAGTGGGCTACTCGACTTTAGTGAACATCATGACAGAAATCAGCGGAAAAGACAGAGAAACCCTCAGATCAGTATTTCTGAAATATGGCGACCTAGGTGATACAGCAGAAGCAATCCTCTCCACTAAGGTGATTTCACCTCTTCTCCGCCAAGAATACACCCTTAAGAGATTCTATCAGGAGCTCACGAGAA
Organism: uncultured Nitrososphaeria archaeon; assembly: GCA_964448685.1. Lineage (GTDB taxonomy): Archaea > Thermoproteota > Nitrososphaeria > JACIWG01 > JACIWG01 > CAYUWR01. Next base: position 98,389 of record CAYUWR010000009.1, read on the forward strand.
TCGCTGAAACAGGTGGAAAAGGAGCGTTCACAGAAAAGAAGAAGATATTGGTTGGCCTCTATCTTAACATGTCGCCGAAGGAGGCCAAATACGTCACAAAGATGCTGACAGGAGAGATGAGAATAGGCCTTGTCAGCGGATTGGTAATAGAGAGCATAGCTGCTGCCTTCAACCAGAGGCTAGAAGAAGTAAACGAAGCCTACATGTTGACAAGCGATATAGGAAGGACAGCCCTGCTTTCAAAATATGGGAGATTAGGTGAAGCGAAGCTGGAGCCGCTACATCAAACGAGCTTCATGCTGGCTGAAGCGATGCAGACGCCCGAGGAGATCATAGAATACTTCAGAAAGCCGTTGTTCTGCGAATACAAGCTGGATGGTGTGAGAGCGCAATGCCACAAGAGAGGTGAAGAGGTCAGAATCTTCACTCGCAGGGGAAACGATTCCAGCGACTCCTTTCCAGAAATAGTTGAAGGATTGAGGGAGATAAATCACGATTACATAGTCGATGGAGAGATCATCGCGTTCCGAGACGACAGACCTCTTCCATTTTCACTTCTACAACAGAGACTGCAAAGGAAGAATGTCACAGTAGAGCTCGCATCCCAGGTGCCATCAACTGTCTTCTTGTATGACATTCTCTTTCTAGATGGCGAACCTGTATTCAACAAACCTTTGTTCGAACGCAAGAAGACACTTGCACAGTTGGATTTCTCTGACAGGGTCAGAATGCTGGATTACATAACCGTAACCAAAAGGGATGAGATAGAGACACTATTTGAAGAGAGCATAAGAAGAGGGTATGAGGGTCTAATGTTGAAGGATCCATCTTCAACATACACCGTTGGAAAGAGAGGAAAGAACTGGGTCAAGTTGAAGAAGGAGCTTGACACCTTAGATGTTGTCATCGTGGCCTCGGAAAGAGGACATGGAAGACGAGCAGACATCTTTTCAGACTACGTCTTCGCCGTATGGGATAGAGGGGAACTGAAGACGATCGGAAAGGCGTACTCAGGCCTCACCGACAAAGAGCTACTAGAAATGAACAGGCGCCTAGAAGACATCGTAGTAAGAGATGAAGGTTGGAGGATTATTGTAAGGCCAGAGATAGTAATAGAAGTGGCTTTCAACAACATCCAGAAAAGCGACAGACACGAGAGCGGGTTCGCCCTACGTTTTCCAAGAATAAAGAGGATCAGAGATGACAAGAGTGTAGAGCAGGCAGATACAATAGAGCGGGTTCAAGCAATATACCAGAAACAGATGATGAGAAGATAGTGGCAAAGATATTATACATCTTTCTTACATGACCAAGGCATGGCGATTGTCTCAGCCTTGGTTGCTGTGAGCCTACTCGCCGGCGCAATACAGGACCTCAAAGAAAATCAGGTAAGCGACTACACGTGGATTCCGGCGATAGCGGGAGCAGCCCTAATGGTGTACTACAATATGGGTAACCACCTATTTCTCGCATTAAAACTTCTTATGATAGGTGTGATATTGGCGGTGGGATACTTCTTCGGCGGAGGGGTCGCGGACATAATAGGATTGGCAGTCACCGTAGTAGACGACGACTCATTTTCGCCGGTGGGTACAATGATCATCTTCTTAGTTATCACAATCCCATATGGGGTATTCAAGAAGTTCATTCGGAAAGAGGAAAAGCAGACAATACCTCTAAAGGAGTTTATCAAGAGGAAGAACGTCTATCCAGTTAAGCTTTTTGTAGAAGGAAAAGAGCTGAAGTTGCCCAAGACAGTCGACAGAGCCTATGAGATGTTTGACGACCTGCTTAAGCAGGGCAGAGAGGCCTATGTGGAGGCGGAGACCGGGATCCCCGCCATAGTGCCGATGTGCATCGGATACATAATAAACATGATGATCTTCTTCTACCTCGGCGAACCTTTCTTTGAGAAACTGCTCGGCTTTTTTGTCAGGTAATCTCAAACTGGCCAATGCAAAGACAGTATTCGAAATTGACGAACTACGCTAAAAGCCGTGGTTTGAACAAAAGTAATATAAGTTAATGTCTTGGAGACCTTGGTGAGATACAATTGATAGAAATAAGATGGCATGGTCGAGGAGGTCAAGGTGCAGTCACAGCATCAGAGATACTGGCCAACGCAACACTCAGACAAGGCAAATATGCTCAATCTTTTCCAGCATTTGGGCCGGAAAGAAGAGGGGCTCCTGTCCTAGCATTCACAAGAATCGATGACAGCCCAATTGAAATCAGATGGCAGGTAAGCGAACCGGATATTGTGGTGATATTAGATGCCTCTCTGCTTTCCGTCGTCGACGTAGCCTCCGGACTCAAGAAGGATGGTGTCGTCGTGATAAACAGTGCAAAGCAAGGCGCCGAAGTCAAGAAAATGTTTCCAGACCATAAAGTGGCGAGAGCAGACGCCACCTCCATCGCCCTAAAGAACCTTGGTGCGCCTATCACAAATACCTCGATGTTAGGCGCCCTGTTGAAGGCAGCCCCAATAGTGCCTTTCGATGCAGTTTCGAAGGCGGTTGAGGAAAGATTTGACCTCAGAAACGTCGCTTCCTTAAAGGAAACCTATGACTGTACTGAGGTGCTTAACTAGATGCCGAAGAAAGTCTCCGAAATAGATGAGGGCTTTGTCATGAAAGCCCCCAAGAGTAGCATGGCAACAAAGACAGGAACGTGGCGAGCATTCAAGGCGGTCATCGACTACAACAAGTGTATCTCATGTGGCATATGTTGGGGCTACTGCCCTGAGCCTGCAATCTATGTCAAAGACAACAAGTATATCGTGGATTATGACTATTGTAAAGGATGTGGTCTCTGTGCACAAGAGTGCCCTGTCAAGGCGATCACGATGGCCAGGGAGAGTGACTGACATGAAGAGACTTCTACTTTCGGGAAACACAGCAGTATCTTATGCTGTAAAGCAACTTGACGTAGACGTCGTATCAGCATATCCCATAACCCCTCAGACAACTATGGTAGAGAAGATTTCAGAATATGTCGCGAACGGTGAACTCAACGCCGAATTCGTGCCTGTAGAATCAGAGCATTCCGCGCTCACGGTGGCACTTACAGCATCCGCATCAGGGGCCAGAGTCTTCACATCCACAAGCTCTCAAGGACTGCTTCTGATGCATGAGATAATGTTTATCACGTCCACTCTAAGATTGCCCGTGGTCATGGGAATAGCCGACAGAGCAGTCTCAGCGCCCATTAACATATGGAATGACCACAGCGACATCATGGCACAAAGGGACACAGGATGGATCAGCATATTCGCGGAGTCAGCTCAGGAATCATATGACAGGACCATACAAGCATATAGGATAGCAGAAGATGACAGAGTACATCTACCAGTAAACCTCAACTTTGACGGATTCATACTCACACACACATATGAGCCTGTTGTAACCGTCGACGACGAAGACGTCTCCAAGTATGCGCCGAGAAAGACCAGAAGCCTACTTCTTGACCCGAGGACGCCTTTGACCATGGGCGGGCTTGGCTCCCCCGAATACTATTTTGAGGCCAAGTACCAGTCAATCAAAGCTCTAGAAGAATCCTTCCCGACGATAGTCGACGCAGATAGGGAATTTGAGAGGATAAGCGGAAGAAAATATGGGATCTTCAACAGCTACATGACGGAGGGCGCGGACACAATACTCTTATCCATGGGTTCAATAGGTGGATCGATACGTGAGATTGCAAGAAGAATGAGAGGGGAGGGGTCTAAGGTTGGCTCATTAAGTCTCAAACTTTTCAGACCGTTCCCAGCCAGACAGGTCGCAGACCTGCTATCTCAAGCTGAATCCGTCGTCGTCCTCGACAAGGCGACAAGCCCTGGCGCAATAGGCGGGCCACTGTTTCTAGAGATTCAATCTTGTCTGAAGTCATTTGACGTTCAGGTTCCTGCCATGAACATCGTAGCCGGGCTTGGTGGAAGAGATATCGGACCAGACGACATACGCTCGATGTTCGAACGAGGCCTCAAGATCGCCCACACCAAAAGGGTTGACAAGATCCAAGACTATGTGGGGGTGTGCCAATAGATGCCATACAAGACGATCAAAGACCTACCGTTGAAAGAACATTTCGGCCCAGGCCACAGGCTCTGCCAAGGCTGTGGAGCAGGAATAATCGCCAGACTCGTAACAAAAGTCGCGGGAGACAATACCATAGTAACCAACGCAACCGGATGCCTTGAAGTGTCCTCAACATTCTATCCGGACACAGCATGGGGGATACCATACATTCATGTCGCGTTTGAGAACGCGGCAGCCGCAGCTTCGGGAATAAGGGCAGCATACACTTCACTTCAGAGGAAGGGACTGAGAGATACGAGCCCAAATGTGATAGCCTTCGGAGGAGATGGGGGAACAGCAGACATAGGGCTGCAGGCATTAAGCGGCGCACTCGAAAGAGGAGACCATATACTCTACATATGCTACGACAATGAAGCCTACATGAACACAGGTATACAGCGAAGCAGCGCAACACCATATGGTGCCTGGACTACGACGTCTCCACCTGGCAAGATCAGCCCAGGCCAAAAGACAGGCAAGAAAGATCTGGTAGCGATAGCGGTAGCACACGGCATCAAGTATGCTGCAACAGCCAATGTCGCCTATCTAATCGACGCCGCAAACAAAGTGGAAAAGGCACTTAACACGCCAGGGGCAAGCTTCATACACTTTCTAAGCCCATGCACACCAGGCTGGAGAATAGACAGCGCGAGCTCGGTTAAGGTCAGTCGCCTCGCAGTTCAGACAGCGCTCTGGCCTCTGTACGAAGTCGTCGACGGCGAATATATTACGACAGTGAAGATATCAAAGAGACTACCCGTAACAGAATACTTGAAGACGCAGGGAAGGTTCAGACACATGCTAAGTAAGCCAGAAGAGGTGGCGAAGGTTCAAGCGATCGCCGACAGGCTGGCATCACGGTTCGGATACGGCCCGATCACACCATAACACCCACACAGCTCCATTTGGTCATCGATGTTTCCTGCTTAACTTGAATGTCGGTAAGCAAAGGCTTTTATAACAGTGTAATATCCGCCTTCTTTGAATCAAATGATCCACCAAAACAAGGTGAAAAAAGAGATAGACGCGGTAGGATTGTACTGCCCAGAGCCAGTGTTCAGACTGAAGACGGCGTTGGATGAAATCAAAAAAGGAGAGGTGATCGAACTCTTGGCTGACGACCCCGCGACAGAAGAAGATGCGAGGAGGCTCATCGCACGAAGAGGAGACAAGATACTCGATGTCAAAAAAGATGGCGGCATCCTCAAACTGACTGTAATGAAGGTGAAATGAGGTGGCCGATAGACATAGAATACTCTACGTCTTGACTTCAGGACCCAACACACCTGAGAGACTATATGCACCTTTCATCTTGGCATTAGCCGCAAAGAAGATGGACGTCGATTCAACAATCTTCTTCATGATGAAGGGGGTCCTTGTGGCCAGAAAAGGTGTTGCCGAGGAGATAAGAGTTGGCAGTATGCCACCTCTGTCCGAGTTCATAAGGCAGGCAAGAGAAGAGGGTGTCGAATTCGTAGTCTGCGAGCAAAGCACGCAGCTGCTAGGTCTGAGCAGAGGAGACTATGTCGAAGGATGCAGGCTAGGTGGTCCAATAACTTTAAATGACCTGACGCTTTCTTCTAAGTCGACAATCGTGTTCTAGGTGGCTAACGTGAGAGAGATATTTGTAGATTACGCGGCAGGATGCCCTGTAGACCCCAAAGTGATAGAACACATGCGACCATATTTTGACATGAGATTTGGAAATCCTTCTTCTCTCCACACACTTGGACTTGACGCGAAGAAGGCGGTTGAGGACGCGAGGCAAAAGGTCTCGCAACTTATAGGTGCAGCAAAGAAGGATGAAATCATATTTACAAGTGGAGCCACGGAAGCGAACAACCTTGCAATAGTAGGCTACAGCCTGAGAAACCGGAACCTCAGAAACCGAATAATCATATCAAAGATAGAGCACATGAGTGTAATCAACGCTGGAAGATATCTTTCGAAGCTGGGCTTCGAAGTCGTCTATGCGCCAGTAGATCACCACGGCAGAATCGTCCTCGAGAAGCTCAGCGACCTGATCAATGATCGAACCCTACTAGTTTCAGTAGCTTACGCGAACGGCGAGATCGGAACTATACAGGACATACCGGAAATCTCGAAGATGGCTCACGAGAAAGGTGCGGTCCTACATTCAGACGGCGTTCCCTCTGTCGGAAGACTAGATGTCAACGTGGCAAGAGACGAAGTCGACATGCTAACCCTGTCTTCGAACGACATATATGGGCCAAGAGGAGTCGGCGCACTCTACATCCGGTCCGATGTGCGAATTCAGCCAATCATCTTCGGTGGCGGACAAGAGAAAGGGCTGAGGTCTGGAACCGAGAACGTACCTGGGATAGTTGGCTTCGGGAAAGCCGCAGAGATAACATCCAGAGAGTGGAAGACAGAAAGCGACAGAGAGAGACTCATCAGGGACAGGTTGATCAAGGAAATACTGACAAGAATAGAGCAGTCCTACCTAAACGGCCACAGCGTACTAAGGCTGCCCAACAATGCCAGCTTCAGGTTCATAGGAATCGAAGGGGAATCGCTGATCCTCACCCTTGACCAATATGGTATAATGGCTTCCACAGGTTCAGCCTGCTCTTCAAAGACACTTGAGCCATCGCACGTCCTAATGGCGATAGTGCCGAACGAGGTAGAAGCGCACGGATCACTTACAATGACGTTTGGCAAAGAAAACAGGGAGGAGGACGTCGAAAGGATAGCGGCAGCGGTAACCGAAGTCGTCGCCAAACTTAGAGAGATGTCCCCTCTATGGGGGAAACCCCTTGAGCTAGAAAAGTGGAGAAAAGAGATGGAACATCGGGAAGGGGAATAAGATGGCATACTCCGAGAAGCTGCTAGAGCATTTCAGAAATCCAAGAAATGTTGGAGAAATACCGGACGCAGACGGCATAGGGACCGTGGGAAACCCAATCTGTGGCGATCTAATGTCCATCTACATCAAGGTTGAAAACGACAGGATAGTTGACATAAAGTTCAAGACCTTCGGCTGTGGCGCCGCAATAGCGACAAGTAGCATGATAACTGAAATGGCGAAGGGAAAGACTTTAGATGAAGCCTTAAAGATAACAAGAAACGATGTCGCAGACGCTCTAGACGGCCTCCCACCTATCAAGATGCACTGCTCCAATCTTGCAGCTGACGGCCTAAAGTCGGCCATAAGAGACTACTATTCGAGAAGGCCTAAGTCAGGGGTAGAAGAAGAGACTGAAAACCTGTAGATAGTTCAGGTCATTGAGACCCCTGCAAATTCTACTGCCCAATCGCTCCAAAGGATGTAAGCCTACTTTCGTCATACTCGAATCTGTTGAAAAGTTGTTCGAAGAAGCGAAAAGATAGAAATGGCACAATTAACGACCACACCCAACTTGCAACCATCAATTGTTCACCCAAGACCTTCTTCCATGAACTTGTACCAGTAGCATCACTCTCCTTGAGCGCCCGTACTCCTCCCATATGCGATAACAGATTATTTAGATCCGTTCAATAGAACTATCAGAAGGGGTTTCAAAGAAGCACTTTTAGTCTTAACCTGAAGAGATTATGTGGTCTACAAAAGATACCTTGCTAGAGATGCCTTAATATTCCAGTTCTCAAAATTGGGTCCGCTATTTCATACATACCATTTGTTCTTTCCAAAAATCCTTGATCAACCAGATTCCTGAGGATATTTGACAACACATTGTTAGGAATCTTACCCAATTTGGCTTCTAATGCTCTTTTTATTTCACTCCACCTTGAGCTGTTTCTGCTTGCAACTATTTTTAATGTTTCGACATATCTTTTCTTGCCTACACCATAGACATTCAAAGCATGGCTAACTTCACTTCCAGACAGCCTGGATGCTTTATCAATTATTCTATCTGTCGGTTCTTTACTTCTTATGTAAGAGTAGCCTAAGTATGTAAGCCATCCTATTATCCCATCAAATGCATCAACAGCCTCATCTATCACATTACCAGAAACTTCCAATCTTACTTGTTCGAATCCTCTTTTCAAGAACTGTTTAGCCATTTGAGTACTTAGTCTTTTCAATCTGACTTCAATATAAGGTCTGCCAAACAATGGTGCTTCGGGGTCTTCAATTCTTAAGAACCTATAAAGCAGCCCAACCTGAGACCCTGAAATAACAACTTTCATGTTTACGTGATCATAGATATAGGCTAGAAAATAATCAAACCTATAATTTGCTCTCCTCAGTTCTTGAGCTTCATCGAGAACTAAGACTTTGTTCTCTAATTTTTCGAGTGTTTTCAAAAGAGTATTTTGATTTCTTTCCTTGAATCTCAAGCTTAAGCCTCCAACACCTACTCCTTCAACCTTTTGAAGGACTTCCTTCGCCCAAGACTTTCTGTTCAATTCGTCTTCGAGTACATCGATAAAGTCGTTTACAGAGATCATCCCCGATGGCAATAGCCTACAGTCTAGAAAAATGTAGTCTAAACTCAAACTGTTAAGCCCTGTAAGGATCAATGACGTTTTGCCATATCTTCTCAGTCCCGTAACTACTATGAATTTTCCCATGCTCAAACCGTCGCGAAACAGCTTCAATTCCTCTTCCATGTCAAAGAAGTCTTCGATTTTTGTTTTAGGCTCAGGACTAAAGTACATAAGTGACCCCCCTAACTTGGTTAGCCCCCTAACTTAAATGTTATCTTTAAGCTTTATTCCTTTAACATATGTTTCATCAGCTTCCGTGATCTAGAAATAACCGTTCAAGAAGTCAGATTATACCACGGGTACGGGGCTACCGGTATCATGATTGCATGGCATACTGCTAGAATCGTCCCATTGCCCACTCAAGTAGCTCTAAGAACATTCTAATTCACATTCGTCTTCTAAATCTTCAATAGCTACTATTGTTAAAATATGCTTAGGCTCTGAAAATCTTTGACCTGAGGCTTAAATATTTATCTAACATCGTTTGCACGGTGAATGTAATGAAAGTGAACCTTCTTGAACTCCGGCCAGAGCAGATGAGGGAAAAGATCCTTACCGGGGAACTTGCGATATCCGTTCACGGTTTCGGCTACGTTGGAGCTGCAGTTTCGTCTGCGTTCTTGGATAGAGGAGGTAGAATCATAGCCCAGGACGTCGACGAGGACGTCGTAGAAAGGCTTAAGACTGGTAGGTGGAGTTCCGCCGACGATAGGAAGGTCAACGAGGTTATCGCCAAGGGATATAGGGAGGGAAGGATTTCTGCGACAACAAGCTATAAGGACTCTCTTGAGGCGTCTTCGGTTCACATAGTCACAGTACCGGTCTCGATCAGAAAAAGGAAAGGTGGTGCCAGAGTCGATCTCAGCCATATGGCTGAAGCATGTAGAGGGTTGGCGGCACACATCGAAAGAGGAGATGCTATATCGATCGAGACAACGTTACCGCCAGGCACTACAGAAAAGGTCTTGAAGACGATCCTTGAGAAAGGGAGTGGTCTCAAGGCTGGCAAAGACTTTGCCCTGATATATAGTCCTGAAAGAATATTTGTCGGAAGGGCTCTTGAAGACATCGAACTCAACTATCCGAGAATCGTTTCAGGATTTGACAGCCGAAGCCTGGATATCGCAGCCACATTATACTCGATCATCGCAGAGAAAGGCGTGATCAGGCTTTCGTCGATAAAGGCAGCTGAAGCAGAGAAGGTGTTCGAAGGAATCTACCGAAACGTAAACATAGCATTAGCCAATGAGCTGTCCGACTACTGCGCCCTCGAAGGACTTGACTACCGTGAAATAATGAATGCAGCCAATAGTCAGCCCTACTGCCACCTCCACAGGCCAGGAGTTGGAGTTGGAGGCGCATGCATACCCGTCTATCCATATTTCATCTTGACAAGAACAAAGAAGCTCAAGTTGACGTATACAGCTAAGGAGCTTAATGAAGACCGACCACACGCGATAGCGAGAAAGGCCATCAGAGAATACACATCACAGTATGGCTCTGTCAAAGGAATCAAGATAACGATCTTGGGCCTATCCTTCAGAGGGGACATAGCCGATAACAGGATGTCTCCATCAATAGAGATCGCCAGATACCTGTCAAAGAAATTCTATAAGATCACAGTGCACGATCCACACAGATTCGAGAACACAGGCCTCCCAGAGAACGTTGAGTTCACAAACGACCTAGATCAGGCATTAAAAGACGCAAACATTGTGATAGCGGCCGCAGACCACAGCGACTACAAGATACTGACAGCAGCATACATCAGAACCCTTTCCTCCCAGAGGCTTTTGATCTTGGACCCAAAGAACATCCTAAAGTGAGCAACAGATGTTCGATTTGACGATTCCACAGACATCAGGCTAAAGTTTAATAGCGAAAACTGGAAAACTTAGAGAGATGAAAAAACGAAGACCTATCATCGTAGTCAAGGTAGGCACATCCGTTCTATCAGAAAACGGTGGAATCAGCGAGAAGGCGATAAGGAACATCGCATATCAGATAGCTGAAATGTCAGGAGAAGAGAGATCATTTATCCTAGTCTCCTCCGGCGCCATCCTCTCAGGCATAACGATATTAGGCTTGAAGGCTACCCCACACCAACTGGATTTGACAGAAAAGCAGGTCTGCGCGTCCATCGGACAACCACACCTTATGAGCCTCTACGAGAAGTACTTTAGAGAGAAGGGGATCATAACAGCGCAGATGCTCTTTACAGAAGAAGACCTCGCAAATCAGATAGCCTACAAGAACGTCTGGAGGACCCTGAACGCCCTCCTAAAACGGGGAGTTGTCCCAATCATCAACGAAAACGACGCAGTCTCCGTCAAAGAACTTCTACCCGTAAACCCATACGTCCCAGACGACGTCAGATTTGGAGACAACGACAGGCTATCCGCTATAATAGCTTCAAAGCTCAGAAGCGACCTGCTGATAATGTTAAGCGACGTAGACGGATATTTCGAGGTAGCAGACGATGGATCAAGAAGACTCGTGAAAAGGATAGAGGTAATGGACAGCGGCATAATGAAGTCCGCTCATGGCAGGGGAAAATATGG
>CAYUWR010000010.1:0-133767 GCA_964448685.1 uncultured Nitrososphaeria archaeon
CTATAAGACTTGAAGTGGTGGATATAAAACTCTTTAAGTTTCGAACCGTCACCACTATCTCTGCCGCTGAGCGTTCATGACTTGATAATTTACATTTATAGTTGGAGAAATGCTTTATTTTTTCCACTGCCTGTCGTTCACCTGGATATCTCTTATATCTCTGGCGCCGTATAGACTTTGAAATGGTATAGGTATTCCATAGGGATTGACCAATACGTCTACAAGGACGGCGCTCTTGCGCCATTCAACGGCTTCTTTTAGCAGACGATGAAGGTCTTCTCTCTGCTCTATTCGTATCCCTTTTGCGCCTAAGGCGCCTGCTATTTGAGAAAAATTGGTGACAGGCAGTTTGTGCAGTTCTTTGGTGTCACTGTGATACTTGGCTCGTTCGTATATTCTTAGCACCCTGTAGCAGGAATCGTTGAATACGATGATGACTGGGTTTGCGCCATATTCTATCGCGGTTGCGATCTCCAGTCCGGTCATGAGAAAGCCTCCGTCACCCACGATTGCGACAACCTGTCTATGTGGATACGCTATTGACGCGGCCACTGCGCCTGGTACAGCGATTCCCATTGAGACATAGCTGGTGGTTGATATGTAGCTTCCTGGCGTGTAGACTGGCATTGTGAAGGTTTCTATTCGATGTGCGCCAACATCGCCGACTATGATCGCGTCATCGTCCAATAGCGTCCTCAAGACGTCGACGACTTCATAGGATTCGATCCTGTCAGCGTTCCTGAAGGCACGCAGCTTCTTCAGCTCCTCCAGTTCCATCCTCCAAAAGTTCTTAAGCATCGTCTCAGCACCCTCTCTTCTCTTAAACCGCTTATTGATTAATCTCTTTGACAACGCTGAAAGGAATTCTTTCGCATCCGACACAACAGCCACATCAGGTTTGAAAACCCTACCGATGTCACCTGAGTCTATGTTTACATGTACAAGTTTACCCTTGATTTCGAGACTGTACCTTCCAGTCCCCATTTCGCTGAATCGGTTGCCGACAGCCAGGACAAGGTCAGAACGGCTTAAGACTGAATGCGCGGTTATGTTGCCAGCCTTGCCTGCTGCCACACCAGCATATAATGGGTGATCATTTGAGATCAGCCCTTTCGCCATGATCGATGTCACGATTGGGGCGCCGAGAACCTCCGCTACCTTGATCAATTCTTCTCGAGCGTTGGATAGGTAGACACCTCTGCCTGCCAAGATGACTGGAAGCTCCGCCTTCTCCAGTAGGCCGATTATCACCTCAACCTGTCCATGGTCAGGGGGAGGCCGCCGAACAGGCAGCCTCATGTAGTCGGCAGAAGCACCTTCTTCCATGAAGACTTCGACGGCGACCTCTATGTAGACAGGCCCCGGCCTACCACTTCTGGCATGACCAAATGCCTGAGAAACAGCCTGTGAAATCTGCTTGAGCGCTCTTATCCTGTACTGCGCCTTCGTGATAGGCTTCACGATGTCAAGTTGGTCGCTTCCACCCATCAGCTGATGCATATGTGATCTCCTGTGGTTTCTGGGAGGAATCGTCGCTAAAACTACAAGTGGATCGCCTTCAAGCATTGCTTCAGCGATCGGCGAGAGAGAGCCTATTAGGCCAGGGCCGGATGTCACAATCAGGACGCCTTGAGTATTCTTGATCCTTGAATGTACGAGAGCCATGAAGGCAGCGGACAGTTCAAGCTTTGAGTTGACAACCTTTATGCCTTTCTCCAAAGACGACTTAAGCAGTGGAAGTATGCTTTCAGCCGATACAGTGTATACTGTTTCGACACCTTCCCCTAGAAGACATTCAACTATACATTCGCATCCCTTGGGCATAAAGTCACTAAATACCGTTTGCCTGACGGTTTTTTATAAACCTTAGAGACACAGAAAAGTGAGTGTCTCCGTTAGCTCGATGAGGAAGGCTCTTTGGAACGCTTCCAGAGTCTCGGATAGGTGTCTTCTGCCATTATCACCCGCTCTGTTCTCGCTGCAATCCCCTTCGAATTCTCTTCTATGGCGTCAGAGTCGAGCACAGCCCTACCTAGAGCGACAAGCTCGCCTTTAAGACTCAATATGGTTACGAGATCGCCCTTTCCGATGTCGGCTGAAAAGCTGACGATACCTGGAATGGCGAGCTGAGCTCCATGACATAGAGCATCTATGGCTGAATCTCTTACAACGATCTTCTTGAAATGTCCGAGAACATTTTCTATCGGCTGAACGAGAACACGTAGGCCTGATTCATCGCCAGCCTCCTTCCATCTGTGGACAGAGGCAGAAAGCTCATGTAATGTGACAAGGCCCTGGTCTTCGCTCAAGTTGAACACTTTCGTCCTCCTCAGCTCCACCATCGTCGCGCCAACACCCAAGACTTCTCCTATATCGTACACGAGCTTTCTAATGTACGTGCCCGCCTCACATCTGACTCTGATGATCATGAGACGCCCCCGCTTCTCCACCACCTCTATTTCATATATTGTCCTAGGCCTTATCACCCTCTTCACACTAGACTTCTGAGGGGGACGCTGGTATATTGGCCCAGTGAACTCCGAAAGCACCCTATCAATCTCTTTTTCTGGAACATCATTATGTATCCTGACGACAGAGACATATTCTTTGGGACCGAGAAGAAAAAGGCCGAGAGCCTTCGTCGCATTTCCTAGAGCGATGGGCAGAAGGCCTGAAACCCCCGGATCCAATGTGCCACTGTGCCCAGCCTTCTCTCTCTGCAGCATCTTCCTCACCCAAGCGACTACCTCGTGGCTTGAGGGACCTCGTGGCTTATCCAATGGTATGAAGCCGTAATCTAAATGTATGTTTATCGGCCTCTTGTCTGGATAGTAGCCGTATCTATCGTCAGTCCTCTCATCTGACAAGATTACCATGTTGTCGGATGCTGAAGCCATACCCTATTTCCCCAGCCTTCGCATCCTCGTCTCCACATAGCATTTAAGTATCGAGAAGACTTCGTCCTCGCTCAAGTCTTCCGTTGACATGATCAGATCACAGGCGTTCTTCACATCCTCCATAGATAGGCCATAGTACTTCTTGAACCTGGCTATTTCACTGCCCTCTCTCGCTATTGTTTCCTGATATGATTCAGAAAAGGGTCTTCCATCTCTGACCGCGATCCTATCTATTCTGACGTTGTCAGGGGCAAAGAGAAATATTTTGATGTCCGCAACATCTCTGAGAAACCATGCACATAGCATGGAATCTACTACTACGTTTCCCTTCCTTCCCTCCTCCACAACCGCTCCGTCTATGAAGCGGTCGATTTCTTGAGAACCTTCAGCCTCCATTGAGAGAGATAGGAGGGAGATATTTCGTGACCGAGCGAGGCTTCTAAATATCATGCCACCTGAAACATGTCTGAGGCCGAAAGATTCAGCCAGCCTTCTGGCTTGAGAGGTCTTTCCTACACCATGTAGGCCGCTGACAGCAACTACTATACCCTTTCTGCTAGTCAAGGCTCGTCCCAGCCAACTTAGATATCATCGTCGAGAATGCGAAGGATGTTATAAGATACCACCAGAAGAGCTCGAGGCTTGGGCCTACGAATATCAAATGGATGGGAGAGTAGGCGACAACAGACGCTGACCCAACAACGGATGAGACAAACCAGAAGATGAGCATGAACGGTATAAGGAAGATGAAGGACGCCTTCAGACGCTGGTTAGAGGACTTCAGCTCCATTTCCCTGATACCCTTCTCCTTCTTTCTAAGCTTCTCCTCTCTAGCCTTATCACCCTTTCTCACAGCGTCCATAAGCTCCTTCCTAAACCGTCTCGCCTCCCTAGCGATCCGCCTTGACTCTTCGACGTTCACCAGAAACCTTGTCGCAACCTGAGATATGACGTTCAACCCTAACGAAGTCAACACGATAAGCAAGGTAGAGTAGGGAATCTCATTCCAGACGATTTCAAATATCATCGACTCAATCAACCCAGAAGACCTTCTGCACTCTTAACCATAGAAACGGTAACATAATATCATTTTCTGCCAAGCAGGCCACCTAACCTAGGCATGAACTCTTCAATCTGCTCCTGAACAAGCGTCTGATAGTATTGGATACCTATGTCGACCATAAGAAGTATACCTATGCCTGAACCTAACACCATGAACAGGTCAGAAAATGCCGCGAGAAGGCCTATGAAGAGGCCGCCCAAAAGCGTCAAGGTTGGAATATACTTGTTCAAGATCTGGCTGATGCTCACCTCCGACCTCCTGAAGCCTGGAACCTGCACGCCTGCGTCGACAAGGTTCTTCGCAACCTTCTCAGGCGATAGGCCGCCGATCTCCACCCAGATCTTTGCGAAGAGTACACAGAAGCCCACAAGCAGCAGTGTAAATATAAGCACATGAAGTGGGTCTGAAGTAACTGCTGAAAGACCTCTGGGAGCTGTTACATAGTAGGCTAACCCTCCTGTAGGCGCATTCGTCGTACTATTGAAGGTGCCGAACAGGTTAAGTATGAAGTTGTCATTCTTGGGGTTAAACCTAACCCAAGCGAACTGAGAAAAGAATGTTATATTCGTCAGCATGGCAGAAGTCAAGATTATGGGAATATTTGACACATAGAGGAACTTTATAGGGTAGACGCCGCCGAAACCTCTGTACCTAGAAGAGGTGATAGGTATTTCAACCCTCAAACCCTCCACGTAGACGATAAGAAGTATTACGAGTATCGTTAATAGAACAGTCAATATAGAGGGGAAACCGGAGCTTCTATAGAAGAGTTCTGCGAAGCTCGACGTCGGCGCCTTAGCAACAAGATAGGGGATCAGACCATAAGGGGCAGTAACATTAGCTTCATCGGTTATTGGAAGAGGACTCAGGATCCCCCATATGATCTGTACGGCGGCACCGGAGAAGATGAATAAGCTGATACCGCTTCCTATCCCCCAACCCTTCTGGACCATTTCATCCAAGAGCATCACAATTACAGTTGCCACGAATAGCTGGAGCATGATTACGACTGTGATCTGTGGGGTGATATTCGCACCGAACATGCCGCCGAATATGTATGCAGAGCATTCCATCAAGGCTATAATTATCGTCATGAACTTTGTTGAAGCAGTAAACAGAGCTCTATCTTCAGTCTTCTTAAGATCCAACTTTATTATATCTGCGCCTTGAAGAAGCTGAACTATCAAGCCTGCTGTAACTATAGGCCCTATACCCAACTCCATCAACGTCCCCCTAGCAGAGGCGAAGATGATTCTCGAGTACGTTAGAGGATCGTTCCCTTTAGCAACCCCATATAGTGGGGTTTCAACCATGACAAAGTAGATGACAAGCACTGCGGCAGTCCATATAAGGCGTTCGTTGAGAGAAAGCTTTCTGGTCGGCTTCGGGACCTCAGGGATTATCGTCGAGAAGTTCTTGATGAAGCTGGAGAGGGCACCCAAGATCAGCTCTACCCTTTAATTACTCCCCCAGCGTCAACAACCTTCCTTCTGGCTCCTTCAGTGAAGCTATCGACTACGATCAGATAAGCGCCTTTGACCGAGCCGCCGCCGAGAAGCTTCTTTATCCCCATCGAGGAGAGGTCGAGAACCGGCTTGCCTTCCAAGTCTCCAACCTTTCCCTTGGTTGAAAGCTTCCTGTAAAGCTCATCCAATGAGCCGACATTGATCCACTTATCGGGCTTAGAGGCCTGTGGGGGGTGCATGTCATCCTTGCCAAAGTGGTCTGGGTCATACTTTATAGTCCAACTCCACCTATGCTTATGTAGGCCAGCGTTGCCAACTCCACCCCTCTGCCCAGAAGCCCTATGTTGGCCCACCTGACCCCAACCGTGGGTCCTAGATCCACGAAGCTTTCTGATCTTTCTAAGTCTAGTAGGCGTAACCTATCACCTTAACCATGTCATTTCTTCTTCAATCTGATTTCCAAGATGCCATTGTTGCATTGCATCTGCATAGATCCAATGTCAGCATCAGGGGGAACAGATATAATCTTTTCATATTTTGCGTCCTTGGAGTCCACCGACAGACGAATTTCGTTCCCTCTCACGCCGAGGTGGACGTCCTCCTTCTTCACGCCTGGAACTTCGGCGAGGACTACAACTTCCCTACCTCGGTCCATGACATCAACAAGAGGCTCTCTGACCTCAGACAGAACCCTGCCACGTCCCGTTCTACGCACATTTCCAAACTCTCTGACTTCAGGCCTACCATCAGGGCCGATGGTTATAGAGAAGCCGTAGATGTAAGGCCCAGGCTTCTTGCCTTCTGGCTCCCGATCCACTTCAACAGTGTCGAAGTGCTTGAACATTTCGTCAACCAGCTCATCGAACTTGTCGTCGAATTCGTCGAACACGTCAAACCACTTCTTCTTCTTTCTCTTATTCCAGCTCATCTTTCCTATCCTCCGGACATCCGCACCATCATGCCGTTAACCTTATATCTTTTGACGCATTTATTAACTTAGCTAGATCATTCTAGATATCAGAGAGAGGATCTGCCTGTTTTCTCCCAACACACCGCCTGCGTTAAACGGCTTCTTCGTCGACCTCTTGAACCCTCCCTTAGGCGGCGAAAGATTAAAGTACTGCTTCACCTTCTTGAGCTGGTTCAGCTTCGTAGCACCATCGACCACACTTGATATCATCTTGTCGAGATCTTCAAAGCCTTCGGCTTTGGCGACTGATTCATCAACACGTTTACCCTCCACCGTTCTACCCCTCTCCACAAAGAGGCGCTTAGCTGTCTCGAAATCGATTTCACCCCATGCGATGTGGTCTTTCGCCAAATTGAGCATCCCCAGATAGTAGCTGTCCTTTGGGACAATAGTCGCACTATATAGCCTTCTCAGTTTCAAGAGTTCAAGGGTCTTTCTCACATCATATCGTGTGTTGACCGTCCCCCTTACCCTGACGACAACCAGCTGAGCCATTTCGACCACTATTTCACCTGTGAAAGCAGGTGCAGCTGCTTAAGTGCATCATAGATCGCATATGCGACAGATGGGTATGTGTTGGTTGCACCATAGGTTCTTGTCCAAGCGTCCTTCAATCCAGCAAGTGACAGAAGCTTCTTTATGTTTTCGCCTGCCACAAGTCCAAGACCTCTCGGTCCAGGAATGATGTCGATGCGGACGCTGCCACATTTTCCAGTAACCTTGAAAGGAAGCGAATGCGGCTGATTGCATTTGCATTCCCAGCTGCCGCATCCTAGCTCGACAGGCACAATATTCAATAAAGCATCGTTTGTAGCCTTGTCTATTGCAGTACGCATCGTCGCAGCCTTTCCTGCGCCAACCCCAAACCAGCCATTACCGTTGCCTACAGCCAGTATAACCCTAAACTTTGTGACTTCTCCTGCATCCGTCTGTTTCTGGACGATCGTGACGCCTACAACTTCTGTTGAAACATCAGCCAGCAGTGTCTTCACGATTTCAGGCTCCTTTATCTTGTATCCGAGCTCGAAAGCCTCATGCAAATCTGCAAGCTTGCCCTCAGCTACAAGCCTACCTAGCTTAGTCTTCGGAGCCCAAGATGAAGAACCCTCCTTGACCCTTTCTCGCCTACTCATTCTATCGCACCCTCCTTTTCAACTATCGCCTTTCTAACTTTATCGAATACATTTGATAGCTCTTCGACGTCGACTCCTTCTCGGACATAGCCGGAAAACCTCCTATTGTATAGGTCGAAGTCGGAGGACTTAAGCCTCCTGACATAGGAGACGATATGTTCACCTCTTATCTTCCCGTCATCTGGGAAGGTTTCAGGGTCAGCTTCAACCTTCAAGCCTCCATCAATCAACCCCTTCACAGCTGCCGCAGCCCTGGAGCCTACAACATATGGCTCAATACCCATATATACTATAGCCCGTGAGCCAACCTTCTCCTTCACCCTAAGTCCAAGCATGAGGCCGCAGAGATAGCATGCAGGAATATTCTTCCTCGAGAAGGGCCAGCCGAACTTCTGGAGCTGCCTCGACTGCACCGAACCAACCACTATGTCTCCTCTTGGTTCAGCCCTTATCACCTGCAATAGGACATTCTTGTTTGAAATCCTTATTGTCACAAACGGAAGACGGCTTGCCACAACCTTCTTTCTAAGATGGTAGTCGGTCTTACCCTCCCTCCTCCTTCTATACATCTGAACGTGTCTAGCCTTCAACTCAAAGCACCCCTTCTACCCATTTCTCTAGCTATCTCGTCAAGCCTCTTGACCGTCTTCACCTGCCCACCTTTCACCCAAAGATAGAGCTTCTTGTAGTTTTCCTTGCTTATCACACCATTCTTCAGAAGATAGCGTAGGTGAGCCCTTAGAGCCCTAACCTTCTTCACCCAAGCCCTCTTCTTTCCCTGCCTCACACCCTTCGCACCCTTCCTCGATCCAGCACCTTTCCTCACCTTCTTTCTTACACGGGATCTTGAGACCCCCGTCTTCTGCCTGATCACTATAGCCTTCTGGTTGATCAAGGAGTCGATTTCCTCTCTTGTAATCGCATCCTGTATGTGTTCTCTCGCTTCAGGCATAAGCTTCACCCGCGATACTCCAACGCCAAGGATCCTTGCAACCAGCTCCTTCTTACCTCTTAAGTTCAACCTTCTTCAACCTCCTTGGGTTAAGTACATGAATATTCAACTCCTTGGACTTCTGGATTATTTCAAGCCTCTTCCTTCTGCCAACTGTCGCAGCGATCCTTGCGGCATCCAACTTCGGATTCAAGGCAGCCAACTCTTCCACGTTGTGTACGAGAACTTCCCTGTATCCAGACGGATGTAAGCCTCTGATGATTCTTGGAGAACCGTAGCCGACCTTTACTCTAGCAGGCCACCCACTATACTCCTTTCTAACCTTGTTATCCAAGCCTTTCGGTTTCCGCCAGTTAGGCTTCAACCTAACATATCTCCACGACTCAGGCCTCACAAACTTGGGCTTCTTCTTCAAGCGCCCCCTTCTCGCCGCTTCAGCTTCGCTCATACACGTATACACCATCCAAGAAAACTCTTTGATCTTTCCTTCTCACCGTGGTCGCTGATTCTATGTTAGCAGCCGTCTGGCCAACATCCTCCTTTGAAACCCCTTGCACAATAACGTCGTCGCCTACGACAGAAACCTTGCATGAGCCGACGATCTTGGCGACCCTCGGAGACTTTTCACCGTAAAAGTTTTCGATGAAGACTTCATTTCCTTTGACCTTGATAGAGATAGGAAAATGGGCGGAGACTACCTTGAGCTTATAGGTGTATCCTTTGGTGACACCAGTAAACATGTTTTCGATCAGTGACGAGGCTGTGCCTAAGACCGCGAAGTCGCTTCTTCTGTCACTGTACGACCTCAACTTTATGTTTCCATTAGACAGTTCAATAAACAGCCTTATCTTGGAGAAGTCTCTAGCAGCCGAGCCAAGTGGGCCTGCAACCTTCAAGATCCCCCCCTCCAAGGCCACTGAAACGTTTTCAGGCTTTCTTATCGAGACTTCAGCCATCGCCGACACCTCTAATAAACGTACCCCAGAAGCTTGCCGCCTACACCCTTCTTCTTGGCTTCGATCTGCGACATCACACCCTGTGATGTGCTTACAACAAGCATGCCATAGTTGAAGGATGGAAGGTACTTCCTCTCCCATAGGTCGTATTCGTCCACCTTCACACTGTACCTTGGAGTTATAGAACTGCATTTCACAATCTTGCCGAGCAACTGCACCCTAAACTTTCCACCTCTACCATCGTCTACCTGCTCGAACTCCCCTATGTACCCATACTTCTGCAGGATCTTCAGCACCTCCCTTGCGAGGTTCGAGGTTGGCGCAATCACGCATTCCTTCTTCCTTCTGAGCTCGTTATTGTATAATGTGCTGAAAAGGTTTGATATGACGTTCTTCGCTGGCATCAGATCCACCTACTCATATTTTCTGAAGCCCAGCTTCTCAGCCATCTCCTTGAAGCATTGCCTACAATAGTATAGGTTGTACATTTGGATCACCGGCCCATATGCACCACATCTCCTACACACCCTCGATCCCTTTCCAAACTTCCTCGGCTTTCCATGACGTATCTTCACCAAATCATGCCACCTCAACCTTGAATGTGTCCTTCATGAACTGTATCGCCTCATCTCTTTTGACCTTCTGTTTCCTGCCAACCTTCGAAGGACAAAGCCTCCTTCTCGCCACCCTATAGCCTGGACGTTCAAGTTTAACATTGACGTCGAGCCCAAATATTCCTGTGTCAGGATCATATTTTGTTCCCGGAATCTCTATATGCTCCTTTATCCCAAAGGAAACGTTACCTTCATCATCAAACGAGGTGATTGGAAGCTTCAAACCTCTAGCTATCAGCAGCCGCTTCAGAAGCTGAAAGGCTTCATCCCCCATCAGGGTAACCTTTACGCCTATAGGCTCTCCCTTGCGGACACCAAAGTCTCTAATAGTCTTCTTCGCCTTAGTCTGTATCGGGGTCCTTCCACTTATCTGCCTCAGAACTTCCTGCG
The DNA here is from genome assembly GCA_964448685.1 of uncultured Nitrososphaeria archaeon. Lineage (GTDB taxonomy): Archaea > Thermoproteota > Nitrososphaeria > JACIWG01 > JACIWG01 > CAYUWR01. Next base: position 10,442 of record CAYUWR010000010.1, read on the forward strand.
CCCTCTCCACAACCTCACCTGATCTGCCGACACCAATATTCAAGACAACCTTCTGAACATAGATCCTGCGCATCGGGTTCTCAACCATCTGGGAACACAACAGCTATTCACCACCAAGAGGCAGGACAGGTTTCTCGACGCCCACAGCCATCAGAAGGCCAACAGGCACCTTGACAGGTGAACCGTCAACCTCCACTTCTGCAGACTTCGTCGAATGCAGGCTTCCTGGGTAGATCTCTTTGACTACGCCAAGCTTACCAGTCGCCTTACCCTTAAGGAATAGGACAAGTGAACCCTTCTCCATCTTCACATTCGAGACAACCTTCCCCTCTGGAATAGCCAATAGGAGGCTGTCGTCCACGTTGACGCCTAAGTCATCCTTCGAAAGAACCATCCTTCCATCATGAAGTCCGTAAGAGAAGAGGTTCGAGGGAGCCTTCTTCTTTGATCTGACCTTACAGAGCTTAAGCTTGGAAGACTCGATGTCTATGGGGACCGGATAGAGCATAAGCCCCTTCGCGGGAAGAAGGCGGAAGGCCCTATCCATCGATGGGATACATATAACATCCATCAAGCCTACTGGGAACCTACTGTCTCTTCTGACGACACCGTCGACCATCACCTTGCCCAAGGTTATGGCTGAATTGGCTTCTCTCATCGTCCCAACAACCTTGAGGATGTCCCTGAGAAGGACTGCTAGAGGGTAGCTTTCATCTATCGCGTGAGGGCCAGCTGAGGGCTTGGTTACGAACTGCCCATGCTTGCGTGATATCTTCCAGAACGCCGGCGCCGCATGCCTCTTCATATGCTTCGAGGACCCCATGTGCCCCATCATCATCCACCTTTCACGCCGGATGCCCGTGCCTCGAACAGGGCCTTCCTATACTTGTCATCCAAGTTCAGTGAGGTAATAACCACCTTGGAGGCGTGAATCTTTACAGGAGTCTGCTCCCCCTTAACTCTTTCCCTGAAGACACCTTCAACAGTCAGCCTACAGTGTTTTACGTCCACGCCAGTCACCTTGCCTTCGACCCCAGCAAACTCTCCCCTGACAATCCTCACACTATCCCCCTTCCTAACACGTGCAGTCTTGAAGGCATACTTGGAGCGCAAGTCATCAGACAGGCGTGCTTTTAACATTTTGCCCAAGACATGCAGTGGTAAGCCAGCCATCTTCTTTTTCATCCTATCAGACCTTTTGGAAGACATACTCTCAACCTAGACGATAATAGAGGAAAGGTTGGCTATCCTAGGCCACCTCTCAGCAGCCTCAGACGCGACCGGACCCTTTATTTCAGTACCTTTGACTTCGCCTTCGGGAGTTATGATCACAGCAGCATTATCTTCAAATGATATCCTCAATCCAGAAACACGCCTTATCGGATACCTCTGCCGGACCACGATCGCTGGAAAAACCTGCTTCTTGAGGTCAGGGGGGCCCTTTTTGACGACAACATTGATCTTGTCGCCGACAGATGCGGCAGGAATACGCTTCAGCCTACCCTTGTACTGTAGCACCTGGACCACCCTTAGAGTCTTCGCTCCTGTGTTATCGGCGCAGTTTATGACAGCTGTGACAGGAATCCCCCTCGTAACATATGGCTTGAACTCTTGAGCTCCCTTGGCTGAAACAGCCCTAGACTTGCCTGAAGACATTTCACCCACTACCCCTGTTCTCGAGAACTACAAATGAGACGCTCTTCGAGAGCGGCCTGCATTCTCCTAAGGTCACGTTATCTCCCACCTGCACAGGAATACATTTCGGAAGCTTAGCGTGAACATGCTTCCTCACCCTATAGTATCGGCTGAACTTGCTCGAATACCTCGTAAGCTGCTTTTCGACGACCACAATATCTCCAGAGGCTACACTGACAACCTTTCCCCTCTGCAGTATACCTCTAACCGGTAGGCTCCCGTGAAAAGGACACAGCCGATCGTTACATGTCCTTTCAGGAGGCTTCAAAGGAATACCAACATTCTTCATGAAAGATCACCTTAACCTTGACAGCCTAGCCTCCGGCCTACCCAAAATGCTGGAGCCTGGAACATCTAGAAGTTCTCCGGAAGGCAGCTCAAACTGGAAGACGCACGCCTCCTTAGGCGCAGCACGGACCCTACCACAGTCATCAAAATAGAGCATATTCTTGGTCTCAAAGACAACCCTACCCCCCAATCCGACCAGACTCTTTATCGAAGAGCCTGATATCTTCATCTTCAAACAGATCAGCTCATGGTATCTCAGATTGCCTGAGGTGATCAAGCCCTCTTCACCTCCCTTTTCATCTCCATCTGCTTCAGCCGCTTCGCAGTCTCCAGCCTGGCAATATTCCTCCTAACACTCCTAATAACCCCCGTCTCCTTCTTGACAGCACCCCTCGCGGACATAGCCTTGAGCCTAGAGTATTCGCTGCGGAGATCGAGAAGCCGCCTCTCCAACTCTTCGACAGAAAGATTAAGAAGCTCCTTCTCCTTCAGCTTTTTCAACACCCTCACCTTCCTTAGGAGGCTCAGCGACCTCCTTGAGCTTGTACTCTGGAGACATCCTACTCTTCAACGCGATCTTCACCTTGACTCCGAAGAGCCCTGCCTTCAAGAGAACACTTGTGGTACCCTTCAAGACAGCCACACGAGCTACTTCTCCACTCTTTGGGACAACTCCAGCCACAAACTTTTGATAATGGGCACGCTCACTTCTAATCTTGCCCGATATTATGATTTCAGCGCCTAGGGCGCCGGCGCCCATGATCTGATTCAGAGCCCAGACCGCCGTCCTCCTGAATGGGGTACCCTTCTGCATGGAGCTCGCTATCCTCTCACATATAACCCTCGGATTCGTCTCCGGCACTTCGATTTCGGCGACAGAAATCTGAACATTACTTAAACCGAACCTGTGGACGAGCTTGTCGGATATGTCCTTTATGCCGACACCTCGCCTTCCAATCACAAGCCCTGGTCGAGTAACATAAAGCGTCAGCCTAACCCCTAAGGGGCCTTCAGAGATTTCAACCCCACCATATCCTGCATCCTTCAACTCTCGCTCAAGAAATTCGTCTAATCCAACATACGTCAACTGCTTGCTCAAGATCTTCTTGACCGGAGAACGCTCGATCTGCTCAGACATAACCTTACGCCACCTCCTTCCCCACTAGCTCTATATGAACTAGTACATGAAAGTTGGGGGAAGAGCGGCCGTGCGCTCTTGGCACATAATCCTTTATCGCGATACCCTTGTATGCGTTCGCGTGAACAATAGCCACCTTCTCAACGTTCATCCCCTTGAAGGAAGCATTATTTTCTAGATTATCTAGAAGCTTCAGGAAGACTTCAGCGGACTTGACAGGATAGCCTCCGGCCACATATCCCCTTGCCGAAGACTTATGTGAAACCTGCTGATGATACCTTCTATAGGGTATAGCAACCTTCTCCTCCCTAACCTCCTCCAGAAGCTTCCTCGCCTTAGTTATCGTCATACCCTTTATCGACCTACATATCTCTCTAGCATGCTTCGGCGAGATGTTCACCTCGCGTGCGCTAGCCCTCACATATAGGAGGGGATCCTCCACCTGGAAACTGTACCCGAACTTAGGCAACCGCAGACACCACGTAAATTAACCCCATTTTCTATTAGAATAAATACTTTAGCATATTGGAGAACAAGATTATTAAGAGGGCTGACGCAAAGCATAATATGAGAAAGGATGGGCGACGAGCTGGAGAAGGAGGCGTTATCGAATCCTAGCCGAAGAAGAATAATAGAGGTGATAGGTGGCGCGGGGAAGGTCTCATTTTCTCAGATAAAGAAGGAGACAAACATAAGCACCGGAGCAATATACTATCATCTGTCGAGACTTCGAGACTTCGTGGAAGTCGACGACAGGCGAAGATACTATCTAAACGGCAACGGAGAAAGACTGTACGAGAGAATAGTCAAAGGCTATTCTGCGCAAAGGCAAGAAGGCGAATCGACCACTCTTTCCAGGTACACGTTGACACCGTTGGCGAGGCTGCTGACGAGAAGCCGGAAGATGACGATTGCAGCCATGATTCTAGCTCCAATGGTACAGGTTGCCATCGCAGGCTATACACAGAAAGGCATGATCTTCTTTGCGCCAGTAGAGCAGAGCCTGATGAATTCGATGTACACTCCGATACTGTTGTCGATCGCCCCACTGTGGCTTCTGACAAAGGCCTTCACCTTGGCCTTCGTCAAAGAAAGCTATGGGGAAATAGAGCTCTTAGCTGGCGTAATTCTCTCAACCTTGCCGCCGTCGCTTGCGCTACCACTTTTCCTATTCGACAGAATACTATTTCAGGTCGGCGCGATCCTTTCGATAACTGTCTCAACCATGATGTTGGCGTCCGTGATAAACATCACCAAGGGGATAGCATTCCAGATAACTTTAGTATTCAGCATGATGGTAGGATACCTGTCATTCATCATCGAGTTCGTCACAATATAGGAAGCTGGAAACCTACTTGAGGGGCACATATAGGCTCGAACGGGAGGCGCCTATGCCTGGGGTTCCATGTACAACCTTCTTGTTGGTTATCGCATACTCTCCAAGATAGTGGCCGATCATTTCAGGCTTTATTTCAAGAGCGACAAACTCCTTTCCATTATGCACATGAACGGTGGCTCCAACCATTATAGGCAAAACTATCATGTCACGAGCATGAGTCTTAATTGGAGACTTTATTGAACCCTCCTTAAACCTCTTGATTTCATCCAAGAGCTTCATCTTTTCTTTGCTGAGCCCCTTGTTAAGGGACCGACGCATCCTTGAAGGAAGAAGTCCGATGAACATTTCATATGACATGCTTTGCAGCTGCTCAAGCGTGTAACCTCGATACTTGAACTCCTTCGGCATCGACTATCTCACCTCCAAGGTCCTCCTAATACGCTTTCTACCAGTCTTCCTTGGAGCAACATGCCCCACCTTTCTCCCAGGAGGAGCATTCCTCGAGGTGGAAGTTGACTTTCCAGGATGCTGATGTCTGCCACCACCGAAGGGGTGATGAACCGCAGCCATCGCGATACCCCTCATCCGCGGATACAGCTTTATCTTAGCCTTCATCTTATGATATTTAGCTCCAGCCTTAAGAAATGGCCTATCAGAGAAGCCTGCGCCTGCCACAGCGCCAATCGTCGCCCTACACCTTCCATTGAGCAGAACCATCTTTCCACTTGGAAACTTCACTATGCTGCCTTCACCGGTCTGAGAGAAAAGAATCGCGCCGGCTCCAGCTGACCTCACCAGCCTACCACCATCTCCTGGACGTCTTTCTATGTTACTTATCATCGAACCTTCAGGAATGCTCTTCAACGTGAGAACGTTGCCGACCTTGATCGGCGCCCCATCACCGAATTCAACAGATGCGCCCAACTCTAGACCCTTGACTGCTGGAAGATAGTAGTAGGAGTTGCCAACCCTGACCTGCGCCAACGGAGCTATCCGCCCACGTTCATGAACAATCTTACTGACAACACCAGTCACCTTCTCATCCTTCAGAGGGGGATAGGCCACTTCAGCTATCTTTCCAACCTTAGGGGCTCTATACTGTATATGTCCCATACCCCTCCTCTGCTGAATCAGCGACTTACCCAATTACATTCACCATTACACGACACCGATCTTAGAAGCGAGCTCTGACGCAGAATAGCCCCTGGCCAAACGCACGTAAGCCTTCTTCCCCTTCTTAGAGGAAAGGACACCAACCTTCTCCACCTTAACATTATACAGCGACTCAACCGCCTCCTTCACCTTTTCCTTGCCAACACCCTCTCCCACAATAAATGTCAGAGTGTTGGTCTTGGTGATCAGCATCGAACTCTTTTCAGTTATATATGGATACTTTATAACCTTCAAGGCTTCTGTCTGATTCATGCAACCACCGCCTTCAACCTTTCATCCAAAAATTTCATAGCCGACTCTGTCCATATGACAAACCTGACAGGGTGGCCTCCTGCTACAAGGTCGAGCACTGACAGGGAGTCGACGTCGACAACCTTCACGCCTGGAATGTTCTCTGCAACATTTCTGACCTTGACCCCATCAGGTGAGGTAACTATAAGTGGGCCGACAGGAACATATCTTGTACGCCCACGCCTTCTAGCCTTACCACTCCTACGTTTGATTCCATGTCCGATCCTTTCCATTTCATCCTCCAGCCCCCACAGCTTGAAGGCGTTGATCAAGTCCCTAACCTTCGTCACCTGCTCAAGATCGGATGCTGCAACAAAGGGCAGTGATGGAACATTCTGGATCTTGTGACCCCTGCCCTCCACGACATCCCTCAACGCTGTAGCAGATATCGCCGAAGCCAAGGCCAGCCGACGCTCCCTCTTATTCACCCTCTTGTAGATCACCTTCTCGGCCTTTGGCGGATGAGGCAGCCTACCCTTAACAACACTTGCAACACCAGCAGCCATACCCGACCGGCTGAATCTTTCACCCTTAACTCGTGGAACTCTGGCAACACCGCGGCCGGTCTGCCAAGACCGCGCTGAAGTCCTTTCTCCAGCCATAGGGTCTCTGCCCTGAGGCTGAAGAGCATGCGTGTACTGTGAAACATAAACTCGATGTATCACGTCAGGCCTATATGGCATCGAAAAGACCTTGGGCAGAGGAATCTTGGCCTTCTCTAGGCCGTCAAGGCCGTATACTGGAACCTCGATCATGACCTGACACCTCCAGAGGCAGGGGAGACGCTCATCTGGATGACCTTAGGGGGAACCGGCTTCTCAGACTTCTTTCTCATGGAAAACCTGACTACTACCGGACGTTTAGGTGGACCCTGCACGCTACCCTCAAGAACCATGTAGTCGCCTCTAACTATGCCGAAGTGCTCAAATCCCCCCCTAGGATTGAACATCGCCCCTTCGCCAACAGAATCAGCTGAGATAACCCTCTTATTGTATTCCACCCTCTGACTGAACCCCATCTGTCCAGCCCTCGCCACAGTGTACGTGACAACCGCGGGATGCCATGGACCGATACATCCTACAGCTCTAACACTCTTCCTCGACTTATGCTGCTTCCTCTTTATTCCAAACCGCTTAACTGGACCTTGAAAGCCTTTACCTTTGGTGATGCCTATGGTGTCCACGTACTCTCCTGGCCTAAAGACATCTCTAACATGAACTTTGCTTCCGAGAATCGATTTAGCATAATCTATCCTCTCTTTAGTAGACCTTCCGCCGCCCACTTCAACCTCCAAAATGATAGGTTTCTTCTGAGATAATCCGGCAGCCGACGGCTCAACACCAGCCAAGACCGTGACCAACTCAGCTTCTTCAGCGAACTTGTCGAGGACGCTAAGGTCATATTTCTTCTTCAGACAGCCCTCCGGCAGCACCCTTCCATACTCCTTCGGAAGCCTATCAGAATAAAGTTCTGTGAGAACATATCTTCCGCGGACGTTTCTGCCATAGAGCCTTATCCCACCTATGGTCATAGGGGGAGAAGCGACAACCGTCGCCACCTTGAAGATGGGCTTTCCGAAGGTTGGAGCCCTCGGATTATCTCCCATCAACATAGCATGAATTGTTCCAGCCTTAAATCCAACAAACCCCAACACGGTAGGCTTTGGGCTATCAACAACAGTCCAGTTCCTAACATGTGGCATAATGTCCCCAGCCCTTCCTCTCGGCCTAAAGGCTAGAGACCCATGCCTCGGCGCACTCTTCTTTCTATGGCCCAAAGTAAACCACTTGCGTATCTTACCAAATCTGTAGTCTTTTTAAATGTTTACATTTCTATCTTCCCAAATAGGAAGCAAGGTAGATGATAGAGAGGGAGATGAAGATCGCCTCCTCCGATCTTATCGTAGCAGTCCCCTGCCCAGGCACAAAGTTGATCACGAAATCAGCAACATCCTCTGGCGCAAGACCTTCATCCTTTAAGATATCGTATAGGCCCCGGTCTGGGGAGCCGAATACGAGAGCAACAGTGTCGGCTGCTTTGACAGAGCAGACAAGCGCGTCGAACTCCTCATTCACCCGCACACCCAGCCTTGAAGCTATAATCTTTAAGCCGCCGAAGCCACGCTTCAAGACCTTGCCAACAGATCCAACCCTGATCACACGATAGCCCCAGTACTCTCTTACTTCACCAGGAGATGCGAGCCTACATACAGGAAGGGGGGAGACTTCTTCCACGTAAACCGTGACCCGCTGACCCTCGACTCCACGTCCAACAAACTTCACCAGGGAACTTAGTCCAACGTCTGCAAAGAGTAGACCACCCTTCTTCACTAATACAGCCTCCCTTACATCTCCAACCTTCATCCCATCCAAGGGTACAAACGGCTTATGTGAGGGCGTCCTCAACGGAGGCAGAATCCCAACTTCCCTAAGCAGCTCACTTTTTGGAAAAAGATGCTTACGAAGATACTGTGGAGTCTCAGCATATTCGAGGATAAGCTTCTCCAGCAGATAATCCTTTTCAAATGAGCCCTGCCCATCGGTGTATATGTAGATTCTTTCAACCTTAAAGATCGAACAGGCTCTAGCGATCAAACCCAACTTCACAGTCTTATCCCTTAAGCTTTTATCCTCACATAAGATCGAGTCTGGGATGAAGACCGACAGGACCATATTACATATGTACCACACTTAATGTTATATATGTTAGGCGACGACGCTAAGTCGGTCAAGGATGTCGAATGAAGACGCCGAACTAAGGCTTCTGAAGGCCAAGAAGCTCGCTGAACTGTCAAGGAAGCTTCAAGAGAAGACGAAGGTCAAGACTGCAAGAGATATAGTCTTAGAGCAGCTGATCGACAGAGGGGATGAAGTCTTATACAAGGCAGAGCGGCTCTATCCAAAGGAAATGGAGATATTGATAGAGAAGCTTGCAGAATTCATAAGGTCAGGGGACTTGGACCAGAAGATAACAGGAGGCCAGCTCCTGCAGCTACTGAGAGTGCTCGGATTGAATGTCCCCATTGAAACAAAGATAGAGTTCTATGAAGATGGCAAGTTCGTGTCCTTCCAAGAGAAGATCAAAAAGTCTATGGGTGGAGACTAGAACTCTTCAAGTGCTCCTCATATATTGACTTCGTTGAGCTTGTGCCGATCCTGTCAGCTCCCGCCTTCAAGAATTCGATGACCTGGGGCAATGTCCGAATCCCACCAGCCGCCTTCACCTTCAGCTTCCCCCTACAGTGATTCTTCAAGAGGATCACATCCTGCAGAGTCGCCCCAGACGACCCAAACCCGGTAGATGTCTTCACAAAGTCTACATCGAGAACATTCAACCGCTCAGTTACGAGAACCTTCTCTTGGTCGGTGAGATTGCATGCTTCAATGATGGCCTTGGTTACCACATTATACCTGGAGGCTACATCTACAACCGCGAGGACGTCCCTGTCAAATTCATCCCAGCAGCCTCCCTTAACGAGACCCTGGTTTATCACAAAGTCGACTTCATCCGCCCCCTCGCCGATGCACCTTTCCACTTCAAAGGCCTTAACTTCAGGGAGACTATAGCCTAGGGGAAAGGCTATGACACAGTCAATCTTCAAGGATGAGCCCACCGTCTCCTTCGCCAAGTGAACGTATGAAGGTGGAACACATACACTGCAAACCTTCATTTCAAGCCCTTCGTGGCATAGGCGAGCGATCTCTTGAGAGGTGGCAGTAGGCTTAAGCATTGTATGATCTATATGCTCTCCAATGAGGCTCCATGCCGTCAACTCCATAGCCATAAAGCGGGGGCACTAGAGAAATAAACTTTTAAGCATCTGAAGAGTGGCCTGAAAACTTTTCATTTGCCAACAAGCTTCTTGATCCTGTCAGCGATCGCCTTAGCCATCTCCATCGTGGTAGCGCTCCCCCCAAGATCGTATGTGACATGCTCACGTTCAGCAATCACCTCTTCTGTAGCCGCGAACACAGCCTGACTCGATTTCCTGTCACCTAGATAGTCCAGCATCCATCCTGCAGAGAGGATCATAGCAGTAGGATTAACCTTATTTAAGCCCTTGTACTTTGGAGCACTACCGTGAGCTGGCTCAAACAACGCGTACCTGTCACCGAAGTTACCCGAATAAATGCATCCTATGCTTCCCACGAGACCAGACGCCTCTTCAGATATTATGTCCATGAAGAGGTTTGTCCCCAATATCACGTTCTGATCAAATCTTTGAGGATTCTTAACAAGCTGCTGAGCCAAGTTGTCGATGTAATATTCCTCGTAGGATATGTTGGGAAATCCCTTAGATGCCTTTTCGACAGACTCAATAAAGATGCCATCACATTCCCTCATAATGTTACGTTTGGTTACGACAACAACCTTCTTCCAGCCCCTATCATACGCGACCTCAAACGCCTTTCTAGCCACCTTCTCAGACTGCCTTCTCGTAATCTTTCTAACCGCTATCGCGGCATCATCGCCGATCCTGTGCTCGATTCCACTGTAAAGCCCCTCTGTCGTCTCCCTCACACAGACAAAATCCACCTTCCCAAGCGGCCCCTCATAACCTCTAAACGTCTTTATCGGCCTAATGTTAGCATAGAGATCAAACTTCTGCCTTATACTTACAACTACACTCTTCGGTGCACCACTCACCGATGGGGTGGTCATCGGCGCCTTAAGGCATGCATCAGAATTCTTCAACTTCTCCCATGTTTCGTCAGGGATGAACGAGTCACCACCATGAACCTGCCACCATTCATAGCCGGCATCACATTGGACGAAATCGATTTCAGGCTTAAGCGCATCAAGCACAACCTGTGCAGCCTCCAAGAGCTCTGGGCCAACACCATCTCCTTTAATCAAGGCGACACGCTTCAACATTCACACTGAAGGGAGCTCCATTACATATCCAATTAAATCTTTCGCATTGGCAACTTCAAGAACACGCCTACAGCCATCAGCCTATCTACTCAATATGCGTCTGCCACAGCTACCGTGGCAGAACACATTCAAGAGACGGGAAAGGCCAGAGTCCATCCATGAGCACGGAGACAACAGCTGCCGCGGTCGACTTCACCATCCAACCTCACAGGGCTGCATAACTTCAGCCTCGGCAACAGTCTTTCCGACCGATGCCGATCTTCGAGAATATTGGAAGACGGAAGACCCAAAGAAGCCATACACACACTGACGTCGTGTATAATAATGTATCATCTACCCTATGTGAGCTGACCGGAAGCCATCACTTCCTTCTAGCATCGAACAATTTCTTTACAATATAGTAGGCAGCACCAGCCAATAGACATGCGCAGCCCATCAAGAACACCTGCAACTGAACAAAGGCCAAGAGAGCCAAACACGTCACCAGACCCACAGCTGGGACAAGACGAGGATAGACCCTAAGATCTGCCTTCAACCTCAGATCAGAGACATTTGCTATAGCATAATAGAACAACAGTGCAAAGTTGCTTACCGCGACGACACCAGCAAGATCGACAAACATGACAAGCAACATCATGATAATTCCAAAGGCCAAGATCGACCACGACGGAACCCCATGGCCTGAACCCAACCTGCCGAAGATGGATGGTAGATCATTGCGTCTAGCCATTGCGAAGGCCATCCGTGAAACACCGAGAATCGATGTGAGCAATACGGTGGCGGTCGCCAACATGCCACCCAACGATATGGCGTAAACAAGTAGGGGGCTACCAATGACACCTACTGCGTCAGAAAGGGGAGAATTAGACTTCGAAATGCCACCTGCGCCGACAAGACCGACAGCTACAACACCGACGGAAATGTACAAGGCTGTAGAAATTATTAGAGATAAGATTATCGCGCGGGGAACATTCTTTCTCGCATCCTTGACTTCTTCTGCTACAACCGCGATCCTTGCAAACCCACCATAGGCGAAGAAGATGAAGAAGGCACCATAGAATACGCCTAACTGGGAGGGCATGAAGGGCACAAAGTTCGAAGGTTTCATGTAAAAGAGTCCAACAGCACAAAAGATGACCAAGATGGAAACCTTCGCGGTGACAAGCAGATTATTCAATACAGCCGACTGCTTTGAACCAAACAGGTTGAAGGCTGTAAAGACAAGGCAGACAGCTGCCGCCACCATCCGGTAGTCGACAGAGGGAAAAAGCACCTTCAAGTAGTATGCGAACCCTAAAGAGACAGCCGCACCAACAAAGGTGTTTGATACAATCCACATCCAGCCCGTCAAGAATCCCGCGAATGGTGAGATAAGCTGATAGGCGAATTCGTAGACACTGCCCTCCTTCGGCATCCACCTAGTCAGTTCAACGAAACTCAAAGCAGTAAAAAATGCTATCAAGCCAGCTATCATCATAGATACGACAAGGGCTGGACCGGCCAGACCAGCCGCAATACCTGTTACGATATATATCCCGCCGCCTATGATCGCCCCTATAGATATAGTCGTAGCGTCAAACAGGCTCAAAGTCGACCTAAGATGTCTCTCTGACTTGCCACTCACAATCGAAGCATCAACACTATTTTATTAAAACTTTAGATGCCCACGTCCACGAGCCACCCGTAGCCGTTCTAAGATTAGAACGTGTGCGTTCTAAATTATAGGATTATCTCTCCCGACATCTGCCATAAACGCGATGGACATGAACAGAGAACAGAAGATCGTAACAATCGGTGTAGTGGCAATAGCTCTTGCGCTGGCTTCAGCTTCTTTCTACACAGGCTTTAACAGCAACCCTACAATCACAGCAAACACGACAACTCCACCCGAACACACCCTCTCAGTCACAGGAGTTGGAGAAGTCAACGTCAACCCAGACCTCGCGAAAATCATGTTGGCGTCGGTCACAGAGGCTCCAACAACTGCAGAGGCAGCTGCCAGAAATGCGGAGATCGTGAACGAGCTCCTAAACCGACTGGCTGCGATGGGCATAGGGAAAGATAGCATAAAGACAACCTCCTATAACATATATCCAGTCTACAAATATCCAAGTGACGGAAGCACCCCATTCATAGTAGGATATAGGGTATCCCACAGCCTAGAGATTTCTATCCAGGGAACCGACATGCTACAGCTTGGACAAAGAGCTGGAAAGGTCATAGACGAGGCGGTCGCGGCAGGAGTAAACCAAGTGTCAGGAGTAAGATTCACTGTGACAGAGCAGACAATGAAGCAGCTCAGGAACCAGGCGCTACAGCTGGCGATATCTGATGCGTCAACAAAGGCGAACCTAACAGCCAAAGCCTTAGGGGTAAAGATAATCGGTGTACAATCCGCCAGCGAGAGTGCATCAACTCAGCCGCCTATCTACTACCTAGACGCCAAAGCAGAAGCCGGAACAACCCTGATACCGGGACAGGTCACCATATCTTCTTCAATATACGTCGTCTACATAATAGGCTAGAAGCAGAATCCAAGCCACCGTACACCTGAAGGAGGGAAACCTCCACCCATTTTTGTTCTCCAACAGCCAAAAGCACACTGGAGAATATGGAGACTACCCTTATATATGGTACACATTTCAGTTCGAGCAGAACATGATAGACATCGTGCTCGCAATACTGGCATCATTCTTTCTGGCCTCAAGCGTTGTAGACATAAGAAGAGGGCTGCAGAAGATGGATTACATAACATGCAGCATCATCATCACTCTAGTCGGGTTGGCGGTACTACTTCCGCCCACCATCCTCTTCACAGACTTCCATAAGGTAGACTACGGCAGCCTCATGCTCTTCACGGTAGCCGGAATACTGGCACCAGGCCTCGCAAGACTATTCCTCTTCAAGAGCATCGAAAAGATCGGTGCCCTAATAACGGCATCGATCATGCCAGCCCAACCGATCGTAAGCGCTTCACTAGCAGCATTCATGCTATCGGAGAAACCTTCAATCGGACTCTGGATAGCCATATTCTCGATCGTCGTAGGGTCGATAGTCATCGAAACCAGTCGGATAATAGAAAGCGGGTCAACAGATGTCACGTTCTGGCTGCTGGTTCCCTTCTCCGGCATATTCTTTGGCGGTTTAAGCGATCTAACGAGGAAGGTGGCGTTAAGTTTCACCCCGCTTCCTCTGCTGGGGACAACGGTAGCAAACATTTCTTCGCTACTTCCATTCGCTATCGCATTTGCCATATCAGATGATCCGAAGAAGGGTAGAGTTCTAAGACGGGAGAATATTCTAGCGCTCTGGAGAGGAGGCATACTTATGGCAGCTGGCTGGCTACTTAGCTTCTACGCACTCAACTACGGTGAAGTTTCAAGGGTGATCCCTCTTGTCAGCGCACAGCCTCTATTCGTATTCCTAATTGCACGCACATACTTGAAGGGGGTCGAGAATGTATCATGGAGGCCTGTGGCCGGCGCAATCGTGATGATATCAGGCATCATATTGCTTCTTATCGCCTGACGGCATCCTCTAAACCAGATCAGACGAAGTCAAACCAACTACTATATCTGCCATCCGCAGTCGATATCACTTCAAAGAACCTTTGCGACAGAATCCTCGTTACAGAACCAACCTTGCCGTCACCTACAGGCCTGTGGTCAACCTCCACAATCGGCGTAACTTCAGCAGCAGTTCCAGTGAAAAAGAGCTCGTCAGCCAAGAAGACTTCCTCCTTGAGGATATCCTTTTCTACGACCTTATAGCCTAAATCAGAGGCCAGCTTCATGACAGAATCGCGGGTGACACCCAACAGAATAGAAGATCCAGGCGTTGGCGTATATAGTACGCCGTCTTTGACCAGAAAAAGGTTTTCACCTGGGCCTTCGGAGACAAACCCTCTAGAGTCCAACATCAAGGCTTCATCGAACCCCTTCATGCGGGCTTCAATGCAGGCCAGTGAAGAGTTGATGTACTGGCCTGTCGCCTTCGCCATCATGGGAAGCATGCAGTTCTGGATCCTAACCCAGGACGAAAACGTGCACCTGATACCCTTGTCCCTTGCTCCCTCCCCAAGATAGGCACCCCAAGGCCAGATGGCGATAGCTACATGAACTGGATTCTCACGATAGTCCAAGCCTCGGTTGCCTACGCCTTTAAAGGCTATCGGCCTGATGTAGTAGTCTCTGAGACCACACACTCTGATCAGCTCCTTTGTAGCTTCAACAATAGCCTCCCTCGTATAGGGGATGTTTAAGAAGTATATCTTCGCCGAATTGAAGAACCTATCTATGTGCTCCTTAAGCCTGAAGACCGCATACCCCTTTATGGTCTTATAGCATCTGATCCCCTCGAAGACGCCGGAACCATAATGTAGGCCGCTTACAAGCACATGAACTTTGGCTTCATCCCAGGCCACAAACTTGCCATCCATCCAAATCTTTTCAGTTTTCTCTGGCAAATTGACTAAATGGCAGCCCAAGCTCTATATTAAAAGATTTCCATAGTAGAATATGGCCTTCCGAGGATAAAGGCAGAGAAAGATGCTTCCAATCGGCAGAAGACATCTAAAGCCTAAGCACTTAGGCCAGGAACACCTCTCTGTCGACCTCCAGACACCTAGGCCTCGAACGTTCAAAGGATCGAATCCTCTCTTCAAAGCCCAGGGTCAAGCTTATCTCATCCTGTTCGGCGAGACGCCGCCGAAGCAGAGCGGGGTCCATTTCGAACCCGATCTTGTCACCCTTATTGGTTCGAATCTCCTGGCGGCCCAGATCTATTTCAGCAGTCAACTCACCGTCCTTCGACTGTTCCTGGAGCTGGCGCACTCCATCTTCGGAAACTCTCACGCATAGAAGGCCACTTTTGAGAGCGTTCCCGTAGAAGATGTCTCCAAAAGAAGGCGCGATCACCGCTTTGAATCCATAATCGAGCAGGGCCCAAACAGCGAACTCCCTGGAAGACCCTATTCCAAAGTTCTTGCCAGCTACCAGAATAACTGCGTCCTTGAATCTGCCGTCATTCAATAGGAAATCGCTTCTTGGCCGGCCTAACTCATCATACCTCCACGTGTAGAAAAGATATCTTCCAAGACCCTTCCTCGACAACAACTTCAGATATTCTGCTGGTATGATCTGGTCTGTGTCAACATTTTCTGCAGGCAAAGGAGCAACCTTACCAATGATCGAATTCAGCTCATTCACAGTCTCACACCTCCAAGTCGGCTTGATCCAGTTCCCTAACGTCCACAAAATGGCCTTCGATAGCGGCTGCCGCGGCCATCGTTGGACTCACCAAATGGGTCTTGACGCCTACGCCCTGCCTGTTCTCAAAGTTTCTGTTAGAGGTGCTGGCAACCCTCTCTCCAGCCTCAAACCTGTCTCCATTCATGCATAGACATAGGCTGCAGCCAGAATTCCGAAATTCGAATCCTGCATCAGCAAAGATCTTGTGCAGCCCAAGCCTTTCAGCGTTCCTCTTAACAAGCTGTGACCCTGGCACTATTATCGCTTTCACATGCTCTTTCACCTTCTTCCCCTTGACAACCCTAGCCACAGATATGAGGTCAGAGAGCCGCCCATTTGTGCATGAGCCTATGAAGACGCCTGTAACCTCGATCTCGGAAATCCTTGTTCCAGGCTTAAGGCTCATATATTTTAGGGCTCTTTCCACAGCCTTCCTTTCAGATTCATCCGAATAGTCTTCGGGACCAGGCACGCTTCCAGTTATCCCTGAAGTCATGGCAGGATTTGTTCCCCACGTCACCTGAGGCTCAAGTCTTGAGACATCGATGGCCACTTCCTTTTCGAATCTTGCGCTTGGATCTGTGTTTAGTGTCTTGAATAGCCTGCAGGCTTCATCCCATAGCACCCCCTTCGGCGAGAAAGGCTTGTCCTTGACATACTCTAACGTCTTGTAGTCGGGTGCTATGATTGAAGTCCTCGCCCCAGCTTCAACAGACATATTACAGATGGTCATCCTCTCTTCAACAGACATAGAGGCAACCGTGTCCCCGCCGTATTCGATCACGTGCCCAAATCCTCCGCCCACACCCATCACTTTTATGGTATAGAGTACCACGTCCTTGGCTGTGACACCATACGGCATACCACCCTTGAGCTCCACCTTCATATTCTTCGGCTTCTTAAGCCAAAGAGTCTGGGTGGCAAGAATATGGGCCAGCTCACTCGTCCCCACTCCAAAGGCTAGGGAGCCTAAGGCGCCATGCGTACACGTGTGGCTATCTCCACATGCTATCAAGGTGCCTGGAAGGGTCAATCCAAGCTCCGGATATGTCACGTGGGCGATCCCCTGATAGGGGCTGAAGCAGTCGAGCAACAGCACATCGAATTCTTTCGCGTTTCTTGAGAGGCTTGCTATCTGCTCAAACGCAAGCACATTATCCTCTGAAACCTCTCTGCCAACAGTTGGTATATCATGATCTATGACTGCAAATGTGAGATCTGGCCTCCTAACCCTTATCCCCTTCGACCTCAGCTCGTCAAAGGCAACCGGCGAAGTGACCTCGTGAACAATATGCCTGTCCACATACAATAGGTCCCTACCATCATCTCCCTCCACTATCACGTGGGCATCCCATATCTTGTCTGCAAGAGTCTTACCAGCCATCGCCGTCACCGCAGAACACATCCTTCACTGGCAGACGTGACACTTCGACTATATCTGAGAAGGAACCTTGACTTAGTGGAAGGCCCAGAATAACGCCATCCGCTCCTTCTCCTCTCAAGCTCGTCTGCTTCAACGAGAAGGTCTATCCTCCGTTCAGGCACACTTATCTTGATCAAGTCTCCCTCCTCCACCAAGGCTATTGGCCCACCTACAGCCGCCTCTGGACATATGTGGCCTACCGCCGGCCCCCGGCTTCCCCCTGAAAACCTACCATCCGTTACAAGTGCAACGTCCTTGTCTAGCCCCATTCCCACTATAGTACTTGTGGGACTCAACATTTCACGCATGCCTGGGCCTCCTTTTGGGCCTTCATATCTGATCACCACGACATCGCCCTTAGCCACCTTCCCATTTGTAATCGCATCATAAGCCTCCTCTTCGCAGTCATACACTTTAGAGCGGCCTTCAAAAACGTAGTCCTTAGCCTCTAAGGCAGAAGCCTTCATAACGGCACCTTCAGGTGCAAGGGTACCCCTCAAGATCACCACCCCTCCGGTAGGATGAATAGGCTCATCCAATTCTCTAATGACCTCCTCGTTCGATATCACAGCGTTCTCCACTATCTCGTTGACTTGTTTCCCTGACACAGTCGGCAAGTTCAAATGTAGCCTACCCTTTATCCTCTTCATGAGAGCCGGGACCCCGCCGCTTGCGTGAAGATCTTCGATCACATATTCACCGCCAGGATATATTGGTGAAATGTGTGGTATGATCCGACTTAACCCATCAAAGTCGTCCAATCCTATTTCGACCCCAGCTTCTCTACTGATAGCCATCAGGTGCAATACGGTGTTGGTTGACCCCCCCAACGCCATGTCAACCATTATCGCGTTCTCAAAAGCCTTCCTACTCATGAACCTTCGAATATTCTCTCCATCTCGGACCAGCTTCACTATCTGGCATCCCGTCTTGTAGGCGATCTCCCTCCTTTCCTGACCCATAGACGGCGCAGTTGAAGAGTATGGCAGTGAGATCCCCATCGCTTCACCGAGTATCGCCATTGTGTTGGCTGTGAACAGGCCACAGCAGGATCCAGGCCCAGGACAAGCCTTCTTCTCGATCTCTACAAGTTCATCGTATCCTATCTTTCCCCTTTCAAATTCGCCTACAGCCTCGAAGACGTGAATAAGACCTATCTTGTGTCCTCTATAGCGTCCAGCCTCCATCGGCCCGCCTGTCACCAAGATCGAGGGAAGGTCTAGTCTGGCTGCAGCCATGACCATGCCTGGAGTTATCTTGTCACAGTTAGACAGCAGCACGAGACCGTCGAAGGCGTGCGCTTTGGCCATGATCTCCACAGAGTCCGCGATAACCTCCCTTGATGGAAGAGAATACTTCATACCCTCATGCCCCATGGCAATACCATCGTCCACCGCTATCGTGTTAAATTCGAATGGCACACCTCCAGAGTCAACCACCCCCTTCTTCACATACCCGACGAGCTCGTTCAGGTGAACATGCCCAGCAACAACTTCCGAGTAGCTGTTAGCTATTCCTATGAAGGGTTTGCTGAAGTCTTCATCCCTTAATCCGACAGCTCTAAAGAGCGAGCGATGCGGCGCCCTACCTGGGCCCTCCTTAACCCTCCTACTTTCCATGGTACGGAGAACGGCTGACCATTTCTATATAAGCGTTTGCTGTGAGAGACACTTGGCATAAGCCTTGGAAATGGTTCGAGCAGGCCGCAAAGGTGGCAGATTAGCCTATTTTGGGGCCGCCTTTGACATCATGGCTCCGATAAGTTTATAAAATGAATTGTGGTTGCTTGATTGCTAATGAAAAGGTCAATCGCACAGTCGACGCAGTCCTCCAGCACAAGGAGAACAGATATTATTCTCCTTGTACTCATTGTATAAGCTGCCCTGCTAGATTATAAGGGCAGGTGACAAAAAAATGGTTCAGCTCTCCGGCTCCCATGCTCTCGTTGAAGTCTTGAGGCAAGAGGGAGTCGAGATCTTGTTCGGTTATCCAGGAGGCGCAATCATACCAGTCTACGACGACCTCATGGACAGCGGGATAAGACATATCCTTGCAAGACACGAGCAGAGCGCCGCACACATGGCAGACGGGTATGCTAGAGCCTCTGGAAAAGTTGGCGTCGCAATCGCGACGTCAGGTCCGGGGGCGACAAATCTTGTTACAGGTATAGCCACAGCCTACCTTGACTCATCTCCAATAGTCGCGATAACAGGCCAAGTTCCAACAAGCCTCCTTGACACAGACGCATTCCAAGAAGCCGATGTCCCCGCAATATTCAATTCTATCTCAAAGTATGTGTTTCAGCCGAGGTCGCCTACTGAGGTAGCCTATAGCGTGAAGGCTGCATTCTATATCGCGTCGACTGGTAGAACAGGCCCAGTTGTAGTTGACATACCGAAAGATGTCCAGACGAGGACAGGAGACGTAGTCTTTCCAAAGGAGGTGAGGATAAGAGGGTATGTTCCACACATCAGCCCAGACCCTGCATCAGTCAAGAGGGCAGCCAGAACCCTCATGAACGCTGAAAGACCAGTCATATTGGCAGGCGGCGGAGTCAAAAGAAACAGGGCTGAAGACATCCTCGTGGCAATAGCCGAGCATCTCATGATACCTGTTGTCACGACCTTGATGGGCAAGGGAGCCTTCCCAGAAGAACACCCCCTATCATTGGGCACTATAGGAATGCATGGCACATATCAAGCCAACACGATCATGGCAGAGGCTGATGTCGTAGTCGCCTTCGGCACCAGGTTTTCTGATCGATCGACCATGAACACAGCAGAGTTTTCAAACGGGAAGAAGGTGATCCAATTCGACATCGACCCAACCGAAGTCAGCAAGAACATTGAGCCAACAGACTCCGTCATCGGAGACCTAAAGGCCTCCATGACCATGTTCTATCAGCAGATAAAAGAGAACGCTTGCATGAAAGAGGATTCTCCTTGGCTGAAGAAGGCGATGGAACTGAGGAGAGAATATGATGACAAGATCTTCGGAAACAACCATAGCAGACTCTCACCCCCAAAGATCATCAAGAAGATAAGGGAAATACTACCTCCTGAGGCGATCGTCGCCACCGAGGTTGGACAGAACCAGATGTGGACCCAACTATACTTTAAGGTGAAGAAGCCTGGCATGTTCATAACAAGCGGAGGCCTGGGAACAATGGGATTCGGCTTCCCAGCAGCAATCGGCGCAAAAGCCGCCAAACCTTCAGTTCCAGTCTTAGATGTCGCAGGCGACGGAAGCTTCCAAATGACATGTAACTCTCTAGCCACAAGCGTGTCAGAGAAGCTTCCTGTCATCGTATGCATCCTAAACAACAGCTCACTCGGCCTCGTGGCACAATGGCAACGGACATTCTACAATAGAAGATGCTTTGCAACATGGCTTGGGCAGGCACCAGATTTCGTTCAGCTAGCCAAAGCCTATGGAGCAGAAGGCTTCAGGGTCCAGAGCCTAGACGAACTAGAGAGGGCGCTGAAGCAGGCACTAGGATATGAGGTTGCAACCGTAATCGACATACCTATTTCTCCGGAAGAGGATGTCCTACCGTTTGTTCCATCTGGAGGAAGCCTAAAGGATATGCTGGTGTGACTATGACTGAAACTGGAAAAGATGGCCTAAAGACCGTCTCACTGCTTGTAGAAAACAAGCCAGGTGTACTATTCAGAGTCGTAAGCCACTTCAAGAGGAGAAACTATAACATAGAAAGCATAGCTGTCGGCCCAACCGAGGATAAGACAGTCTCCAGAATCGTCATCACAATGGTAGCCGATAGGAGAAGCATGAACTCCTTCGTCAGGCTGCTGAGGAGGACGATAGACGTCCTAGAGGTCAAGACAGTCGAAGAAGACGAGGTCGTAGCCCGCGAGCTCGCACTCGTCAAAATATCGGCAAGAGACCGAGACGCCAGAGAACAGGCCATCGCATACGCAAAGTCCAGAGGGGCAAAGGTGGCTGAAGTAACAGAGACCACAGTCGTCCTAGAGGTTTCAGACACCTTTGAGAGGGTAGAAGACTTTATAAATTCAGCTTCAGGGTTTAATGTGAGTGGAATTTCGAGAACAGGTGTAACCGTGATTGAGAAACAGTAGATATCCATCAGGGGATGAAGATGGCGAAAATATACTATGATTCAGACACAAGCCTAAGTCCGCTGCATGAGAAGAAGGTTGCAATAATAGGCTACGGCAGCCAGGGAAGAGCTCACGCGTTAAACCTACGCGATTCCGGAATAGACGTTACCGTAGGCTTGAGAAGGGGGGGAGCTAGCTGGAATAAGGCAGGCGAAGACGGCTTCAAGCCAGAGGAAGTCGACAACGCCTCCCACGAAGCCGACATTATAATGATCTTAACCCCGGACACAACACACAACACCCTCTACATGACATCGATCAAGGACAACTTGAAGGCTGGAAAGGCACTGGGCTTCGCCCACGGCTACGCCATAAGATTCGGGCTCATCAAGCCACCCAAGTACGTGGACGTGTTCATGGTAGCTCCAAAGGGGCCAGGCGCCAAGGTGAGAGAAACCTTCTTGAACAAGTTTGGGGTGCCTGCCCTGATAGCCGTTGAACAGAACTACAGTGGAAAGGCAAAGGAGCTGGCTCTAGCATATGCGAAAGCGCTCGGCGCAACCAGAGCAGGAGTCCTAGAGACCACCTTCGCAGAGGAGACAGAATCAGACCTATTAGGCGAACAGGCTGTCCTATGCGGCGGCGTAGTAAGCCTAATAGAAAAAGGCTACGAGGTTCTAACAGAAGCCGGATACCAACCTGAACTGGCCTACTTCGAAGTATGCAACGAACTCAAACTCATAGTTGACCTAATATATGAGAAGGGGCTTAAAGGCATGCTGACGTCCGTCAGCGACACAGCAAAATACGGCTGTCTGACAAAAGGATATGAAATCGTTGACGATCACGTAAAACAGAACATGAAGAAAGCCCTTGAAGAGATCAGGAACGGAAAGTTTGCAGAAAGATGGACAGGCAGCATGCCATCAAGCACCAGACAGCTTGCAGAAATGATGGCCAAATTGGATGAAAAAGAGATAGAGAAGGTAGGACGCCAGATAAGGAGACTCGCTGGGATAGAAAGATGAACGAACGTGTATACGTCTTCGACACAACCCTCAGAGATGGTGAACAGACACCTGAAGTCAGCCTGACAGCAGACGACAAGCTTCAGATCGCCATCCAGTTAGACCGGCTCGGAGTCGACGTCATAGAAGCAGGATTCCCCATCAGCAGCGAAGGCGAATATCAGGCGATAAAGAAGATAACACAGCAGAAGCTTAATGCGAAGATATGTGCACTAGCCAGAGCAGTAAAGAGCGACATGGACAGAGCCTTAGACTCAGACGTCGACAGAGTACACGTTTTCATAGCCACATCAGACATCCACCTAAAGCATAAACTGAAGATGACCAGAGAGCAGGCCTATCAGAAGGCTGTCGAAGCCGTCGAATACCTCAGAGGCCACGGCGTAGAAGTTGAATTCTCCGCAGAAGATGCGACGAGAACAGACATCGACTTCCTGAAAAGGGTTTACGAGGGAGCCTCCAAGGCAGGAGCAGACTACCTCGACATAGCGGACACGGTGGGTATAGCCCGCCCAGACACGATGACAAAGCTGGTGGAGGCAGTCAAGAGCGTTTCAGCCAAGTCGATAGTGAGCGTCCACTGCCACAACGACTTCGGCCTCGCAGCGTCAAACACTATAGCGGGAGTCGTCGCGGGCGCAAGACAGTTCCACGCGACCGTAAACGGAATAGGAGAGAGAGCCGGAAACGCCAGCCTAGAAGAGGTTGCGATGGCCCTAGACATCCTCTACGGCTACAAGCTCAAAATCAACAAGAAGCTGATATATCAGACGAGCCGTCTCGTCTCAAGGCTGACAGGACTCTATGTCCAACCAAACAAGGCGATCGTAGGAGACAACGCATTTGGACATGGAGCAGGGATACATACCCATGGCGTAATAGAGGAGCCCTCAACATATGAGTCGATCAAACCCGAAATGGTCGGAAAGAAGAGGTGGCTAACAGCCGGAAAATATGCAGGATCACATGGCATAAGGGCACAACTGGAAGCTCTCGGCATAAAGCCGAAGGAAGAGCAGCTCAAGACGATCGTCCTAAAGGTGAAGGAGCTTGGAGACAGGGGAAAGCTGGTGACAGACAGCGACCTCGCAGCCATAGCAAATTCTGTACTCGGCCAAGTGAGTGCAGAAGAGAGGGCTCTAAGCTTAGAAGAGTTCATAGTGGTCACAGGACACAAGGTGATGCCGACCGCTTCGATCAAGGTAAGATTTGATGGAAAAGAGTATGCCGCCTCCCAGATGGGAGTCGGGCCAGTAGACGCCGCGATGAAGGCGATCCAAGAAGTCCTCAAAGACACGTTAAAGGTGAGCCTAAAAGAGTATAGAATCGAGGCCGTGACAGGAGGCTCCGACGCCCTCGCCGAAGTCACAGTCAGAGTCGAGGACGCAAACAACCTTCAAGCTTCAGCGAGGACAGCTGGCTCAGACATCGTCCAGACGAGCGTGGAAGCAATGCTGGAAGGCATCAACAAGCTACTCCTCAAGAGAAAGTATCAGAGATGAAGTACAACATAGCTTGGGTGCATGGAGACGGCATAGGACCAGAAATATCGAAGGCAGCATTGAAGATTCTGGACACTCTAAGGGAAAAACGTGCACTCGACCTAAAAATATCCTTCTACCATGCCGGAGACCACTGCAAAAGCAGCTTCGGCGTCCCATTACCAGATGCAACCATCGATGGAATAAGGCAGGCTGACGCGACTGTGAAAGAGCCTGTAGGCGAAAGCGCCGCAGACGTGATAGTCAGACTCCGCAGAATGCTCGACCTATACGCGAACATAAGGCCAGCCAAAAACTATGAGAAGCACCCATACTTTAACGACATCGACCTCATAATAGTCAGAGAGAATACAGAAGACCTATACAGCGGCATAGAATTCGACATAGACAGTGGAGCAGTCGCTCTGAGGATAATAACAGAGAAGGCTTCACTGCGGATTGCAGAGGTAGCGGCGAAGCTGGCTCTTTCAAGAAGAAGAAAGGTTACAATCGTCCACAAAGCTAACGTGATGAAGAAGACCTGTGGACTGTTCGCGAAAACCGTCAAAGAGAAGCTGGCAGAATATCCTGAACTCACAGTAGACGAGATGTATGTGGATGCTGCAAGCATGGCGCTGATAAGAAGACCTGAATCATTTGACATAATAGCCACCACAAACCTCTTCGGAGACATATTGAGTGACGAAGCTGCCCAGGTAGCCGGAGGCCTTGGGATGGCTGCATCCGCAAACATAGGCACATCGATGGCAATATTTGAGCCAGTACACGGCTCAGCACCCGACATAGCAGGCAAGGAAATCGCAAACCCATATTCAATGATACTATCGTGCAAGATGATGCTTGACTGGCTACATAGCCGAAACGGCGACAGAAGGCTTTCAGAGGCAGCTCAAGACATAGAGCAGGCCTGCATAAGAGGCCTACAGATGAACGTGAAGACCCCAGACATAGGGGGAGAACTTAAGACCCAGCAGGTAGCCGAAAAGCTATGTGATCTCATATCTGAGACAGCTTGATAAGCCAACAGCCTCTTCTTGCACAATGATTATAAACGATCGCATACAATTATCGTATGGCGAAAAATTGTTGTTCAGCAAAAGTTTCTCAGTCGCCGTAATGGTGTCAGATGCCAAAGCATCAGCAAAGTGGTACAGAGAAAAGCTTGGCTTCAATTCTTCAGAAGAAGGACACTGGGTTACAGTGTGGCCGAAGGGAGCGCAATGGAAGATCCACCTATGCCAAGGAAAACTGGAGCCAGGCAACACTGGCATAGCCTTCTACTGCGATAACCTGGCCAAGACCGTCAAACAGCTAAAAGCCAAGGGTGTAAAATTCAGCCAAGACGTGAAAAAGGAAGACTGGGGCACATACGCCATGATAGAAGACCCAGATGGAAACATCTTCTGGCTAATGTAGAGAAGATCGTAGAATTCTGGGCTCACCCAATTTTTTAGAAAACTCCCGCAGCCTACTGATGCACCACCATCACATGATCAACAGATGTCTACTCTTGCTACCACACAACTTCAAGATTCAACATATTATGTTCTGGATCTTCCAAGCACAGACTGGGGGATCGATTAGACTACAATAGCGGGGTTAACCTTTGACGACACCTATCGGAACTATCCTAGCAACCTTCGTGGCAATACCGACCCTATCTGAGACATCAGCCACCACATCAACGTCCTTGTAGGCCTCCGGAGCTTCTTCGCTTACAACCTTGATGTCCGCAGCCTCCAAGAGTATCCCATGACCCTCCAGCTCCCTCTTAACTTCAAACCCACTTCTAGAACGTAAGGCGCCAGCCCTGCTCATCATGCGTCCAGCACCATGGGCAGTACTGCCAAAACTCTTTGCCATCGCAATCTCGTTACCTACAAGAATCCAACTCGATGTGCCCATAGAGCCTGGAATAAGAACAGGTTGGCCGACACCTCGATACCTCAAAGGAACTTCAACCCTACCCTTCGGAAAGGCTCTGGTAGCACCCTTACGGTGAACAACAACCTTCACCCTCTCACCATCGACAACGTGCTCTTCGACCTTCGCAATATTATGTGCTACATCATAGACCAGCTTCAGCTCCCCTTCGCCGACACCAAACGTCTTACTGAAGGCTCTTCGAACCCAGTGAGTGATCATCTGACGATTAGCCCAGGCAAAGTTTGCGGCAGCAGCCATCGCACCCAAATAGTCTCTTCCCTCAGGACTGTCCACAGGGACACTGGCCAATTCACGATCAGGCAACATAATATTATATTTTCGAGAAGCCTGCTCCATCAACCTAAGATAGTCGCTGCACACCTGATGACCTAGACCACGGCTTCCAGTGTGAACCCACAACATCACCTCGCCCTCTTCAACAATGCCAAAGACCTTAGCAACGGAAGCGTCATAGACCTTATCCACAAGACCAACCTCCAGAAAGTGGTTGCCGCTACCCAGGCTACCGAGCTGAGGAGCACCACGCTGCTTCGCATTAGAACTAACACGCCTAGAATCAGCCAACCTCATACACCCATTTTCTTCACAGAACTCCCTATCTTCAGCAAAACCGTAGCCGTTTCCAACAGCCCAGTCAACCCCATCATCCAAAACCCTATCCAGCTCGCCGACACTCAAACGAACCTGACCCCTGCTACCCAAACCACTAGGCACCTGAACAAACAACTCATGAACCAACTGCCTCAACCTAGGACGAACATCACGCTCAAACAAAGGAGTAGAAATCAACCTCACACCACAATTTATGTCATAACCTACGCCACCAGGACTCACCACACCATCATCAAAGCTAGTGGCAGCAACACCACCAATAGGAAATCCATAGCCTTCATGACCGTCAGGAAGTACAATTGAAAACTTTTGGACACCGGGCAAATGAGCTACGTTCACAGCCTGCTCCAGCGTCCTGTCCTCAAGCATCTTATGTAAGAGTTGTTCGTTTGCGTAGATTTTTACTGGGACTCTCATTCCTTCTTTTGCGCCCTTAGGTATCTCATATTCTACTTCTGAAACCTTTTGAGGCGCATATTTTGCCATCTTGGATCACCTCTTTCGAGAGCATGTTTTCTCGGAGGTGATCTCCATTTTCCTCCAAGAAGAATTTTGTTCACTAACAGATTGTAGGCTCATGGTTTATAAATTTTTAATATTGTGAGTTAGTTTTTAATATCTTGCATTTTTACTTTTTAAGGTACATGCTATCCTTATACCTCTCAGGAACATTCCCTGACTTTATGAAGATAGAAAGGCTTTTCAAAGAACTGTACAAGTACGCTTCCCCTAAAAATTAAGTCAGAAAATAGAATATTATTTTATTATATTCTTTTGCCGCTATTGTCCAATTATCCTCTCCCTTCAATGCTTATTTTTGTTAGATTTCTTGTCTTTTTTACTTGAAACGTTTCTTAAAGAATCCGTTATCATGGAAAAGCTATCTTTCAAGAAGGAAGAATCTTGTTCTATAAGAATCTGTACATTTATTAGCGTGGCCAAATTCAACATATTTGACTCTATGCCTCCGTCCGCTGTCAAAACTGTTAGGGATCTTATTTTTTGGCAATACGCTAAGATCATTTCTGAATCAGCTGGCATAGGTAAGAAAAATTGGCGTTTTGTGATGAGAAAATTTAGGCAGCTCAAGGAAGGTGAAATTTTCTGGAATGAGATTAGAGAGTATGTTAAGGAAAAAGAAAGGAAGGATGAATGCATCTTCTGCGGGAAGAAAAATGACTTGACTATAGATCATCTGCTTCCCCGCTCCTTAGGTGGACCTAACGATGAAAAGAATGTGGTATTTGTTTGTGGGGAATGTAATTCATCTAAGGGGTCAAGAAGACTTTATGAATTTTGGACCATAAGGAGAGGATTAGAAGGAGCAAAGTATGAGGTACCAAGAATAGCTGAAGGGAAATACCTTAAGTTTGTCTATGAAGTTTTAGAGAAAAATCTGTTGCTCGACCTTGACCTGAACAAGATTAGGAAACAGATTTGCCCAGAATGTGATGTCAAGTTCTTATGTGTTAAGGAGAAGAGTGTAGGAAAACTTTCGCCACTTTGTTTAGATGGTATTGTTACGTTATGTTTTAGAGGGAAAAATGGAATGAGCCAAGTTTAACCTTTAACCCATGCCTAGAGTCAAACAGCAACTATGCCCCAAAACACAAAATTCATCCACCATTCCCCAATGCTCCAATAACGTCTATGATGCGAATGTCTTAAACACTTTTAAGTTGCCATCGCCCCAAAGTAGCATGATGTCTTATGGACAAGGTCGACATCACCCTATGCCGTCTGCTCCTATCTAATTCAAGGCTTTCTTATCGCGAGCTGGCCGATAAGCTGAACCTTTCTGTTACCGCAGTCCATAGCCGTATACAATCATTGATGAACGCCGGTGTAATTCGACATTTTACAGCCAAGATCAGTTTAAGTGTGTTAAAGGCGGTTCCTGTTGTAATCTTCGGGCTGTCAAAGATTGGCCTGGTTAAGGGCTTGGAGAGCAGGCTTGCGAACCATGGGTCGATATATTGGCTTGCCATAGGCAGCGGGAACATGGTATATGTGGGCGCCTACTTGAAGGGCGTGAATGAGCTCGGATCAATTGTACAGTATTTGAAGGAGGAGGCTAAACTGCTGGAGCCAACTGTGGGCATAGTGCCTTTACCCAATATTGTATCAACCGAAGTTGGGTCGTCTAACCTAGTCCTCCATGACCTGGATTATAAGATAATCAGATGCTTGAAGGATAATTCACGCAAGACGATTTCTGAAGCCGCGTACGAATTGAATGTTTCAGCTAAAACACTACATCGTCGTCTTTCGAGGATGATGAAGCTTGGACTAATAGAATTGTCTATGGAATGGTATCCTGACCGATCAAATGATATAATAACTGTCTTCCACATAAATGTCAAGCCCGAGGCGGACAAATATTTTATAGGCCACCTTTTTGAAAAATACCCTTCCAACATGATCTTTTACTGGGAGTTCAGTAACATTCTAAACTTTTATCTTGCATTCTTTTGGGCTAGCGCGATGAAAGAGGTCCATGCCATCCGCGAGGGTATGGAAAACGAGCGAATGATACAGTCTGTCTCACCGAACATCCTCTACACGGGCTACATATTCGAAACTTGGAGAGACAGGCTTCTTGAAATGTGAACGCCCAATTTTTCAATCTATTTTGGTTAAAATGGCCCTTTCCAATAGGCATCCTTTGACCAAGTCATAAAGTAGGATGCTAACGCAAGCCTATATTCCAGAACTTGTTTGCCACCTGCACGAGGAAAGTTGAATGAACCAATAATCGTGATAGAAGATTTGGTTAAAAGGTTTGGAGATTCAACTGCAGTAGACAATCTGAGTCTGAAGATTTTTGAAGGGGAACTTTTTGGCCTCTTGGGACCGAATGGTGCAGGAAAGACTACCACAATAAACGTCCTCTGCGGCCTTTTCAAACCTACAGGTGGCAAAGTTCTAGTGGACGGCTTCGATGTCCAAAAAGAGACTTCAAAGGTTAAGAGTCTCATAGGAGTATGTCCACAGGACACCGCCGTCTTCAAGTATCTTACAGGCAGAGAGAACGTTGAGCTCTTCGGAAGCCTTTACGGTCTCCCAAAAGAGAAGCTCAGACGGAATGCTAGCACGCTACTGAATAGGTTAGGCTTTAACGGATATGCTGATGTGCTCACAAGTAAGTACAGTGGTGGCATGAAAAGAAGACTTAGCCTGATAATGGCCCTTGTCCACGATCCGGAAATAGCCTTCCTCGACGAGCCCACTGTCGGCATGGACCCACAGTCACGTCATGCCGTCTGGACCTTCCTCCGCGAACTAAAGGGTCACGGCAAGACCATAATCTTGACAACTCATTATATGGAGGAGGCTGAAAACCTATGTGATAGGATAGGCATAGTTGATCATGGGAAGCTTATTGCAGTTGGAACTTTGGACGAGCTAAAGGAGCAGTATGGGGTGAACTGCCTAGAGGATGTCTTCATGCAATTGACTGGAAGAAAGATAAGAGATGAGATGTGAATGAATTTCCGAAAGGTTTTGGCTCTAGTAAGAAAGGAGTTTAAGAAGACGACCAGAGAGCCCGCGATCCTCTTTCTGACAATCCTATTTCCTATAATGCTGACTTTAGCCTTTGGCCTCTCCTTTGGAGCGGTTGGAGGCACACAACAGGATACGTTCCAAATAGGCTTGATAAACATGGACAACGGGAGCTCCCAAAATTGGGCTCAAAGCTTTATATCAAACTTAACAAGCACCCAGGTTCTTAAAGTCAACATCTACAGCGAAAACCATACAGCCCAATTTGATCTACAGCAGGGAAGGCTTAAGGCGGTACTGATTATCCCAGAAGGCTTCTCAGAAGCCTGCAGCGTTCTCAAAGTATCGTCTATAAGTACGAGCAAGTGGAAAAACGTTAGCATACCGCTTTATCTTGACCGTGGTTCGATAATTGCAACCCAAGCTATACCACCAATAATTCAACAGGCTTTATCTACAACGGTCTACGGTCCGCAGCAGAACATTGCAGTGCAACCTATAAGATTGGATCTTTCAATGGTTGAGGTTTCGAAGCAGACGGCATTCGATTATATGGCTCCAGGCCTTTTCGCCTACGCCTCAATATTTTTGACGATGACTGTAGCTGGATCCTTTACAGGCGACCGCGAAAACGGCCTGCTCCGTAGAATAAGTACTACACCATTAACCGCCACAGAGTTCATGATCAGCCAGGTTTTCTCGAACATGGGCTTAGGCCTAATCCAGGCAATAATAATATTCGCGATGGCCTACACTGTAGGCTTCCGCCCACAAGTTGAAGCAGGTAACATAATTGTC
The DNA here is from genome assembly GCA_964448685.1 of uncultured Nitrososphaeria archaeon. Taxonomy (GTDB): domain Archaea; phylum Thermoproteota; class Nitrososphaeria; order JACIWG01; family JACIWG01; genus CAYUWR01. The sequence continues at coordinate 41,383 of CAYUWR010000010.1, forward strand.
GCCTTCCTCATAATGCTGACATTCTCCCTTTGCAACGTAGGCTTCGGGCTCATTACCGCGACAATAGCCAAATCCTCTAACGCCGCCACCGGAATAGCCTTCATATTCATACTTCCTCAAATGTTTCTTGGAACCTTTGTCGGTGCAGCCCTCTCGCCTACCGCTCAAGCTATTGGCCGGCTTGTCCCAAGCTATTATGTAACAGACGCTATAACATCGCTTCTACTACGCAAGGCCCACTTCTCCAGCCCAACCGTGCTCCTGGATTTCGGAATCATAATTGCCTCCAGTATTATGGTTTTGGCCTTTGGAATACTATCATTCAAAAGGTATGGGAAAGCCTAGATGGTGTCGTGAAAATGAAAGATCATAGCCCTATAGACGCAAAACTTCTGTTGAAGGAGGCTGAAGCATCGGAGCATGGGGAGGCCTATGCAACCCTAACTCGATCATCAAATTATAGAATTGGCGTCGGTGTAAGGATATCGTCAAGTAACACACCATCCTTTTTCATTGAAATCATCATCTACCTGTGCCTCGGCTCAGTTAGAGCTGATTTGAGCCTTTTACAAAAAAGCCTGTCCTGCTTAAAGCGGTTGCAGGCGAGAAAATACTCTATATCATACCAAAATGACAACTGCATTATATGCGAAAAGACACTTTCGATCCAAAACTTGTATAGAGAATATGAGACAGCTAACCTTCTTGTAAAAAGATGTTTTGAATAGCGATCAGAATCGCCAAGGTTTCCATGGATCTATGTAGAAGTTGAAACAAACGACGGCTTCCAAGGTTTCGGTGTAGCGCTAGACTACGGGACAAGTGGCGTGAGGGAAAGCCTTGAGCTTATTGGGAGAAGACTTACAGGGAGGGATCCGACTAAGTCGAATTGATCTGGCAGGAACTTTTCAGGGAAGGCTTCTCAACGCCGGCTATAAGCGGTATAGAGGTTGCGCTCATGAAATCCTTGGAAAGCACCTTAACAGGTTTCAAGTGCACTGAACAGAGGTTTGCCCTTACCATGCTGACTATTGCATCTCTTATTTCGGTGAAGTTTCAGACTCCCTACCCTACCCACCTGGCTGATGCTATCACACTTTCATTAAAATATAAAACCACCATCGACGGCCAACACTATGCTTTCCTATCGTGAGCTGTTTTACAAATATGTATCAGTAACTGAGACACTTTTACAAAAATGTTTCTCAGTTGTTGATATAAATGGCGCGCCGCTGTCTGTGTGAACAGGGAAAAGGTAAGAAGGTATATAGAAGATTGGTACAATAGGAGGCTGCCTGAGCTGATCGAACGGGAGTTAAAAGTTGACCTGATAAAGGGCAAGGTAAAATGTGTTGCCGGCCCAAGAAGGGCTGGGAAAACTTACTTCTTTTTCCAGCTGATCAAAAGTATTGGTTCACCATCACTGTACCTTGACTTTGAAGACATAGCCTTACACGATACAAGATTTGATGAAATCTTAGATGTAATAAACTTGTATTATGAGGCGACTGGAAGGGAATTGAATAACGTTTTCCTTGATGAGGTTCAGAATGTAATGAACTGGGAGTCTACTACTAGAACTCTATTGGATAGAACAGATTTAAACGTGTTCGTGACAGGCTCTTCCTCAAAATTGTTGCCAAGTGAAGTTGCAACCCAGTTAAGGGGAAGGTCGCTTTCTTACCTGCTGCTTCCATTCTCCTTTAAGGAATTTTTGGAGGCTAAGAGCTTCGAATTAAGGGATGTTCTGACTGACAGGGATAGGGCGATCACAAGAAATCTGCTCAAAGAATACTTAGATTACGGAGGATTCCCTGAAGTTGTCCTTTCAGAAAGCAAGGAGAAGATATTGAAAGAATATCATAATACGATCATGTTCAGGGACTTCGTTGAAAGGTTCAGTTTGAAAAGCATCAATGTCGCAAGATTTCTATTTGAATTCGTGTTCCAGAATGTCGCTAACGAAATTAGCGTGAACAAGATAGTAAATTACTTTAGGTCCCAAAACATTTCCTTCGGAAAAAACACCGTATACGATTACGTTGATAAACTGCAGGACACTCTAGTCTTCTTTTTCATCGAAAGATATTCTCCGAGCATTCATAAAAGGAAATCCTTTCCGAAGAAAATCTATGTAGCAGACTCGGGCTTAAACAGAATAATCAGATTTTCAGAGGACTTCGGAAAAAGAATGGAGAACGTTGTCTATCTAGAACTATTGAGAAAAACAAACTATAACCCACTTCAAGAAATCTTCTACTTTAAAGACAGGAGAAGGGAGGTAGACTTTATTATCAAAGAAGGAGCTGAAGTCAGGCAACTAATCAACGTAACCTACTCGTCCGCAAAAGAGGAGACAGCGAAAAGAGAAATCGATTCACTAATGGAAGCGTCAGAGTTACTTAGCTGCAGAAATCTACTCCTAATAACCTGGACTACGAAGATACAGTTAAACTTGGTAACAGAAAGATGAAGATTGTCCCTCTTTGGAAATGGCTGCTCGTCTAAACCAGCAGTATCTTGTTCGAAGCCACGACTTTGTTGGAAGATCTGTCTTCTAATTCCTAATCCTTCTTTACTATTTAGCACTCTATCTTCACGACTTAATTGCTTCGTTTACTTCTCTTAGATAACGTTATTATATATGCAAGTTGGAAGCTTAAGCTAGACGTCTTAATGGACATTATCAGAAGAGATCTGTTGTAAGATATTTGAGTCCACTGTCAGGCAGTATCGCCACTATCATCTTGCCTTTGCCAAGCTCTCTGGCTTTGTTCAGGGCAACATACATTATTGCACCCGAACTCATGCCGATCAGTAGGCCTTCTTCTCTAGCAGCCCTTCTAGCAACTTTGACCGATTCAGATACCATGCCATTGGTCATTTCCACGATTTCATCAAAGCATTCGCTTCTGAACAGTTGCGTTGGAAAGGCTTCACTGGGATTTCTTAATCCCTGTATGCTTACACCAATTTTAGGCATTACCCCCACAACCTTTATGTTATGATTGTATTCTTTGACTCGAATAGAAGTGCCTACTCCAGTGCCTGCTGTCCCTATGCCGACTACTACCATATTCACTCTTCCCCCAGTCTGTTCAAGGATCTCCTTGCCTGTGGTCTGATAATGTGACAGGATATTTGCGGGATCTTTGAATTGGTCCAAGTCAACATATTTGTCTGGGTGCTCCTTTAGCAGTTTCTGCTTTAGTTCAATGGCTCCACCAGTTCCCTTTTCTCCTGAAGAAAGAATCAGTTCTGCGCCATATGCTTGGATGATCTTTCGCCTCTCCAAACTGACGGATTCAGGCATTACTATTGCGATCTTGTAACCCTTAGCCGCCGCGATCATCGACAGGGCGATACCTGTGTTTCCTGAGGTTGCTTCCAAGATTGTACTGTCCTCCTTCAATTTTCCTGCCGCTTCAGCATATTCTATCATGTAAAGTGCCATCCTGTCCTTGACAGATCCGCCGATGTTGTACCATTCCAGTTTGGCGTAGACGGTTGCGTCGTCTTCGCCTGCAAGCCTATTTATTCTGACGATTGGTGTTTTCCCTATTAGACCAAAGATGTTATCTGCAACTTTCATTACCGCATTTCACCCTGTAGGGTAGTCAAAGGCATGTTAACAAGCTTCTCGATCGAAGAAATATGCTTGAGCTTACCATTCGAATTTATCATATGTTTTGTCGTCTTCGGAGGCAACAGTCTCCTAGAAAGCCCTGCCTCTATGACGTCCGACTTCGTTAGAAAGATGAAGTCTTTACGTCTACTAAATAGTAGGACATCTTCTGACATGTAGTCCACCAAGACTACAGGAACAATCCTGCAATTCAGCCGCCTGAGGGACTGCAATCTATGCTCGCCATCTAGCACGACAGACGTACTCTTGTCGACTGCGATGGATCTCTTCAGGCAGCCATCTGACATTATCTGCTCCAAGAGAGCAGTTAGATGCTTCGGATCCACCTCCTCGTGACTCTTTAAGCTAGAAATGTCAAGCAGCCTGTACTCTGGCCTGTTTTCTCTCAAGTCACTTCTTGCCACATGGCAAATATTACACCGTTATAAATATTTCTGTGGACATATCTTCGGCCAGAATTCAAGTACTAAAGAAAAGAGTCAACCCACTATTTCCGGATAAACTGAGCATGAAAAATCAGATGTTTAGCCTAATGTCTTCCTTAACAGTCCTTACTCCAACCATGGAGAATGCTTCTTGGACACCATCAGTCTTTGACACACGTTCACTGAGATTGTGCAGGTCTATGTTGTCACGTACCTTGACCTTTAAGAATATGTCATATTGGCCTACTATTTCGTGGACTTCTTGTACGTCGGGCATTCTAGCTATTCTATCAGCTACTTCACAGCAGTCCGCGCCCTTTTCAATCTTCACGGTAATCCATGCAGTCGTCTTGTAGCCTAACCTCTCTGCGTCAAGAACAGGTATTATGCTCTTGATTATACCAGCCTTACGCAGCCTCTTGACCCTGTCGAAGACCGTCGAAGGGGGTAATCCTATCACGTCGCCAAGTTCTTTATAGGGCAACGATGCGTCCTGCTGATAACCTCGAAGAACCCTCTTGTCTATTTCATCCACCTGATACTCTTCTGCAGACGCCGTCGGCCTCTTGAGCTGAGCCATCACCATCTCCCACCATTCCACATGCAACCAAGCCTTTAACCTTTCGCATAGTATTAGGGCTCTTAGCCATCCTGCGAATCTAGTCCGAACAATCCGGCGGCAGAACAGACTTGCGCCGCCTTCTCCGCATAGCATTCGGATAAGTTCCAAGAACGTATATAAGATGCGTTCATTAATCAAGTATCCGGAGGTAATCTAGAATATGCCAGAAAAATTGAAGATATTTGTCTCAAATGTGATTCAAGGCGTAAAATATTCGATGCATAGGTTTCCGAGACAACGCAGCTCCAATGCCGGATCGAGCCTAGAGGACGTTTACATAGAAGACTTCAGGAAATCTTTAAACAGGGACTCGCTATATCTCACATCATACACAATAGAAGAGTCCGAACGTATGAAGTGGATCTTATGGCGCACAAGTGGAAGCGTGTATGTTTGGAAGGACTATCGGAAGATGGAATGGTAGGATCTGTATCCGGAAAGTTCTTCGGCAACAACAGAAAGAAGCCCTGCTCATACCATCTATGCAGCCTTCATGAGGCCGCCATGCTTTGGACCTGATTGAATGTTTGATGAAGAATGGCTACGACGGAAGAATCGTGCCAGTCGATTACATGAGCCGATTGGTAGAAGATATAGAGTGTTTACATAGGACAGGGGTATTGTATGAGCCCTTATATCGCGAATACTTGGCTCATCTCATATGTGGTAGGCTGTACAGTCCCTCTGATGCGAGGTCTATGATCATAATATCGATCCCGCAGCCCATAACATGGATTATTTTCCGTTATAGAGGTGAATCGGTAGAGGCAGCCATACCTCCAACATATGTCGGCCAAAGCAAGGTTGCCTCAAACGTTTGGAGGTTGCTTAGAGGAAGTTTGCCTGAGCACAACTTCATCAAGGCTAGGGTGCCCTTGAAGAGCCTTGCAGTACATAGTGGCCTAGCATTATATGGACGAAACAACATAACTTATACACCTAGATCAGGAAGTTTCCATCGATTGGTCGCCTTTGCCACCAACTGCCAATCTCAAGATAGTCTGTGGAGACAACATGAATGCCTTCCAAGATGCCAAGACTGCCAACTATGTATCGAAGCCTGCCCGACAGGTGCAATATCAAAGGATAGGTTCTTGATCAGAGCCGAAAGATGCATAGCTTTCCATAATGAGAAGAGCGCTGAACATCCTTTCCCAAAGTGGCTTGACCCATCATGGCATAACGCTATCGTGGGATGCATGCATTGCCAGACGGTTTGCCCCCAGAACAAAGAGGCGCTCAGCTGGCGTCGATATGGAGGAGAATTCGATGAAGAGGAAACCGAATACCTTCTCAGGGGAAGATTCTGCGGTGCAGAGGCTTCAAGAATCGAAAGAAAGTTGAAGAAGGTTGGCTTAGACCTGACCATATTTCCGAGAAACCTACGGTACCTTTTGAAAGGGAAAGCCTATGGGAATGTAGTAGACCAGATATAATACCATGGTGAAGACTTGCTGGGAACTCCTACGTCGACAACGATTAGACGTTCTTGAGCCAATCCTCATCCCAAGAATATCAGGTCTCCAATTCGCTGGCGACATCCTTAAGACCGAGTGATTCCAGCTTCTCTCTCGTCGGAGCCCCTGTTCTCTTATCCCATCCTCTGCGTTCGTAGTATCTGTCAAGTAGGGCGGAGAACCTGCTCAAATCAAGCGTCTGAATCTCGTTTCGGTGCATCGAAGGCTGCTCCTTGAAATAGTCTGTGACACTTTCGTCGTCTTTTCTTGTTCTACCCTGCCTGACATGTAAGGCCCTTAGGACGTTGACACATCTTTCAGCCGACGTCAGCATTTCTTCCAGCGTCCAACTGTTTCCTGTGACTGCATTGAACAGTCTCACTTCCGCCTCATAGTCTCCCACCATATCTGGTGTCGCTGTCGTCCAAGTCATAGGAAACATCCAGTCGCAAACTGGCAGGCTGGTCTTCATCATACTTCTATGTTGATGATAGATTGCGACAATTTCCTTATCCTTGTATCCCAGTTCCAAGTCATTTCCCCATCCGCTGAATGCGTCTTCTGTACCATAGACCTTCTGTCCTATCACCTTAAGCTGACTGTATGGCACCGGCCCCCTCCCCCATTCCCTGACCGCGTTGTAGTAACCTTCGACCGCGCAGTGGGTTGAATTGAATGGATCCCTTCCCCAGGTCGCCCAAAGGAGAGCGCTTATGACCCACAGCGGGTAACTTATAAAGTGAAGATATCTTCCATCCCAATGTGGGCCGTAGCCATGCTTGTGCGTCCTCCACACCATATCCTTTAAGCCGAGTTTTTCTGCAGCCCTAGGGGATCCTTCGGCGAAGACGTCTCCATCTCCAATCCTGTAAGCGATCGCCCTGATGAATTTAGCAGCAAGTGATTGAGTGAATCCCGTCCAAGCCTGCGACTTGGGAAAGACGGCGGGCCCATTTTTGTTGAGGGTCAGCTTTTCTCCCATAAGCTCAGTCAGCCTCCCGTCATTATAGCAGTTTTGGATGAACCAGTTCATTCCAGCGAAGAGCTCCCAGTGGTTCAAGCCAAGCATGTCAGCCAGCTTGTTGAATTCGAAGGCTTCTTCCTTGTCGTCCCAATCGTTGTCAAGGAGCAAAGGTGCGCTGCGGCCGACGCAGTGCATATCTCCTGATATCATTCCTGTGCCAGTCCAACGTTGCTGGACACCTTCATAGTAGTCTGGAAAGGCGTCAGTGTTCATCATGCATTCTCCACATGAAGTGCATCCGCTGTGTTTTCTGGTGGTGTAGCGTCCTCTGCGGTCAGAATCGGATAGTGGCCTCAACACTCCAGTGCCCTTGGGACAGCCTTTAGGCAGCTCCGAAGCAATCTTCTTCACCTCCTCTATCAAGACGTCAGGTCTAGCGACTCTAACCCTTTCGCTTCCCTTGACGACCACTGCCTTAAGGTTCTTTGACCCCATTACCGCCCCAAAGCCACCTTGACCAGCTACATTCTCTGTCTTTGTCAAGATCACTGCAAGCCTCACAAGGTTCTCTCCTGCTGGGCCTATGGTCGCTATCGCACAATCTGCTCCATGCTTCCTCATGAGCAACTGCTGCGTCTTGATCGTGTAGAGACCCCATAGTGATGAGCCGTCCAATAGTTCGACATCGCCATCGTGAACGTAGACGTAGCTAGGGCGATCGGATCTGCCAACAAACATTATAGCATCATAGCCTGCCAACTTCATCTTCATGGCGAAGTCTCCGCCGAATCCTGAGTCGGTGACCCAACATATGGGATAGGATTGTGGAGCCATGCATGCAACCTCAGTCCGTCCTGATGAAGGTGCCGGGGTTCCCGCAAGCGGGCCTGTGGAGAAGATTAAGGGCGCCTCTGGATCAAATTCCTTGGGAACCGGTTTACCTGACAACTCATCCCACATCAGCTTCAAGGCCATCCCATATCCTCCTATGAATTCTGGAACATATTTCTCAGTGTCTATCTCGCCTATTTCACCATCTGACAGATCCACTCTTAATATCTTCCCCATCCAGCCGTTCATGCCTACTTACTTCCTCTCCACACTTGTTACCAAGGTCAGAGCCTTACCTGCCCCAGCCTCGGAGCAGACTTCCACACAGACTGGACCTCCCTGCCTGTCCTTGCATAGGTCACATTTGAACGAAACCTTCCTTTGCGGGTCAAAGCCTATCCTTGACGGAGTAAGCGGACAGGCCCTAATGCAGGACTGGCATCCTACACATTCGTCTGCATTTATGTATCTGGCTCCAGTCGACTTGTCGATGCAAAGTGCCTGGTCTCTCTTAGGGCAGGCCCAATAGCATTCTGGATCATCACATTGCCTACAGAACATAGGCTCTTGGATACGTTCTTTGATGTATTCCTCCCTCCACATGATCCTCGAAAGATTAATTGACGCAGCCCCCTCATGGACCAAGGCGCAGGCGAGGACACATCTTTCACAGCCAACACATTTCTCGTGAGAGTATTCGATTACACCCGATCTTTGAGGCTTGGGCAGAGGAGCCCCAGATACGCTAGAAGTCTGCGAGACAGTTACGGTCGTGGTCTTTTCAGCGGCTGGAGGCTTAAGTACTGTCGCAATACCTGATGTGGCAGCCACACCAACCGCAGCCCCTGTCCCCAGGCCCTGCAGAAACCTCCTCCTAGAAAGTGCCTTTTCCTTGTCTTCCTCAGACATTCACTTCACCAAAGCACACTCACTTTAGAGAGCCTTAAAGGTGTATCGGAAGGCTTTGAGCTGGAGGAAGACCTTGAGCCTTTTCAATATCCCAAATATTGGATTATTGCAGTATCATTTCGGCACATCTGGGTTGCCTGGTCCGAAGTGTTTGAGAATGACCAGGTTTTCTTTGCCACTTTCGTTCACTATCTCCACCCCTTCTCTTGCCGCATCAAATGTCACAAAGAGTTCGTCGTTGGTCAGATCGCCGTATCTGATCATGGTCGGCGACTCTACATCAAAGCATCCAAGTCTTCCATGACCTTGAACGACTATCAAGCCGTATGCTCCGCCGTCACATAACTTCACCTTCTTCTTTGGCAGGACCGTAAGCTCCTTTGCAGAGAATAAGTCCGTTCCATAAGTGATCCAGTTTTCAATGTAGCCTTCACCCTCCATTTCCTTTCGGCCTCTAACTGGCTTAGGCGCCCTAAAATGGTGTCTCTCAAAGTCTGGGTCAAGATTCAACTCCCAATCGATCAGGTCCACAATATAGTCTAGGTCGTTTCGGCGGTCTACTGGCACATCCTTTACCACCCAATCCCAGGGAATGAGCTTGTCTTCAACCTTCGACTGAAACATCGCTGCAACATCCGACGCCCACTGGGGCTCATAGGTCACCAAAGTTCCAGGGGCGTGAAGTATTCCTGCTGGAATCACCCAACCCGAGCCAGGCGTAATCCTATAGGCTCTAGAGTATTCGATTATATGATTGTCTCCTTCTTTCCATCGCATGAGGCACTCCTTTATCTTCTCCCTGGTCGTACCAGGGCTGAGGCCGAAGAACGTGTATGGAAAACGGCCTTCCACAAAGTTCAGTTGAGTTGGAAAATAGTAGGCTTCAGGCTTAGGTTGCCTATTCACCAGGCGAGCATGCTCATCCCTCAAGTGTAGGTGAAGTGGTATGGCGTAGAGGTAGTCGTAGATCTTAGAAAAGGTAGGCCACCCCCTATACTTCGCAAACATTTCTTTGCCTATGAAGGCTTTTCCGAAGAGTTCGATCCCGTCCTTAAGCAGAACCTTGCAGATTGCGCCATCATCCTCTAACACCATATAGCTCATACCTTCATCCTCAGGGGTTCCTGGGCCGTTGTCAGCCCGAGCAGTCGAAGCAAACCATCTTTCACAGAAGCCACCTCTTTCGACACCTAAAGCATAGAGATCCTGTGGCGCAAGCTTCATTCGCCCACCAGGTGGCAAAAATGTTCTGGGCACCCACGCGGGCGCAAGCCTAACAACCCCTTCCCCTTCTTCAAGTGCCTTCAAGACAACCTTCTCCTTATCCATTTCAATTCAAAAGTTCACAGCTTCAAGTTGGTATATAAGCTTTATCTGGGTCTTAGATCCTATCTCAAACATCAGAAAGTATCATGACAGCCCTTGTTAGACTACTACAGCGTCCTAAATGAGCTATGCTTCTCATATCTTTTGGCAACCGAAACCATCGCGTCAATATTCCTAAACGGCGTCCCCGGCGACATCCCTCCGCCTGTCGAAAGCCAGAACTTGCCAGGCCAAGCCATGGAGATGAGCTTCTCACATTCTTCTACGACCTGGCGTTCACTCATCTTCACGAAGTCAGGAGGATGTATGTTGCCCTGTAGGCAGAAGTGAGTCTTCAAACGACATCGAGCCACATCTTCAGAGGGGCCGAAATGCCACACTTCAGCATCGATCTTGTCTACTTCCTCAAGCATGTGGCCTACAGCACCCTCATTGTGCCAGACACGCAGTGCACCCTTATATCTGCCAAACACCTTGTTCAAATATGGGAGAACAAACTCTTGAAACTGCTTCTTCCCCATCATATGAGGTATATGATCTGGAACCCATAAGACCTTGCAAGGCCCAACAACCTCCTCTATCGCCCTACAGTACTTCAGATACCAGTCGGTGGCGATCCTGAGCCACCTATGAAGTGAGTCTGGATGAAGGCGCATCCACACAAAGAACTTGTCGTAGCCCATCGACAACGCCGCCCCTTCGACGAGTGCACCTGGACAGAGGACACCATCAACATACCCGTATTCTTCCCTAAGGTCTTTCGGGAACCATTCATAGAAATATTCTAACCTCTTGAGGAACTCTGACGCAACACCTGAGGCTGCATCCGGCACACCAGCCTCTTCAATTCTGTCAACATCTTCTGGAACAGCTATTGGATAGTTGACGACATACGGTGGAGAGTCCTCCATCCATCTTATTTCACCCCCGAAGGCAGTGGGTATCGTTATCATTTCGCCACCTTCTGGATAGCTGCCCATCCCTATGTTTACGACCGACGGAAACCGACGTTGGAAGGCAACCTTTGACCTAAGCTGCAGCCTAACATCCTGATAATATTCGTATTCTTTGACACCGCCGAATCTCTTCAGAACCAACCCATAGACTTGAAGAACCACTGGGACAGCCTCAAAATCCTTTCCCCAGGCGACTGCCAAAGCCTTCTCCCAAACGGTCATAGCCATCTTCTCGTGAACCGATTTATTTAAGTCTTGAACCTCAAGCAGACTATAGGATCATTTGAGAGAGGAAAAGAAGGCTTCGATGTTGTCCTTCACAGATTTCAGCAGCGGGTGCCTTATCTTCTCAGGATTCTTCAGTCGCTCAAGTCGATCCACTCTAAAATAGATAGGTGGATGAGGGTCAAAGCCTATCCATTCCTGAAACCTGTAGGATGGAGCCCTCTCATAGAGTAGCTTCAGAAACCCTATCTTCCTCAGACCTTCTGCGAGGACCTTAGGCTGGCCGATTCTAGCAGCAGACTCCAAGTCAGCCTTGGATTCGAAGAACTTTGCGATAAAGTAGACCATACTGAATGCGATAAAAAGGTAGAAGAAGCCTAAAATCAAAAGGAGAGGCCAGAGGATGTACACCCTCAAAATGTATTCTGCTGACATCAAGCCGAAAAAGGCCAGCGTGTCTCTGCCCTTCATGTGGCTCAGCTCATGTCCAACTACCCCCAATATTTCATCATCTTCAAGTTGCATCAGGAGACCTGTTGTTATCAGCATAACTCCGAACCTTGGACCAGGCCCAGATGCCGCAGCATTTGGCACCGTCGTGTTTGACACCACTATCTTTGGGATCGGAAGTCTGAACCTCTCAGCGCCCTCTCTGACGATGGCGTACAAGTTGACAACCTTCGCTGAAACACTTTCCGGGGAACACTCCAATTCATACTTCTTCAAAACCTCTCTTGCCGTCTCACAGTCCAGCGGCCTGCCGACAGCCAAGGTCCTATCATAGATCTCCTTCTTTATTTTAGCGAACGCATCTTTCCCGAATTTCTGTAAGAAGTTCCTCTGGTCTTCTATTGGAAGCTGATACTGTAGGATGTGGACATTCGGATTCCTCTCGGATATCTGCCAGTCAGCGACACGTTCGATGATCTTTCCAGAGAGGAGAACCAAGGCAAACTGTATTATAACAAGCAATATTGGAGTATACGGCCCAAGGATAAAAAAGAGTATGACACTGAAGGAAATGAAGACTATGTAGAAAAGAAGCATACTCTCTGAAAACAGCCTATATGTTACGTTGTTCTTCTTAGAAGAGAGCCTTTCAGGTATCACCTGCTCACCTTCAACCCATGTAAAGTATAGGGTGGTCCTTCTAGCCTTCTCTTCAAAGAGTTGGACGCTGATAAAGAGGTCGTCCTTGAGCTTGTCTACAACCTCCCTAGGCACCAAAGCATCCTTAAAGCTCATCTTCACCTGAATTGGCGCACCAGCCTCGACTTCTACATCAAACGACCACCTTCCACCAGGATCGGCTACTGAGAATGTAAGAAAGTGTGTGTGATCGTCTTCGAACATTTCTATGCCGCCAAAGAGCTTGTCCTTCTTCAGATAGTTCTCCACGAGGAACTTCAGAAGATTCCTGTAATATGACGGCGAAAGCTCCGTGTCTATCGTGAACGTCGAGAGCGGCTCCGAGGACATAAGTGAACCTAGAAGACGGACAAGTTGATTTAAACCTTTCTCAACACTTCAGCCGTCACTATCTCCAGTTGACAAAGCCTTTTAAAAGCAGCAAAATTAGGCGACATACATGCCATACCACAAGCCACACAATCCGACTGCGGGGCTCAATCAGGCAACAGAGGGCACCGCCATCTTCATCGACCTAGACGGTACCATAATGAAGTTTCCATTCAAACGCAAGATCCTATCTTATGCAATAAGGGAGCTATCAGAGCAGACAAAGACAAGCCCGCTCAAGATAAAGGGTATGCTGATGGACAAAGAGTATGCTCGAGAAAAAAGCTTGAGCGATCGAAGATACGACTGGGACGACATTGTGAGGGAGGTAGCAAGAGAATTGGGCGCAGAATGGAAACACGATCTAGGCAAGATCGCAGAAGAATCCAGCATATCAAACAGCTTCATATACCCTCGAACAAAGAGGACACTCAGAGGCCTTCGAAAGATGGGGTATATACTTTATGCGGCAACAAACGGCCTCTACAGATACCAGAACCCCATACTTGAGAAACTCGACCTCAGAAAATACTTTGATTACATAATAGCACCTGACAAAGATGGCTACTACAAGAATGAAAATGAGTTCTTTAGACCTTATGTGCCGAAACAAGGCTTCTCGGTCATGGTTGGAGACGAATACGGCTACGACGTCTACTACCCCAAAAAGTTTGGGTTGAAGGCAGTGCTATTGAGGAGACCTCAAAATTATAGGTGGAGCCTTGAGGGCGCTACACCAGTTGGAAGTGATGCAGAAGAACCGGATGCGATAATATACGATATATCAGAGCTGCCTAGAGCGCTCAAGAAGATACTGACCTAAAAGAAACACGTGAACGTTGGAAATTCTTAATTATAGTCGCACAGGTAACATCTGACACAGTAGATGATGGTATGATGGAGATGAAGATCGGATTTATCGGCTTAGGATTGATGGGGAAGCCAATGGCAATAAACCTCATCAAAGCAGGATATCCCTTGACGGTCTGGAATAGAACCACCTCAAAGATGACGGAACTCTTGGCTCTAGGCGCAAAGGGAGCAAGGTCGCCAAAGGAGGTAGCTGAAAACTCTGATACTGTGATAACAATGTTGACAGATTCACCTGACGTTGAACAGGTTGTACTCGGCCCAGATGGAATAATAGAAGCCGCAAAAGAAGGAATGGTCCTAATAGATATGAGTACAATCTCGCCACAGACGACAAGAAAGATAGCTGAGGAGCTATCTCGAAAAGGCGTGGAAATGCTTGACGCCCCTGTTACAGGAGGCCAGATCGGCGCAATAAATGCAACCTTATCTATCATGGTCGGAGGAAAAGAAGAGGTCTACGAGAAATGCAGGCCAATCTTTCAAACCCTAGGAAAGAAGGTTACCTACATGGGCACCCATGGAAGCGGGCAGATAACAAAACTCTGTAACCAGATAATGTGCGTGCTAAACATCCAAGGAATCTGCGAAGGCCTTATGCTGGGTGCCAAAGCGGGACTGGACTTAAACAAGCTGATCGAAGTCTTAACAGGTGGGGCTGCAAACTCTTGGCAGCTCGCCAACCTAGGACCAAAGATCGTCAAAGGAGACCTTGAACCAGGATTCAAAATCAAGACCCAACAGAAGGATCTGAGACTCGTACTTGAAACCGCCGCAGAATACAGCCTTCCCCTTCCAGGCACAGCCCTAGTCAACCAAATATTGAGGATCGCTGAAGCCGAAGGCTACTCAGAGAAGGGAACCCAGGCAGCGATCAAAGCAATGGAGAAGATTTCAGGATACAGGGTCACTCCCACCTAAATCGAACCAGTCAAGAAAGCATCATCATGCCTTATCAGGGGCATTAGTCAGCGTCGACATCAATGCAGCCTAGCAGAAGTCGGCCGCAGACCGTTGAAACCCAATCAAACGAAAAATTATATATCAGAGACCATTGAGACCCTATTGCTTTAAAGGAGTGGTTTTGATGAGCGAGGAAAAAAGCACATCTCAGAGAAGGATATCGCGGTTGGAGAAGTTGACAAGAGAACTTGAAGAAGAAAAGAGGCGATCAGACGAGTACCTGACACGTCTCAAATATATGCAGGCAGACTTTGAAAACTACAGAAAGAGGGTTGACAGGCAGATAGAGGATATCAAGAGATATTCAAATGAACGCCTTGTCTCAGACCTCTTGGAGACCGTAGACGAACTGGAGATGGCCATCAAAGCGGCAAGAACATCAAACTCCATCGAGGTGCTGATTCAGGGAGTTGAGATGTCATTGAGGAAGATTCAGAAGATTCTAGCAAACGAAGGGGTGACGCCGATAGAAACTATCGGGAAACCATTTGACCCAACAAGACACAGCTCAGTCGCCACCATCGAAAAAGAGGGGGTGGAAGAAGGTACAATAGTGGAGGAAATTAGAAAAGGATATATTATGAAGGATAAGGTGATTAGGCCGAGTATTGTCAAGGTGGCAGTCAAGCCATGCCAAAAACCCGAAACTCTACAAGGTGGTTCAAATGAGTAAACCAAATGAGAAAGTAATCGGAATAGACCTTGGTACGACCAACTCCGCGGCAGCTGTCTACGAAGGAGGCAGAGCCACGGTAATACCGAGCGTCGAAGGGCCATCGGTAGCAGGCAAGATGTTTCCCTCAGTTGTCGCATTCACAAAAGATGGACAACTATTAGTCGGCGAGCCAGCAAAGAGGCAGGCAACAGCCAACCCTGAAGGCACAATCTTCGAAATAAAACGTAAGATGGGGACAGACTATAAGGTGAAAATCTTCGGGAAAGAGTACACCCCCCAGCAGATTTCAGCCTTCATATTACAGAAGATAAAGAGGGACGCTGAAACATACCTTGGCACTCCAGTGAAGAAGGCCGTCATAACTGTGCCAGCGCATTTCAACGACAACCAACGCCAAGCAACCAAAGACGCAGGCGAAATAGCTGGACTAGAAGTTCTCAGGATAATCAATGAGCCTACCGCAGCCTGCCTCGCATATGGCATCGACAAACTTGACAGAGACATGAAGATTCTTGTGTTCAGCTTCGGAGGTGGAACACATGACGTGACAGTAATGGACTTCGGCAAAGGAGTCTTCCAGGTCCTCTCAACAAGCGGCGACACCAAGACCGGGGGAGCAGACATCGACCAAGCCGTCATGGATTACGTGATCGAAGAATTCAGAAAACAGACAGGAGTCGACCTCAGAAACGACAGGATGGCCATGGCGAGACTCAAAGAGGCTGCAGAAAAAGCCAAGATAGAGCTGTCAACATTGCTGACCACAGACATCGACCTACCATTCATATACGTCGACGCATCAGGGCCGAAGAACCTTCATTTGACACTGACAAGAGCCAAACTTGAGGAGCTGGCTGAACCAATAGTCGAAAAGACAGGGCGAACAATTACGAGGGCATTAGAAGACGCCAAACTGACACCACAGGAGATAGACAAGATCATCCTCATAGGAGGCACCACGAGAATGCCATTGGTGCAGAAGTTCGTCGAAAGAGTGATCGGGAAACCCGCGGAAAGAGGGGTTGATCCAATGGAGTGTGTGGCGGTGGGCGCAGCCATACAGGGAGCTGTCCTCTCAGGCGAAGTCAAAGACATACTCCTCTTGGACGTCACACCACTTTCTCTTGGAGTGGAGACCCTGGGAGGCATCTTCACCAAGATCATCGAGAGAAACACAACCATACCTACGAGGAGAAGCCAGATCTTTTCAACAGCATCGGACTTCCAGACCGCAGTCACCATCCACATCCTCCAAGGAGAAAGACCGATGGCAGCCGACAACGTTTCCCTTGGCATGTTCAACCTCGAAGGAATACCTCCTGCCCCAAGAGGCGTACCCCAGATAGAGGTTACATTCGACATAGACGCAAACGGCATCTTGAATGTGACCGCAAAAGATCTTGGCACAGGAAAGGAGGCTAAGATAACGATAACCGCATCAACGAAACTGTCAAAAGAGATGAAGGAGAAGATGGTGAAGGAGGCTGAACAGTTCGCTGAACAGGACAGGAAAAGACGTGAGGAAGCTGAACTGAGAAATGATGCAGAAGCATTGGTTTACACGTCAGAGAAGACAAAGAAAGACTTAGGTGAGAAACTTACACAGCAACAGAAGGATCAGATAGACAAAGCCGTCGCAGCCCTCAAGGAAGCCCTAGCTGGAAAAGAGATAGACAAGATAAAGGAGAAGATGGAGGAACTTAGGAAAGTCCTACAGGAGGTCGGCACCGTAATCTACCAGCAGGCAGCTTCAGAGTACGCCAGACAGCAGAAGGGGCAACAGCAGGGAGAAGTCAAGCCTCAAGACAAAGACAAGACAGTAGACACTGACTACACAGTAAAATAGAAAGACTTACAGCCTGTCAAGTTAGAGGAATGACGGCATGTCGGCCAAGAAGGATTACTATGAAGTACTTGGAGTCCCACGCGATGCCACGAAAGAACAGATCAAGGACGCGTACAGGAAGCTGGCCCTACAGTATCATCCAGACAGAAACAAGTCTCCTGATGCAGAAGAGAAGTTCAAAGAAATCTCTGAAGCCTATGCTGTGCTATCAGATGACGAGAAACGTAGACAGTACGACATGCTAGGTCATTCAGGCTTCGACCAAAGGTACACGACAGAAGACATATTCAGGGGAACAGACTTCGAGTCAATACTACGCGACTTAGGCTTTGACTTCGGCTTCGACAGCATATTTGACTTCTTCTTTGGAAGAGGCGGATTCAGGAGAGAGAGAGCAAGAGGCAGAGACCTGACCTACGAGCTTGAAATAACATTAGAAGAAGCAGCAAGAGGAGTGCAGAAGGAGATAGAGGTGCCGAGAACAGAACGATGTGACGTCTGCAATGGGACAGGGGCAAGCCCGGGCACAAGACCTAAGACCTGCACAAACTGCAGAGGCACAGGCCAAGTTCAGAAGGTACGCTCAAGCGGATTCGCAAGATTTGTAGAGATAACGACATGCCAAAGCTGCAGAGGTACAGGAACAATAATAGAGTCACCATGCAGAGGATGTGGAGGAACAGGGATAACGAGGAAAAGGAGAAAGATAGTCGTCAAGGTGCCAGCAGGAATAGATGAAGGATATCAGCTCAGACTAGAGGGACAGGGAGACACCCTACCAAATGGCGGCCCACCAGGAGACCTGTATGTCCAGATCGGAATCCTACCACACCGACACTTCCAGAGGGAAGGAGACAATCTTCACTATCAGCTGACAATAAGCTTCCCTCAAGCCGCACTGGGGACAGATATAGCAATACCGACACTCGACGGAAACACAACAGTAAAGATTCCGCCTGGAACACAGCCAGGCGAAGTCATAAAGCTTTCCGGAAAGGGCATGCCAAGACTGAACAGATACGGAAGAGGAGACCTACTGGTACACGTGAGCGTGTCTGTGCCAAAGAAGCTTACACAGAGACAAAAGGAGCTTCTGCAAGAGCTTTCAAAAGACCTTGACGTGGATCACGAGAGCAAGAAGAGTAGGTTCTTCAGATTCTAGATTTGACCAGCAGACAACACGATCAAACTTTCTTCCAAACAAGTTATATAAGGCCTAAAAGAGGCCAAATAGAAACCAAGAGGTTGACCCAAAAATGGTAAAGGTGTCCTTGGCGAAGGACAAGACAAGATATGATACCGTCAGAAAAGCTCTTGACCTGGTCAAAGAAGACATTGAGAAGGACATAAAGGACAAGAGGAGCATACTGTTCAAACCTAACCTTGTGTCACCATATCATCCGCTATCATCAACTCAAGTCGATACAGCAAAGGCGACACTCGACTTCATCACCCAGTTCACGGACAAGCCTATCACGATCGCAGAAGGCTCAGCCTACGATACCGCGACAGCATACAAGAACTACCTGTACCTAGACCTAAAGAGAGAATACAATGTCAAACTCGTCGACCTAAACAACGACGACTACGAGGAAGTCGAAGCCTTCGACAGCCGCTTCAACAGGATACCATTCAAGGTCGCCAAGACAGTACTTGAAAGCGACTACATAATATCATCGGCCGTCCTGAAGACCCATGATACAGTAATCGCAACAATGGCGATAAAGAATATCGTAGTCGGAAGCCTAATACATAAGAAGAGGATTCATCAAGGGTATCCAGCCACAAACCTGAACATCTACAAAATTTCAAGATATGTCTGGCCAAAACTGGCAATAATCGACGGATTCGTCGCAATGGAAGGAAGAGGCCCCGAGTCAGGGGAACCAGTCGACATGAAGATAGCGATCGCGAGCAACGACCCGCTAGCAGCCGATGTAGTCGGCGCCTACATCATGGGATTCAACCCAGAAGAGATAGGATACCTGCACTATTGTAGACGAATGAATTTAGGCGAAGGAGACCTAAACAAGATACAGGTCGTAGGAGAGGACATCGACAAAGTCAAAAGGAAGTTCAGGCCACATCCAAGCTATGAGGCCCAAAAGAGATGGATGATAGAGGAAGAACTTCTTTCCAAACTGCTCATCTAACGTGTAAGCCTACGAGCTTGCTTCGAATTCCCGGAGGGTAAAAGAGCAGGAAGACTTATAAGAAGAGCGTATGAGAAGCCATTGTCGGAGTTATGGAGAAGACAGACCTCTATTCTGAAATAGACAGCCATCTAAGCCCACAAAAGACAGAGCGTATTGAAGACCTCCTGAGCAACCCCATATCTGAGGTCATGGAACGATTCCACACTTCACAAGAGGGGCTGACCACAGAAGAGGCTGAAAAACGTCTACAAGTCTTCGGACCCAACGAGTTAAGGAGAAGGAAAAGACGCAGTACAGCAGAAAAGTTCCTCCTACAGCTAAAAAGCCCACTCTTGATCATACTTTTATTTGCAGGCTCAATATCAGGACTTCTCGGCGAAGCGATCAACGCAGCCATCATCTTCTCCATAGTGATGGTAAGCGTGGTACTCCTCTTCTTTCAAGAATCCAAAGCCGAAAAGGCAGCTGACATGTTAAGAGAGAAAGTGACCACGACAACAACAGTCATAAGAGATGGAAGAAAGAAGGAGGTGAAGATTTCAGAAATAGTGCCTGGAGATATCTTATCCCTTTCTGCCGGAGACATGATTCCAGCCGATGCAAGAGTAATCAGCGCAAAAGACCTATTCGTCAACCAGTCAGCGTTAACCGGCGAGTCAGTTCCAGTGGAGAAGACAAGCACCCCATCGAAAGCCAAAAATGCTACGATAACCGAATTACACAACTGCCTTTTCCTAGGAACGTCAATAGTCAGTGGCACCACGACAGCACTGGTACTGAGGACAGGGAGCGCCACCGAATACGGAAAGATTTCAAGAAAACTTGTTTCAAGGGAGCCTGAGACAGAGTTCGAGAAGGGGCTTAGAAGGTTCGGATACCTCATAATGGAGACCACCTTTATACTCGTAATATTCGTCTTCTTCATAAACGCGCTCTTCAAACGGGGAGTCTTAGAGTCACTCCTCTTCTCCGTGGCGCTCGCTGTCGGGCTAACACCCGAACTTCTTCCTATGATTCTGTCAGTCAACCTCTCAAAAGGAGCTATCTCGATGTCTAAGAGACATGTTATCGTTAAGCGCCTATCAGCCATACAGAACTTCGGAAGCATGGATATACTATGCACAGACAAGACTGGCACACTTACAGAAAACAAGATAACGCTCATAAAACACATAGATGTCGAAGGGAAAGATGATGAGAAGGTACTCTTGTTCTCCTTCTTAAACAGCTCATTCCAGACCGGACTCAGAAGCCCACTCGATGAAGCCATATTAAGATACAAGGATATAGATATCAAAAGCTATCAAAAGATAGACGAGGTTCCATTCGATTTCATAAGAAAACGTGTTTCGATAGTCACAGAACGTGAGAGAGAGCGGCTGATGATCGCCAAGGGAGCACCTGAAGAAATCCTGAAGATCTGCGCCTACTGCGAAATTGACGACAAAGTCTATGATCTGATGACAGAACTGCAGAACAAGATACATGAGAAATATGAGGAGTTGAGCAGAGAGGGGTTCAGGGTCCTAGGAGTATCATATAAGAGGGTTAGAGAGGACAAGCTCATATACTCCATCGAAGACGAAAGCGAAATGATATTTTTGGGGTTCGTCGCCTTCATAGACCCTCCGAAGGAGACAGCTAAAGAGTCCCTGCGGTTGCTCAACAAAACAGGTATAGAACTCAAGATCCTCACAGGAGACAACGAGCTCGTCACACAGAAGACATGCGAGCAGCTCGGATTCGAGATAAAAAAGGTCGTCTTAGGAAGCGAGGTTGCACAAATGCATGATGACGCCCTTGCAAGAGTTGTGGAAGAGGCCAATATCTTCGCGAGAGTGACACCAGCCCAAAAGGACAGAATAATACTCGCACTAAAAAACAACGGCCACGTCGTCGGCTTCCTCGGAGACGGAATCAATGATGCACCCTCGCTGAAAACATCAGATGTTGGGATATCGGTGGATAATGCAGTCGATGTAGCCAAAGAATCGGCGGACATAATACTACTGCAAAAGGATCTGACAGTGCTTGCAGATGGAGTCCTCGAAGGAAGAAAGACATTCGGTAACACAATGAAGTATATCATGATGGGCACAAGTTCAAACTTTGGAAACATGTTCAGCGTAGCCGGAGCATCACTCTTTCTACCCTTCCTACCGATGTTACCCACCCAGATCTTATTAAACAACCTACTCTATGACCTCTCAGAGCTTTCTATTCCAACAGATAACGTCGACCCAGAATATGTCAGAAAGCCAAAAAGGCTAGACATCTCTTTAATAAGACTCTTCATGATCTGCCTGGGCCCAATAAGCTCCATCTTCGACTTCCTCACATTCTTCATAATGCTGCTTGTATTTCACGCAAGTGCACCACTGTTCCAAACCGCCTGGTTCCTTGAGTCATTAGCTTCACAGGCACTGGTCATATTCGTCATCCGAACAAGAAAGGTGCCGTTCTATAAGAGTAGGCCAAGCCGCCTCCTGCTGGCGAGCACCCTAGGCATCGTCGCATTTTCGATGCTAATCCCATCCACACCGATCGGAGAACTCTTCAAGTTCGAGACACCACCCTTAAGCTTCTACATGGTCCTAGCAGGCCTGCTCATCTTATACCTTGCCTCAGTTGAAGCTGTCAAGAGATGGTTCTATAGCAGATACTCCAACGGGCTAGAGACGCAGAGACTGAGGCCAAGCCTCTAGACAGATATCGAAGAGACTGCACCATGAGCCCCTAATCTACGGCAGCATCTTGCTGATGGAAGACTATATCATACATGACTTCACATACACCTATCTTCCTCTACCCTCCATCATGAAGCCAGCGTATTCCCTCAGCCTTTCAGCCATCTCCTTCAGCCTTCGGTCAACCCTGTAGTTCACAGACTCTTCTTCGAACAATCCATCAGACCCCCTTACTCCAGCCTTTACACCGGTGAGGAGTTCGATCCCCTCATCTATAGTCTTCACAGGATACACATGAAATCTGCCGTTTCTCACAGCCTCAACCACATCCTCCTTCAGCATAAGATTCTGCACGTTACTTTCAGGGATTATAACACCCTGCTCGCCGGTCAAGCCCTTGACCTTACAGACTTCAAAGAAGCCTTCGATCTTTTCATTAACTCCTCCTATCGCTTGAACTTCACCTTTCTGGTTCACTGAGCCAGTTACAGCTATCGACTGCTTAACCGGAAGCCCTGAGAGTGCGGAGAGGATAGCGTAGAGCTCTGTGCTCGACGCACTATCACCTTCAACGCCTTCATAGCTCTGCTCGAAGACAAGACGAGCGGATAGACTAAGCGGCTTATCCTGAGCATACTTGTTAGACAGATAGCCGCTCAATATCATCACACCCTTGCTGTGGATTGGACCACCCAAAGTCGACTCCCGCTCTATGTCGATGATGCCTTCTCTACCCAACCCTACACTGGCAGTCACCCTGGAAGGCCTACCAAATGAAAAGTCTCCTAAGCTGACGACTGATAGACCATTGACTTGCCCGATTGCATATCCCTCGGTGTCTATAAGCACCAACCCCTTCTCGATCATCTGCTGTATCTTCTCTTGAATAAGGTTTGAGCGGTAACGTTTTTCTTCAATTGCCCTCCTCACATGACTTTCACTTATGTAGGTGGACGCCTCCTGCACGGCGTAGAAGTTGGCTTCCCTAATGATGTCGGCGATGTAGGCAAAGCCGGTAGAAAGCTTATTCTGGTCTTCAGCCAACCTAGAGCCATATTCGATTATCTTGCCGATAGCCGACGAATCGAGATGCTTCAACCCTTCCTTAATGCAGAAAGTGCATATGAAGGCCGCATACTTTCTCATGTTCTCTTCATTCCTGTCCATTGAAGTGTCGAAGTCAGCCTTAATCTTGAATAGCTCCTTAAAGTCTCTGTCCAAGACATAAAGCATCTGATAAAGCAGCGGATCACCTACGACTATGACCTTAACGTCCAAAGGTAAAGGTGAAGGCTTCAACCCTTTAGTTGTAACAAAGCCTAGACGTTCACCAGCCTCCTCAATCGTCAGCTGCTGGCTCTTGAGGGCCATCTTCAAACCTTCCCAAGAAAATGGGTTCTTAATCAGCTCTTCCATTGGAAGAACAAGGTATCCACCATTGGCCTTGTGTATAGAACCACCTCGAACCATCGTGAAATCGGTGGTCAACACACCAAATTGTGCTTCCTTCTCTATTCTCCCAAACAGATTCTGATAGGTTGGGTTAAGCTCAACGACGACAGGGGCGCCCTTCAGGCTAGAATTATCAACTATCACATTCACCTCATACCGCTTGAAAGGAATCTGCTTCATCCATGGAAATGGCGTGGAGGGAGCGGATTCGGGTGCTGACATAAACTCGTCGAGGTTCTCCAGGATATCCTCTTGAACTTCTTCAATGTATGATTTGACATCTGGAAATGCCTCATATTTGGAGAGAAGGTGTGAGACTTGGTGGCCGATCGCGTAGAGGGCAACTTCACGATTCAACTTCTTGATTTCTTCGTTGATCTTCGCTTCCAGGTTCTTCAACTGTGTAGCCGCAATAATCAAGTCAGCGTTCAACCTTTCCCGTCTCTTCTGAAATTCTTCTTTTGTACGTTGGCCTAGAGCCTTAAATTCTTCATCAGTCAAAGGCCGACCATCGATGACAGGGATCGTTAGAAGGCCTACCGGCGTACTCTTCAACATGAAGCCTTCTTCTTTAGCCCTTCGGTTAAGCTGCCCGAATAGGGCATCCCGTTCTCTTTCGATGTTCGTTACCGTCGCAGACCTTTTGGCGACATATTCTTCGCTCTCAAAGACCTTAGGCAGCTCCCTTTTCGCTTCATCAATGAAGCTGGAAATGTCGCTCTGAAAGATCTTGCCTCTACCAGGAGGCAGCCTGATAGCTTTAGGCTCATAGGGGTTGTCGAAGTTGTTGACATAACACCAGTCGTCAGGAACAGGCTTAGACTTAGCCGTCTCCTCCAAGAAGTCCCTGACGGCCGTCATTCTACCCGTTCCAGGATAGCCAGCCACATATATGTTGAATCCACGTTCCTTGATATCAAGCCCAAACTTTAGAGCCTTGACAGCCCTATCTTGACCAACGATACCAGTCAATGGAGATATTTCTTCTGAGGATGTGCAAGCTATAGTGCTGGCATCAAACACCCTTCTAAGCCTGTCTGGTGAAAGCTCACCTGGCATCTACATACACCAACGTGGCATATTCAAGGAACAACAGCAACTTTTCCACGAACCTGTTCTTAAGGATTTCTGACAAGAACCTTCTTTCTCGGACCAAATCGTTAAGATAGGAATGGCTAGAAACTTTAAATTAAGGTTCCAGCTTGCTTGTGTTATGGCAGACATACTCCCTCCAGAATTCGCGTGGATCATACCGATAGTGATTCCCTTTCTTATCGGCCTCATCGTGGGCGTAATAGTCAAGAGGACCGTGAAACTTGTAATTGCCATCATTGTCCTACTTATAGTGCTGGTCGCCGTTGGATACACTCAAATACCAGCCTTTGAAGATATCGCAAAGGCCACCCTAAAATATCTTCCAACACTTTGGGCAGAGGCTGGACCTCTCGTCAACATGCTACCATACTCCTCAGCCACCTTCCTAGTCGGGTTAGCCCTGGGACTTTGGAAAGGATAGAGGAGGCCAAGCAGACGCTACACCAAGACATGCCCTCAGCCAGCAGACAAAGACTCTTGAATAGACCTGAATCTCGAAAGAACAGGCCAGCCTTCGACAAACCGCAGCCACCAATCTTTGAAAAGACTTATTATCAAACAGACACAAATCCTACAGTATGGAGGAAAGCGGGCTGCCACCAGACCAACATGAGATCCCAAAGATACTAAGGTGGAACATAGACCACCCTGGAATAGTCTCAAAGAATCCTAATATAGACTTGAAAAGATGGACTTTGACAGTCGACGGAGAAGTAGAGAACCCCCTCAAGCTCTCCTGGACCGACTTCCTAAGACTGCCGTCCGCTGAATCAAAGAGTGACTTCCACTGTGTCGAAGGATGGAGTGTCAGAAACTGCATCTGGTACGGAGTCAAGTTTAGTACAATAGCCTCAAGAGCCACTCCAAAGGAGCATGCCAGATACGTCTCCTTCAGATGCGCAGATGGATACACCACCTCCCTGAATCTAGAAGAGCTTCTTAAGGACAAGGTACTATTAGCGTATAAGTTGAACGGTGAACCCCTAGACGGATCACTTGGTGGGCCAGTCAGATTGGTGGTCCCGGACAAATATGCATACAAGAGCGCAATGTGGATAGAAAGAATCAGTTTCACTAAAGAAAAAGAGCTTGGATTCTGGGAAAAGAGGGGATACAGCGACTACGCTGACGTTTGGAGCAATTCAAGGTTCAGCCGATAGAACTGTGACCGTAGAAGCGGAGAAAGGCAGAACCTATGCCAACATTTAATAAAGGAACACATGATGATAAGAGGGAAGAGATGCAGCCTTGCAGGCGGTGAAACCGATCATTTGTCGTTTGAAGTGCAGGAGCTACATGACCTGATAAAGATAATTACGTTGATTAGACTAGGAGATGGCAGAAGCCTCGAAAAGAACACACTCAAACGTAGAATAGAGAAGGCGTGCACAGGATATGTCTGTATCGACATAAAGGACGTCGAGAGGGCTTTAGAGGAGTTGAGCTCAGAAGGACTTGTAGACAGTCAAAGTGGGAGAATCAAGCCTACAGAGAAAGGCCTTAGAATCGGAAAAGAATGGCAGAACCTACTGTTGGCAAGTGAGCCGATAATGGAGACGATCGCGGGGCTCACCGACGGCTCAATCACAGGCCTAGTAGTGATCCTATCCACGATCTTGGCAGGTCTAACAGCTACAGCAGCCACTTTCGCGGCAATCCTCAGTCTAGCTTCCGTGGCGATAACCAACTTCTCAAGCTTCCTACTTGGCGGCAAGACCGAGGACATCGCCGACCTTCTGACCCTAAGGAACCTAATATACTACAGCCTCAGCGACATACCTGACAAGATCGAGAGAGACAAGTCACTCAAACTTGCTGAAAGCTTATTCGTGATCTTGAGGAGAGAGCGGGGCAGAACTAACTACCTCTCCGCATTCTTGTGCAGCACCAGCACCTTCCTCGCGGGCATAATACCGATTATCGCCTTCTTGACTATACCAGCCCCACTTGGTGCAATCATATCATTAGCTATAGTAGCCGCAGTAGTACTATTCTTCGTCGTCAGATACAGATCTCAAAAGACAAAGATACATTGGAAAATAACCTTGATAGAGACGGCTGCGATCATAACCGTTGCAGTGCTCGCTTCACTTTTGATAGGAAAAACCTTCTAAACCAGCGAAGCCGCCTTAATCTGCCCAATATTCTCCAAGCCTGCTCAGCATGCACTTCTATGTTTGCTGTCTGTGGATTAGCAAATGGAAGCCAACTTAATGTTATAAGGCGAGAGAAGGCAGATCTTCGTAGACAATCATCTTAGTTCCTTGCCTTTCCTGGCATCAATCCAGACAGCCCGTTTCCTCTTATTGTCAAGTAGCTCCACTTTATAAAGTGGATAAAAGAACACCCTAAATGATGCGAGATCGGAGTTCGGGATAAGCCCTCTCAAGACTTCCCTGACTTCCGCCTCTCTTATCTTTACTTCTTCGACACGTGCATCAGATGTATTCACCTGCTCAAGCTCGATCGGCTCCTGCAAGAGTCTGAGCTTAGGCAATTCGATCAGCCGACGATAAACCTTGGCCCTCCCACTCTTACGTGACGCGATCAGTTTTCTTTCATCCAAGAGCTTTATCATATTTCGCAGAAGACCCTCTGAAACTCCAAGTTTATCGGATACCTCCATCAGGCTAATGTCTCTATCAGGCTTCAGCGTCTTCAAGAATTCAATAGATTGCGTGTCGACACCAAGAACCTTCTCCAACCCATACTTAAACGACAACCCTGCCTTAAACTCAGCCTGTCTCCCTGTCACACCATCCAAGAACAAATATCGATCTTCAAACCTCCTTCTGATCAACCCTGCCCTAATCCTTACCACAAGCTCTATCAGAGGCCAAAAGATCAGTTGGACTCCAGCAATCTCCTCTCTTCTACCGAAGAGGACAAGCCTCCCCTTCCTAGCCAATGTGGACGCCCTCGTAGAATCGATCAAAGGAGGCAGGCCAAAGCTCCTTTGAATGGCCTCAGGCACACGAAGTCTTTCCAAGAACGCCATGGAAGGTTTAACAACGCGATCTTTCAGCTTAGGAGTGATGCCACCATGTGTCGTCTCTCTGACCCTAACCCTAATAGAAACCGGTAGAGGTGATAGACCTCCAAGCGCATAGAAGACACCTGGTGGCAATGTCGTCAACTGCTTGGGTAATCCATGCTCTTGAAAGAATTGGCTTACAGATTGGAGATCATTTCTGATGACCAGTCTCCCTATCAACTGATTCGAGCATTGACTAAGTACATTCTTGTCCACCAGAGAGGGCCTCTGTGTACAAAGCAAAAGGCCGAGGCCCCGCTTTCTTCCTCTGCGAGCGATCTCTTGAAGGATCTGAAGCTTCTCACCAACTTGAGGCACAAATTTATCAGCTTCCTCCAAAATGATAAGATATGGCGTCCTACGACTTGAAATTTCACGGTAGATGTCGATGAGAAACCTTTCCACCTTCGCCCTTGGCTCATCAACCTCCGAAATGTCAAGTATAAGCGGGGGAATGTCTAGAGCCTGTCTAGCCAATTCTTCAACATTCAATGAACTCCAGCTCACATCACATCCTCGACCTTCACTCACCCATATGAGCTCATATCTTTCTTTCAATCCAGAATATTCTCCTTCCACATCGATGAGGGCAAAGGGCACCTTGCTCTTGCAAAGCTCCTCACATATTACGCCTACAGCATAACTCTTTCCACTCCCACTGGCGCCCACAACACATGTTCTACCGGTCACTACTAGATCAGCATCAACCTGAAATGGTTCTTCTCCTAGCCAGCCAAGATCAAGCAATGGCACAGACATTTAAATCCTCCTGCCCATAATAACTCTTTCTTTTCTATCAGCCTTACGAGCACATCGGGCTAAAGCAACGGTTTTATGTGACTCAAACCGATCCTTCGTCCATGATCAAGGTGTTGGGCATAGTTGGAAGTCCAAGAGTAGGTGGAAACACAGAACGGCTTGTTTCCGAGGCCTTGAAGGCTGCTAAGGGCGAGGGTGCGGCAACGGAACTTGTGAGGTTAGCAGACAAGAGAATAGAACCTTGCGACGGCTGCAGAACATGCAAGGAGACAAAAAGCTGCTGGAAAAAGGATGACTTTAGAGCCGTCTACGATAAAATGGTTCAGGCAGATGGCATAATATTGTCCTCACCAGTATACTTTGGCTCGGCTACCCCACAGATAAAGGCGCTGATCGATAGAGCAGGATACCTATCCAACCAGACTGGTAGAGTCTTCGAGGACAAAGTCGGAGGGGCGATGGTTGTCGCAAGAAGAGCTGGACACAACTTCACATTCGCACAGCTACTGTTCTTCTTTCTAAATCAGGGAATGATAGTTCCAGGCTCCACATACTGGAACATAGCCTTTGGCAGAGAAAAGGACGAAGTATGCAAGGACGAGGAGGGAATTAGGACGGCGACAAACTTCGGTAAGAAAATGGTGTGGCTCATAAAGAAGATAAAGGGCGAAAACCAACTGGAGTCATGAGGACATATTGCCTTTGCCCACACGTTGATGGCCATGAACCTCAAGATAATAGCGGACATGGTGGCAATTCTCAAAAACATTCCCAGGACAGGATGGCTTCAGAAGGGAATCCCACCATACGAAGCGGAGACGGTTGCCGAACACACATTTGAGGTTGCCTCTATTGCGACGATCCTCTCACTCAAAGTCGACGGCGAAATCGACAAAGCCAAAATGTTAGAAATGAGCATAATCCATGACATAAGCGAGGCATCGATCGGAGACATTCCAAAAGCTCTCACAGACAGATTAGGTAAAAAGGCGAAGATCGAAACCGAACAGGAAACTATAGAAGAGCTATCACGGTCAAGTGGGCTAATAGAGTTCAAGAGCCTCTTCGACGAGTACGTCAACAGAAAGAGTAGGGAAGCGATCTTGGTCAAGATTTCAGACTTAACGGCGACAATTCGGCAGGCCAAAATCTATCGTGATAGAGGGTTCCCAGTGCAGGAGATACTGGAGAGCTGTGAGGAGGAACTGGATGAACTGCTCAAGGTTCTGTCAAATGAACATGTGAACCAGGTCATAGACGAGCTTATCTAGCAAGAACATAATTAACACGACTAAAGGTGGGCTGACTTGAAGACGACCTTTCCACCTACGATCGTCATCAAGACCTCAATATTTCGAACATCTTCAGATGACACCGTGAGTGGGTTGTTCGAAAGAACGACAAGGTCAGCGAGCTTGCCGGACTCTAACATTCCTTTCCTGTCCTCTTCAAATGTGCCATAGGCAGCTTCTCTTGTTAACAGCTGAAGCGCCTCCTCGACCGTCAACTTCTGAGAGAGATATGGTTTACATAGGGAGAATCCTTTTCTCTTCCTAGTCGATACGCTGTAAATGTTCGCCATCGGGTCGAGCGTTTCAACCGGACAGTCCGTCCCACCCACACATTTTATCTTCTCATCCAACAAGGTCCTCCAAGGATAAGTGTACTTTATCCTTTCTGGGCCAACCCTCTGAAGGATCCAGTCCATATCGGATGTCGCGAAACCAAGCTGAATCGAGGCGACGACCTCAAGCTCCTTGTAGCGTCTCACAATCTTTTCATCCAACACAGAGCAGTGTTCAATTCTATTTCTAAGCCTACCATACCTTTCCGCTCCCAAGGCGCGCCTGCTATCTTCGAAGGCGTCCAGCACCATTCTGTTTGCGAGGTCGCCTATCGCGTGCACAGCAACTGAAATCCCAGCTTCGTTTGCATCGAGTACGAGTCTGTTTAATTCCGCTTGAGAAAGTTGTGGGAGGCCACAGGTTTCAGGCGCATCATGATAAGGTTTCTCTAGCAGCGCGGTCCTTCCCCCTAATGATCCGTCTGCAAATATCTTGATCCCCACTATTCTTATCCAGTCTGGCTGTATTGGATGAGGAGACCGCACACCCTCTTCTATCAGTCTGTTGAGACAATCCGAGTTCATCAGGAGATTAACTCGGACGTTGAGAGATCCCTCTTCGTACAGTTCGCGGTATACTTCAAGCTCCCTCCATCCAACACCAGCCTCTTCGATAGAAGTCACCCCCATTTTGACGGCTTTTATTAGGGCCTGTCTACAGGCCCTCTTCAGCTGCCCATCGTCAGGTGTAGGAATCCTCACACGAACAAGATCCATCGCCGACTCCTTCAATATTCCAGTTGGCTGTCGAGAAGAGGGATCTCTATCTATTTGACCTCCATATGGGTCAGGAGTATCTTCTGTTATGTTCGCCAGCCTAAGGGCCAAGCTGTTCACGACCGCGACGTGACAGCAGATCCTTGTGAAGAACACTGGATTCTCTGGTGCTACCAGATCTAGATCCCACCGATTCGGCCATCTACGAGAACGCGCCCATGCACCATTCCATCTCATCTTGTCTTGATCCCATCCATGTCCTAGTATCCAACCTCCAGGCACTTCTAGGCTGACAGCAGTCTTGACCTTGTCCAAGAATCCTTTCATGTCAACCACGCCACGTAGGTCCACATGTGGGAGAGCTAGAGCATACTGTATGAAATGGCAATGGCAGTCTCCAAATCCAGGTACAACCGTTCTTCCTTTGAGATCGACAACAACCGTCCCTTCTCCAACCCACCTCTCCATTTCCGAATCCACGCCGACGGCGACAATCCTGTCACCTTTAACTGCAATAGCCGAATGTGAAGCAAGATCCTCGGCCATGGTGATTATCTTTCCATTCAAGAGCACTATGTCGGCGTACGCTGACACAGGATCACCTTCCATCAGAAGACATCTAGTATATGAGATCCTGCAGCCTATTCTCTGCCCTGGCTTCCCTTATGTCCAAGGAGATCCTTCTTCCAGTCGACATTCTATCCTCGTATAGGTATGGTGTGTAAGGTGAACCTTCAGGATAGAGGTTTGTGCCAGCAACTATGCGAGCTGAAACTTCGAAGACAACAAACCCCCTCTTAGGACTATAGATCGTCTCAACACAAAATGGGCCGATCAACCCCGGCGGAAAAAGTTTCATCGAAGCTTCAACCAGCTTGGATCCGATGTCGAGAAGATCTGGCAACAGGCTTTCTCTGACTATTACAGGCTGGTTTCCTGAAACCGTGTAGTCGAGGTAGTCAGGTATGATGTCAGGCAACCCCCTGTATATTTCGTCGATCGGCTCTATCCTTCTATCTATGCTCAGAAGCTCCAGCCTGCCCACAGAAAGCTTTAGACCCCTAGATCCGATCGAGGTGTAGAAGTAGTGTGGATAATAACGTGATCCCGCAACAAATTCCTGTATGTAGATCTGGTCTCCTGTCTTGATGGTGCCTTCTTCAACTCGAGCCTTCAGCTTCTCATGAAAGTCTTCTGCATCTTTAGCCCTAAAGTATCCCTTTCCACCTCTCGCCCCATAAACCTTTACAAAAGCGTAAGAGTCTATCTGTGAGGGGTCGCTGTAAACCTTCGGAGACCTAACTCCAGCCATGTTAAACCACTCCAACTGCTTTCTCCTATCACTTTCCCATTCGAGAACCCTCCTATTACCATACATGGGAACGTAAAATGATTCTTGCAGATTTTCTGCGCCCACGTATTCGACAAAGGAGCCGTGTGCGATGACGATGGCGTTCAAATCTAAAAGCCTCTTTTGGACACGGCTATCTAGAACCTCCATGTAGTCGTCTACAACTATAAATTCGTCTGGGGAAGCCTCTGGGAAGGCTTCATAGTATCGAACACGGTCTCCAAGACATATGCCTATAGTCTTGAAGCCTTCTTTTCTGGCTCCATAGAAGAGCTGAAGAGCTGAATGCGAACATATAGTAGCTATCGAGATCCTGTCAGCATCATACTTACTCAGCCTTTGGAGGATCTCATCTCTACTTATCAAGTCATTATCTCCTCCAGCCTACCCTTTCTAGCTGCAAAGAGTATCTCTAGCATGGAGAAGTCTAAAACCGAATCGAAATTGTCAACGTCCAACTTTAAGTCATTTATTACACCACGATATTTCAACCAAAGCCGCCTCATTTCGGGAGAGGTTGGGCCAACACATGGAGAACCAGGTATGCGGGGGCTCACATCAAAGACAAAAAAATCAAGCCTTTTACCTGTTGAGTCTTCAGGATCATAGGCTACAGCACCCTGTAACGCAAAAGGCCCAACTAGACCAGGTGGATAAGCTCTCCTACAGGCTTCCACAAACCTCTCTGCCGCATGATAGGCCAATGGCTTCTGAGACTCGCGCATTGTGACACCGAAATGTCCTATTTCTTCGTTCTTTACATTGATGTCAAGCTCCAACTGTTCTCTTGCAGTCAGGTTCAGAACACCTTGAAGGTTGACCTGCCTCCTGTCATCAAATCC
Source organism: uncultured Nitrososphaeria archaeon (assembly GCA_964448685.1). Classification (GTDB taxonomy): domain Archaea; phylum Thermoproteota; class Nitrososphaeria; order JACIWG01; family JACIWG01; genus CAYUWR01. The sequence goes on from CAYUWR010000010.1 coordinate 74,334, forward strand.
TAGAAAGTCAAAGTCTCCGAAGACATCATTCAAGCCCCAGGCGTGAAAGTTGGCGTTGAACCTTGGGCCTACAACAAACTCTTCGATTACAGCATTCTTCAGATCATCCAAGTCTATGACGCCTCTAGAGGCCAGATCTTCAGCTTTAGCCCAGTACTGACCCTCATCCTTAGCCACAAAAAAAGCCCTCTCAAGAGGCTTTGCCTTCTGCCTCACCTTCACTATGACGAGCCTATCTATGTCCTCTGGCCTATTGAATCGCTTAGGTGTCCTGACACCAGCCTGCTCCAGAAGCCAATACTGGTTTCTCGGCATACTCCTTTCCTCTGTCTTCAGGATAAGCCTGTTACCGTAGATTGGGACTCTGAAGCGCTTCTCAATCCCCTCATATCCTACATACACCGAAAAGGAACGGTTAGGCAAAAATATGGTGTTCAGACCACGGAGCCTCTCTTGGACTTCCTCTTGCAAGATCTCTGAGAAGTCTTGCAGGACTATTTGGCTGTCGAAAATATGCCTATTGTACCTCACGTAAAGCTCCTCCCGCCCCATTTGGCAGACCACCACCGTGCGAAAACCAAATACCTTTGCAGCGACACCAACCTCTTCTGCAGAATGAGATCCCAACACACCTATCGAAATCTCGTCACTGTCATATCCAGCCAACACCCTTCTAATTTCATCCACATTCAACGACAAGTTGACCTTCTCTTATCCGAGGATAGTCCTTCCAAGCACTATTAAGCCTTATTCCGGAACCAGATGAGGCAAGAAGTTTTTGAGGAAAGCCTTAAAGAGAACGTCTGCGGACGATCACACACTTAACCTTGTCCAGTGCGTCATACCAGTTCCCGACATCGACACCGTATCTTAGAAATTTCACGTTTCCAACAGAAGATCTTATCTCTTCCAAGTGCACATCTCTGTCGTCTATGTACAGGATTTCCTCTGGCAGGACCTTGACTCCTCTCTGGCTCAGCCCTGAGACAATCTTTTGGAGCATTACATGTTTGTTTGGATGGGGTTCCACAACTGGGAAGACAAAGAACCCATCTATACCGAATAGGGAAAGGAGGCTGAAGACGTTTTCTGGCTCATTCCAGCTTGCCAAAGACAAAAGTATTCCATTTTCCCTCACATAGTTCAGGAACTCTCTGATTCCATCATTCAATCGGACAGTAGAATGATACTTGTCCTGGATCACATCACATGATACGATTTCGAAGGGAGCGACCAGCGCGCTAGCGTCATGATGAGACCATATCGTTCCATCAGCGTCGAGAACAATGAGTTTTATCATTTTGTCCAGCATAGCCCAGCCAACATTTTTAAGCCTTATGCTAGGTAGAGCAAGATACGTCCACATGGTGACTTCATAGATGGTCGATGAGCCAGCAGACACCTGAAGCCTAAGATCAAAATCATGTAGACACGCCAGCATCTCCAAAAACCTTCTCAGAGGGCACGTAAGCTGAGGTAGCCCATGGCATTCAAAAGGATTTAATACTCCCATGTCTTGAAATCGAGTATGCAGAGCGAAGACACTTCTTTGATTTCATTCTGTGGCCTATATTGTGGCCTATGCGCCCAGAACAGTAGGATACCGAAACTTGCCCTCGAGCTACAGAAAACCTTACATGAGGAAGGATTTGACGACTTCTACCAATATACACCTGAAATTAGAGAAAAGTTTCCATCGTTCTGGAAATTTCTGCGAGAACTGGCATCCTTCGAATGCAGGTGCAGAGATGGAAAAGGTGGGCCGCCAGACTGTAGAATCAGAGACTGCGCAAAGAAGAGAAACATCATAGTGTGCCCCCAGTGCAAGGAGTATCCCTGCAGAGATTTCAACAAGCTGGCTGAAAGATATCCAACACTGCTGCAAGATGGTAACAGACTTCAAAAGGTTGGAATCCAAAAGTGGGTAGAAGAACAAGAGGAGAGGAGAAAACGTGGATTCACTTATGCAGATATCAGATATCAGGCTTAATTTCCTAGCCTACATCAAGAAGCTGAATCCGGCAACTCCCAAGGGAAACGAGGAACTAGGATGTTTGACATGATACAGCCGCCGAACAGAAGAATTTGGGCACAGATTCTGGAGGAACTCTAGATGAGACTCATAGAATACTTTTCGACATTCGATCGTGTCCCAGCAGTTCCAATACTTGGATATCCAGCATTGGCACCTTTTAGGCTGAATTCGTCAACCTGTCTACTGGAACCCAGTAAACACGTAAAGGTAGTAGAATACATAAGGAGGGAATTTGACGTTGACGCTTTACTACCCCTACTGGATTTGACTGTAGAAGCTGAAGCCCTAGGAGCCACCGTTCAATACCGAGAAGCAGACGCCCCACAGATCGGGAAGACAGTCGACGTAAAAGGTGTACGGCGTACGCACGATAAAGTCAGGATGCCGATTATGGTCAGAGCAGCCAAGAAGATCAGAGAGCTTTCGAGAGATATGCCAACCGGCTTCTATGTCACTGGACCGTTCACAATTGTAGGCCAAGTCATCGGACTCATGAACCTCCTCAAGCTCATGCCTACAGAACCGGAAACCCTCCTGCCGATTCTTGATTTTGCAGAAGAGACCGCATCAGAGTACGCGAGACAATTGGAGGAGGCTGGAGTTGACTTCATAGTCGTCGCAGAGCCATCTTCAAGCTTGATATCTGTAAGCCAATTTAATGAGTTCTCGAAGCCCCACCTGAGGAGGCTGATCCAGTCCACAAGCATAGATGTAATACTGCACATATGCGGCAGATCTAGACACATATTGGCTGAAATGGTCAACACAGGAGCAGCGGGGATCAGCATAGACCAGAACATTCCAATGGTAGACGCAGCCAAAGCCATCCCAAGCAACATTATGGTCTTCGGAAACTATTCACCAGTCAATTTGATGCAAGAAGAACCCTCCACCATAAGAGTGAATGTCTTAAGGATGCTGTCCGACGTAAAGGACAAGAGAAATGTCGTTTCAAGCACAGGATGCGATATACCTTCAAAGACCCCGACAGCAAACATAAAGGCCTTCATAGAAGCCTCCAAAAGCATAAGAAGAGAACAGCAGGCAAACCGCTAGCAAGAGGAGACATAGTAAGGGTCAACACAAGCGAACTTACCGATGAACATATATGTTGGATGTGTAGTGGATCGATCAAGGCGTAATATGATGAACCCTAGAGAGAGAATATTGAACCTGTTGAAGAATAGAGCCTGCGACAGGATACCTTTCGCCCACTGTGACCGACATCTCCCACGCGGAAGCAAGGAGAGAGAAGCTCGAAACATGGGGATGGCACTACTTTGCTATAGGCCCTGCTACATAGAATCCATATCGAATGTGGAGATAACAACAAGAAGCGAACCTGACATGATAATCCGAACATACGACACCGCTGCCGGAAGCCTATCGGAAACGTTGAAAGTTGGTATAGGATATGGGCAGGCCCTTTTCGGAAGAGACTGGAAAGGACTACAGCCGATAAGAACAAAGTTTCTGGTGAAAGAGAGAGGAGACTACAGGATCCTTAAGACCATCGCCGAAAACCTACATTTCAAGCCATACTATTATCCTGTCGAAGACCAAACAGAACGTTATCCTGTCGAAGACCAAACAGAACGCCTCGGCGATGATGGCATAGTGGTCTCAACCATACCATATGAGCCGATGCAGAGACTGCTGGTCGAATGGGTTGGATCAAGGCTCTACGTCGACCTAGCAAGGGACAAGGAGATAGTCGAGGAAATATATGATATCCTCGAGCAGAGATATGAGGAAGAACTTTTTCCAATAGCAGCTCACTCGCCATCAGAGGTGGTACTTTATGGTGGCAACATAGACAGCGTCCTAGTGGGCCCCAAAATGTTCAAAGAATACTATCTTCCAACATACGAGAAGTGTTGGAGGGTGCTCCACTCTAAAGGTAGACTACTTGATGTACACATGGATGGAAAGCTGAAGCCACTATCAGAGCTTATCGCGGAAGCGAAGATCGACATCGTCGAAGCATTCACACCTCCGCCGATGGGTGACCTACCAATCGACGCAGCGCTGCCACTGTGGAAAGACAAAATCATCTGGATAAATTTTCCCTCAGCTATTTCAACCGCTATGGGACCGAATCCCTTGTCTGTCAAGAGATATCTCTTGCAACTGTTGGAGAAGACAATACCTGGAGAGAGAATAATGCTCATCGCTTCAACAGAAAACTTTGTTCCAGAAGACAATATAATCGCCATGGCTGAAGTCATGGAGAAGGCTACATTGCCATTGACGGAGGATGTAATAGAAAGGACAAGGATGGAGTCAAGATTATAGAGGCCGGCAAGCCTACTTCTACCAAAAGAGCACTATTTGATTCTCAGATGGTAGACAGTCTTCCGGCGAGGGATATGAGCGTGCGGCCGCAGGCTGCCATATCAACTTAAGAGCCTTGAGTCAGTAAGTCAAGACAGTGCCAATATTCTTCTTGACCGCATTATCATATATCGCCTTCGCTACCGCCATATCCGCCAACGCCAGACCAAGATTGACAATCGTTATCCTCTCTTTATCATTCACCCTACCTACTCTTGCACCCGCCACCAGTTCGCTGAGTTCACCTTCGACCCTATTGACGCCAAAGAAGCGGCCTACAGTCTTGTAGTATTCAAGTTGCTGGATGTCGTCGGTGTAAAGCTTGTCAGGGCCGATGAAGGTATCTGAATCCCAGTAGCTGTCAAATTCTATGGGACAGACTAGGCCACCTTCTTCAACCCACCTAAAGTGGGCGATAGCACTCGGCTTTTTCAGGATCGGTGTGGCAGTAACTATGATATCTGAGCCTTCAACCACCTCTCTTGGAGTCTTGGCACAGACCGTTTCGAAACCATACCATTCCCCAACAAATTTAATATATTGCTTAAGCTTTGCTTCGACAACATCGTATGCTTTTACCTTTCTTATCGTATGAAAGACCGAAGCCAATGCTTCCAGGTTGCTCTTTCCCTGGACACCACAGCCTATTACGCCGACGACTTCAGAGCCTTCCTTCGCCAGATGCTTTGCAGATATAGCTGTTACAGCACCTGTCCTTTTCGCTGTAATCCAGCGGGCATCCATTATGCAAGTTGGTAGGCCCGTTCTCGGATCGTTCAAGACGAGTAGGCCGGTTATGTATGGAAGACCTCTGTCAGGATTCTGGGGGTAGCCTGCTATCCACTTTATACCTACAGCACCTATCTTCGGTATATAGGCCGGCATCGCGTGAATGAATGCGTCTTCTTCAGGGTGAATACCGGGCTTCGGGGGCATTTCAACCCTTCTGAAGTACTTCTCTCTCAGCGCGTCCTCTATGGAAGCAATCGTGTCTCCAACGCCTAAACCTATCGATTCAACATCTCTGCCAGAAAGATACAGGATGCTCACATCATTCATTTGCAAGATTATTGAGTCGACTGGACTTAAGTTTTTCCAAAATCAATCTCGTAGGAGATGAGTTTAGGCCGAGACCTCTAAAGCCTGCTAACATAACCGAAACTTCCTGTTGGACAACTCCACCGCCAGCTTTATCGCTTCCAATGTTGCGCTTTCGTTGCCTGTACCCTTTCCAGCCTTTCCCCAGACAGTGCCATGGTCAGGTGACACCCTTATGATAGGCAAGCCAAGGCTGAGATTGACACCCTCCATGAATCCAACCATCTTCATCGCTATATGCCCCTGATCGTGGTACATGGCTATGACGATATCAAACTGTTTGTTATAGTACGCTCGATAGAATACAGTATCTGGGGGATATGGGCCTGTGACATTTATCCCCTTAGATGAGGCTTCTTGAATCGCAGGCTTTATCTCTTTTATTTCCTCGTCTCCAAACAGGCCCCCTTCTCCGGCGTGAGGGTTCAAGCCCGAGACAGCGATCCTGGGTTCTTTCATCCCAAACAGTTCAAAGAGGCTCTGATACGTCAACTCTATGGTCTTTAGAACCCTCTCCTTCTTGATCAGATCCAGCGCCTCCCTCAACGAGACATGTGTCGTAACATGAGACACCTTAAATGCGCCTGCGACAAGCATCATCTTGACATCCTTGGCCCCAGTTAAGTCCGCAAGCAATTCTGTATGCCCTGGATAACTGTAGCCAGCCAAGTTCAGGCTTTCCTTGCTTATGGGAGCAGTCACTATTGCGTGAACATCTCCAGACATGGCGTATTTGACCGCCTGAGCTATCGACTCGTAGGCAGCCTTTCCACCCAAAGACGATGGCTTCCCATAGACCAACTTTGCCAGGTCCACATTGTCAAGGTCTATTATGTTGATTACCTTAGGAGTGTCCATTGCTTGATCTGGAGATGTTATACGCAAGAAGGAAAGCCCGCTGGCGCCAACGATCTCCAAAGCCCTCTTGAAAACCTTCATGTCTCCTATGAGAATAAGCCTGGCCCTAGAGGATACGCTTTCGTTCCTAAGCGCCTTCAGAGAGATTTCAGGGCCTGAGCCAGCAGGGTCGCCCATCGTTATAGCAATGATCGGCTTCACCATCAACTGTCACCTTTCAGCCTTTAACCTCGCCGCCACCTTAACAAGAGTCTCCATCGAACCGAATCCTCCCGCCTTGGTCACTACATTCATATCTTTAAATTTAAGGATAGGCAGTCCAGGCTCTATCTCTCCCTTCAATTCAAGGGTGTCGATCCCCAAGCTCCTGATGGCCGCGACAGAGATGTCGCCTCCTGTCAAGAACAACCCTCCAAACCTTCCATAGCCAAACTCGTGGAATATTCGAGAGACCAGTTCGCCGAACTTGCGCGAAAGCATCAGCCCAAATTCGGAAAGTCCAACATTCAGGCGCTCAGCCAGAGACCTTCCTTGCTCCATCTGTTCTCGAGTGTAGGAAGTTGTGATGACGATGTCCAAAGCACAGCCTAATGCGTCAGAGACCTCTTTTCTCAGCCTCAACCATTCCCGTTCAAAGTCGCCTATCAAGGCCTCCACGTCCACTTTCAGCAGCCTTCCATCAAACTCTTCGATGAACATTCGAACCTGCTCCCTTGCCATATCATTCACCGAACCTACAGCCATCAAGATCGGTTTCCCATGTCGATCTCCAACAACTATATTGTACGCGACACTTTCAGCTAATCCAGCAGATCCAACCCACATGATGTCCTTGTCGCCCAAGCCGCAAACCAACCGAACTATCCTCCTTAGATCTTCGTCATCTTCTACATCAAATGTGAGCACCTTGGGCAAAGCTGGACCATCATAAAGCCTACCGGACCTCAGCTCGTCCAGCAGAACATGATGATAGGCACCCACATGTCTTGGCTCAAAGTATGCAGATAGCTTAGAGGCTTTCACCGGCGTCCTTATGTCCTTTCCAAAGTAGGTCTGTTCGACAGGAACTCCTCGAACCATTAACACGCCATCCTTCGTCGTCCGACCCTGCTTGGGGAAAGCGGGAGCGAAGACCACAAGATCGGGTTCGAGGACATCACATAATGCCTTGACCTCTGCTTTTATGTTTCCTCTAAGAGTCGAATCTATCTTCTTGTATACCGCAGTCTCGCCCACATAATCTTTTATCTTATTACCCAACGCAAAAAGGAAATCATATGCCCTGTCAGAGGATAAAGCTCTACTTTCTGTGTCCACAGCCACAACATCATAATCTTTCATCAGATGTGGGACGACGTCGATATCCAATGTTGTCACAGTCGAGAAACCTAGCTTGGCAAATTGGGCCGTAGCATCATTCGCTCCCGTAAGGTCGTCTGCAATTATCAGAACAGACCTGTAGATTTTCACCGCCATCTATCACAACACCTTCACTGATACAATTGATCCAAAGAAAAACGACACCCACCATATTTAAACGATGAGGTTCAAGACACCTTCACGCATAAGCGAGACCGCGTAGGCGGCCATAAGCATAGACATCATCTTGTCCAAGACAAGAGTCCCATTTCTGCCAAGCAACTTCAAGATCCTTCCGCCAATCAGCAAGATAGCCAACGTGATCAAGATGCTGATAACAATGCTCGATACCGCAGTGACAAGATCCCAGTTATACTTCACATAGATGACGACTGTGATCGCGCCAGGCCCAGCCAGAAGAGGGGTGGCCATCGGCACTATACTTATCCTGTCCAAGTCAGGCTTCGGCATCAAAGATATTTCAAGAAGGCCGAGAATAGAGTATATCAAGAGTATGATTCCTCCTGCAATTCTAAAATCATCCACCGTCACACCCAAGAAGGCCAGCAATGAATCGCCAGAAACCGCGAACGCCAAGAGGATCAAAGCCGCAACCACCACACTCTTCTTTATCGTAGAAGATCGCACATCGGGTTTCAGCTCTTTAGTGAGAGTGTAAAAGTAGGGGGCATTAGAGAAAGGATCCAGCACTATAAGAAGAAGCAGTATGGCTTGGGCGATCGAAAATAGGTCTAGCATGGCAGCTTCGACTAGGCTCAAAGGCTGCATCTAAAAAAGTTTCTGAGAAAAGAGAATTAGAGTGGTGAAATCATCTAACGGCAAATTCGGTGGGACATCTTCTGGAGGCAGACCCAACACTCCTTTTAGAGCCACAGAACAACTTTCGATGTTTAAGAGCCCGCCATGATCAAAGATATCCAAGGAGCCTTCATGTTAGGCATCTTCCTTCTGTAGAAGACGACTCTTACAATGCTGTATGCGGGTATAATCGATAGAATCGTATGAATTAGGTTAAATACTCCAGTGAATATGACGATCGGAATCATTGCGTCAAGACTGCTCTGGAATTTAAGCCCAAGCGAGCCGCAAAGACTTTCTGCTGCGAAATCAAGCAGCGAAGGCATCAGTATCAAGAGCATCACGTAATTCAGTACAGACATGAGGATGATTCTGATCGAAGCTGCCAGAGAAAAGATCAATCCAAGACCGAGAGCTGAAGGCAACTTAAGCTTCTTGGCCAACACGAAACCCATCCATGAACCCAAGATCATTCCCAGGACCGACAGGAACTTCATAAAAGGACCATAAGGTTGAAATTCCCCTATGAAGTTTAATATTATCCAGTAGGCGAAGGAAGAGATGGTGCCCGGTATAGGGCCATAGATGAATGTGCCGACCATGACAGGAAGTTCTGCGACCTCAAATCTCAAGTAAGGCAAGATTGGGAAGCGAAGGCTAGGAACAAACGTCAGTGCCGCTGACAGCGCTCCAAATACAGATGAAGCAGAAAGCATCCTAACATCCATCTGATGTCCTCTCTTATAGTCTCTTTTCACACCAGAAGTGCAGCATCGAACATTTATATAACTTTTGTAATTACCAGTTTTATGGTAGGACTTCATTAGGGCAGAAAACCGCTGGAAACACCCTCGAGCACACACCTCAGGTGCCTAACCTTCACCCAAGATTTCTATCTTCTTCTTCCTGCTAAAAGCGAGTGCTAGAATACAGACTGCCGTTACAATCGCCATGCCGATCAACGCAGATGATGGAACCAAAGTTGGAGCCACAAGAGGACGTTGCTTAACCGAGACAGGTATGGCATTGATTGTTGAGCCTGTCACCGTCACCTTCGCATTCAGCTCTTCTATCTCCGATTCGGATTGAGATGATATGATGCCTATCGAGGGGTCATGCTCTAGGACGCCATCTCCAAAATATGGATACAGCAGACATGCCTTAACCTGCTTTCCAGCTGGCCAAAAGAATCCTCTGACATTCAGCTGCTCAGTAGCCTGCGAGAGAGAACGGGTGTTTGCATAGGTGACGGTAGCATTGGGTAGGAAGCGGAAGAATCCTCCAACCGTCTGGTTCTTTGCCAGAATCAAACCAGGCAGTAGCTTCGCATGACCCACTATCTTTGTCTCCTTCAGCTCCACGTCCACATCCTCTACGTCGCCGAGCTTCATCTTGGACTTCCCCTGGCCCTGGAAGATTTCGAGAGCTTCAACTCTATCCGGTTCCTCCTTATCAGAAAGCTCGACGAGCTCATCAAAAATCCTTGGAGAAGGCTTCACAGCAGTAAAATGTATAGAAAGGGAAAGATACGGCTTCACAGGGAAGGAGCCTTCATCAGATGTTAAAGTGGCATTCTCATCTCCTACAAACATTTTGTAGAAGGCGCCAAAGTTCCATTCCCACCTTCGAACTATCAAGTCACTTTTTAGCTCAGCCCTCGTCAAGTTCAAAATGGTGCTACCTAATCTTTCTTCAACCGTTCCGAAATACAGACGATTCCTGATTTCGACATTTCCCTCTAGAAAGCTCCATTTAGAGTCTGGGACGTCGATGAGCTTCCAAGAGAATTCAACCCCTATCACCTCGTCATCCATCTTTATCTCAGTTGGACCGTCAAGCATCCACGTTCCCTTATCAAATGGAAAATAGAATGGATGCAAAGGCCTAAAGCCCCCAGCCGCAAACCTTTCCACCTTCTCCAGCCTGTCTTTCGCCTTCTTAGAAACATCGCTTGCCAGGTCAGATATTTCCCGCAAGATCTTGTTCAGCTTGGGAAGGTCTCTTGGCTTGCCCTGATCGCTTGCTTCCGAAAACTCTGCCAACTTTTCAGCAAGAGCCTTGAGTCCGCCGAGGATTTCGTCCTTAACACTTGAATCAGGCCAGCCTCCGACATCTCTAATGAGAACATTGACATTTTCGGCGACAGAGGTTATATCCTTATTCTTCGAGTCCACAGACAGACCTTTGATAAGTTGAGCTACAGACTGAATCCTCTCCACCGAAGGCTTCAAGAGATCTCTACCCTGAACCAGGCTGGTGTTCTCAAATATCCTCTTAAGCTGTTCCGAGTAGTCCTTATCATCCTTGATCGAGAGCGCATGCTTAAATTGTCCAAATGGAAGCCAAGACTCTTCCAGTCCCTGGTACTTCATCCAATAAACCGTGGAATTGTCGTCTTGACTCCACCAGAAAAACATTGGCTTTGTATTGTTCGAAGGTATAGATACAGCTATCAGCCCAGAATATATGACCTTCAATCCATCCTTGTCTTTGACACCTGCATGCTGTTTGGGTGGCGCAGCATAAGCTGCCAGCGGAGAGAAGACTATCAAGATCAACATGAGGATCGAAATACTTCTTCGAGGACGAGCCTTCATCATCGAACAGTCTTATGTGAACGAGGACATTATATAATGTTATTTTTCTAGAATTCTTCTAGAATGCCCATAAAGTGACGTAAACAATTCAAGACATAGTCTCAACGTATTCGAGGAGTTTAAGCTTGCACGGAAAACGTGGTCGACTTATAGAAGCCAACATCTAATCTTTCATCCGTCAAAAGAGCTTGGGGTTATTGACAAGCGGTCTAACGGCAGATAGAATGACCTAGACACGACTGATTATCCTCGAAACCATCTTCTGAATTCCAGAACTGTATTGCATGGCCTTCTTTGATTGACGACAGACCCTCTCAGATAACCCAAGCCTCTCAGCTAATGCCCTCAAGACAACCTTTCTTTCGCCAGTTGCTCCGTCTACCTTGAATTCTGGGGGCAGAGAGTAGGCTGCTTCAGCAACCTTCTTATTCAAGAATGGCATTATCGGCTCAGCGAACATCGATATGGAGACATCGTCGCGGGATATCTTATATCCTTGCAGTGCTTCCAGGTCGCTTTTCAAGTGCGCTTCAAGGGATCCGCTGCCATCGGTTCGAAGAATGTTCAAGTATCTCTGATATCCTCCAAAGAGTTCGTCGGCACCCTGCCCGGCCACTACATGATTCAACCCAATTCGAGCCGCTTCCTCGGCTACTATATTGAATATTGAAGCTATAGTAAGATCCATGAGGTTAGCCCTTCCAAACATCTTAAGCAGCCTAGACACCTTCTTTTCAAGAAATGCTTCGTCCACGTAGACCAATAAGTGGTCCAACAATAGAGCTTCGGCGACCTTCTTCGCGTGAATCGAATCGTATGAGCCTTTAGAGCATACAGTAAACAGAAACGGTTTCACATCAGATGATTGCAGAAGCTTAACGAGTACCGTGGAGTCTAAACCACCAGAAAACGCAACCGCAGCCCGCCTAACCTCCTCAAGGTTTCTGGCGACGGAATATTCAAGAGCAGACCGTAGCATCTCCACAGAACCTTCAAGATTCAAGCTTCTACAAGGCACATTTACAGTATAGTATTTTTTGGCTAGAACTCTTACAGCCTCAGAGGACTCCACACAAAGTATGGTTCCTGCTGGAACATAATCGTAGTGGAGACCCAGCAAATTCATTGGATAAGGGTCGCTTGCCAAAATGCAAGCCTCCACTCCTCTCGAGAGGTAAAGCGGCTTAGAGGAAACAGGAGAACGTAAAGCGACTACAAGGTCTGTGTCAGCAAATGCCATAGAGAAATCGCCGTCAAAATCAAGTGACAAATCTCGGCCAAAACCTTCCACGGCTACAGAATCGCGTAGGCAGGCTATCGTCGGCAGGCTCCGCTCGACATCGAATATCCTCCCGTGAACCAGCACATTTGAGAAGGAAGGTTCATCGACAGGAAAATAGCATGACAGGATTCTGTGTGGTTCAACATCGTCTATGGCATCCTTGAAGGATACACCATCATAGAAGAAGACCTTCGACCTCTTCCGATACATCATGAGGTCGACTATTTTTCCAGCCAAATCCAATGGTATCCTGGTGCCATAGAATATTAAGTAGCCGTTTGTCCTAGAAAAGATGCGATTACCCAAATTTCTCCTTGATCCTTCTTAAAGTTCTCGCAATAATTTCTCTTGAGCCTTCCAACCGAGCTTCAGGGTTGAAGATGTCATCAATATCCTTTTCACCTATCATCCTATTGATCCTCGGATCCGCCAATAGCGCGTCCTTGAATTGCACACCCTGAGATCTGGACCTAGACGATATTTCTCTAAGTATTCTGTGAGCTTCAGAACGTGACATCCCCCTCTTCAATAGGACGTCAAGAACAAACTCTGAATAGACTTGGCCCCCTGTGATTTCTATGTTCGCTTTGACGACATCTTCTCTTACAACCCCCTTCGAAAGCACATTTGTCAAGGTGTCCACGATATCATCGAGAAGGACTGCGGAGATTGGGATTGTGAAGCGCTCGTTCGCGGAATTCGTCAAGTCTCTCTCATGCCACAATGGCACGTTCTCCAAGGCTACAGTTGGCATGGAACGCAGAAGCTTAGCTAAACTTGACACCTTCTCGCAGCCTATAGGATTTCTCTTCGACGGCACAGCAGAACTACCGATCTGATCCTTAGAGAATTCTTCTTCGAACTCGCTTATCTCTGTCCTAGAAAGGTTCCTGAACTCAGTCGCCACCTTATCACATGTCGAGCCTACAAGGGCACACCACCAGATGAACTCTGCATAGTTCTCTCTTGAGACAACCTGTGTCGCAGAGGTTACTGGATAGAGGCCGAGCACAGATGCTGTCCTCTCCATCACATCAAGAGCTCTAGCCCCAAGTATAGAACCGCTTCCAACAACCCCCAGCGTCTTACATGCTAGAATTCTAGGCTGGATCTCACATAGCCTGTCCACGTGATTCATGAAGTCATCCGCCCAGACAGCGAACTTTTGACCAAAGGAGATGATTGATGCATGCTGGCCATGGGTTCTTCCCACCGCAGGGAGAGAAGAATACTTCTCAGCACACTCACCCAACAACGTAATCAATCGCTCAAGCTTCCTTTCAATCAGTTCAATGTAGTCCTTTAGCTGCAGTGACAGGGAGGTGTCCAGGACATCTTGGCTTGTTAGGCCATAGTGAACCCAAGGCCTACTTTCCTCAGATACGACAGAAACCAGAGCTTCAACGAGGGAGGCGGTCTCATGTCTTGTAGCCTTCTCGATCTCCTTCCATCTTTCATATGATACAAACTTGGGATCACTCTTCGAAGATATCTCTTTGGCCGCATTCAAGGGTATCAGATTCAATGATGCTTCTGCTTCAGCCACCGCTGCCTCCACCTTCAACATATACCGCAGACGTGACCCTTCTGTGAAGATCGCTCTAGCCTCTGCTGAACCATATCTTCCCGAATCCAGAGGAAGGATAGAGGCATCTGACATATACTTGTATTCGAGAAGGTAAGGTTTTAAGTGTTATGGAGCAGCTGACTCGGCCTCTGCACCTGCTCCTTGATCTTCTTCGCCACTATGGGACCGAGCTTTGGTATTCTAGCAATGTCAGACTCCCTCGCGTTCCGCAGATCGTCCAAAGTCCTTAGACCTCTTGAGTATAGAAGGCGCGCCCTAACCCTGCCAACACCTTCAAGCTGGGTGAGCTCTAGGAGCTCGCTCTTAACACCATATCTTATCCGCTTTTCAAGTGCTTCAGCTGCCTTTTGAAGTGCTCTGACGCCAAAAAGGGATGAGGTCCTAGAGAAGGCGTGTGTCAGCCACTCGATCGATTCAACTTGGCGATAGAGGTCGCCTGGCTCTATCGAAAACCTTTCATATATCTCGTTTTCGCTTTTTTCGTCTATCCATGCCTTTATCCCCAGATAGCTTCTGCCGACGTCGTCGAACTGCGATGGAGTAAACAGGTCTCCTATGATCGAGCTGAGGGATGATCTTCCAGCGACCATTTCATCATATACTCTAAAGTCAGTTTTACGTAAAGGAAACTTTGGCTCAAAGTCTTCAGACAATACCGCTGCCAGTAGCACCAAGTCCTCGTCTAATTCTGAGCCTATTTTATGGGAACGATAGTATTCGAGTACAGTCCTATAGTGTATTCCAGTCGATGTAGAAATGTAGAGATACGATATGTTCTTACCAAACTCTGTCGCGACATATCTGCCTCCTTCCTCCTCTACCAAGCCGTTTACCTTCAAGTATGCGAGGTTCAGTTTAACCTTGGAAGATACAAACTGCGGGCGTCTCTGATATCCTAAGAAGGTGTTCGAGAAGAAGGTGTAGAGCTCCTTCTCTGATATAGCCGGGAAACTGACTACAGTTGCCAGAAGATGGTTTCTCAAGATTTCGTTGTCTATCAGCTTCGAGTACAGAGGCTCTGGGGTGCCGTTAACGTAATGTTCAAAGAACGAGTCTATGTCGTCGAACCGAAGCACCGTTATCGCGTATCCGACACTGTCATACTTGGGTCTACCAGCCCTCCCACAGAACTGCTTATACTCTAGGACGCTTATGTCCTCGCTTTGCCCCCATTCACTGTTGTACCTCGAAAGACTATTGATTATAACAGCCCTCGCGGGCAAGTTTACGCCTGCAGCCAATGTCGGAGTCGCGCAGAGGATCTTGATCAAGCCTTCTCTGAAAGCCCTCTCGATAATCCTCCGATATGATGGGGGAAGCCCAGCATGGTGGAAGGCTGAGCCTTTGAGGACACAGTTGGCAAGCCTCCTTCCAACTTCTGTAAGCTCATCGGATGCCACGATCTCCCCATAGACCAGCCTAAGCCTTTCACCTTCTTCTCTGGTTAAGAGACCTGAGGCGACCTGGGTCGCCTTCTCGGCAAGAGATATCGAATTCCGCCTATTTTCTGCGAATATGAGCACCTGACCACCGTCCTTGAGCATCAATGAGGCACAGTCGATGGCAGGACCGTAGCTGCTTCTTGCCGTCTCAAGCGTCCGGCCATCACTGAAGACAATTCTGCCAGAACAGTAAGCGCCTTCGATAAGTTTCACTGGACGCCATCTGTTGTACACCGTTTCAGCCTTCAGCCAAGAGGCTACGTCCCTATGGTTCGAAACCGTAGCACTCAAGGCTATGATCTGAGCTTTAACAGGGGAAGACAGAAAACGTGAGACCAGCATTTCGACAACCGGCCCCCTGTCGCCTTCATTGAGGAGGTGAATTTCGTCAAATACTATCAGCCCAATCCGCTCTATCCAGCCTGGGTCAAGCCTAAGCATCGAATCAAACTTCTCGTTTGTCAGAATCAGTAGGTCTCTATCCTTTAGGTAATCGCTTCTCTTATCATAGTCGCCTGTAGATATGGAAAGGGTGGGCTTCGTCCCATCAGGCTTTGTGAGGTTAACAATAGAAGCAAATTCGTCGTATTTCTCGCTGGCGAGGGCGCGCAATGGTGTCAGGTAGACAACCTTCTTGCCTTCCAAGATTGCTTTCGCCGCACACATTAAGGCGACAAGCGTCTTGCCGCTTGCCGTCGGCGTCGTGATCAGGACATTCTTTCCTTCGAGAACACCCTTCTTCACGGCTTCTTCTTGGGGAGGATAGAGTGTACGATATCCAAGGTTCTTCAGAAGCTCCTTGACTTGACTAGGTAACTGTAGCTCGTCAACATCCATATCTAAGCCCTTCTATAGTATCCTGGCTTAACCATATAGAACACACCCTTCTGCTCAAGCTGGGAGAACAGAATCTTTGCTTCAACTTCATTGAACTTTCCAGTCTCAACGATAGCCTTCACTAAGGCATTGAGTTCCACAGGCTCATTCGTTGGGCCAGCAAGCTCCTTGTACTTTTGGAACACAATCTCGAGCTTACTTCTTTCGCTAGCTGGCACACCTGTGATAGTGCCCATGTCTATTTTGCCTGTCTTTCTGTCGACAGCTACCGTGTAAAGCATGTTCTTGGTGAGCGTGATCGCTTCAGCCACATCGTCTCTTGTAACCTCGTTTCTGAGCAGAAGCCTCGCCCTAGCCATAGCTAGCCTAATTAACGACTCCAGCTGCCGAGGCGTCACAGGGATCGCTTGACTTTCTGTCTGAGAACGCATTTCAAGGTAGAAGTCTATGATCATCTTCTCAGCTTCAGGCGTTATGACAGGATTGATGTTCTTACAGTACAACAGGTACTTTCTAAGGAACTCGATATCCAGCGGAGGCTTCTGCGCGAAGGAGCGTGACCGACGGATCGCCATGATGTGGGAGGCTATCTGCTCGTCAACAACTCTTTCAGGCACATCTCTTATGACGAATATCAAGTCGAACCTGGTCAGAAGAGGCGAAGGGAGGTTTATGTTCTCAGCCAAGTTTTTGTATGGGTCATACTTTCCCAGCAGAGGGTTTGCAGCGGACAAGATCGAGGTTCGAGCGTTCAGTGTGACTACGATTCCACCCTTCGCAACGCTTACGGTATTATGAAGCACAAGACCTTCGCTAACGAACGTGTGGTCTGGTTCAATGGTGACATCGTACACCCACTTGACACCTTCATTATTTAACATCCTGACATCATCTACCTTAACGAAATAGATTTCTGAGTCGATCAGAGCCCTTAACTTCGCAATCGAAGACCTTACTTCTTCAATCTTTTCTCTAGTCAACAGCCTGACAGGCGTCGAGGGTACACCACAGCCTTCGGTAGCGTGATCTCTTCCAATACACACGGCCATCTCAGTCAACACACTTCCCTGGGACGAGGCTTCGGCCGCAGACATTCTAGACTCCTTCCCCAACTCGACTATGTTGTCCACTTGGGACATTCCACCTAATGTGAGAACATATTCCTCTAACCTGTTAAGACATTCTAAAGCAACCTCTCTCTCCACAGCCAACCTTGAGCTTCTACTGTTTGAAAAGAACCCATCATCAAGTTGACATTCTCTCAACAACTTCTTTATCTTCGCAGCCAACTCCCAGGGTATCCTGTCTTCATCGTCTAGAGCCCTCTTGCCATGGAGAAATTTCAAATTACCCTTCTTTTCACCATATCTCCCTATCAGCTGATGGAAGCGAATCACACTCTTCCTTCCTGAGATCATGACCCTATACGTGGGCATGGGACCATCCTTTCCACATAAGTTACGCGACTTGGTTATGTAAGAGCAGATATCTAAGGAAAGCAGCAGGTCACTGTAGTCTCTCGCCAAATCAATAGAGGCTGAAGCATACCCAAACCTATCTGAATCAAGAGAGCCAGAGCCTCTAAAAGCCCCTAAGAGAAACTGGATCCTGTTCTCCTTAGATGTGCGAAAGAGGCATCTTGGAATCCTTCTTTCGCCAGATTTCCCCGTCAGCTCTGGAAAGTTCACTTCAAAGAAGTTGTATAGAGGAAATGAGACAAACTTTTTCATTGACGAATCCTGTCCATCTTTTTCCCGCGCCGATAACGCTTCGTAGCCTACTCGAGGTTCAACCTTGAAGACCTTTTTTGCTGTCTGAAGTATGTCTTCGAAGACCTCCCCCTCAGCATTGAAGATCAAGACCTCCCCAGGCTCATTCCCCTTGGGACGGCGACAGCAGCCTTGAGCTATGATATAACCAAGAAGCCTTGCAAGCGCCCCACTTAATCTTTCAGGCAGAACCAAAGACTTTTCGGAAGCGCATAATTTCACCCTAGTCAACAGGACTTCATCATCTTTCATCGGATACTTCGTTGGAGCTGGCGCGAACATCCCCCTTCTAAGTTGATCGGCACGCACGACAACTATCTCCCCATCTCTTAGAACATAGACCGGGTGCTCAGGAGTAACTTTAATGCATCTTCCATTAGAATAGGTTATTTCAACGAATTTGCTTGGCGCCTTATGCCTACTCACTCTATGAATGGCGGCTTCACAGACCTTCCTAAAGTCCGTTGTAAGAATCCCAAATTCCCCCAGCCCAGAGAGAGATAGAATCTCACAGTCTCTTCCTTGGATGACACGTTCCCTATAAAGATCCATGAGCTTGTCCACAAATTCGCCTATTCTAGCCTTCTCTCCATTTGAAAAAATTACTTCGGTCTCCGGATGATATGACTGTTGCTCCATAGCCTCGTGTAGAGCCTGCCGGTCGGTGCTACCCATTTTGTCGAATTCGTCTATGGCACAGATTCCTTGGTCAGCCAACACAACCGCACCGGCTTCAAGCATCAGCATCCCACTTTTTTCTCGGACAACCGCCGCCGTCAAGCCTGCCGCCGTAGTACCCTTACCTGACGTGTACAGCCCCCTTGGAGCAAGTTTCGCAGAATACTTGAGAAGCTCACTCTTTGCCGTATTATGTGACACGATTCCATTCGCTATGAATTTGTGCTCGCCAGGAACCTCAATGTCATATACGTCAGCTCTTTCGCCTGCCTTAGTGACCTTGACAACCCTCTCCGTCCTCTGCACTCGAGACCGCCTCAACTTCGGCAAACGGAAAAGCAGCTTATAGAGAGCACACTTCTTTTCTCTTGAAACAAAGCCGATGTCGCGGCTGAACTTGAAGATGTCTTCCCCTCTACAGATTAGGGTACATCCTATTATCTTGGATTGGATGCCAAAGCGGAGCAGAAGAATCTGAATGTCCCTTAACAATTCGATACCTTTAGACTTGAGGATGATCGCCCCCTCTCCACTATCTGAGACAGACCCGTCTGCTTCATACAGCCATCTGAGGAATGAGACTACAACCTTGTTACTTGAGGAGAAGATCATGTCAGGAACCCTCTTCTCCCTCAAGAATGACAGATTATGGTTCAAGTCTACACTACAGTAGCAGACACGATATGCCGCCACCCCGCCGTCTTTCTTCACTTGGGTAAAGGCATGAGTTTTTAACCCGAACAGGCTCTCAACCATAGAGCTAAGTCGCCCAAGTATATCCTTCTGCCGTTCAGAAACCCCAAAACCTAGCCTGTAGCCGTCACCACACACCCATCCGCCCCCAAGCATGTACCCTAGAAACGACGCGAGCCCTGGAGTCAGCAGCTTCGGAAGCTTTCCCTTGAACCTTGGCCCAAACCGACTTCTTTCAAGCCGCTTGAATCCGGTCTCGAGATATCCTGTCACCGTGCAAGGTATACGTCTTACAACCACCAACCTGTCACCAACTTTGATCTCGTCAAGCCTCTTCCATTCTCGCAGCATCCTCTTTCCATCCCATCTTTGAGTCAGCAGTGGATGATTGTATGTTCCCTTGATGCTCTTTCCGGACTCCGTGACCACCTCCATAACAGGCTGGCTACGGTAAACGTGGTAGGTGGTCGCTGTCGCTTTCCTGTTCCCTCCCTCTCCCGTGAGAACTTGAAGAGACAGCTGCTGAAGATGGGTTTGCCCAATCTTTCCTATCTTCACTATGGCACCGCTTCCAAGGACCACCCTCTCATCGAAGACGAGACACCCTGGGTCGCCTATGAGCAGGATATTGATGTCTCCCCTCAACGAGGTTCCATCGGGAAGAGTTATCTGAGGGGCGCCAACTATTAGTAGCAGTATGGCTTCCTTGAGCAGCTCATGCCCATATATTGATGGAGAAAAGGAGCTTACCAGCATCTTTATCCAGTCAGGACGCTTGGCTAACTCTCTGAACTTCAGTTCATCAGCCTTTTCTATAACCACGTCCTCAGGAGCCTTCCCGAGAACTTCAACGTGGTTCCCCTCCAAGAGGGCATTGAACGTCCTCAACCTTGAACCTCTTACACCATACTCTTCTTCTGCCTTGAGAATGCCAGTGACAACCACCCTGTCACCTGGCCTAGCAACATCCACGATGTCGCCGTAAAGCCTGATGTCAAGCTGCCTCGGAAGCTGACCTGGAGGAAGCTCTTCAGGAAGCTCTTGTATTCTAAGGACCTGATAGTTTATGTATGTACATTTGAGCTCATCGAGCTTGAAGTCTTCACTTGAACCGCATTCCACACACCTCATGGGCTTCCTCAGAACCCTCTCCTTCTGGGGCATCAGGTTCAAGTGATTATTCGAGCAGACCCAAGCAGCTTCAATAAGGTAAGGCTTGACCTCAGAAACCCTGACAACTATTCCTGTAACAGCAACAAGATTGCTCAGGAGGCTGACATCAAGCTTCCGCAGTGGATGCTTTTCTGGAAGGTTCCTCAAACGGACAACAAAGTGCTTTTCAACCTTCTTAGCGTATTCTGGATATTCTTCTCTCAGAAACTCAAGCGCCGACTTTGAAAATAGGTCGAGATACTTCATTGGGTCCTTCGTGGACTCGGCGGCCAGATTGCTATTCCACCTAGTGAGGTCAGAGTAGTCTACTACAAGAGAGTTAGCGTTCTTCTGTACGATACTGCTGAGCTGAACCCTATACTTTGGCTGGTTAGATTCATCCACCCAAGCTCGAATGAAACTTGAGAAAATCTCTTTCAGCCGGGAATCAGAGGAAACCTCCATGATCAAACCGCCTCTTCGAAGACCGCAGAAGAGAATTCTCTAACATTCCTCTGAAGGATCTGAAGGAGCATCTTCTCCTCCAAAGTCAACTTGGGAAGAACTTCGCTTATGTCAGAATACGCCCTCGCATAGTGAAGAAGCTTCCTCAACCTGATGTTGACAAGATCTAACGCATCATTGTGGACCTTCAAGAAATCACCTCTAGAGAGAACATCAGAAGAGTTCGTGACACGCCTTTTCGCAAGAAAGTCTATCAGACGAATATAGAATTCATCAGACATCTGAGATAGGGTCACAGAATCCTTGAGAAGCTTTTCTTTGGCAACACTTCTATAGAATTCTTCATCAAAGCCCTCCTCTTGGACTTCAACGAACCCGTGCTTTTCAAGCAAGCTGGCTGCCCAAAGAGGAACAGACATGCCTGAACCTTCCAAGGCATCCCCAATCTGGACAGTGCCAAGCCTAACATTAGAGAGGGAGGACTTGAAGATCACCTTAACCGGACGCATCAGATACCCCAGCCTTCTGACTTCAAACAGCTCCTTTATAGACACCGACACCTTTATCGCAATATTGTGGCACCATAGGCAGTTAAAAGGTTTAAGAAAACAGATGACACAAGACATTCATTATCTGGCAATATTCGATCCCACAGAAGACCCTACAAGAAACTTACACTTATATCCACAGCATTTTATTGGTACAGTCAGAAGAACTCATGAGCCAAGAAGAATTGATGTGGGTGGAGAAATATAGGCCCAGAGAACTGGAGCAAGTCGTAGACCAGACGGAAGTCATAGAGAGGATAAAACCTCTGACAGAGAAGCCGCTGGAGATGCCACACCTACTCTTTTCTGGACCACCTGGTACAGGAAAGACGACTGTAGCCCTAATCCTAGCAAGAAAGCTTCTGGGCGAGGTGTGGAGAGACTACACATTAGAACTCAACGCTTCAGACGAGAGGGGAATAAAGATAGTTAGAGAGCGGATAAAGACCTTCGCAGGATACGTCGACAGAAGCGTGAACATTCCATTCCGACTGATCATCTTGGATGAGGCTGACGAGATGACACATGACGCTCAGACAGCGTTGAGAAGAATAATGGAGGAAAGTTCAAAGTACACCCGATTCATCCTAATATGTAACTATTCATCTCAGATAATTGAGCCGCTGCAAAGCCGCTGCGCAATATTCAGATTTCAAAGATTAGACAAGCAGCAGGTAATAGAACACCTAAGAATGATCTGCGAAAGGGAGAAGATCAGGCCAGAAGAGGGAGCCCTGGAGCTCCTATATGACATAACAGAGGGAGACCTCAGACAGACAATAAACCTACTGCAATCTGCTGTATCAGATAACAAGGTCACAGTAGAAGCAATCAGAAGACAGGCTGGGCTAATGGGACAAGAAATCATCAGAAAGATGGTGGACTACGCATTAAAAGGAAGATTCAGCGACTCAAGAAAGATACTCGTAGAACTCCTTAACGTAAACGGAGTCTCAGAGACCGAGGTCCTTAAGATGCTAGGAGACATATTAATGGAAGACGATCGAATAGACCATGGAAAGGCCGCCGAAATCCTTGCCGAGTATGACTATAGGCTCGTGATGGGCGCAAACCCAGAAATACAGCTTACAGCATTACTTTCTGAGATAGAAGACCTGATAAAGTGAGAGAATGAGGCTAGAGCTTCCTAGAGGATTACGCGACATAGAACCTCAAGAATTCGACAAGGTTGAATGGTTAAGACAAAAGTTCTTTGAGACCCTAGACCTCTTCGGCTTCGAGAAGATGGAGCCTTCCCCAATAGAAAACCTGAACACATTAGAGACCAAAAGCGGACCCTCAATAGTGGATGAAATATACTGTTTCAAGGATAAAGGCCAAAGGGATCTAGGCCTAAGATTTGACCTCACCGTCGGAATAAGCAGATATGTTGCCTCAAGAAGAGACCTGGAGTTTCCGACAAAGATAGGATCATTCTCAGGCGTCTGGAGATACGATGAACCGCAGCATGGACGATATCGATGGTTCTACCAATGGGATGCAGAAATATATGGCAGACCACACATAGAATCAGACGCCGAAATCATAGACCTGTCCATCACATACTTCAACAAAGTGGGATTAAAGGACATCCTTGTCGAAGTAAACGACAGAAAAGTGGTGGAAGAATACATCACGAAAATACTAGATGTGAAAGAGGAGTGGGCTATCAACGAACTCCTGAGAATGCTAGATAAGACAACAAAAAAGAGTGAGAAAGAACTATTAGCCGAATACACTTCGAAAGGCTTCAGCGAGGAGAAGATAAAGAGGGCTCTTTCCATAAGCAAAATCATAGGAAGACGTCAGGACACCATAACAGAGCTAGAGAAACTTGGCCTAAAGGAAACAGATGACCTGAGGAACCTGACAGAGGAACTTGAGTCAAGAAAAATAAGAAATTTCCAAGTCAATTTAGGAATAGTCAGAGGCATAGACTACTACAGTGGAGTCGTCTACGAATTCTACGACAACTCACTCAGCAAGTTAGCCCTCGCAGGTGGAGGGAGATACGATAAGCTAATGCAGGTCTTCGGAAGAAGCGATATATCTGCCACAGGAGTAGCCGGGGGAGTAGAGAGACTGCTAATCGTTCTAGAACAAGAGAAGACAGCAGGCCAAGGTAAGAGAAAAGAAGTCTATGTTGCATATGCAGGAGAAGCATTAAAGCGAAAGGCACAGAGCATCACTTCAGAATTGAGAAGAAGAGGATACGCTTCAGTCACAGACCTATACTCGAGAGACCTAAAAAGACAGCTGGCCTACGCATCTAAACATTTCAAGTACACGATAATCGTCGCCCCCCTAGAAGACAGACAGAACAGTTGCATCTTAAAAGATCTTGAAAGCGGAGAAGAAGAAAAAGTCCCATATGACAGACTATTTGAGAGGATAAAGGACAAACTTTCTGACAAACGATAACATGAACTTTCTAGAAGGGAAATAGGCCAAAGCCGAATAAGTTCTTTAAGCCCAAGAACTCCATTTTACGGTGATGGAAATCCGTAAGGTGCAAGAGACAGGGAAGGGAACACTGTTCACCACCCTACCAAAAGAGTGGTGCAGGAAGTATACGATAGCCAAAGGGGCGGCATTAAGCCTAGAAGTGAAAGAAGATGGAACACTATTGATTTATCCATTCAAGAAGGAGGAGCCAGCCAGCAAGATAACATGCTTTTTCGAACACGACAAACCCACTGAGGTCACCGAAAACGTCATCGGAGCCTATCTACTTGGATACACATTGATTGAAGTCATATCAAAGGATTCACTTAACATCGAAGAGAGAGAAGGGATCAGAGAGGCGGTCTCCAAACTCGTGGGCCTAGAGATCATAGAAGAATCCCACGACAAGATGACCATAAAGTTTATTCTTGACCCAAGCGAACTATCTCCAGACGCCATATTCTCTAGAATGAGTTTTATTTCAAAGAATATGATCATGGACATAGGCAGGGCGCTTGAACAAGACCTTGACAGGAAGATCTTGGACAGCATCGCCAGAAGAGAAAACGAACTTGACAGACAGTACTTCCTCCTAATAAGACTCCTAAGGACGATACTCGTGCACCCTAGGCTATCTGCACAGTACAATATTTCGCCAATCGAGACAATGGATAGGAGGATGGCAGCCTACTTTATGGAAACAGTCGGAGACCTCACAGCAAGCATCTCTGAAGAACTCAAGGAAGTGGAAGCCAAGAGCCTAAGACCCACCGACATACTCTATTTCAGAAAGGTACTGGAAACTGTTCTAGAAGTCTACGACAGGTCCTTAACGGCTGTCCTCAGAAGAGACAGAGGTCACGTGAAAGGGGTGGCAGCTAAATGTGAAGAAATAAGCAGAACTCTATCACAGATGACAAAAGAACAGAAACTTTTCAGTCACTTGGCAGACTATACCCTCAAGGTGTCCAAGGCCGCCGTAGACATAGCAGACCTCGTATCAGCACTCTATCAGCCGGCAATTCAAACATAGACATAGAACCTAGGGCCTACACTTGCAGAAGCTCTACACTCGATTAGAAAACCACATACTTGACTGATCATGTTCCAATCTCATTCCAAAACCAATCTTTCCATCTAAGAGAACGCGAATTAAGATTCACCATCAACACATAGCAGTAGTGTACCAAAAAAGGGATAAAGAGCCATAATGAGGTAACTGAGCCTTGTCCTCTCTACTATCCAGTTTCGGCTTTAGCCAAGATTCATGGATGATCGTCAACCACAAGAAGGACTGAGGCTCTATCATTTGGCCTTTAAGAAACAGGTCTTTCTTCTGACGACTTAATCCCCTCTGAAGACTTATTCATGCAACATCGCTTCTTAACCTTCATCAGCCGATTACATGCCTTTATCGCATCCAACGATAAGACCTAGAACTTGGAACAAAGAGACCCCCATTTGAGGATTTCCTAGACATTCTCGGGGAGCAAAATCCATTTTGAATCAGAAATTGATTCTGATAGCCCGGACCAGATTCGAACTGGTGTCAACGGGTCCAAAGCCCGCTATGCTTGACCTCTACACCACCGGGCTAATGATCTCTCCATTTAACGTGGCAGGTTTAAACTTTTTTTCCAACATCCTCGATTTTTGATGCAACCTTCTCTTCAGGGTCTTCCATCAACTTCCATAAGCTGACCGCCCGTCTTCCAAAGCCCCACCTAACCCTCTTTTCTCGCAGAAAGCGATCTAGAACCTTCATCAACTCTTGCACACTACAAGGTCGAAAGATCAGCTTTCTCCTCATCAGAAAACGTTCGATCAGAGTCGCCTCCCCCGGATAAGCTGAGATCACAGGCACACCGAGCAGGGCAGCCTCATGGCTCATGGTGCCACCCATGCCTATAAACACATCCGAGGACTTGATCAGGCTTGGTCCGTCAACAGCAGAATCCAAGACAAGTATTTTTTTCCCAAGTTCCCTTCTAAGATCCGAATGCCAGTGCCCATAGCGGGAAAGTATCACGATGTTCGCTTCATCTGAATATTTTTCTGTAACCTTCCTTATTACATCCAAAGGCCCACTTCCACCTTCCAGTAGATAGGACGCATGCTCTTCATGCATTCTTATTGTAATAGTCGGCTTATCCTTCAGATGCAGCTCTTTCCGCATGTCTTTGAAAATCCAACCTCTAAGCCAGATTGAGGCATCGATCGCTCTGTATTGGACAACATCTTCTCTCCTGATACCATATTGAACCCAGACCCTCTTAGGGATGATCCACGGGGTAAAGAGCGTCCTCGAAAGAGGCACAGTGAGTCTTGATGCCTGGACCGCGTGAGGACTGTCGCTGAAGTTCACGTGTGGAATTCCGAGGCCAAAAGAGACTCTTGCGCATTCAGGCGAAGAAAAGGATAAGGCCACATCAAACTTCTTATCGTAAACGATCTTGGAGAGTGTTTTCACCCTCTTCGAACTTTCAATGAGCTTCTCATATCTTGTGGCACCATGACGGCCCACGACAACAAGATCATATCTTGTGATGGAGGAAAGCATTGATGCACCATAGCCAGCTCTAGTAGTAGAAAACACCTCATGTCCTCTCTTAGTCAACCACTCCTTTACGACATTGAAGAAGAGGGCCTGCTTAGGGGTTAGAGCGTCAATCCATATCTTCATCTTTTTAGCACAAAACTATATAATAGTTGAGGTATTAAATTTGTTGATGTCGTGGGGCAAGAGACGGCTTACAGTTTATGGACTGAGCGCAGAAGGATATGACATGGCTCTAAGGTTCTCGGAAAAAGGGTGCGAGACTACAATAATAGATGAAAGACTCAACTCGCCAATGAAGTTTCACCGAAGAGATTTCTCGAGAAACAGGACGGTTGACGAGTTCTTTGAAGAAGAATCCCTGACAGGAATCGCCTCCTTTGAAGAGGCAATATCAACCTCGGAGATCATACTGTTCTGCCCGAAGATAAGATGTGATATAACAGAAATCCAACATCAGTATGAACGTTCACTGAAGGAGATATCACCGCTTCTACCGAAAGGTTCGGTTCTAGTCTTCTGGGCGCCGCTGGGACAAAATGGGCAAAAAGAGGTAGTTAGGACCGTTCAGGAATATGTGAACCGAACAGATGATGAATATGGCATCGTGTTCTTGCCCCCATTCTTCGACGACAGAACCAACTTTGCAGGAACGTTTGGGAGAATAGGAGACAGCATAGAAATATTCAGTGACATAATCGGAAAAAAGATCCAACCATCCAATATGGATGATGCAGAGAGAATGTTCTTCAACAAAATTCTTGAAAAGTTTTCCTATTATGCCTCCCAGATGATCACGTTTTCTGAGGCAAAGAACCTACCGGAAGATAGCCCATATTATGATGACCTCTACGCCAATTACACAGACCTGAACCTGATCTACAATACAACAAGGAGGGGAACACAGCTTAAAAGCTACACCAGCACCCTCATAAGGGTAGTTGAAAGCTACCCGAAGAACCTCTTAAACTACGTCAAAGCATTGACAAAAGAACTCAACGTAAGACCGAGCAGAGCTCGGATAATCGTCCTATGGAGCAAAAGTAACTATCACGTCAGACAAGATGTCGACAGATCGTTCTCAGAGCTTGCATCCTTGCTCCAAGACGTCTTTGTAGACGTACAACCCCTTTCCATGAAGGAACTCTCAAGGAGGAGACTTCTCACAACTTCGACGGTCAGAAACCCAACCTTCATAATAGCCTGTTCAAAAGGAGACCTCGAAGAAGTAAAAGGCCACGTCCAAGGAAGAAATCAGACAGTTACAGTTATTAAAGCGACCTTAACCCCATCAAGGTTGACTTGAAGTGAGCGAGATCAAGATAGGGGTCATCGGATTGGGCGGATGGGGCAAGAATCATTTAAGAGTATTGAGCGAACTCAGGGCCTTAGACGCAATATGTGACATAAGCGAAGAGAGGGTTAGAGACAATTCGAGGAAGTATGGAGTTGAAGGGTACACGGATGTGGACGCCTTCCTAAGACGAGACCTCGACGGCGTAATCGTCAGCACCCCAACTCGAACACATTTTCAGGTGGCTTTAAAGGCTATCGGAGAAAAGAAAAACCTTCTAGTCGAAAAACCGTTCACATACGATGTACAGGAGGGAGAAACTCTACTTAGGAAAGCTAAAGAGAACGAGGTGATCTTGACAGTCGGATTCATAGAACGATTCAATCCAGCGATGAGGGAAGCCAAGAGACTGGTAGCTAATGGAACAATAGGCGCCCCCCTATACTTGATATTCACAAGAGAGAATAGATGGCCAGCTCACATATTAGATGTCGGCGTGATCTTGGATACGACAATACATGACATCGACCTGTCAAGGTGGTTCTTCGAAAAAGAGCCGACAATAGTATTCGCGCGAACAGGAAGGTTCGGAATAGATAGAGAAAGAGTCTCCGCCCTAACACTAGGCTTTCCAGAAGAGAGGTCATCGCTGATAATATCGAACTGGATAACCCCACGGAAGCTCAGGCAACTCGAAATTGTGGGAGAAAATGGTCTGATCTCCCTAGACTTCATAACTCAAGAAATAAAGATAGATCTTGAGGACAGAACAGATGTTCCAAGAACCAAATATGAGGAACCACTTACGATAGAACTCAGGCATTTCATAGAATGCATCAAAGAGAGAAGACAGCCTGAAGTCAGTGGAGAAGATGGCGTGAAGGCGACTAAGGTCGCTCAAGCCGCGCTGACATCAAACAAGCTTGGAGCCGCCATATACCTAGAACTGTGAACAAAAACAGTAAAATAGAGGAAGAACAGGACAGTGAATTCAAGATAGAATTGGCCAACATGGTCAACTACGTGGGTAAAAACGTCAAAATGGGAAAGAACGTCAAGATATGGCACTTTTCGTATGTTGGAGACAATACCGTGATCGGAGACGACGTCATGATCGGTTCACTATGCCACGTCGACTATAACGTGAGAATAGGAAATAGGGTTAGAATTGAAGGATTAACCTATATCCCTCCACTCACTGTAATAGGAGACAATGTCTTCATAGGGCCAGCTGTAGTCTTCACAAACGATCCATATCCACCAAGCAAGAAGATGGCTGGAGTTGTCGTCGAAGAAGGTGCTGTGATCGGAGCGAGAGCGGTCATCAAGGCAGGTGTCAAGATCGGAAGAGGTAGCGTTATAGCAATGGGAGCTATTGTAACAAGGGATGTGCCAGCGTACACAGTCGTCATGGGTACACCAGCAGACGCCGTCTATGATAGGGTCACATACGAAAAAAAGAGGAGGAAATGGGAAGAGAGCCTCTCTAGCTGAGGACACTCCTTTTCGCTATATAGTTTCTGATCGCCAGCAGGGATGCTAACCAGACCAGAAACAGGACCGCTGAAAGAAAGACCTTCAATACACCAGAGAGCATTCGACCGGAAAGATCGCCTGAAATCGGCGGAAGAGGAACAATGAGAATGAAGATGCAGTAGGTCAATAGCAGCAAACTGACCCAAGAGAAGGTTACAAGAAGAACAAGGTAGATGAAGTTCCTCATATACTTCAACCCTTGATCAGCAAAGACGTCAAGATCGCCAGCAGCATACTATAGGCAAAAAGCAAACTCATCCTCAAAGCAGCCTTCCTTTCAGGCAGAGGGCCGTCGGCAACGATCAGACGAGCCAAGGTAATTGGAGCAGCCCTATCTTTCGACGAGACCAAAAGACCCTCTTCATTCAAGTAGACAGGCCTGGCTCTTATCGACCTATGCTCGATTATCCCCCTAATACTTGCGAGAATATAGAAGCCGTTGAGGATCGCAGGAACAAAAGCAACCAACGAAGGAATCTCGGTTCTCGTGACTATGGCTGAGGCTCCAAAAAGCGCACCCAACATGAGACTACCTGAGTCTCCGGCGAAGATCTTCGAAGGATACCTGTTAAATAGATAGAAGGCAAGAGAAGCCGAGAGTAGGAGAAGAGGGAGGATAGCGTCCCCCAAGCGCCCGTACAATATCAGAGGAAATATCTGAGAAAGAGCAAGAAGTACAGCGGCCCCGCTTACGGTTCCATTGTAGACGTCTATCATGTTCACCGCGTTGGCCACCACCGGTATAGTGGCAAGAACGATCAATGGATACACCAATGTCAGCCTCGTGGGGCCAAAGATTGGAAAAACGGGGTGGGGATCGTAGACGCCGAAAGCAAGCAGAGGGAGAGAGCCGAGGGCCGTCAACGTCATCTTCAGCTTACCACTCAAGACCCTAAAATCGTCTATCAGACCGATCAAGAAGATTATGGAGACAGAAGAGAGTACAGCCAAATACCTTATTTCTAAGGTGCTAAAGAAAAGCGAGAGCAATGGTAAAGCCACGCCGACGAAGATCGCCGGCCCAGCAGGCCTAGGCACAAGTCGCTTATCCTTCTTGTGGAAGTCTTCCACAAGAAATCCTCCCTTCTTGAGTAATGTGATCGACAAAGCGATCGATAAATAGGTGATGACGAAGCAGGCAACGGACAAGACGATGACAAGGTACAGTTGCTCCAAGTTCATTCTGGACTCTAGGTTTAAATTCTCACACTTATTAAGATACGCTTGGACGTGCAATGGATCACATAGAATGGACAGGGGAGGACCTTAGGATACTAGACCAACGGAGACTTCCAGGGCAGGTCAGATATCTTAACCTCAAGAATATCGATGACTGCTTCAGGTCAATCTCACAGATGCAGGTTAGAGGAGCACCACTTATAGGTGTAGTCGGAGCATTCGGTTTAGCCCTCTTCACACGTGACATTGAAGCCCAATCGAAGGAAGAATTCTTTGAGAAAGTCTCAAGAGCTTCCGAATACATTTCGAATGCTCGACCTACGGCATACAATCTGAAGTACTGCGTTCAACTAATCTATGAAGCCATGCGGTCAAAAGAGGACATCGATTCGATGAAATCTGAGGCGATCAGAAAGGCTATAGAGATCATGAAGGCTGAAGAAGAATCCAGCAGAAGGATCGGAGAAAATGGAGAACCACTCCTAGAAGACGGCGACACAGTCCTCACACATTGCAATGCAGGAGAACTGGCCACAATCAGATATGGCACAGCCCTCGCCCCAATAAGGGTAGCTGCCGAAAAAGGCAAATGCCTATACGTGATCGCGACAGAAACGAGGCCTGCACAGCAGGGAGCAAGATTGACCGCTTGGGAACTTGCACGTGATAGAATACCTGTGACGGTGGTCGCGGACACGGCAGTCGGATATCTTATGGAGAAAGGAATGGTTGACAAAGTCATCGTAGGAGCCGACAGAATCACAGCCGACGGCTACGTCTTCAACAAGATAGGAACCTACCAGATCGCAGTCTTAGCTAAAGAGCATAAGATACCATTCTATGTTGCCGCACCAGCCTCAACCTTTGACCTCCACACGACCCACGACGCGGTCACAGTAGAAGAAAGGGAGGCGACAGAAGTTGCGGTAGTCGGCGGGAAGAGGATAGTTCCAAGAGGCGTCAGAATATATAATCCCGTCTTCGATAGGACACCGCCGACATTCGTGAAATCAATAATATCCGAAAAGGGAATAATTTACCCGCCATTCGATAAAAACATAAGTAGGGTAGTTGGTGACCGAACTTAACAATAGAGCATGACAGCTCGGGCCCGTGGCCCAGTACGGATAAGGCATTGGCCTTCGGAGCCAAGGATCGTGGGTTCAAATCCCTCCGGGCCCGCCACATTTTTCCTACAGGCAGCTGCAATCAGATTCTGCTATCTTTAAAATGTCGTTTAAGACCGCATAGGCTGTCTGCCTGGTACTTGTAAACGTGGCTGAAGTGAACACCTCTTGACATGTCTTGAAGGTGAACCTTAAACCCATACTTCCATGGTTGACGGTCGAAAGTGGATCATCCAAAGGTACGAGTTTCGGAGCCACATTCATGTGCACCCTATCTCCTTCTCTCCATATTTCACAGACAAGTTTTGCCTTCTTGTTCTCTTGAG
The DNA here is from genome assembly GCA_964448685.1 of uncultured Nitrososphaeria archaeon. Classification (GTDB taxonomy): domain Archaea; phylum Thermoproteota; class Nitrososphaeria; order JACIWG01; family JACIWG01; genus CAYUWR01. The sequence continues at coordinate 106,352 of CAYUWR010000010.1, forward strand.
CAGCCTGCTTTATCATCGGCTCGATCCCCCTTATCCCTTGAACCTTTACATCATCAAGTTTGGCATCGATGCCATATAATGTGTTAGCAAGTATTACTACCTTTCTTGCTGCGTCAACACCATCTACATCGTCGGAAAAGTTCGTTTCAGCCCATCCCGACCTTATCGCATAATCTAATGCTTCTTGAAAGCTCTTTCCAGCCTCCATTTCCCCTATTATGAAGTTGGTGGTCGCATTCAATATTCCTTCAACCTTCAAGACTTCATCAGCGATAAAACATGAATCGAGAAGGCAGAACACCGGAACATGCACCGCCACTGTCGCCTCATAAAGTAGTTTGACGTTATTTTGTTTGGCCTTCTCGATCAGATCTTTGAATGCTACAACCAAAGGGCCCTTATTTGCTGTCACAACATTCTTTCTTTCACTCAGAGCACGGCTGATATGTGAAAGCCCTGGTTCTCCGCTTAAGGTGGAAGGCGTCAGCTCGACTACGACATCACCTTTGACGTCCTTGATCGCTTCAAGCGCACCATATCCTTTGACGTATTTGTCGAATTCCACCCAGCCACCTTTCTTGTTTTCTAGGACTTCGTCTATCTTAAGGCCTCTTTCATCGATGGCTGTACCCTTTGAATCGGAAACAGAGACGACGTCAAGTCTAATACCGAGCGAATCTAGATTTTCTCTATTCTTATGCATCAGCTCAAGCAGACTCTTGCCGACGTTGCCTAGACCGATCAGTTGAATCTTCATGAGCCTAGCTTCAATTATAGAGATATTTTAAACTTCAATCAAGAAATGACTTTGATGAAACAGCTTGAAGCCTAATTTCACCATCGTAAGAATCTGGTGCAGGAGGTGGGATTCGAACCCACGAACCCCTACGGCACGAGGATCTAAGCCTCGCGCCATTGACCAGGCTAGGCGACCCCTGCTCACTTTGTACATGTCGGAAAACAGGTTTCTTAAATATGTTCCTCCCATCGGAAAGGATGACACATCTGGAAGATACCCTTTCACAATTAAACCTCCAATTCAGATGAGATGCATTTCTTCATTGGGCGTGTCCTACCCTCAGTGCAGATTAGTCTCATCACACATAGTATGTTGATAGTGGCCAGTTATTTCCTTTTCCCCTTATCAGAAGTCAACACCTAATATGGAGGCCAGCAGCGCCGCCCGCAGTATCTTCCCATTAAGCATCTGCCTAAAGTATACAGCGTAAGGAGAATCGTCAACCTCTGGTGAAATTTCATCCACTCTAGGCAATGGGTGAAGGATTATCAGGTCATCTTTTGCCTTCTGAAGCATTCTAAGGCTCACCACATACGAGCTCTTGACACTCTCGTATTCGGCGGGGTCTGGAAAACGTTCTTTTTGTATTCTGGTTACGTAGAGTACGTCCAGATCAGACAAGACTTCTTCCACGTTGTCGTGCTCAGATATCCGCATCCCCTTTTCTAGGTCAAAGAATATTTCACGTCTCACCCTAAGTACGGGATGAGAGATCAGCTTGACTTCGACATCGAACATCGAAAGCCCATAAAGCAACGAATAGACAGCCCTGCCATATTTTAGGTCGCCAAGCAACCCTATCTTCAAGCCATCAATCGAATGTTTTTCCTTCATGATAGTGTAAAGGTCGATCATCGCCTGAGTCGGATGTTCTTCGGTACCACAGCCTGCATTGATTAGAGGCTTACGCGCCACTTCTGCAGCGAAGCTGGCTGCACCATCCCTAGAATGTCTCATGACGATGATGTCGACATAGTTTTCCACCGTTCTCACCGTGTCAGCGAGACTTTCACCCTTTTCTATTGAAGAAACCCTCGGCTCCGCGAAACCCAGTGTACGCCCCCCCAACCACAGCATGGCTGCTTCAAAGCTTAACCTCGTCCTCGTACTCGGCTCAAAGAAGAGGTACCCCAAAATCTTGCCATCGAGCAGATGCATGCGCTCCTTGTCAGATATCATTTCTATCCGATCCGCCCTCTCAAAAAGATATTCTAGGTCTGTCCTAGAAAGGTCCTTTATTAGGATAATGTCTTTATTCTTTAACGGATTAGCCTGAGCCATATCACCAGAAGATAGGATAGGTCAAAATAAAAATATATGGGATGATTACGAGTAAGTGCTGGGACAGATGTCCGAAAAAGAGCTTATAGTCCAGAAGATAATGGACGGAACCGTCATAGATCACATAGAGGCAGGCAGAGCACTTCACGTCCTCTCAATATTGGGCATAGACGGTACAGAAGGCAAAATCATTACTGTAGCAATCAACGTGCCAAGCAAGAAGTATGGGAAGAAGGATATAATAAAGATAGAGAACGTGTACCTATCTCCTGAAACAACAAACAAGATATCGCTGATCACACCTCACGCCACAGTCAACATCATAAAAGATTACAGGGTTGTCGAGAAGAGGCCTCTAGAGGTTCCGGATGAATTCGTAGGCATGTTCAAGTGCCCAAACCCGAACTGTATAACAAACTCAGGCGAGAATATGAAGACAAGGTTCTATGTGCCATCTAGGGAGCCTCCACTCCTCCGCTGCAAGTACTGTGGCAGAATCTATTCCCCAAACGAGATGATGTAGCTGATGGATAGGACGACGGTAGCGTACAAAAGCATGTGATATCATTTGGAAATAAACGTCTTCAACATTTACAGATCATGCAACATAGGAATATTTCTCAAATGTAATGAGAAAACCCTCCTAATCCCGAAGGGGCTAGCTTCAACAAAAGCCGAGAAATTGTCATCCTTCATAAAGGCCAAGTATGTTCGAACATCTGTGGCTGGACTTAGAATTCTTGGTCCCCTAATAGCGATGAACAGCAACGGCATACTTGTATCCAGATTCATTGAAGAAGAAGAGATAAGAAGCTTAAGGGCGGAGACCGGCTTGACTGTGGAAAGATTCCCTTCAAACTATACGGCCATAGGAAACCTAATTGCCGTCAACGACTTTGGCGCGGTCGCATCAAACCTTTTGTCAACACCACAGATCAAACTGGCTCAGGACATATTTGGCGTTCCAGTGGATAGAATGAATGTGGCAGGCTATGTTACTGTAGGCGCTCTCATCTTCCCAACAAATGTTGGGGCGATAGTTCACCCACTGACAACAGAAAAAGAAATCCAGCAGATGAGGTCCATACTGAAGACTGAAGTCGTGCCCTGCACAATAAACAACGGAGTCCCCTTCGTCACATCTGGAATACTTGGGAACTCAAAAGGCATTGTGGTCGGAAACCTGACCAATGGCTCAGAATTGATGAGCTTATCCATGATCTTCAAATAAAACCATTCGAAAACGCTTTTTAACCATCCTCCTTAAACTAGCCTTGCTCGGGACATGTCAAAGACAGATAAAGACATAGAACAAGAACTTCAGACGAAGATAATACAGATGAGATACCTTGAAGAATACCTCGAGGATCTGGCGAATAGAGAAAGCATGGCAGTCACAACCCTAAATGATATACAGAACGCAGAAGAGACAATATCGGAGCTGTCAAAGGGTAAAGATCTTGACACAATGGTATATATCGGCGGAGGAATGTACACATCAAGCAAAATAAACATCACCAAGAAAGTCTTGGTAAACGTTGGATACAATATAGTAGTTGAGAAGACATTACAGAATGCGCAGATATTTCTACAAGACAGAAAGAAGGAGATCAGGACAGCATTAGGCGATCTGAGCCAACAGAGACAACAAGCAGCCTACGCACTGCAAACGTTAAGAGCCGATGTTGAGAACACTTTAAGAAGAAGACAAAGTGAACAGTAGTTGTTTGAAAGACTAAGGAACACGTTTTCTTCAATAGTTTCAACACTCTCTACAAAGGAACTCTCTGAAAGGGAACTGGATCCTCTAATGAACGAGATGACACTGTCGCTTGTAGAATGCGATGTGGCATACGAAGTCGCCGAGGAGATAACGCGAAAACTAAAGGCTAGAATATTGGGAAAAAAGGTGCCATCATCTGAGATAAAGAAGTTTGTCAGAGAAAGCCTTAGACAATCGATTCTCGAAGTCTTCAAGGAAGCCCCTCAGATAGACATCATCAAGAAGGCTGAAGAAAAGAGGAGGCAGGGGACACCTTTTGTAATACTATTTCTGGGAATAAACGGCACAGGCAAGACCACTACACTTTCAAAGATAGCCAATCTGTACAAGAAAAGGGGATTCTCGCTGGTGGTTGTCTGTGGCGACACTCACAGAGCAGGCTCGATAGAACAATTGAAACAACACGCCAGCAGACTCGGCTTAAGAACGATCGAGCAAAGATATGGTGCAGACCCGGCAGCTGTGGCAAGAGATGGAGTGATCTTTGCAAGAAGCCATAAGGTGGACGTGGTCCTAATAGACTCAGCTGGAAGAATTCAGACAGACAAGAACCTTATGGAAGAGATCTTGAAGATCGTCCGAGTCGTCAACCCTGACCTTAAGATCTTCGTTGGAGACGCGCTTGCAGGAAACGATGCAGTATCACAGAGCAAAGAATTCCTCAAATACACAGATTTTGATGGCGTTATCTTAGCCAAGACAGACGCGGACACCAAAGGTGGAAACGCAATATCCATAACATATGTGACAAAGAAGCCGATCTTATATATTGGAACAGGCCAAGAATATGATGACCTAGAAGAGTTCGTACCCGAAAGGATCGTTGAACTACTCTTTCCATCAAGTTAAAGCCTTTTAAATTTTGGAAGACGCGTATATGTGGACAAGATGCTCAAAGGAAGATCCCTACTATCCTTGATGGAACTTTCCAGAGAAGAAGTTGCAGAGATTCTAGACTTATCGATAAGACTGAAAGAGAAGAGGAGGAAAGGCGTCTACCCAATCCTCCTCAAACATAAAACGTTAGCCTCAATCTTCATGAAGCCTAGCACGAGGACGAGGGTGAGCTTCAACGAAGCCATGCATGAGCTTGGAGGACACTGCATCGACCTAACTTCAAGCGAACTCCAACTTGGCAGGGGAGAAACAATCGAAGACACAGCCAAAGTCCTATCTCGCTACACAGACATCATAGCGGCCAGGGTGCTTTCACACGAGGACATCGTAAGACTTTCTGGAGCCGCTTCAATTCCAGTAGTAAACAGTCTATCTGACCTCTACCACCCCTGCCAAGTTCTCGCAGACCTCCAGACCATAAAAGAGAAAAAGGGAAGACTAGAGGGTGTAAAGCTCGCATATGTTGGAGATGGAAACAACGTGTGTAACACCCTGCTTGTAGGAGGAGCCCTTATGGGGATGGAGGTCACCGTCGCATGCCCTCCACAATATAGACCAAAGCAAGAAGCCGTCAACTTCGCACTAGAAGTGGCCAAGAGGACCAGGGGAAGAGTATCTATCATAGACAACCCCAAAGAGGCGGTCACCGATGCAGATATCATATATACAGACACATTTGTGTCCATGGGCGCAGAAAGGGAACAGGAGACCAGACTAAGAGTATTCATTCCAAAGTATCAGGTTAACCGTGAGCTAGTCAAGCATGCAAAAAGCGATTTTATCTTTATGCATTGCCTGCCAGCACACCGAAATCAAGAAGTCACAGACGATGTGATAGACGGGGGGAATTCGGCTGTCTTCGACGAAGCAGAGAATAGGCTGCATGTACAAAAGGCGATCTTATGCCTTCTGCTCCTGGAAAAAAGTGAAATCAACATTTGAAGATGAACTTCATAGCATCCTCACATGATCCAGCCGGCTTAAACATAGCAGGCAAAGTGATCGAAAAATTCGGATTAGAGGACACAGGCAAAATCTTCTGCGGCAAAGCAGTCTACGAAAAAGGAAGATTTCGACTACTATATGTTAACGTAGATAGTGTCTCCATAGACCAGATACTTCTCCCATATCAATCAGATCTAATAATCGTTCTTTCAAGGCATGAGAGCGAGAAGACCGTCAACTCCCTAACTGTACATCCCACAGGCAACCTCTTGGATGAGGCAAGGCTAGGGGGAACACCGAAGCATGTGGCCTACACGAACCCATGGTATATGTCACAATATTACCGAAATCTACTGGCTACATGCCAAAATATTGTTGGAGAAAATATGACTCTCTCAATGGAGGTCACACACCATGGGCCAACTGAGCAGAATGCACCACTCTTCTTTGTCGAAATCGGCAGCGATGAAGCACATTGGCGAGATGAGGCGCTGGCTGAGAAGATTGCGGAAACCCTGCTGATGACCACGAGCATAGAACCAAATAAGACAGATGCGTTCGTCGGCTTCGGTGGTGGACACTATGCTCCAGCTTTTTCGAATTACCTAAGAAAACATGATGTGGCATTAGGCCACATCGCTTCTAAGCATTCTCTAGTAGATACAATAGATGATAAGGTACTATTATCACTGTTCGAAAGAAGCCTACTTGGCAAGCCTAAAGCGTTAGTTGACAGAAAAGGCCTTTCCTCAAGACAATATAAGAATCTGACCGCCTTCTTTGATAGATACTCTATAGAATTCTTAAAGATATAATAACATGTAGAAGAAGGGTTTTATGTGCAGTGGCCGCCATGAACATAAAAGGTTCTCTGAAATCGATGATCAGCACAATTAGGCTGACCAAGAAGACTACATTTGTCGAGTTCAAACTATACCTCAAGCTGATCCTGATAGGGGTCGCTGCCGTTGGAGGAATAGGCTTCATAGTCAAAGTGATAGCAAGCTTTCTAACACTAGGATGGAGATAAGATGCCAATGGACAATCAATTCTTCGTAATAAGAACAACAGGAGGTCAAGAAGAGAATACAGCAAACTTCATCTACAAGAACGCTGTCCTAAACAAGAACGAAGTCTACACCATAATCTACCTCACTTCCCAAAAAGGATACTTGATAGTGGAGGCGAGAAGTGGACAGGACGTCAGAGAAGCGATATCAGGCATAAAGCATGTGAAAGAGTTGGTTCCAGGTCTTCTCAAGATCGAGGACTTCGACAAGCTACTAATCAAGAAGCCAGCCATAACAGAATATGCCGTAGGAGAGATAGTGGACATAGTCATGGGACCCTTTAAAGGTATGAAAGCCAAGATCACCAAGATTGACCTATCCAAGATGGAGGTCACCGTTATACTTTTAGATGCCCCCTACCCCCTCTCTTTGACGGTAGATTCCAGTTACCTAAAATCTTCCAAAAGGTAGGTTGAAATGGGTGAAAAAAAGGTCGTCAACGTCCTAATAACAGGCGGAGAGGCAAATGCAGGCCCACCATTAGGCCCAGCACTAGGCCCCCTTGGAGTCAACGTGGTCGCCATAGTCAAGGAAATAAACGAAATAACCAAGGAATATTCGGGCATGCGTGTACCAGTATTCGTCGAAGTGGATACAGAAACCAAGACATTCAACATAAAAGTGGGTATACCGACCGTTTCCGCCCTATTGGCAAAAGAGGCCGGTATACCCAAGGGAGCCAGTACAACAGGAAAGGATTATGTGGGAAACATAACCTTCAAACAGTTACTCAAGGTCGCGAATGTCTGTAAACAGAAATCGTATTCTACTTCAACAAAATCGGCCATAGGAGAGGTCCTTGGTTCCTGCATGAGCATGGGAATAAAGATCGACAACAAACCACCACCACAGGTTCTTGAAGAGGTTAAGAAAGGCCTCTACGATCAACAAATAGAGGCAGAGAACACAGAGGCGAAATCTTAAAAAGAGCTAATTTTTTGGATGAGTTGTCCGTGAGTAGATTTGATAACCAAGAATCAGGTCACATCTTTGGTCAAGACTGTAAAAAATAATGCGACCAAACGCAATTTTAGGCAATCATATGAGTTAATTCTTGCACTCAAAGACATAGACTTCAAAAAACAGAATGTGACAATAAATGAGGTAGTACAGCTCCCCCATTTTTCAGGCCAACAAGCCAAGATCTGCTTCATATGCGGCGGCGACCTTGCGCTGAGAGCAAGAAAGGCTGGGGTAGACGCTGTCATAGAACCAGAACAACTGGATAAAATACAGGGCAACAAGAAGGAGGCCAAACGCATATCTAAAGAGTATGACTTCTTCTTCGCTGACCCAACCATGATGGCGAGAGTTGGCAAAGCACTTGGCCAATACCTAGGCCCGAGCGGAAAAATGCCCACACCTGTTCCGTCAACAGCTCCAATAGAAAATTTGATAGCACGATTCAGGTCGTCTGTGAGGGCGAGGACAAGAGGCCAGCTGTCAGTAGCAGCCAAAGTAGGCAGCGAAGACCTCTCTGAAGATCAAGTTGCCGAAAACATCCTCGCAGTCTATAGCGCAATAGAAAAAAGGCTGCCTCAAGGCGAGAGGAATATCAAGAAGATATACATCAAGCTCACAATGTCAAGACCCTTAAGCATGATAGTAGGTGCCAAAGAATGAGCAATAGGACAAAACATTCGCCCAAGAAAGAACACATGTATTCAGAGATCACTTCACTCTCAAAACAGTACAGATATCTGTGCCTCTCAAGACTCGAGAAGGTGAGATCGGTGCAGCTTATGATGCTAAGAAAGATCTTGAGGAAGGAGGCGAGATTCATGGTTGTAAAGAACAGGGTCGCCCTAAAGGCTCTCGAAGATGCAAAGTTCAAAGGCGTAGACAAGTTAGTGGACAAGTTCTCTGGACAGATACTGCTAATATTCACAGACAAGAACCCATTTGAGCTATCACTATTCCTATCAAAGAACAAGATTTCTTTGCCCGCTAAGGCAGGAGATATGGTAACAGAAGAAATAACGATCCCATCTGGGAACACAGGACTCGCCCCTGGACCTGTACTCAGTGAATTCAAGGAAGCAAATGTGCCAACGAAGATCGACGGCGGCAGCATATGGATCGCGAAGGATACGATAGTCGCCAAAAAAGGAGACATCATATCTCCCAAGCTGGCTGGACTGCTGAATAGATTGAACATAAAACCCATAAAGGCAGGGCTCACAATCGCCTACGCGTTAATGGATGGAACAGCTCTGGCCGAACAAGATCTATTGCTCGACATAGAACGGTTCATAAGGGACCTGCAGACCTCATATTGGGAGGCAAAAAATCTAGCCGTCAACTCACACTACTACGTTCCTGACGTAATAGGAGAAATACTTGCTAAAGCCTATCTTGAAGCACAGAATCTGGCGATAAACTCCGACTACATGTCAGAAGACGACATAAAACAACTCGTACAGAAATATGAGACGAAGGCAAGAATATTATACGATGTACTCAAAGAAAAAGGATATGGCTAGACCTACCCAAACAGCGAGGCTAACCCTTCAACGGCTTCTTCTTGCACAACCTCCTTCTTAGCCTCCTTCTTTTCCTCCTTCTTTTCTTCCTTCTTTTCAGCAGCTGCAGCCGACGCCGCCGCCACAGGAGCAGCGATCGCAGCTGTCTTCAAAGCGTCATCAATATTTACTTCGCTAAGCGCGGCTATGAGCGCCTTAATCTTCACCTGATTCGGTTCAACGCCTGCAGCGGAAATCACTCTAGAAACATTTTCTTCGTTCACTTCCTTGCCTAGCTTGTGCAAGATCAATGCCGCGTAAACATACTCCATCTTAAATCAGCTCTGCATACCTGCTAATTCACCCAGTATTTAAAATATTTCCTTTCCACCCACACAACCTTGGACAAACAGAATGGAAAAGACTATATTCGCTTTCTAAGTGGGTATCACCATAATGTCCATTGACCCCAAGGAGTTCGACCTAGAATACTTCAGAGAAAACAGGTTCGTCAGGCAGCAGTGTAAGAAATGTGGAGCCTACTTTTGGTCACAGGAAGCATCTGAAACATGTGGAGAAAGCCCATGTGTAGAAAACACCTTCATAGGCCATCCGCCCACCAAGATCCATCTAGACTTGAACAAGACAAGAGAAGCCTTCCTCAGCTTCTTCAATTCTAAAGGACACAAGGTCATAGACCCATACCCTGTCGTAGCCAGGTGGAGAGATGACTTATTCGTTACAATAGCCAGCATCGTAGACTTCCAACCGTATGTGACAAACGGCGAAATACCGCCTCCAGCTAACCCGCTTGTTGTAAGCCAGCCATGCTTGAGGTTCGAAGACATAGATAACGTGGGAATAACATCAGGAAGACATCTTACGATATTCGAAATGGGAGGAGCTCATGCCTTCAACTACCCAGACCACTACGTGTACTGGAAGGATAAGACTGTCGCCTACCATCATGAACTAATAACAGAAGTATTCGGAGTCAAGAGTGAAAAGGTTTCCTATAAAGAACACCTCTGGTCAGGTGGAGGAAATGCAGGACCAGCAGTAGAGGCGATAGTCGATGGACTCGAGATCTCAACCTTGGTCTTCATGTGCTATAGGATGGAGGACGGCAATTGGATGCCTACACCCGTCAAGACGGTTGACACGGGATACGGAATAGAGAGATGGGCTTGGCTGAGCACAGGACAACCGACCGCATTCCATGCCATATTTGGGCCTCTACTGAACAAGTTCTCTGAAACCCTAGGGGTGGAAGTCGAGGAAAAGATCCTATACGAAACGGGAAAACTCTCTGGAGCATTCAAGACCGAACACCCACAACTCATGCTGAACAGCAGGAAAATCGTGGCAGAAAGACTGGGAATGAGCCTCGAAGAGTATCAGAAAGCAATCGAACCCTTCGAGAAGCTCTCGGCAATCCTTGATCACACAAAATCCCTAACATTCTTGTTCTCTGAAGGGGTTGTACCATCCAATGCCAAGACAGGATACCTAGCTAGAATGCTACTTAGAAGGGTCTACAGAATGTTGACAGAGTTCTCGAGAGAGGACCGACTACTAGACCTTATGAGGTACCAAATCGACTACTGGTCACAACACTTCAAGAATCTGGGAGAGTCCAGAGAGGAGATCATCAAATTGGCAGACGTCGAATCGAGAAAATATCAAAGAACCCTGGAAAGGGAAATAGAGTTCGTGTCAAAGACCCTCCTGATGCTGAAGAAGAACAACAAGATGACGGTGCCAAACAGCACCCTAATAGAATTCTATGAATCCCATGGCATACATCCACTGCAGGTCAAAGAAAAGGCTTCAGAGCTTGGGTTACATGTTGAAGTCCCTTCAGACTTCTTCTCCTCGATCGTCAAGATGCATGCACCAAAAGTTCAGAGGCAGGAAACAGATGAACTGGAGGAAATCATAGCCAGGGAAAGGGTTCCTCCGACAAGAAAGCTCTTCTATGAGAGCACAAAGCTCTTCGACTTCGAGGCAGATGTGATATTCACATATGACAAATATGTGGTACTTGACAGAACAGCCTTCTACGCGGAAAGCGGAGGACAACTCTCTGACTTGGGAAAGATCGTCTGGGAAGACGGAGAAGCAGAAGTTAAGGATGTCACGAAAATAGGTGGCGTAATAGTTCACAAAGTAGACAATGTACCACCTGTGGGGGTTCCAGTGAAGGGGCACGTCGACAGGGAACGGAGGCTAGCGCTTTCCATACATCACACTTCAACTCATATAATAAACGGAGCTGCAAGAAAGGTATTAGGAGAACATGTTTGGCAGGCGGGAGCCCAGAAAGATGTCAAAGAGTCAAGACTCGACATAACACATTATGCGAACATATCTGAAGAAGAAGTCAAGATGATAGAGAGGGTAGCCAACAACATCGTGCGAGAGAACCTGCCTGTTGAAGTATATGAACTTCCTAGGCTTGAGGCGGAGAGGCGATATGGGTATCGGCTATATCAGGGAGGAGCAGTGCCAGGAAAAGAGCTGAGGGTAGTAAAGATCGCGGACCACGATGTGGAAGCATGTGGAGGAACCCATATGGAGAGAACTGGAGAATTAGGATTGATAAAGATAACAAAGGTCGAACATATACAGGATGGAGTGGAAAGGATTATATTCGCAGCAGGAGACGCCGCACTTGAAAAGGTGCAGGTAGCATCCGACATCATCAAAGACGCCTCAAATAGGCTGCTCATTCCACCAGAGAAGGTCCCAGAGACCATACAGAAGATCCTCATAGAAAAGGAAGAATTGTCCAAGAAGATAAAAAGATATGGAAGGAGGATTTCCGAGATGAGCTTATCATATATAAGGGAGAAAGCGGTTCCAGTTTCAGAGATAACGGTATACTTTACAGTAGACCCAGACTTAGATGAGAGCACGGAGATCGAGGTAGGTAGTCAAGCCATAAAGCAGATGCCGAACCTCTTATTCTGCGCCTTGATTCCAAACAAAGACGCCATACAGATAGTGGTCTTCTCAGGAGAATATGCCCAGCAGAGGGGAATATATGCAAACGAAGTTGTAAAGGTCATTGCAGGAGCAGTCGGAGGATCAGGAGGGGGAGATAGAAGATTTGGGAGAGGGGGAGGAGGTCGCGTCGACAGAACTGGGGAAGCAAAAGAGGCGCTACAATCATATCTGAAGACGGTGACCTGAGATGAACAGAGAATTCGAGGAAAAATGGGTTGAAGCCTGGCTTCGGCACAGAATATTTGAGCCAGAAGTGAACCGCTCTCAGGCAAAGGTCTTCGTCAACGCCCCATTTCCGTACATGAATGGGCCACTTCACATAGGACATGCTTTTACATACACCCGACTCGACGCCTTCGCAAGATACAAGAGGATGAGAGGATACAATGTGCTCTTCCCATTCGCTTGGCATTGGACAGGCGAGGCCGTCGCAGGACAATCAGTCAGGCTGATGAAAGGAGACCCTGCCGTCATAAAGGCCTTCGTGGAAATAGATGGCATACCAAAAGAAGAGCTTCCAAAGTTCACTTCCCCATATAATCTTGCAGAATACTATACAAGGGTCAGCAGGACAGCACTACAGAAACTTGGACTGTCTGTAGACTGGAGTAGAGAATTCTTTACAACAAGCTACAATAAAGGCTTTAGCAAGTTCATAGAATGGCAGTATCAAAAACTCAGATCGAAGGGGTACGTGATCAGAGGATCCCATCCTGTGGTCTGGTGTCCATCGGACCAGAGTCCAACAGGAGACCATGACAGGCTAGAGGGCGAGGGAGTTTCTCCAGAGGAATTCTACATCGTATACTTCAAAATGGAAGACGCCTTCTTGGCAGCAGCCACATTCAGACCGGAAACAATCTATGGCGCAACAAACGTCTGGATCCTCCCCGAAGGAGAATATGTGAAAGCAAAAGTGGATGGGAGAACACTGATAGTCTCCAAGGAGTTTGCGCAGAAGATCGTCGACCAAGAGAGGAAGGTGGAAGTCGTCGAAGCATTGAAGGGAGCAGAGCTCGTCGGCAGAAGATGCACCGTCCCCCTTTCAGGACAGAGCGTGCCAATACTGCCAGCCGGCTTCGTAGACGTCAACTATGGAACAGGCGTCGTATACAGCGTTCCTGCCCATGCACCATACGACTGGTTAGCACTCAGAGACCTCCAGAGAACACCGCCTGAAGATCTGGAGGAGATCATAAAAGGCATAAAGCCGATTTCAATAATAAAGGTTGAAGGCTTCGGAGAATATCCAGCCATCGAGATAGTCGACCAGCTTGGCGTTAGAGACCAAGCAGACAAGCAAGCCGAAAAAGCAACAGAAATAATCTACAGCAAAGAATTCCACACTGGAGTCATGAAAGAAAATTGCGGACAACTCAGCGGACTCGCAGTCAAGGACGCCAAGACAAAAGTCGTCGAAGAACTCATATCAGAGGGACTAGGAGACAGGATCTACGATCTCCCAGAAGTCGTAAGATGCCGTTGTGGCACAAGATGTATAGTCAAAATCTTGAGGGACCAATGGTTCCTAAACTACAGTGACCTACAGTGGAAAGAAAAAGTCAGAAGACATGTTGAATCGATGACGGTTCTACCAGAAGAAGCTAGAGCATGGATACTTGCAACAGTCAACTGGCTGAACAACTGGCCGTGCACTCGAAAGACAGGCATGGGAACACCACTACCATGGGACAGAGAATGGATAGTTGAAACACTAAGCGATTCGACAATATACATGGCATACTATATTGTAAGCAAATATGTGAACAGAGGAGAAATACTTCCCGAACAGATGAGCCCAGAATTCTTTGACTACGTCCTATTGAAGGAAGGGAACATAAACGACATCTCGAAGAAGACGGGTTTAAGCAGCCAAGTCATAAACAGAGTATGCGAAGACTTCGCCTACTGGTATCCAGTAGACCTAAGGAACTCAGCCAAAGAACTGATCCCAAACCATTTGACCTTCTTCCTATACCAGCATACCGCAATATTTCCACCCGAATATTGGCCCAAAGGAATAAGCGTAAACGGCATGATAACAATAGAGGGGAAAAAGATGTCAAAGTCCAGAGGAATCTTCACGACGATAGCCAAGGAGATGGAGAAGTATGGTGCTGACGTGGTCAGAGCATCTCTAATCTATGGCGCAGAACAGATGGATGACCCTGACTGGAATGAAAATATTGCAAAACTCATGCAACAGAAGATAGACAGCCTATACGATATGGTCCTAGAGCTCAGAAAAAAATCTGTAGAAAGAGAGAGAGGAATATTCGAGAAGCTGCTGCTGGCGGAAGTCAAGAACATGATCGTCTCAGTAGCTGAAAACTTGGAGTCGATGAAGACAAAGACCGCATTCCAGATCGCCTTCTTTGACATCCAAAACTCAATAAGAAAGTATCTCAGACAGGTGGAAACACCAGAGAAGTCTACAATCGAGGAAGTCACAGACTACTGGATAAAGGGGTTAGCACCATTTATACCCTTCGTCTGCGAAGAACTGTGGCATCAAATAGGGGGAAAGACGTTTGTCTCGAAGGAAGCTTGGCCTTCTCTAACCCTCTCCGAAGAAGACATGTCCCTACAGACCCAAAGCCGACTCGTGGAATACCTCATATCGGACATAAGGGAAATTCAGAAGATAACTAAGACAGCATCAAAGAAGACGTACATATATGTGGCACCAAAAGAGTTGACTGAAATAGCGTTAGAGTATGTGGCGGCTGTAGAAGAAGGGCTGCCGCAAAAAGAGGCCATAAAGAGGGCAAGCACTAAGGTGAAGGACAAGAAACTCTTAAGCTACATACCTCAACTGATAAAGCACGTGAATATGGTAGACAAAGACCTATTCAGAGAAATAAGAAGAATCAAAGAATTCAGCGAATTCGAGACATATCAGATAAACCTCAAGTACATAGAGAGGGAAACGGAGACCGAAGTGGAAATTGCCTATTCAAACCAGCCGAAGATCTACGACCCAAAGAACAAGGCAAAGAATGCGCTACCATTCAGGCCAGCAATATACCTCGAATAGACAACAGCATAGAAGACGACAACAAATCCCATATAACAGAAAAGGATATATCTTCTTGTAAGTAATTTTCTGTTCGTGATAGATATGGCTGAAACCGACTCGGTGTCGATCGTCGAAGTCAAGCCTATAGAGCAGAGGAAGAACTTGATGGTGGTAGGCCTTCCAGACATAGGATTGGTAGGGTTAATAGTCGCATCTCACATAGCTTCCGAGTCAAAGATGCACGAAGTCGGATACGTGGACTCAGAGCTACTCCCTCCAATAGTTACAGTCCACGGAGGCGAAGTTAAGGCTCCAATAAGAATATTCGAGGACAAGGACATGATCGCAGTCATCTCAGAAATCGCTTTAACGCCGGCGCTCACCATAGAACTGATAAAGGGACTTGCCAGATGGGCCAAAACAAAGAAGATTCAAATGGTGCTAGGGGCAACAGGAATCCCCGTACCAAACAGACTCGAAATAGAGAAGCCAAACGTGTTAGGTTTGGCTACAACAAGAGAAGCAAACAAATATCTCCAGAACAGAAAGGTGCAGATACTACAGGAGGGGATGTTGGTTGGAACATATGCCATACTCGTAAAGGAATGCCTGAGACAGGAGATTCCAAACGTAACCCTTCTAGCAGAATCATTCGAAGAATTTCCTGATCCCGGAGCCGCTGCATCAATAGTTGAAGCACTAAATAGGGTATTAGACAAGAATATAGACGTACAGTCATTGATCGAGAAAGCAGACGAAATCAGAGTCAGAACAAGAGAGCTGATGAGGAGGACACAGCAGCAGATGAAAGGCATGCCGATGGTGCAGGAGCAGGAGCTCCCAGGAATGTACAGATAGAGGTGTTGAGAAGATTGTATAGGAGAAGACGTTCCATCTTTGACATGTTCGAAGAACTCAGAAAACAGATGGATGAATTCCTACAAGAATCCTTCGAAACATACCCAGAGTACCCCATGCACGACGTGGAAAGACGAGAACTTCAACCACTCACCCAGATCACAGAGACAGACGACGAAGTCATAGTAGTAGTTGACCTACCATTTGTAAGCAAAGACACCATAAACACATACGCTACCGAAGACATCCTAAGAATAGAGGCTTCGACAGTCAGATCGATAAGAATAGAGCCGTGGGGGTCAATTCGAAAAGAAGTCGAATTCGATAAGTTCAGGAAGACCATAAGGCTTCCAGTCGCCGTAAGACCTAAAGAGGCGAAAGCCAGATTCAAGAACGGAATCCTAGAGGTAAGGTTCCCAAAGAAGATTACAGGTTCCAAAATAGAGATAGAATAACATCCATCCTGTCCACGATAGTCGGCTATAAACAAAAAGGACTAGGCATGTTTATATCTTCAAACAGCCAAACTATGTGATGATTAAACGACGACAAGACAAATAGAACGCCGTCAATAAGATATCTCGCATCCTCTGCCTGTAAACATACAGCTAAAAAGACAACTCAAGTACACTATGGTAACTTTATGCCCACAAGCCACAAACTTGGAGCATCTCCCGTACCATCCTCTCAATTATTACGCCATACTCTGCTTCTGAAGCCAGAGCCAAGGACCTCAGATCACTTCAATTCTTTCAATGCAATCCACACATCATAGACCTCCTTCTTACTACCATCCGCCTTTTTCAGAGCAACTGTTCCAACGTCTGGATTTGAAATGTATCCAGGAATTCCACTGACAGTTGTCTCATGCAGGAAAAGCCAGTTGACCATTTCCATGTCAAGCCCCTTTGTCAATTCTAAGAATCTTATCAAGAAGTCAGCTTGATTTTTTTCAGAGTTTGCTCCCACAGAACTCCAGCCAATTTCTGTGAACGCAATAGGCTTGTCAGTATATTGCTTTATCCTCAAGTAATAGTCGTCTGGAATCACTTCAGGCGACGAAAACCTTCGATAAGGGTAAGTCGTTAAACCAACCAGGTCAACCTTATCATTGAATTTTTGGAATAATTCCCATTGGCTGTTCTCAACCAAATGATCATATGAGAATACAACCAAGACTTTCGTGTTAGGAGAAACCTCCTTTATTGCAGAATATGCTTCGCCGACCAAGGATAGATAGGAATCCAAGTCTTCCGGATGAAAATAGAAATAATCATTCACCTCATTACCAAGTGACAGGTATTCGGGCTTGAATTCCCTCGCGATATTTCTTGCCTCATCAACCCAGGCGCTTCTGAATCCTGAATATGACAGACTTGGGGTGATGCCTGCCGGAGCATCAACCACATATTCCAACCCACCAGCCCCCTTCCTTATTGTAGCAAAATTGAGTGTTATGAAAGGCTTCAACCCATAAACTCTAACCGCTGTTATTACTTTATTTTGTCTTAGAAGATCGAATTCTCCAATTCCTTGCTTCTCAACCCAGACCATACTTATCTCCGCAATTTTTCCTGTCTCTTCATAAGCATTCACAATGTCGTCGAAGCTACTGTATGGAGCATTCGCCGGATTTGGAACAAGACCTATGAGAAAGCTTCTCTTGGAAATTGGAATATTCTGTCTTCCCGTTGCTGGCTGTCCAGTCGTCGTTTGAGCCCCAGTCGGCTTCGCCTCAGGCCCTCTAAGGAGCACACTTGCCGTCATAAAGCCGATTATGAGAACAGCCAAGAGCACCAAGATCACCCGATTTCTTGTAGCCATTTGCCAATCTTGACACATCATTTCCCCATCTAAATATTTTGTCTTTTCCGCCTACGAATAGAGGCCAAGATATCCCACATACTGTATACACCCATCCACAGTTAAAGAAAGGAGAACTATTTTACGATTGAAGGCGAAGGAAAAGAGGACTAACAGCATGCAGCAGAACACTAAATTTGCCAAGATTCTTATTGGATTCTAGATCATCGCGTGCATATTTGTTTAAAAGGCTAAAAATAGTGGATCAGGCGGTACTTATACCTAAGTGGGTCGAGTCCAATCTAGACTTTTATTAGCCCCAAAACAAGACATGTTTACATACAATTTTTTGAAGGGCTTAGTTTCAACTTGTATTTTCTAGAGCGCTATTCGAATGCTTGTAGGAGTAGTCTTATTGCTACTAGTGTGAGTCCGATGCTTAGTAGCCTTTCTATGATCGTGCCTTTTGTCCGAAGTGAAAGTTTTGCGCCTAGTTGCGCTCCTGCCAGCGCTCCAGCTGCCATGGGGATGGCTAGGTCGAACCTTATGTTGCCTAGTGTAAAATGTGTGATGGATCCGACGAGTGTGCTGAAGCATAATATGAAGTGTGATGTTGCCGTGGCGATGTGTACTGGAAAGTTTAGTAGGAATATCATGGATGGCACGTGAACTATTCCTCCGCCTATTCCGAAGATGCTTGATATGAAGCCCACGCCGAAGCTTATGATTAGGCCCACTGGTAGGGAAACGTTGTACTCATAAACTTTCCCCTTAGAATCGACAACAATCCTATGGTAGCCTTTTCCTGTAGGGTTCTTCTTTTGCTCTTTAACGGGTCTGAGGAGAAGGTATAATGAGGCAGAAAACAGTATCAGTGAAAAGAGTATTTTGAAGATGAAGCGTTCAAGATAGTAGGTTGTAATGTATGCGCCGGCAATGGAGCCTGGCACGGTCATCAATGTGAAGATAAGCCCAATTCGGATGTCAACCTTCTTCTGCCTCAAGTATGCGATACTTCCTGAGAGGGCGTTGAAGAAGACAAAAAGTAGGCTTGTGCCAGCGGCAACATTCGAATCAACATGATATAATATCACCAAGAGGGGTACAGCCAAAAAACCTCCTCCAGCACCTATAAGCGTGCCAAAGACGCCAACTCCAAAACCGAGCATAGAAAGTGTAACAACTTCAACAGCACTCATATGTAACACCTCTATTGTATATTTTAAAAGGTTTATGTTTTGTAAATATGGCTACTTAACCTAAAAGTATCATATAAAGGTCGAAAGGCAAATGGTTTGATAACTTCATAAACTTAAGGATATATCTTTGAATAATAGGTATAATGTTATATTAGTTGCAATAGATAGTCTCCGAAAAGATCACGTTGGTTGTTATGGCAACATATGGATAAAAACGCCTAACTTAGATAAGTTATCGAAAATAAGCACCGTATTTGATAATTCCTACCGAGAAGCTTTACCGACGATACCTGAAAGAAGAGCCCTTTGGACTGGAAATAGAGTTTTTCCCATTAAAGAATATACACCTAGAAGGGGGATAAAGTTTTGGTTCTGGATAGGAACCGATACCAGAAATGTCTTCAGCCAACTTGAATCTATATAAAAAAATTAAAATGCACGTTGCATCTTAAGATATCCCTTCTTTAAAGGATCTCCCCAAATTTTCTGCAGCGAAGAATCCTTTTACCACCACCTGCTGGAAAATGTTCTTCTTTAGTTCTCTAACTCGTGTTCGCCACTTCTGGACAACATTTTTTCATATTTGTCACCCAAGTTCAATTTTTTCCCATTTTTTCGTTTTGATGGATCTATATCCTGCGTCAAGTATAAGATTTACAATATATCCATCTTCAAAGGTTTCGCGAGGCATAATTCCTTTTTTAATACACTCAACAAAATGTTTCATTGCATCAAAATACCCGAGTGTTCTTGGTTCATCTGTAGCAGGGAACAACCATCCACTATCAATTTCAGATTTTTCTAGAACATATCCTGCATTTTTTAATGTGAACAACTGTATTGCAGAAGTTTTAGTTAAATTGATGAAGAGTGTTCCATCTGAGCCATAGATTTCATCTCTTAAATCTAGTCCGCCGTGAGCCGACCAACTTGTCTCAGAAAGTGATACCTTTTTTCCCTCGTATTTTACTACAAGTATAGCATTATCTTCACTTTCAACTGGATGCACCAATGTTTCCCCAAATGCAATTGCTTCCAAAGATTTTACATTTTTTCCAAGAAAATATCTTGCAGCTTCAACCGTATGACAACCCATATCTAACATGGCACCGCCCCCAGATAATTTTGGATCCCAAAACCATGCAGAATGCGGCCCAAAATGTCCTTCTCTGGAACGTATCCAATAAACATCTCCAATAATACCTTTTTCAATGATTTCATGCACCTTCATAACATAAGGTGAAAAAACTCTTGTTTCTGCATAACCATGCAAGACTCCCGCCTTTTTAACACTATCTAACATTTCCTTTGCTTCATTAGCATTTATTGCTAGCGGCTTTGTACATACAACATTTTTACCATTTTTTGCAGAGAGTACAGCTGCCTCTTTATGCAGAAAATTTGGAAGCCCAATAATAACAAGGTCAACATCTTTGTCTTCTACAACCTTTATCATATCCGTTGTCCACTTTGGAATCTTCCATTTTTCCGCAAACGCCTTAGCATCTTTTTCGGTACGGGAATAAACATAAACAACTTCTTGATCTTTAATTTCTTTTAGGCTTAGCATATAAAATGTAGATACAAAACCTGCTCCTAATAATCCAATTTTAACCAATTTTTATCACATATGAATTTTTTCTTTACTATTTAAATTTTACATTTTTTAGGATGCGTTCAACTTATCCATAAATCCAGATGCTAATTATTTTCTTTTTCACCTTTATTCTTTTCATCTTCACCTCCATGTTATCGAGTTAGTACAACAAAATATTCAATTTTTATCGTATTTATACGACAAAATTAAAATACAAAGAAGCTGAGGCCCCAATTTCGTACATACAGCTTCGAGGCAGAGTCCTAGGATACCTTTTCAAGACTCGAATATTAAGAAGATAAGAAAATCATGCCATAATAGAATAATTTTAGCAGGCAACGTTGAATGCTACCAGAGGGAAAATGAAGAGGAACAGTCTCTCTTTGAACGTTCTATAATATTTTTATGCTTTGAGTTGTTCTTAATCATTTCCTTTGAAAATGTTATTTTCGCTTTTTTGGGGTTTTTGTTTTGAGGATTGATGTTACTGAGCTTATGCTTTCTTGTGGAGGGACTTCTTGGCCTTATTACTTCAATTTTCCCCATCTGCTCCTATTCGCCCACCTTGGAGATCCTACTACATCTGCAAATCCTCGAACAATTTCCTTCTTCATAGAATCACTTGACTCGAAAATCTGATCTGGAACTTCAAATTAGAGTGGACCAGGCGGGATTCGAACCCGCGACCACCCGCGTGCAAGGCGGGTATTCTACCCCTGAACTACCGGCCCTCTTTTTTAGGTTGTTTAACCAACATATTTATACCTGACATCCTCTCACCCCTGAAGGATGTGAGGTTCCAGATTTGTTGGCGCTCTTCATGGTGCCTCATCCTATCTGGTTCTGGGCTGTGTCAGCGCAGCCCCTGCCACAGACATATAGCCTATGGCCCGCTTCATTATATTGTATGCTCCGTTATAGTCGGCGTTGTATCCGTGCCCACAGTTCATGCATGTGAAACGACCTCCGACCCGAAGGCCTTTCCCTCCACAGTTATGGCATAGCTGAGACATGTATGCTTCGTTTATTTTGATCATGGGAATGGCGAGCCAAGAAGCCTTGTATTCTATGAACTTTGTGAGCCTGTAGAATGGGAGGCTGTTCAGTCTCCTGTTGAAAGACCTGCTTTTGCAGTTGGCCCTTATCCCCTTCAAATCTCCAAGGACAATTGTTGCGTTGTTTCTATCAGCTTCCTCCACAATCCTCTTGCTTATTATATGAAGGATTGCATCTACCCTTCTCCTTTCATGGTTGCCTATCTTCTTGATCGTGCAATAGGCGTTCTTCTTCTGAAGTTTCCGCCTCAAGTTGAAGAAGTGCCCCCTGACCTTACTTAACTCTTTCCCATAGAACTTTGGCCTTGGATTGTGTGAATTCACTGTTGTGGTCATGTTCCTTATTCCCATATCAACAGCAAGTATGGAATCTGTCTTTCTCTCTTGAACCTCTTTTTCGATTGTGATGTAGACATACCATTCTTCGCCTTCTTTGATTATCTTCGCTTCCTTCATTCTTGCTCCTTCCGGTATTGGGGAAGAAAATGCGATTGGGCAGTTTATTCCACCTCTCTTTCCTGCAACTGGGATCCTTATCCAGTAAGGTGTCAGCTTTGTATCCTCCTTATGAATGTCGTAGACGTCGTTCCGCAATACCAATGGATAGTCTTTTGCGGGGTCAACCTTTCCACCATTCTGTCCTCTTAGTCTCATGAGGAACCTCTCAGCCTGCTGTCTTGTTGCAAAATATAACTTGACGCTTTTATCTCCCCTCAGGTATCTCTGATAGTTTTCATATTCTTGTTCGAGAAGCCGTCTTTTTCCTTCTCTCAGTTCAAGAATCTTTACCTTTATCGTCTTCTTTGCGAGCATGAGCGACTCGCTCAAAAGAGTGTTGAAGAGAGCTGTATTTAAGCTCATTCACTCCACCAATAAATAGTGTGCGCTTTCTGCGCTACATGGGTAAGCATTTGACTTCATGCCATTGACAGATAGACAGGAATTGGCGAATGTTGTATCGAACGTACTGTCTTCGCCGGTTATAAGCTCGATCTTTAGTATACTTGCTCCCTTTATCTTAGGTTATGTTGACATGTTTACAAAGATTTCCTTGATCTCGGCTGGGATAACTATATATGGTATCTTGCCATTTATGCACGCATTCGTTAGAATCGCGAGGAGGGAAAAGGACATTTATGTTTCGAGGCTTAACGAGAGACCGAGGAATTTCATCGTGGGCGTGTCGGTCTATGCGATCACGTCACTTGCCTTCATCGCAGTCGGACCGCTCTATTATGCGATATTCTCTCTGACTTCTTTGATTGTTGCAACCCTAACCTTGGCTGTTACATTTAGATGGAAGATAAGTATTCACCTGATAGGTTTCTGCACACCTTTAACAATCCTTACGATGATCACCAATGGGGCTACGGTTCCCTTGTATGCGTTGGTGCCTGTCTTGATGTGGGCGAGAGTCGAAGTGAGGGCGCACAGTTGGCCTCAGGCTGTAGCGGGCGCAGTGCTGGGCACTGTTGCCACATACTATTCGATGACCTTACTCGTCAAGATCTTGATGCCATAATCTTATCAACAGTCCACCAAGGACGGTTCTTCGGTTGTCGATGTAGATTTTGCGTCAACGCTATTTGAAGCGTATATTATGGCAGGAGTAGGAGGAAAAGGTATAGGACAGCGACGTTGACAACTGTGATCAAGACGCCGACCTTGAAGAATTCGAAGAAGCCGAGGCTATGCCCCTTTGCTTCGGCTTCTTCAACGATGATCAGGTTACTTGCAGCTCCCAACAACGTAAGGTTTCCAGCTAAGGTACTTCCGCCTGCAAGGGCAACCCATGATGCCACGCTACTTGAGTCGTAGCCGACAGATTTCATAACTGGGAGGAAGAGTGCCACCATTGGAACGTTGCTCAAGACTTGGCTAAGCAGAACACTTGACACAAGTATTGACATTAAGGAAGCCACCTGATTGGATTTGTCTAGTGGCGGAAGATACTTTGACAGTTCGTTGACGATTCCAGCATTCCAGACAGCCTGCATCAAGACAAAGAGTGACGCGAACATAAGTAGAATACTCCAATCCATCTTCTTAAGAAGCTCCCTTCTTCGGCTACTGGATACCAACAGCACCGTTGCACCAAGAAGCGAAACTTCGCTGATGCCAAACCCTTGCTTGATGCCCAACGTCTCCAACACGTTGATGAGAACAATCCCGAATATGGTAAGCGACAGTATTACCAGAGTCTTTCTGGCGAAGCTTCGATCTTCTATACCTGAATCCTTGATTGAGGCTTCAAAGCTGATCAGTTCTGTGAACTTTTCTCTGGCCTTCAAGAATTCACGTTGATAGATCCGCTTTAGAATCAGATAGGTTAAAAACATGTTTACCAAAGTTGGCAGTATAAGGTAGAGGACAAATGTTATTACGGGTGCGGGAACACCGCTGACAAGGGCAATGAGCAGGTTCTGAGGATTCCCCATAGGCGTCATCGTGCTGCCGATCGTGACAGAAAAGGCTAAAGTCAAGAGAAGAGGTTTTGAAGATATCCTCATCTTCTTCGCGAGAGAAAGCATGATAGGCGTACCCATCAAGGCTAGGGTATCGTTCATTAGAATAGAAGAGGCGAAACCGAAACCGAAAAATGTCAGATAGATGATGTCTTCAGGTTTCTTAGCTCTAAGAAAAAGCTTTGTGGCAAATGCTTCAAGCAGCCCGGAAACATCCATCGCGGTCACAAAGACAAACATGCTAAACAAGAAGACGATCACCTCAAGATTAATTGAACTGTAGGCGTCAGATACACTGATGACACCTGAGAAGACCATGGCAACCGCGCCAGCCAGCATCACACTCCAGACAGGTATACTTCCACCCTTGATGTTCCTAAAGGCTATGGCACCATAGGTTCCGACAAATATCAACAATGCTAGAATGAAGTTTCCAGTTGCCAAATACCTCAGCCCAACCTTCTAGTGACCCCAGCTAGAAGGGATATATGTCCCTTACTGAACACACTTAAATGCGACTAACACAGAGACATTGAGGAAGGCAAAAATCACAGTTTCAAATGGTAAACAGACCGTAGGCTACCTAGGGCTTAAGCCACAAGCGTTACATTAAGTGATTTAAGAAACAGAGATCGCAAGTGGCAACGGGCGATAAGGCACTAGATCTCTCACGGCAGATTTCCCGCCCGTAGAGATTTTGATGAAGAGGACTTAAGCTGGTTTGCATGTGAACATTGACATTATCAACTTCAACGTTTACCTGACTCCGCCAATATGCAGATTTCGGTCATCAGACATACATAGGATGAGAGCCTTCTCATTTGATCTTATTTGCAAACTTCCTCCCAAATTCGAAGCACATCTTGATTTCATCCCTGTCAGGTACCCATCTAACCTTAAGAGATGGGAGTATCACCTGTATGCCAGCCTTCTCCAATCTCTCCTCTATGATGTTGGCTGCCTGCCCACCCCAGCCATATGAGCCGAAGACCGCGGCAACCTTGTTAAGTGGTCTAAGCCCGCCTATTTCTTCAAGGAACGGAGCCAATGTTGGAAGAATGCTGTTATTGATCGTCGACGAACCAACCATTATCCCCCTAGCTTCAAGCAGTTCCTTGAAGATGTCTCCCCTGTCAGAGAATGGAATTCTAAATAGGGCTACTTCGATACCTTCACTCTTCAAGCCTTCAACAATTGCGAAAGCCATCTTTTCTGTACTATTCCACATCGTGTCGTAGACGACAACAACCTTCCCCTTTGACTCTCCATTCGCCCACCTGAGGTACGCTTCAATTATCTTCGCTGTATTACTACGCCATATGATACCATGGCTTGGCGCGATCATCTTAATCTTGAGACCCAGCCTCTGCACTTCTTGGATCTTCCTATTGACCAAGGAGCTAAGAGGCCAGAGTATGTTCGCGTAATACTTAGACGCCTCATCCATAAGTATCTTTTCGTCTACTTCATCATCGAAGAGTTTGGATGATGCTAGGTGCTGGCCAAATGCATCATTCGGCAGAAGCAGCTCATCTTGTGATATGTAAGTGAACATGCTATCAGGCCAATGAAGCATCGGCGCTTCAAGAAAGGTTAAGGTATGTTTTCCCAGTTCTATTGTGTCACCAGTCTTTACGACTTGAAAGCCCCAGTTGCCAAAGTAATGTTTTTCTAAACCCTCCCTACATTTTGCGGTTCCGATCACCTTCGCATCAGGAGCCAGATTCAGCACTTCACCTATGGCTCCAGAATGGTCAGTTTCAACATGGTTCGCGACGATGTAGTCGATCTTTGACGGTTCGATAACCTCTCTAATTCTTTCAATCATCTCACTTGAGAATGGCCCGTAGACAGTATCGACTAACGCAACCTTCTCGTCGACTATTAAGTAGGCGTTGTAGCTGGTTCCCCTGTGAGTCGAGTATGTGAAGCCGTGAAAGTTTCTGGCGTTCCAGTCAACAACACCAACCCAGAAGATATCCTTCAAGACCTCTATCGCAGGCACACACTGCTCACTCCATACTCTTGGACAAGAAACAGCAGCAGACCGCCATCTCAAACTCTTCCATGATATAAAATAGGAAATAGTTCAATTATAAATGTTTTAGAACAGGTCACAGGCAATCTCAAGCCATCTAAGTCTCTCTATTCACCAAAAGCATTGCAACAACCAATCCAGATCGTGAAAGAACTTTCCAATAATATAGCCGCGGCTTTACGCATTCAACGATCAAAATCGATTAAGCATCTAAGTCCACCCCCATGCCAAGAACTTCGTTGCATTATGAAGGGCAAGCCTATAGTATGAAAATGTTATCGCCAAAGATGCAACCGCACTCAGAATAACAGCGATATGAAGGCCTAACCTTGACAAGAACGATAGTATAGGCAAAGCAAGGAAGCCAGCCGCATTTGGAAGTAAAGGTAATGCAAAAGCCAGATTCATCCAACGGAATATGCTTATTTGAACACCTTAGCTGAATATCTTACCTTTGTCCGATTAGAATAAAGGATTCGATCTTTCTCTATGTGAAGTATGGGCCTCTTGGGGGGGATATTTGATCAATCTTATCCAGATCAGCTTTGCTCAAAGTGAGCTCCGTGGCACCAAAACTTTCTTCAAGTTGCTTTACACTCGATGCGCCGACGATAGGCGCTGTGACAGCAGGGTTAGCGAGCAGCCAAGCTAAGGCTATCTGAACCATCGGCCGCCCAAGCTGCTTTGAAAAGTCTTCTAGCTCTTGTATCATCTTAATGTTGTCCGGTTTTTCCCAAGATAGTCCTTTATACATTGCAAAGAATCTAGGGCTGGTTATCGCTCTACTTCCCGCAGGAGGGGGAGCACCAGCTTTGTACTTTCCAGACAGTACGCCGCCAGCGAATGGTGCATATGGTACAATTGCGATCCCCTGGTCTACACATAATGGTATTATTTCACGTTCTATTTCTCTGTCGAGGAGGTTATAGAGGGGTTCAGCTACGACAAAGCGTTCAAGATCGTTGACATCGCTTGTCCATAAGGACTTGCATATAAGCCAAGCT
The DNA here is from genome assembly GCA_964448685.1 of uncultured Nitrososphaeria archaeon. Lineage (GTDB taxonomy): Archaea > Thermoproteota > Nitrososphaeria > JACIWG01 > JACIWG01 > CAYUWR01. The sequence goes on from CAYUWR010000010.1 coordinate 133,636, forward strand.
GGAAAGTTCGAGCATCCAATATAGTGGACCTTACCATCTCTGACGAGATCGTTGAGCGCGGCTAACGTCTCCTCCAATGGTACAGGCTCACCGACAATCCCTTTCACAACATCCACGTTGCTTGGTCTATGA
>CAYUWR010000011.1:0-216784 GCA_964448685.1 uncultured Nitrososphaeria archaeon
GGGTTATGACAAGCCCGCTTAAGAAAGAGTCCAACAGGAGCACGTCGTTAAGGTAGAGCAGAACCAGTGAAGTGGAGACTATGAAGCCGAAGTTGAGCACTGCAACAGCCAAAGAGATCAAGACTATATTCCTCGTGAGACCAACCTTCTCTATCTTCAACAGCAGACCTGATGTTTTCTCAATAGAAAAATTTTTGTCAGAACAAAAGAGAAAACATAAAATGGTAGCTAATTATAGCTGCATCGGTAAAGAAGGTATGGATTACCCCCGATTCAGCGTCATAGTGCCTACACTCAACGAGGAGAAGTACCTGCCTCAGACGCTTGCTTCTGTGAAAAGACAGGACTATAAGGGGGAGTTTGAAATTATCGTCGCAGACGGCATGAGCCAAGATCGTACAGTGGATGTGGCCAGAAGGTACACTGACCGGATAGTCTTGGTCAACCGCAAGGGTGTTTCAGCAGGCAGAAACGAGGGCGCGAAGGTGGCCACAGGAGACATACTGGTCTTTCTCGACGCCGACACGATCGCATGCAACAACCTTCTGACCAACATCTACAAGAACTTCAGACACAAGAATGTCTTGGCTGGAACCCCGAGAATCTTGACTACAGAATATGGTAAGACGATGATACTTTACACCATAGCAAACGAGCTTGGCATAAACGCCCTATTCAAGATCAAGAAGCCGATAATGCCAGCAGTCTGTCTGGCCTGCCGAAAAGACGTCTTCTGGAAGATAGGAGGCTTTAATGAAGACCTGAAGGTCGCCGAGGATGTCGAGTTCTCTGCCAAGATAAGAAAGCTGCAAGGCAAGTTCGTCTTCATGCGCAACACTTACGTCTACACTTCGCCTAGAAGGCTCAAGAAGTGGGGTGTTGTGAGGCAGCTGAAGGCGTGGCCTTTCGGATATATTCAAATACGATTCAGGAACAGGCAGCCAAAATATGAGCCTATAAGATAGATGTGGCGGTCAATCAGCCTGCCTTCGATATTGCATTCCATGTGACAGATCGTGTCATGCTTCAGCTGAACCGTTTGACGTCACATTGACTACTTCAGCGAAATAACATACATGGTAGTCTCCTCTCGGATAAAACCTTCTCCTGAAGTCAGGTGGAACATCCTTCGGCCGTATGTTCTTCTTGAAGACGACCTTACATTCTATAGTCGCCAAGCAGTCTGCCAGAGTTGGGCTCTTCACCTTCCTTGACGGCTTAAGCTTCAACCCCAGCTCCCTTATCTTATCAACTTCCCGGCCTGTCTTCGTACCACAATAGTTGACCACCTTTTCGAAGTCCTTTGGAGGAACATTCACTGTGAAGTCGCCTGTCTGCTCGATCAGAGAGTACGTGTACCTTGACCTCCTGATGAAGGCGAGAAAGAAGGGCTTACCCCAAAGCACTCCAATCTTCCCCCAACCTATAGTCATCACATTGGCTCTACCTTCTGAGCCAACGGAGGAAACCAGTAGCCCTTTCCTAGCAAGGGTGGAGTTGAAAAGTGATGAAAGCTTGTAGACTTCAGATTCGTCGAATGACATCTACAGTTGGAGTCCCCGTTGTCTGTAATAACCTTTACCTTGTCCGCTCCATTGGGACAGAGCCAACACTTATAAGTTAGGCTCAGCCTAAGTTAGGCCGTGCCTAGTTTGCCTTATTCGAAGCAGATGATGCTATACCTACATAGACTCTATGAGAAGAACGTTGAAGAAAAGGCTGAGGCAACAAGTGGAACCCTCGCGTCAGAAGCGGGTGTGAGGACATCTTCGGCAATCGACATAATAAGAAGACTGGAAGAGAATGGCTTCGTCAGTAGGAAACCATGGGGTCCAGTCGTCTTGACCGAGAAGGGCCTGAAGGAAGCCAGCAGACTCATATACAGGCACAGAATCGTAGAAACCTACCTCATGAAATTCTTGGACTTGAAGATGGACGAAGCATGCGAGGAGGCGACATCACTTGAATCACAGATCGGTGAGAGGGTGGTCTACGCGATGTGCGATAAGCTAGGGCATCCCTGCAGATGCGTACATGGCAAGAACATTCCTCACATGCACGGTGACTAAGAGGTATGAAAAAAGCGGCTGCATTCGCGGTCCTCATCACAGCAGTGCTCTTGGCCTACACCCCAAATCTTTCACTTCATGCTCAGAGGGGGGTGAAGGTTGCAGTGACGATCTCGTCCATGGCATCGATTATTGGGCCTGTGCTCTCAGGCGATGATGAGCTCACGGTCCTGCTGCCTTCAACCGCTGAACCTCACAGCTTCACTTTGGATCCCGTGACAGTGCAGAAGGCTCTTGAATCAGACATTCTCGTCAGCTCAGGCCACATCGGATGGGAAAGACAGCTTGAAACACAGCTTCTCGAGAATGGGAAGATAGTCTTCGATCCTTTGGCGCAGTTGAACAGCTCACTGATCTTACTCGATTCACCTTCAGGGGGGAGGAACATACACGGCTACTGGCTTCTCCCAGAGAATGTCAAGTTGATCTCTCACAAGTTCTCGGAGACAGTATCTAAACTGAACCCCGAAATGGCAAAGGTATACGGGGCCAACCAAGAGAGATACGCCTCTGAAATAGACAGATTGCAGGCGTACGCCTTGCATTCGATGGCAAAAAAAGGCTTACTCGAGAAAAAGGTGGTCATAGGCTTCTATGAGGAACAGTATGTCGCGGAATCCTTAGGCTTTAAGGTCTACGGTGTGCTGGCAGGAGACGAAGAAAACCTAGAGATATCTCCTCAGAAACTCGACGCAATCAGAAAGAGCCTCTCTGACGGCAGCGTATCAGCAATGCTTGTATCAGACATCGCCCTGCAGCTTCCATTAAACGATTACATAAGGAAGTTGGCTGAAGAGACAGGCAAACCGGTTTACTATGTTAGAACAATGGATCTACCTTCAATATATGACTTCAGAGAACTCTATTCCTTCAATCTCGGCAACCTCTTGAGCTCAGGAAATGTGCCCACCGAGAAGGCCTATGCTCTAGCGCCAGATGTCTACCTTACTGCGATAGCAGCATCTATAATGCTTAATATTGTCTTCGGCTACCTACTGTTTACGAGGGGAAGAAGATGAGCCTAATGGAGCTTGAAGGAGTTGATGTCATCTTTAACGGCAACAAGGTCCTAGATAACATCAGCGTCAGGCTTGATAGCCCTGCGTTCTTGACGATAATGGGGCCTAACGGCTCAGGCAAGACCACTTTGATAAAGCTTCTCTTGGGGATTATTCTGCCTTCTAGGGGGAAGGTTACAGTGTTGGGCTTCGACCCGACGAGAAACCCGCTGGAGGTCAGGAAGAAGGTTGGATATGTGCCACAGAAGGAGAGAATGAGCTTCGAGGTCCCGCTAAGGGTTGAAGACGTGGTCCAGATGGGCATACTTTCAAGGAAGAATGTGCCGAGGTTCCCTTCCAGAGATGACAGGAAGAGGGTGGAAGAAGTCTTGAAGATCGTCGACATGCTCGAGAGAAGGGATGAGCCGTTCATGAACCTGAGTGGAGGACAGCAGCAGAGGGTTCTCATCGCCAGAGCAGTGGCCCAGGAGCCGAGAATCCTATTGCTTGACGAGCCCTTTAACGGAGTGGACGCCAACAACCAAAGCCAGATTCTGCAGTTTCTGAAGAAGATAAAGGACAAAGGAGTATCAGTTATTGTTGTCACCCACGACATAAACCCTCTCGCCGAACTCACAGACTATGTCATGTTACTCAACCGCAGCATAGTATCATTTGGGAAACCTCAAGAAGCCCTCGACTATGTTAGACTCTGCCAGATATATGGCCCATCGGTTCAAGTCATCACCGGCAAAGCATGTCCGATGGTCATCACCGGTGACACACATGCTTGACCTCCTTTCACCATTTCTCGTTAGAGCATATTTTGCGATCCTCTTGACAAGCTTCATGAGCCTCGCCAGCGGCATAGCTCTCCTCAGGGGGGTAGCGTACCTGCCAGCTGAGGCTTCACATGCAGCCTTAGGTGGTGCAGCCATAGGCGTCTTCGCCGCATACGTCCTATCTCTTGAAACCGACCCCTTCTATTTTGCAGTACTCTTCAGCTCGTTCACAGCCATGTTGGTAGCATATGCTGGAAGACATGGTGGAGCGGAAGTCCTAAACTCGGCGCTTGGAGGAGCACTAGCCTTAAGCGTCTCATTCTACGCGCTCATCAGGACACTGGTTCCAGCCGAGCTGAAGGCTATAATCGACAACTACCTCGTGGGCGACATCCTCCTGCTGACCTTGAACGATCTAGTGCGCTTGACAACCATCATCTCACTTGGCGCGGTCCTCCTATACCTGTTCAAGAACGAGATACTCTACATCTGCTTCGACCAAGAGGGGGCGCAGGCGTTGGGCTTGAATGTCCCCCTCTACGACTACATACTATTCTTCTTCATTGGATTAGCAGGAGGGCTTGCGGCCAAGACCATAGGAAGCCTAATGGTCTTCGCCCTCATAATGTTGCCCTCAGTCATAGCAAAAGAATTCTCAAAAAACATAAGACGATACTTTTCACTCACACTTATCTTAACACTGTTCTTCGGATACTCGGGGATGCTCATATCGATATCGGCAAATCTGCCAAGCAGTGGCAGCATAGCTGCCGTCTCAAGCATAGCATACATATCGTCTCTGACGTATAAGGGGTTAAGGAGGGGGAGAAAGCCCGCGTCCTTGAGGCAGTAGCTACCCTAGCTTTCCTGATTGCCTGCCTTCACCCAAGCGGATCTTCTGCATCTTTGCGATCAACGAGATACCATAGTTGGAGTCAAGATACTGATCAAGTTGTCCGATCACATCAAACTCGACCTTCGTCTTCTCAACCGGGCGTCCAACATTATAAGACCTGCCACAGATCTTACATCTTGCTGTCGTAACGAGCATCATGCTATCCTCTTCACCGCTATAGACAACATCAGACCTCGCCAGCTTAAGAGTCGATCCACATACACATTTTTGATTTACTAGAGTCTTGAGAATCCTCTTTCTTTCCCGTGCGCCACGCTCAGCCAACGTCAAGAGCTCACTCCTCAAGAACCTGTATTGGGCGTCATCAGATATGTTTGGATTCGACAGTTCAATGCTGTCCAGCGCCGACATCATGTTGTAGGTTTCATCTTCTGTTATCTTGGGCTTCGTCAGATTCCTCGTCTGAAACTTTTGAATCGCCCACGAGGGGATATCGTAGTCGAGAAACTTCTCAAAGTATGCCAGAAGTTCCCAAACAGCCCTTCCAACACGCTTCCCACTTCTACCCTTCAGACTTGAGGTTGGCGGAAGACTTGAGGCTATCTCTCCAACCACAACATCGTACACGTGGTCTATGAACTCTTCGTTTCCAGCATAGTAGCTGCACCACAATATGCAATACATGTGCTCGATCAGTGCTCCAACCGAGGCCACATACTTCCGCCTGTATACGGATCCACCGACAGAGTTCCTTTTGCAGGCAGAATAGAAGTGGTCGAAGACCGTCGAAGAAGCCCTGTTGAGAAGATGCTTCACACTGAGAAGGTAGTCTTCATAGACGTCTTCATCATAGTCTCTCAATTCACTGAGCCAGCCAACCAAGTAGGTTGAACAATGGCATATCATCTCCACATTAGAGTGGGTGGCCGGAAGGGACAGATAATAGAGTAGGCTATTCTTCCACCTATCACATCTCCTGATCAGTTTCTCTCGCTCAGTCAACATTATTTTTTTATCGCACGGCAACAATCAGATGTTCTTTAATAAACTTTTTGAAAAGCACGCAAGTGAGCTTCCTGCTTTCTCGACTAAAGTCTTGAAAGAGCCCTGTATCTTCTCACGTCATCATCTGAATCCAGCAGCTCCATAAAAGAATGGAAGTCGACGAGGCCAACCAGCATGTCTGGTTCAGGCCTGTTGTAGGTGGCCCTAAGTGCCTCTTGAGTTTCGACGACATTGATGGCGCGTAGAGCTTGGATCGCCTCATTCAGCTCTGAGTCGGTGAAAGTTGACGGCCGTTCCAGGCTTACCCTAAAGGATTCCAGTTCAGCGGACAGCTCGGTGAGCCACAGCCTACCCAATAACAGAGAGAGAACTCTCACTATATCGGCCATAAGAAGCTCTTTCTCGTCCTTGGGTCTACTTATGAAGGAAAAGGACATGCCATCATAGAGACAAAGGTATCGTATAAACTTTAGGCCAGCATACATTTCACAGACCTTTCATCTTCTTGAGTAGATGCCGAATCTGCAATGGTGCAGCCCTCTTGTTGACTCGATGCCAAGACAAAATAGAACAGTTGAAATCCTGCTGCAAGAGGCGCCAGCGTGTCCCGAGTGCGTCCAAGAAACTGAGCTAAGACCCTAGAAGCCACCCCCCTTGCGGAGTGGATATTTTCCATATCTTCTTCCTTCATCGACCATAGCGTAAACGTTTTCCACTTTAACATTAGCATGCAGGGAGTTACTGGAGGTCAAGATAAATCCGCCACCTTTCCCCGCCATATCTATGCATCGCCTAACGTCCCTGCGAACGTCCTCCACACTTCCAAATGGCAGAACATACCTACAGTCCACATTTCCAGCTAGACAGATCCTACTTCCATATCTTTCCTTGACATCTTTTAGGTCCATCGCACCAGGTTCTATCGGATGCAGTCCCGAGATGCCTGTGTTCACTATGTCATCTAGAATCGGGTAGAGGTTGCCATCAGAGTGCTTCAGCACAGGCACCCCATGCTTTCTCCCTATGTCCACAATCTTCTGCAATTTGGGAAGCTCATATTCTCTGAATATACGAGGGTTCATCATTGGAGCCTTACTGTCAGCGTAATCGTCTGTGACAAACAAGGCGTCAACACCCACCTCTATCAGGGCTTCAGCAAACCTTTGACAGGCAAGAGAGATCTTGTCAAAGAGCTTCCTCGCAAAACTTGGGTTTCTATAGAAATCGATTGAAATCTTGTCAACACCACCTCTAACCTGAAACACCATATGCCAACCACTATGGCATTGAGCCAGTATCACGATGTCTTCATCCTTGATCTTGCCCACGGTCTCGCGCATCATATCCAAGATGTCGGGGTGGAAGGCGTCAGGTGGATCATATCTTTCAAGATCTTCCGGCGTATTCACCGTCCCTCCAACAAAGTATGTGGATTTTGCTTCTTGGCTCGTCTGCATTATGCGCCCCCAATGGTCAACATACCTTTTCTCGTCAATATATTTTGGCCGATAGTCCTTTGTCGTCAGCGAATAGTCTGAGAGAGCCAAGACCGCGTCAAAGTCAAGCTTCTTGCAGGCTTCAAACATTGCAAGCCTATAGTCTATTGAAGACTCCCAACTGCTGCTTCCTCCAGCCATTGTGTAGACGGTCTTGTCAAGCTTCCTCTGTAGGACAGCTTCGACTATTGGGGGATCAAGAGCTAGATCTGTTATCGGAACATAGTCTGGTTCCTTAAGCTCGAGTGCCGCAAAAAACCTGTCTCTATGGTTCATATCTCTCTATCTGACACTATATGATTCCTCTTATAAGCTTTTTTCGCTGAGAGAACTTGGATAGTAGGCTTCCATCCTGCACCAAAAGAGCATAACCTCGTCTATTCCACCTTTATGACAAGATTTTCTGGTGGACGTAAAACTATTATAGGGGGCAATCTTGTCTTGCCTGAAATTTCTTACACAGACTTGAAGATACTTTGTGTATAAAGGATCAAAGCTTTTAAAGGCGGCTAAGCTAAAATTCATCATGCAAGATCTAGTGCATGAGGCTTCAAAGGAGCTTGTGGACGCTTTGGGAGACAAGGTTGTTGCCGTATCATTGTTTGGAAGTTGGGCTAGAAAAGAAGCAGCCTACGACAGCGACCTAGACTTTTTTGTGGTCGTCAAAGACCTTGATGAAAAGGACAGGAGGTTTAAGATATATCATCATCTTCATAAGGTTCTCAAACGTGACGTGACAGTTGTAGACATCGATGAAGATGTTCTCTTCAGGGAAGATTTGACAATAACACCGTTGCTGTTGAACATCTCATGGGATTCTATAATATTATATGATCCTTCGGGAAGACTCGAATCACTGTTCAGGCGTATAAGGGATACTGTAAGAGAAAAACTTGAGAGGTATAAGACGAAGGATGGAAAGTATGGCTGGAAGCCGAAAGACAAGCAGTTTACAACGATAGTGGTGTAAATTGAAGATCGACCCATCATCCGAGGCAGAATATAGACTTAGGCTGTCTTCAGAATACTTGAAGAGGGCAGAAAAATTTCTGGGCACTGGCGACTACAAAGAAAGTGTTGAAGCCTCACAGCTGTCTGTCGAAAATGCGGCTAAAGCGGTGATAGCGTTAAGGAGGATACCAAGCTGGGCTCACGACCCTTCTGACGAGCTGATGGAGATATCACGTGAGCTGCCAGACAGTCAAAAAAGCATGACAGAAGAACTGGCGGGGATATCCCATGAGCTGGCGCCAGAGCATGGCATAACCACATACAGCAAGCCCGCAGAAGGTCTAATACCATGAGAAGTCTACGACGAGGAAAAGGCACGTGAGACTCTAAATAAGGCGAAGAGAGCCAGCGAGCTGACACTCACTCTGTTATCTCAACGGTCAGTTCACTATTGAATACTCCAAGACTATGAGACAGACGACATCGCGTATAATGTCATAGATTCTTTGAGTCTCTCAACAGAGGGGTCCATCAAAATGTCTTATCTCAAACTAATTTCTCTCCATGATAAAGTTTTATAATACATTGTTAAATCGTCCCATTCGTGGCAAAGCGATGCAGAAAAAGACATACAATGTAAAGGTCAAACCAACGGGTATATCGATATCTTCAAGTTCTGAGGAAACACTTCTAGAGGCACTGACGAGAAGTGGGATCCAAATTGAAAGTGTCTGTGGAGGCAAAGGCACGTGTGGAAAATGTGCTTTAAAAATTTTGGAGGGAAAGGTTTCACCTTTAACAGGTTCTGAAGAAAGATGGAGGCAGATTCTGGGCAAAAAGTTCAGGCTCGCCTGCCAAGTCAGGGCGATGTCTGATATAGTCATCGAATTGGAGAATTCGTTCAAGGCCAAGGCAAAGATATTGACTTGGGGCCATGACATAAAATATCATCTGGACCCTCTCGTTCGAGAGGAGATTGTGGAGTTGGATAAGCCCAGCCTTAAAGACCAGGAAGCTGACTTGGACCGGCTGCTAAACAGATTACATATCGAGGGCTTTGATCCACTCATTGTAAGAGAAGTTTCAGAAAGATTGTGGAGTTCAGGCTTTCGTGTGGATGGTATAATCTTTGGCGACGAACTCGTTGACGTACTTCCTGAAGGCTCTGGAGGAATCTATGGCATCGCATTTGACATAGGGACGACGACCGTTGTCGGATACCTTTACGACCTTTCCAGTGGAAGACCTTTGGCTGTTAAGTCACGCTTCAATGAGCAGATAAAGTTTGGAGAGGACGTGATAAGCAGAATTGAATACGCGAGCAGAGACGATGAAGGTTTGGCGAGAATGCATCAAGCAGTCATCTCAACAATGAATGGGATTATAGAAGAACTTTTGGCAGAATCCAGAGTCCGTAGAGAAAACATCTATGATGTCGTATGCGCAGGAAACACCGTCATGACATCATTCCTACTAAGAAGTAGCTGCTATCATTCATCGAAGGCACCATATATTCCGCCATTCAAGGCAGCCATGAAGGTGAAGGCGAGAGACTTGAACATTAAAGTGAGTGGTAGAGGATACGTTAGGACCCTGCCCCTGATAAGCGCATACGTTGGAGGAGACCTTGTAGGAGATATCCTGGTCTCAGAAATCTTCAAGCAGGATACGCCATCTGCACTAATCGACCTTGGAACAAACGGCGAAGTTGTCTTGAAGGCTGGGAAAGAGTTTCTTGCAGCATCCTGTGCAGCAGGTCCAGCACTTGAAGGATACAGCATAAGGAATGGCATGAGGGCGATGTCTGGGGCAATAGAATCTGTGTCAATAGGCGAAGACGGAGAAGTGTACTACAGGACTGTTGGAGGCGAAAAACCGCTGGGAATCTGTGGGTCAGGAATAATCGAGGCAGTAGCCTGGATGAGGATAAGGGGCGTCCTCGACAAGTCTGGAAGAATCTTAGAAGATTCAAGCAAGAGAGTGGTGAGGGAAGGTGGAGAACTGGAGTTTGTAATAGCAGACGAAAGAGCTTCGAGCAGTCGTGTAAGGATCGCTATAACACAATCGGACATCAGAAAGATACAGCTCGCCAAAGCAGCAATATTTTCAACCCTCGTAACCCTATCAAAGATTGCTGGAATAGCGCTCAAAGAAGTAGAGAGACTCTATATTGCTGGAGCCTTTGGAACATACACAGACCCATTCTATGCGACAGTCATAGGATTACTTCCAGAGCTTCCAAGAGAAAAGTACGTTCAAATAGGAAACGGTTCAGGCGCGGGAGCAAGCCTTCTACTTCTCTCAAAGAGGAAGTGGGATGACGCGATAGAGGTTTCGAAAAAGGTTAGAGTGATAGAATTGAACCTTGTAGAGTTTTTCAAGGACGAATTCATAAATGCAACGTACATCCCCCACAGGGATGAGGAACTATTCAAGGCCACCTTCGAATCCATCAAACCATTTGCGAAGACCTAGTTCCAATGCTGTGGAATCGGGGGAATCTAACGACAATGATGGGGCAACAGAACCAGTCAACAAAATGCTTTTAACCGTTCCTGAATCCCCCTAACCTTTGAATCCAATGATACCTGTACTCTTGGTCTCCGGAAAAGGAATAGCGGAAACATGGGAGAAATCCATGGAGGCACTTTACAGAAATGGCATTAGAATAAAGACAGAATACGATAGACCCGGTGATCCACCCAGCATTGATGCGACAATGGTAATGGTAGCCTCCGACCCCCTTTCGGAGCCAAGAATCCATCTTTCAATACCGTCAACCTTTAAGGACCTACAAAAATACGAGAAGGAGGTGGTTGAAGGAGTCCATGACCACTGGATCGACCCAGAAAAGGGGAAATGGACCTACACATACCATCAGAGGCTATTCAAGTATCCGGCTCCCGAAGGCCAAGTCAACCAGATAGACCACATTATAAACAAGCTCGCAGAAGCACCATACACACGCAGGGCTCAGGCGATAACATGGAACCCAAGACTGGATCCGCACACGGACGATCCACCCTGTCTCCAAAGAATCTGGCTTAGATGCACAGAGCAAGATGGGGGAATAAAGTTGAATATGAATACTCACTGGAGGTCGAGAGACGCCTACAAGGCAGCTTTCATGAACATGTATGCGCTGACAGAGCTTCAGAGGAGGATAGCATCAAGCCTATCTGAGAGGCTGAGGAGAGATGTGGAGGCAGGGCAATATGTTGACATATCCGATTCATATCACATATACGGATCGTATCTGGGGGACTTCACATCAAGGTTTCTTAAAGCCCTTGAGCAGAGAAGATTCTATTCTGAGGATATAAGAAGTTCTAGGACGATAGCCAGCACACACCCCATCGTCCAAAAAGAGTTCAGGCAAGCACTTTCGGAGCTAGAGAGTGAGCAGAAGGTTTAGACCTCCAGATAATCTCTTACCTTCAATTTTTCAACCTTCCGCTCATACTCTTTCAGAGCCTCCTCCACCTTCCTCTGAGGGGCGCCATAGATGTCGTCAAGCCTGCCCCTAGCAGCCTCAAGAAAGCGTCTTTCACCCTTTCCAAGCACAAGTTCCTTCTCATCGGCCAGCAGGTTGGCTACCTTGGCGCCAGCAGAAATCGTCCTCGATAGAGTATCCCTTTCTCTTACTATTGTGTCAGCGACCAAGCAGGCTACCTCCGGTGACAGGACATAGGCTTGAGGATCCAAGTATTTGTCGGAGTCGATCAGAATCTCCCTAAAGAGTAGGCTTCTCCCAGACTTTATCGCCCCATTCATAATCTTTGTGTCGTAATGGAGAACCTCCAAGAAGACTTCTGGGCCATATCCTCCGAAGAGCTTGATGTTTTCGACCTGCTCATTCGACCAAAGATCACATGCGGCCGCAATCACGTTTCCGACGAGGCTCGAGTGAGCGCAGGCAGAGGTCTTTCCCTCCATAGACATGGGATACCCTGTGATCGCCTTAATGATCACATTTTCATATGCGCAGTCCTTTCCCGGTCCCACCGCACCCTCCTCGTAGGCGACAAGGCTTCTACTTGCAGACATCCCCCTCACTATCGCAGCAAGAGAGTGGGCGATCACGTTATCCCTTAACCCTCCAGCCAACCTCATAGAGGTGTTTCCGAACGCGCATGCGCTGTCCCCTCCAGCGAGAATATTTTTGTTCTTCGCTATGTGTACGATTTCCTTCCAAAGCTTCTTCATGTCGTATGCTGCAAGGTATCCTAGAGAGCAGACTATCCCCAGAAGATCCTGTCTTATTACTGCGTAATTGAAAAGCTCCTTGCCTCCCTCAGACTCGATCGATAGAACATCTGCGCCATTTGAGGAGACATCCTCGAACGTCTGCAGCATCTTAGAGAAGGCTTGCTCGTCATGCTTCGGCTTACCGAAATCTCTCACATCCGCGACAGTCACCCTAAATCCCAGACTCACACCATATTCTTGCGCATACCTTTCCATAAGATCCTTTTGAAGCCTCACTATTTCACCAGCCAAGCCGGGGACCTCCATTTCGACATAGGTCAACTCGGTCTCCAGCTGCAGCCTTTCAACGCCGAGGCCTACAGCCCTCTTAAGAACACCATCTGTTATAGCCTTGTACTCTTCCTTAAGATCTCTGCCAACTCTCGGAAAGTACTTTATCTCTGGCACAACAAAACCCTTTCCCACCTCCAGGTTGAGGCCGTACCTGAGTGGGTGAGAGGCAAATCCGAAGGACAGCTGGTCTGGGCCAAGCTTAACAGAATCAAACTTCATAGAGTAGACTTGTTCTCTCTTACTTTATCCACTGCCTACAGATTCTAACTCCTTCGACAGCGTTTGCACCGTAGCCGTCTGCGCCAATGCTCTTCGCGTATTCGTCTGTGACAGCTGCACCGCCGATGATAACCTTTACAGCATTTCTCACATTTGCCGCCTTAAGCATGTCGATCACGTTCTTCATTTCAACCATCGTCACAGTCAAGAGAGCCGACATCGCGACCACATTTGGCCTCTCCCTCTTCACGGCGTCCACAAACGCTTCTGGAGCGACGTCCGCACCCAAGTCCACTACTTTGAATTCAGAGGCCTCCAACATCATGGCGACAATATTCTTTCCGATGTCATGAAGGTCACCCCTGACAGTTCCTATAACCACCTTACCAGCCTTCTTGACTTCAACACCCTTCAGCTTCGGCTCAAGTATCTTCGTTATCTCCTTCCCTATTTCTCCGGCGACAATAAGCTCTGAGAGAAAGTACTCTGATGCCTCAAACTTTCTGCCGACGATCTCCATCCCCTCGGCAACACTCTTAAGAATGATCTCTTGGGGATCTATGCCAACCTCCAAAGCCTTTTCAGTGTACTCCTTCGACTTGTCGAAATCAAGGTTCACAAGACTATCTCTAATAGCGTTCAATATCTCTTGCTTGTCCATGATTTTCGGAGATGCGAGAACCATATTTAAGTTTTTGCACACTTCTATGATTAATGAGAGTCTGATTCTCATGTTATCGAAATGAAGGAATATGCCCCGTCAACGATTCCAACATAGACATCCATCGATAATTTCAAGAACAACCCTGAAGACGGTTCCTGGATCTATCCACATTCTTCAGATAAGGTGCACAAACACGCTAGAATCCAGCTTAAGATGCACGTAAACTTTAAATATGAAGGGAGGTTAACTCACAGGAAATGCGTACGGAGATTATAATTTCGATAATGGCCATCGCGGTTGCCACGATCTTTTCGATAGCTGAGCCTTCCTTTTTTACCTATGACACACTCGTTCTTGTCGCGATTCTTTCTGCAGAGCTGGGCTTTATTGCTTTGGGCATGTCGTTCCTGATAGCAACAGGGGAAATAGACCTATCTGCAGCAGGGGTTCTCGCGCTATCAGTGTGGGTGTATGATGGTTTCGCCACAGGTTTAGGATTTTCACTTCCCCTCGCTGTGGTAGCGGTCATTGCACTAGCAATATCCATTGGCTTCATCCACGGATACATCTGCTTGAGGATGGGCATACCAGGTTTTATTGTAACCTTTGTAGGAATGATCATATGGAAAGGGATTCTGACAGCAATTACAAAAGGAGAGCATGAAGGGTATCTTGGTGACAAGACCACCTTGTTCACAAACGTCTTGCAAGGTTATGTTGGGATGGTTCCAGCTGTCTTCATATGGTTCATTGTATTCACGGCCATCTTCACGGTTCTGCTTACGAGGACCAGATTTGGCAGCCACGTCCTCGCTGTCGGAGGCAACCTCACGGTCGCCAGAAACATCGGAGTCCGAATAGAAAGAACCAAGATACTCTGCTTTATACTGTCTTCACTCATGGCAGGCGTGGCAGCCATCTTCTTCTTCAACCGCCAATTTTATGTGGCGTCAGATGTGATGGTCGAGGCGCCACTGTTCGCGATATGCGCATGTGTAGTCGGTGGATGTAGGGCGGGACGAGCCAACATTGTGGGGACATCTATAGGGGTGATAACCATCATAATCATTCAAAGAGGACTATATATTGCTGGTGTACCTGCGACCTTGTACATGGCCGCTGTCGGTATAGTTCTCCTTGTATTCGCGACTATTCACATTAAATGGAAAGAAATCCATTGGGTGGGTGTGAGGAGAAAATGAGAGACTTACTGAGATCACCCGAGTTTAGAATAGCCTTGGCCGCGATCGCGATATTTTCGATTTTCGGATTGAAGAGCTCAAGCTTTTTCACAGAAAGAATCTGGAGAGGGATACTAATAGCCGCAGGAGACCTTGGCTTCCTAATACTCGGTGAAACTCTGGTCATAACAGCTGGCGAAATAGACCTTTCAGTTGCCTCAACATGGGCCTTAAGCGCATACGTTTTCTTAACAATTGCAAACGCGGGTGTTGACCCTATGCTGGCCATGATACTGGTTTTGCTTCTAGGATTCTTAATAGGCTATGCCAACGGCTTCTGCAAGGCTAGAACTGGAATCCCCTCTTTCCTTGTAACCTTAGCTACGATGTGGATCATAAGAGGTGTCGTATTCGTCATAAACCCGACTTCATATAGTTATTTGAAAGTTGAGACAGTCTTGAATCAAATCCTGCTTGGCTATATTGGGATGGTTCCAGCTGTCTTCATATGGTTCATCGCACTTACAGCCATCTTCACGGTTCTGCTTACGAGGACCAGATTTGGCAGCCACGTCCTCGCTGTCGGAGGCAACCTCACGGTCGCCAGAAACATCGGAGTCCGAATAGAAAGAACCAAAACATTATGCTTCATACTCTCTTCGCTTATGGCGGCTTTGGGTGGGATAGCTATGATAGTAGAATATAAAGTGATGAACCCTAACTCTGGAATGGCGGCTACCTTCGGAGCAGGATTGGAGTTCGAGGCAATAGCTGTTTGTATGATGAGCGGTATATCGCCCACAGGAGGGCGGGCAAGCTTTCCAGCAGTGTTCATCGCAACCATCGCATACGCATCATTCAAGAGTGGACTGATACTGTTCGGATTACCTGGCTACTGGTATCTTCCATTTACTGGAATCATGACTTTCATCCTCGTCGGCTTGCATCTGGTCGGCAAGAAAAAAACCAGCTCTTAGTCAATTCCATTACAAGAGAAATGATCATCCTCAACGAAGACAAGACAGATTGGAAACAAGGATATTTGACTTAAACCTTATATACTTATACTCTACCATACATTTTGAACGAAGATGAGCCAAGAACCAAAGAGTACGGGTAGAAGAGATCTTCTCAAGTACGCTGCTGCGGTTGTTGGAACAGGTATCGTAGTTGGCGCGGGCACATACCTTTTGGCGCCGTCTAAGACGGAGACTGTTACTTCTACAGTCACTTCCACGGTTGGCACAGGCGGCGTAGTGACTACGACGGTCACCTCAACTATCGGTGGTACAACAATCAAGCCGGAGAAGGAGTACACCTTCTGGATGGCTGACCATGGAAACGTTGGCAGCTCATTCTGGGCGCCTGCCTACAAGGGAGCAGAGGATGCGATAACGATTCTAAGCCAATCTGGATTGGCAAAGATAACCTTGAAGCACACCTTCACCAACGAGGACTATGCGAAACAAGCCGACGACCTAAAGACTGCCGTTGCATCAAAGCCGGATGGAATACTCTTTACTGTTCCAAGCGACCCAATGCTGTTTGATGCAACAGTCAGAGAAGGCGTCAAGAAAGGCATACCATTCATAGCCCTTAACTGCAATGATTCGAGACCCGCTGACGAGATGATGCCATACCTGTTCTATGTGGGCGAGAACGCATATGAAGTCGGTCCTGCACTTGGAAGAGATCTGTCGAGATGGATTAAGGAACATAATAGCTTCACCCCAAAGAACGCCCTCCTATGTAATCCTGTGGCTGGACATTTCATATGGGAGACCAGACTAAGGCTTTTCGGCGACTACTGCCAAAAGACGTTTGGCGCAAAAGTCGTTACCCAGATAACAGGCGTAGATTTGACAAAGTATCCAGACATCATTAGGGCGCTCTTTACACAATATCCTGACACAGACTTGCTAGTTGGAGCCGGTGGTACACTCGATGCCATGTGGCCGGTCTTTGCTGAACTGGGTAGAAAGCCTGGCGAAGACCTTCTAGTAGTAGGCATCGACCCCACACCAGGTGTAATGGATCTCATAAAGGCAGGCAAGATCACATGCTGCTTCGATCAGCAACAGTACTTGCAAGGCTTCATACCAGTAATCATGATGTACGAGTATCTGAGGCATGCCTTCTCAATCTATGGAACGGTCTCAACAGGGCCTTTCATAATAAACGAGACAAATGTTGATAGGGTCATACAGAGCGGAAAGGAAGGCTTCAGGTAGATCAAGAGATCTACCCCCCTTTTCTTTTTATTTGATAGGAAAGCTAAAGCTCTATTTCTATTGGCACAGATTTTGTGGCAAGGCCTTGGCCGATTGGAGATAGAAATTCAACGACAACGTTGGCTTTGGTAACATGAAACGGCTCAGTGAGTGAGAGGGTTACGTTCGAGGTTCCTGGATTCTGCATGTAAACCATCGTTCTAGCATACTGGCCCAGTTGGCCAGCTTCTCCTGTGGAAACGTATCCTTGGGCTACGGCGATCAGATTGTAGCCATGTGTGCGGAAAACTACTGTCACCTGGAAAGACTGGCCCACTTTGACTTTTGAAGGGCACAATATCTCGATTATCTCAACGGTTCTCGTCAAGCTTTCTTGAGTAAACAGGACGCTACCAAGCACGAAAATCAATGCACACACAAAAGCAAGGTCATATGATCTTCGCTTGATCTTGGCCGACCACATTTTTCAAACACTTTCCGCATTCTTAATGATATCCTTCCCGTAATTTCGCTTTTCTCAGTATGTCCGTAATGTCCTCAGGCCTCAGATCAGGTCTCTCACTCTTGCTTATGGATGCTACGTTAACGCCTCGGTCCAAGATCTCGAATCTGTCAGCAATATCGAATACTTCGTAGACATTGTGGGTGATGTATATGAACGATATGTTACTTTGCTTGAATTTCCTCAAAGTTTCGGTGACCTTATCTCGTTCGACGACCGAAAGGGCTGTTAATGGTTCGTCGAGGAACAAGAGTTTGACACCAAAGTAATTAGCTCTAGCCATAGCGATCGACTGCCTTTCTCCACCAGACATGACACCTATTTCTTCATCCGGCGACCTCAATCTTATACCAAGAGCTCCTATTCTCGACAAAGTTTCTTCTTGCATCGGACGCACATGCAGAAACCTGAATGGCCCAAATCCTCTTGTTATCTCTTTAGCTAAGAAAAAGTTTCTCCATACACTCATCGAATCTATCAGATTTGAGTCTTGATAAACAATATCTATCCCAGCCGCTCTTGCCTCCGCCGGAGAGCTGAAGCGGACCGGCTTCCCTTCGAAGTAGATCTTTCCTTCGTCTATTTGATGTACACCGACAATGCATTTGATAAGTGTCGACTTTCCGGCGCCATTATCGCCAAGCAACGCTACACATTCGTTGTAGCCTAGGCGTAAACTCACGTTCCTCAAGGCCTCAACAGTCCCAAACCTCTTAGTGATCTTTTGCACGTCCAAAAGCCATTTTTCTTGGGACATCAGCTTCGTTTTCGACTGTCCATTATTTAAGTTTTTGCAGCGTTTGCGTAGGAAAGTAACATGCCTGAAACTGTGTATTGAGATTTTATATGTAAAATTTGGTAATATGTGTCTATTTCGTGTTTCCAGTGCCAACCACTACGACAACTGGGGGAGCAGATTGTGAAACTAAGAAGAATAATCACTTATATATTTGGCTTGAAAAATGTAATAGGAAGGTGTGGGAAATGAGAGTGGAAGAAGGGAAGCTGGAAGGCTTCAACATGCGAATAGTAACAATGAACAACCTCACAATAGGTATAGCCACAGATATTGGGCCCAGAATTCTCTACTTGGGGAGCGAGAATAGACCTCAAGAGAACTTGTTTGGCGTATACCCGGAATTGGGTATGGACACAGTTGAAGGATTCTGGAGGGTATATGGAGGCCACAGGCTCTGGAGTGCGCCCGAAGCCAAGCCCCGCTCATATTCTATGGACGACAAGCCTGTGACAATTGAGATAGAAGGAGAAGTTGTTACAGTATATGGAAGCTTTGAAAAGGAAAACTCCATAAGAAAAGAAATTGAGATAAGGCCTCTTGAAAAAGACGGCGTCCAGGTCACCCATCGAATCGAGAATGTCGGCAGATGGCCGATAAAGCTAGGATGCTGGGGGCTCTCGCTCATGGACGGAGAAGGTTTCGTAGCCATACCAATGAAGGCATCAAGAGTGGATAGCGAAGGACTTCTTCCTGACCGACATTTGTCCTTTTGGCCATACTCCAGCCCAGAGGACAAGAGGCTGAAGCTCTCTAACGAATATGTCTTTGTACTCAAGAATTCGAAGGTGGAGAAGCCGATGAAGGTTGGGACTATGGCTAATCCTTGTTGGGCAGCATACATCGTCAACGGAATGGCTTTTGTGAAAGAATTTTCGAGGGTTGAGGGAGAATATCCTGACTTCGGCTGCGACGTGGAAGTATACACAAACGCGGGAATGCTAGAATTTGAAACCCTCAGTCCCTTGAAGTCACTTGATCCCTCCACCAGCATGGAGCACACCGAGGTCTGGAAGATACTTGAGACAGGCGAGCTTGAGCCAGATCCAGAAGCCATAAGAACCAAACTCGAACCCTTGTTGAACAAGTGAACCGATATCCGCCAGTTACCTAATTAACTTTATGAGAACTGATATTACCAGACGACCGCCTGATTTATGAAGATCCAAATCTTACGGCAGGAAAGACTTATATAATATTCTCAGACATTTTCACATATGACAAAGCTTAGGATAGGTTTCGTCCCTCTACATCGAAAGGGCTTTGATGAAAAATGGGCTGCCGAAATAAAGAGTAAGATTGTGGAAGCATCTTCAAGGCTTGACATGATTGAGTTGATTCATCCTGACAGTTCAACAACCAACATGGGTCTCGTTTCTGATGACAAGGAAGCACACAAGACCGTTCGCCTCTTTAAAGAGAAAGACGTACACGCAATCCTATTGGGTACGATGACCTTCGGTGAAGAGTTGGCAGGAGTCACCGTGGCTGAAGAGTTCAAAGGCTATCCTCTGATGGTCTTCGGAACCAAAGAGCCCGAAACTCAGCCATCAGGATTCAAGGGCTCAGACTCCTTCTGTGGCACATTATCTTTAGCCTCTGATTTGTATCGGAGAAAGATACCTTTCATATTCTTGGGAGTGGTTTCACCGGAAGAAGAAACCTTCATAAAAGGCTTAGAAAACTTTGCAAGAGCAGCGGCGATAGTCAGAGGCTTCGTGGGCGCAAGAATAGGGCTAGTGGGATCAAGGCCAGAAGCCTTCGAGACAGTCACCTACAACGAGGCTGTGATGGCGAGACTCTACAAGCAGAGAGTCGTCCCTACCACCATCTTCTCCATAATAGAGGAGTCAAGGAAGCTTAACGATGGCGACCCTGACGTAATCAAGATCATGAGTGAGATGGGGACAGTCAATGTCACAGAAGTTCCAAATGAGGATCTGGTCAAGATGGCAAAGTTTGAGACTGCATTGAGAAAACTCGCCAAAGAAAAAAGCCTCGACGGCATGGGCGTGAGATGCTGGATAGAAATAGAAAACTACTATGGCATCTTTCCATGCTTTGTGATGGGCAGATTGACTCAGTCCGGAACAATGACTTCATGTGAGGCCGACGTCTACGGCGTTTTGACCATGCTCATACAATACAAAGCATCTCTCGAGACTACGCCACCACATTTCATTGACTGGACGATAATGAATCCTAAAGATCCTAACGTATTCCTTGCTTGGCACTGTGGCAACGCCCCACCTAGCTTAGCATGCCCAGACTGTCCTTCGGCGGTCAGGTACCATGACGGATACCAAAAGTCAACGGGAATAAAATGCTACGGTGCATTCGACACCCTCTTAAGAACGGGTGTGGTCACTTTATGTAGGCTGGCAGAATATGATGGCCAATTCAAGATGCTGATAACCAAAGGGGAAATTGTAGATTTGGATGATGAACTCAGCAAGAAAGCGTTGAAGGCAGGCTCAGCAGCCTGGGTGAAGGTAGCCGACCTAGACACACTATATAGGACTCTTGTGGAGGAAGGCTTCGTTCATCATGCAAGTATGATACATGGCGACTACAGAGAAAGCATCAAGCAGGCCTGCAACCTTCTCAACATAAAGGTAATAGAAGTCTGACAAGACCTGCCTTACCTCAAGACTTCCTACAATAGAAGATGACATATTCTTATAGTGTATGCCTTCGATAGAATGAGCCGCCGTATACTGCCGCCTCTTCAAACATCGCCACAATATTTTCAGCTGGGGTTCCAGGCTGTATGTTATGGACTGAGGCAAGCACATATCCCCCACCTGGACCAAGATGATCTATCCTTCGCCTAACCTCAAGCCTAACATCTTGGGGTGAACCGAAAGGGAGTACATGTTGAGTGTCGATGCCACCCCAGAAAATCAGTTTGTCACCGAATCTTTCCTTAAGCCGGTCACTTTCCATATTCTTGGCTGTAACTTGAACCGGGTTTATCCCCTGAATACCAGCTTCCACTAGGTCATCAAGCAGCGGGGCTATCGATCCATCACTGTGTATTATGATCTTAGCCTTTGTGACATATCTGAAGGCGTCGACGATCTTCTTGTGTCTAGGCTTCACATATTTCCTGTAAAGCAGGGGAGATATTATTGGAGCCGTCTGTGTGCCCAAGTCGTCTCCGAAGAATACGAAGTCAAGGAACTTGCCTATTGGCCTGACATACAATTTTATAGCATCAACCGTCACCCTTGCGACGTTCTCCAAGATTAGTTCAGCCACCTTCGGACGCAAGATCAAGTCTGTCAGAAACCGTTGATACCCGCGAAGCTGCATAGAGTGAGCGAACGAGCCGACAAAGACGTATGGAAGACCGATGGCGTAATCTTGTCTAGATAAGCTTTCAGCCTGTATCACCATTTCGTCAATGTTGAAGCCCATATCATCCGCTCTTGGCCACCTGTAGGCTTTTACCTGTTCGGTATCGGTCACATCCTTCAGTGGGCTGCCTTCATGGACCAAGTCGTAGTAGTAACCTGTAAACCTTCTCTTGATTCCCCATATGTCGATGTGTTCGCTTGGCGGATTAGATTCTATTCTAACCAGACTAGGGTAAACATATCGAGTGTCGACAAGAAACTTCTCCAGAACCTTTTCACTTGGCTTTGACGGCCGACTAACAGGATCCATCGACCATATGTCAGACTCTTCAAAGCCTAATAGGCGAGTTAGACCTTTGTAGCCGTCGACGTGCACAGAGGATATGGTGTTGCCCATGTCGATTGGTATTCTATCTGGTTCCTCGTGGTTCAGAGCGGCTAACACCCTCTCTTTCGGTGTCAAGATGTCTCGTCATCACCTCTTGCAGGACAAGCGCTTATTTGCTTTTTCGAAAACCGATTTCCACGAATCGTCTATTCGACCGCAGTAGGAGATGTTACCATATGCCATTAGAAACATATTGAAGTGTAAAGTTTTTATAGGCTAGAGCCTGAAAACAAACTTGATGTCTATAAAGTCATTAAATGTTAAGGAGGTTAAGGTTATAAAAGCACTTGGAGGACCTATAAAGCCGATCATCTCAAACGAGGACGTGAGCAAGAATCAGGAGTTCGCCTTGGGAATCTTCAAGCCTAAAGAGGGACTGTACCCTCACACACACGTCAACTCGGAAGAAATCTACTTCGTCCTAAGTGGCAGGGGCACCGTCTTCGTCGGCAAAGAGAAGAAGCCGATGAAGATATCGGAAGGCGACGTAGTGTACATACCGGCAGGAACCATACATGGCGTCACAAACACCGGAAGAAAGAGGCTCGAAATAGCCTTCTTTGTGTCGCCTGGCAGACAGCATCCAGGCTTCTCAATAGGCAAAGACTGTGAAGTATTCGAGGAAAAGATCCTCACCCCATAGCCATCATCGGGAGTATGGACTTCAGGGCAGGAGCATCCATTCGACTCCTATAGCATAGACTCTTGCCTCAGATTCTAAGGTTTCTGTCTGCAACCTCTTAGCCTGCAACACAAAAACATATAGAGAAGACTTTCTTGAGATACGATGATAGAAATGTACCCGAAAATGTTAGATGTAAGACAACATTTTGACGCCGCGCCAGCAATAGACTACATGAAGGTTCTGAGAAGTGAGCTGGAGAGGGCCAATCTCAGCTCAATATTCAAGCCAGGTTCCCGTGTGGCAATAACAGCTGGCAGCCGAGGGGTCACAAACATCGCAGACATAATAAAGACCGTCGTCGAAGAAGTCAAAAGGGCCAATGGCAAACCGTTCATAGTCCCTACAATGGGAAGCCATGGTGGCGCAACACCCGAAGGACAGACGAGGGTATTAGAAGACTTAGGCGTCACTGAAGAATATGTTGGAGCTCCAATAGAAGCCTCGATGGAAGTCAAGGAGGTTGCAAGATTAGAGAATGGCATGCCAGTTTACGTTTCTAAGGTCGCTTTAGGAGCGGATGCCATAATAGTTGTCGGAAGAGTGAAGCCTCACACAGACTTTAAGGACCAGATCGAAAGCGGTCTAATGAAGATGATGGTCATAGGGCTCGGTAAACAGAAGGGTGCTGAAACATTCCATTCTTATGGAAGGTATGGTTACCATAACCTTCTAGCACCCACTGCGAGAAAGATTCTAGAGAGGGCGCCGATAAAGCTTGGAATCGCGATAGTAGAAAACCAGTACCATCAGACTTCGATAATAAAGGCTCTTAGACCTGAAGAGATAGAAGAAGAGGAGAAAAAGCTTCTTGTCAAGGCTAAAGAGTGGATAATGAAGATACCCTTCAGCCAAATCGACTTGCTGATTGTAGAGAAGATGGGAAAGAACATTAGTGGCACTGGCATAGACCCGAACGTTACAGGCAGGTTCGCGTGGCCAGAAGAGAAGCCTAAAGATCTTCCAGACGTCAAGCTTATCATGGCACTAGATCTCACGAAAGAAACTGAAGGAAACGCTATAGGAATGGGGTTGGTTGACATCATAACCAAGAGGCTATATGACAAGATAAACTTCAACGACACCTACATGAACTCTCTAACCGCAGGCGTTATAGGACTCATAGACGCGAAAATGCCTGTCGTGATGCCAAGCGATAAGGCTGCAATAGAATTGGCACTAAAGCTACTGAACAAGAAGGTTGAAGAGGCGAAGGTTATGAGGATAAAGAACACACTTGACCTCGACAGGTTTCAAGTTTCAGAAAACATGAGAGAAGAAGTGCTTAAGAACCAGACGCTCGAGATTGTCGGAGAACCGAACGAGATGCTGTTCGACATACTGGGAAACCTAATCTGAGACTATTTCTAAACCTTCTAAAAAAATCTGTACACAGCATAGAATTTGAGAGAGGAACGAAAGACCGAGATCTATCAGTCCAACTGTTACCCTCTAAATGTAGGCATTTCACATTATCATTTTTGGAGGCTTATGTCCGAGAAGCTTAGGCGTGAGCTCACAGAGCTACTTTAGAAGGATATAGAGTTCAGCCATACTGCCGCAGGCTACATAAGATTTATCGGAGGCACACAAAATGATTGGCATAAAGTAATGGAACAAGGCTAATTCTAGGAAAAGAAGTAGAGGAAACAGCTTTATATATAGACACTGTCGCAATAGTATTGGCATGGGCAAGAGGGTTTTAATCAAAGGTCCAAGGGTACAAGATGTAGGGTATAGGCTTTTTCTCTTAAATGAGGCTGAAAGGTTAAGAATCTCTTGCTTTCAAGCAGATAATGTTGGAAAGGACGCTGTCGTGTTATTTGACGGAAATGAAACACAAACTGAAGAGTTCATAAAGTTTGTCAAGAACGAGTTTCCCAAGCACGCGCTTATAGAAGACGTTGAAGTATCTGATTATGGTGACAATATCACGTCTGTTGAAGCATACTCTCGAAGGCTGATGATCGAGCAGCTTGGTAAAATAGTGGATGTAGGCCTCTCCATGCTCAACAAACAGGATGAGATGATCAACAAACAGGATGGGATGATTAAGAAGCAGGATGAAACTTTAAATGAAATTAGAGGACTCAGAAAAGATTTGAGAAGCTTTGTTGAAGAAAGGTTCGCAAAACTGGAGCATGAGATAGCTACCATAAAGGAGAAGATAGGTCTCAACTGATATCCTCTCACCCCTGAAGGATTATGTTTCAATATTCGTCGGCGTTCTTCATGATGCCTTATCCGATCTGGTTATGGGCTGAGTCGGCTTAGCCCTCTGTCATAGACATACACCCCATGGCCTACTTTGCTTCTATTCATGCCTGCTGGATCCCAGGAGCTAGGCTATCTTTGAAAATGGATCTTCATGGCCCTTTTTGATTCATTTATGAGGCTATTTAGTGTTTCGAAGGCTCTCCCGACGTCCTCGCTCTTCACCAAGATCACGGTGTCCGTGTACGAACTGGTCGTATCCTCAATGTTGACACCTGAAGAAAAGAGCTTTTCGTAAATTGATATCGCACATCCAGGCACATCAGTTATGTCCGGAGGGCTGGTTACAGATATGGCTGCCAGACCCTTCTTGAACTCTAACGAAGAAGCTTTCCCAAGAAAGTCGAAAGCCTCTTCCGAAAGATCTTCATCCATGATTATGGTTATAGCAGAAGTGCCAAGTGAGATATGTATTATCGAATGTATGTATTTTCTTATGAAGTCAGTAAACCTTATCATGATCGCCCTCGTCTTCTCGACAGTTATCTTTGCAACACCGGTCTTGACGGATATGTTGCTGTCCGCCAACACCATGATCACGTTCTTGTTCACCTGAGGAATGTTAGGCTTGAACCTTTTGAGCGCCGTAACTATGCTCTGATATCCGACGTCATAGCCGACCTTCTTGTCCACCATGGGCTTTATCATCCTCGCCACGGCACTATAGTTGGAGTATCCTCCCCTCATTGCCGCCTGAAGGTATATGTCGTTCGAGACTATCTCCCTGACGTAGCCTGTAATACTCTGGCCAACATTGGTCATTTAGGTTGCCTCTTGGACAAATGTAGCCAAAAAATATATAAACTTATCTCCTGCAAGCCACAATCCTATGGTGAAAGAGAAGGTAATACTCGCGTATTCTGGAGGCTTGGATACTTCAGTGATGATAATGTGGCTTGCCGAAAAGTATGGCTACGACGTCGTCACAGCGATAGTGGACTTGGGACAAAACGAAGACTTCAAAGCCATCGAAGAGAGAGCGTACCAGATTGGGGCAATCAAACACTACACAGTTGACGCAAAAAAAGAATTCGTGGACCACTACATCACAAAAGGCATAAGAGCCAACGGACTATATGAGGGAAAGTATCCTTTGAGCACCGCCCTCGGGAGGCCACTGATAGTGACTAAACTGGTCAAAATCGCTGAGAGAGAATCTGCCGGATGCATCGCACACGGATGTACTGGCAAAGGAAATGACCAGGTTAGATTTGAGGTTACCGCGAAAGCGCTGAACCCACAGCTTAAGGTGCTTGCACCTGTCAGAGAATGGAATCTTAACAGGGAGCAGGAAATCGAATACGCGAGGAAGCATGGCATATTTGTCCAGAAGACAGCGAGAAAATATAGTATCGATCAAAATCTGTGGGGGAGATCGATCGAAGGCGGCTCTTTAGAGGACCCGATGCAAGAACCCGAAGAGGATGTCTATGAGTGGATCACGCCACCATCAAAGGCTCCTGACAGGCCGACATATGTTGAACTAGAATTCGAGGACGGCATTCCCGTGTCAGTCGACAGCCAAAGAATAGATCTGAAGGAGATCATATTCCTGTTGAACAAGTCAGCAGGCGAGAACGGCGTCGGCCTAATAGACCATATAGAAGACCGGCTTGTAGGCATAAAGAGCAGGGAGGTCTACGAATGCCCGGCTTCCACAACCTTGATTGAAGCTCATAAGGCATTGGAGAAGATGGTTCTGACCAGGCATGAGCTGGCGTTTAAGGAGGCTGTTGACTCAGAATGGTCTCGGCTTGTCTACTTTGGCCTCTGGTCTGAGCCTCTGAGAGAGGACTTGGAGGCCTTCATCAAGCCGACTCAAGCTAGAGTTGAAGGAAGGGTCAAGTTGAAGCTGTACAAGGGAAGCCTTTCCATAGTCGGATTGGAGTCACCCTATTCCCTCTACGACAGATCTCTTTCGACATATGGTATAAATTCAACGTTCGATCAAGAACATTCAGCTGGCTTCATAGAACTCTGGGGACTACAGTCAAGAATCGCCTCAGAGATCATAAGAAAGTTGGGGGCAGACAGATGAGGGACCTACTTAGAGGCGAAAGGCTTGATAAAATGGATGAGGAAGCCTTAAGATACACAGCCTCGATCGCAGACGATCAACCCCTACTGGATTCTATCATAATGATCAACAAGGCTCATGTGATAGCACTACATCAGGCAGGAATACTTGACAGACCACAAGCCAGCAAGCTTCTCAATGCGTTGAACATAAAGGAGGACCTTCCGAAGACATTCGAATTCGAAGATGCACATATGTTCGTCGAGCAAAAGGTCACCGAAAATGTCGGAAAGGTTGGAGGATACCTGAACTTGGGAAAGAGTAGAAATGATCAGGTGGCGACAGCCATAAGGATGACTATGAGGGCGCCGATTCTAGCCCTCGCGTCCTCAATATTGGACCTTGTAGAGGCAATGGTCGACAAAGCATCCAAGTCGACGACCAAGATTATCCCCTCATACACACATCTCCAAATAGCTCAGCC
Source organism: uncultured Nitrososphaeria archaeon (assembly GCA_964448685.1). Classification (GTDB taxonomy): domain Archaea; phylum Thermoproteota; class Nitrososphaeria; order JACIWG01; family JACIWG01; genus CAYUWR01. The sequence goes on from CAYUWR010000011.1 coordinate 27,497, forward strand.
TTCGACGATGGCCCATTGGCTCCTAGCATACGGTGAAATGCTCATGAGAGACGTGGATAGACTTCTCGAAAACTACAATAGGGTGAACTGTTCGCCGATGGGCGCCGGAGCGTCCGCGGGAACAACAGTGAACATAGACAGACAGCTTCTGGCCAAGCTTCTAGGCTTCAAGTCGATAGTGGAGAATTCTCTAGATGCTGTTAGCTCAAGGGATTTCTTGATAGAGTTCATCTACGTAACCGCGTCGGCAGCCTTAACGATAAGTAGAATGAGCGAAGACATCAACTTCATGTCAAACAATCAAGTCGGTGTCGTGAGAGTCCCTGACGCCTACGCGTCCACCAGCAGTGCGATGCCCCAGAAAAAGAACTCGGTCGTGACAGAAATAGCTAGAGCTCGAGCAGGCACAATAATAGGAAACCTAATGAGCGCAATCTGTACCTACAAGGCTCTACCAAGCTCCTACAACTTGGACCTTCAAGAGATGACGCCGAAGGTGTGGGAAAACCACAGGCTTCTCAAGGAGACCGTCGACGTCTTCAGAAAGCTCATAGAGGGTTTAGACGTCGACGAAAAAAGGAGCTGCGACCTACTTGTATCAGAATTCTCGACCGCGATGGAGCTAGCTGAATACGTCACAGTTTCGATGAAGATACCGTTCAGGGAAGCACATCACGCGGTTGGAGCATACGTGAGAAGATGCATGGAGGAAAGCTTGGATCCCAAGTCCCAGAGGGCACATTCTATCCTAATCAGCGAAGTCGAGAAATATGGCGGAAGCACATTTGGCTATGAGACATATCTTTCGCTTCTTGATCCAAGACAGAGCATCATCAAAAAGACTATATATGGCAGCCCTAACCCTTCAAACACAGAAAAGATGATACATGAAAGATGCCTACTGATAGGCAGGAGACGAAAGAGTGTCCTCGAAGAAGCGAGTAGGCTGAATAGTGTATCCTCTGAGTTGGAAAGATTCGAAAAGGAGATTATCGGAGGTGAGAGAGCGTGAAGACCACATGTGAAATATGCGGTGGCGAAGTTGAGGTCGCAGGAGACGCGATAAAGGGAGAGATAGTAAGCTGCCCAGACTGTGGAACAGAATATGAGGTAGTCGAAGTCAAAGAGGGAAAGGCCTCTCTAAAGCCTGCAGAAGAAATCGGCGAAGATTGGGGAGAATAAAGAGCAAAATGCGTCTATCCATATTATATGACAGACTAAGATGGGAAGAAAAAGCGCTCGCAGAGGAAGTAAAGAAGATGGAGTTACCGGTAGAGCTTGTCGACGCAAAAGCTTACCCTCTTGAGCTCGTAGGCGACAGTCGAATCGATCAGATCTTTGGAGAAGTTGTCCTGCAGAGATGCATGAGCCACATAAGAGGACTCTATTATGCGGCAATACTCGAGAAAGAGAGACTGGTCGTGAACAGCTTCAGCGTCCTGATGACTACCAGCAACAAGCTGCTGACCACGCTAGCTCTTGACAGGGCAGGGGTTCCAACACCCAGGACAGCAGCAGCCTTTTCGCTAGAGTCAGCCCTCGAACAGGCAGACAGGATGGGGTACCCGCTCGTCATCAAGCCGTTGATCGGAAGCTGGGGCAAGATGGTCGCATGCCTAAGAGATAGAAGAGAGGCTGAAGCCCTCTTTGAAACAAGAGAGATGCTTCATGAGCCTCTGCAGCAGATCTACTACCTCCAAGAGTATGTCCACAGGCCTCCGAGAGACATAAGGGCTGTCGTCATAGGCGACAGAATACTTACAACAATATACAGGTATCAGCCTGACGGCGACTGGAGAACCAACGTCGCAAGAGGTGGATATGCTGAAGTAGCATCTCTCGACAGTGAACAGAAGGAGCTGATACTGAAGGCAGCTGAAGCCGTTGGAGGTGGGGTGCTTGGCGTGGACGCGATGGAGAGCGACAGGGGGCTCTTAGTTCACGAGATAAACGGCAGCGTCGAATTCAAGGGTGCCGCAAGCGTCTCAACAGTTAATATACCGAAGGCGATAGCAGAGTATGCGTTAGAGAAGGCGAAAAGATGATGGTTAAGGTTGGAATAGTAGGAGGCTCAGGATATGTGGGAGGAGAGCTTCTGAGACTGCTGCTGACACACGGCAAGACAGAAATCGTTTCAGCCACTTCAAGACAGCATGCTGGAGAATACGTCTTCAAAATTCACCCTAACCTCAAGGGGATGACGAACCTACAGTTTTCTGCAGAAGACCCTACGACTGTAGCTTCAAAGGCTGACATCGTCTTCCTCGCCGCACCACATGGATTATCCTGCAAGATCGTCCCAAGACTTGTGGAGACCGGCGTGAAGATATTGGACATGAGTGCGGACTTCAGACTCAAAGACCCTGCAGCATACGATAGATGGTATGGGTGGTCACATCCAGCACCCGAGCTCTTGGAGAAATTCGTGTATGGTATGCCAGAGCTTCACAGGCAAGAGTTGAAATCAGCAAAATATGTTGCGGTGCCAGGGTGCATGGCAACCTCGGCGATCGTGAGCCTAGCACCTTTGGCCAAGGCAGAATTGATCGAAGACGTGGTCATCGTCGACGCCAAGATAGGCTCATCAGGAGCAGGAGGAAAGCCTTCGCTCTCAACCCATTTCTCTGAAAGATTTGGGGTTGTGAGAGTCTACAAGCCAGTAGCCCACCGCCATACAGCTGAAATAGAACAGGAGCTCAGAAATGTTTCAGGCAAGAAGTTGCAGATAGGAATGACAGCCCATGCAGTGAATATGGTTAGAGGAATACTAACAACCTCTCACGTTATCACAGGCGTGAAACCCGAGCCTACGGCGGTGTGGAAGGCCTATAGAAGCATGTACAAGGATGAGCCATTTGTCAGGTTCATAATGGACAAGAAAGGCCTATACAAGTATCCGGACCCAAAGATCACCATAGGATCAAACTTCGTAGACGTTGGCTTCGAAATAGACCCATACGTTGACAGAATAGTCGTGTTCGGGGCAATAGACAACCTCATCAAAGGAGCTGCGGGAAATGCGATACAGTCGATGAACATAATGCTCGGCTTCGATGAGAGAGAGGGACTTAACTTTCCAGCACTTCATCCGGTGTAATAACATGGTCACCGTCGTCAAAGTTGGAGGAAGCCTCCTTAAGCTTGGAGCACCTGAGAACATATTGGCAGACTTTGTCAGAGCCTTGCAGGACGAGAAGCTTGTGCTCGTACACGGCGGAGGCTATGAGGTGACAGAGGTGGCTGAGAGATTGGGCAAGAAGCAGAAGTTTATCATATCACCAGATGGGATGAGAAGCAGGTACACCGACAGAGAAACGGCGGAAATATACATGATGGTCATGAAGGGAAAGATAAACTCGGAAATAGTCTTAGCCCTTCTGGCGAGAGGGATCAAGGCCATAGGAATATCAGGCTTCGATGGAGGACTTCTTCAAGCCGAGAGGAAGAAGAGACTTATCATAATAGATGAGAGGGGAAGAAGGGTTGCCATAGAGGGAGGGTACACAGGCAAAATAGTTAACGTGAACACCCACATACTGGAGACGCTACTGAGAGAAGACTATGTCCCGATCATTTCGCCGATAGCTTTAGGGACTGAAGGTGAACCCTTAAACGTCGACGGAGATAGGGCAGCCGCCTACATAGCGGGAGGGCTTAAGGCTGACAGGGCCATCTTCTTGACCGACGTCAGTGGACTTATAGTCGACGGCAAACTCGTCACAAACCTGACCATGAGCGAGGCGAAGGTGAAGATCAAGAGAGTCGGCCATGGGATGGATAAGAAGCTCCTAGCAGCAATCGAAGCCCTTGAACATGGAGCCAAAGAGAGCATAATTTCATCCGGAAACGTTGACAACCCCATCACAAACAGCCTGAGGGGTGAATCGAGGACGGTGATAAGAGGATGATGGCAATCTTCGAAGAGATAAAGGCAGCTGAAGACAGCCACCTCACTCACACATCCCAAAAGCTTCCCATAGCGGTTGCCAGAGGAGAGGGTGCAAGACTATGGGATGTCAACGGCAAAGAGTACATAGACTTCATGGGAGGATATGGCGTCGCAATACTTGGCCAATCCTATCCAAAGGTGATGTCTGCAGTAAGAGAACAGCTGGATAAGCTTTCCATACTACACAGTTCAATATACAGTGAGTCGAGGGCACTCTTCCTGAGGAAGCTCATGTCTGTAAGTCCAGCAGGGTTGAATATGGCCTACCTGGGCAACAGTGGAGCCGAATCCATAGAGGCAGCTCTAAAGGTCGTCATCAAATCCACGAAAAGGAAGAAGGTACTCGCCATGAAGGGAGCCTACCATGGAAAGACACTTGGAGCCCTCTCTCTCACCTTCTCAGAAAAGTATCGCACATCATTCGATGACCTACTATACAAGGGCGTACAGTTCGCCGAATATGGCAGCCTTGAAGACGTGGAGAGAGACAGAAACCTGGACGAATTCGCAGCCATATTCGTCGAGCCAATACAGGGTGAGGGAGGAATAAGGTTACCGCCTGAAGGATACCTCAAAGGACTACGTGAGATCGCGGACAGACATGGCAACATACTGGTCGTCGACGAGGTGCAGAGTGGGCTCGGCAGAACCGGAAAGATGTGGGCACATGAACATTGGGGGATAACCCCAGACATAATGACGGTAGGTAAAGGAATAGGAGGAGGCATCCCCATGGGGGTTACGATAGGAAAGGAAGAGTATATGGGAACCCTTGAAGTTGGAGAGCATACAAGCACAATGGGGGGAAACCCACTATCATGCGCAGCGGGAAAGGCTGTGTTGGAAGCATTGACCGACGACGGTGTAATCGAATACGCCAAAAAGGCAGGTGAACAGCTGATGGCAGAACTGGACAGCAGCCTCGCCAACTCGAGGATCGTCAGAGAAATCAGAGGAAAAGGGTTGATGATCGCCGTAGACCTAAAGGTCAGATTTCAAGAGATACTCTTCAAGGCTCTAGAGCTTGGCCTTCTGACACTCTATTCAGGCAAGACCGTGATCAGACTCCTTCCACCTCTCATCGTCACCCAAGAAGACATCAGAGAGGGATCATCGACACTAAGGGAATCGTTAAACTGGTACGAAAAAGAGCACACCTGAAGAGAAAATGTTTTAAAGGTGTCACTCGCAGTCCAAGATATGGAGCAGGATAAGACAGATTCTGCGATTATCGAATCACTGAAGGAGAACTCTAGAGCATCCTACATAGAGATAGGAAGAAAGGTCGGTCTCTCAGAGGCAGCTGTGAGGCGAAGGATCAAGAAGCTTGTGGAAGAGGGTGTAATCCGAAAGTTTACAGTAGACGTAAAGGAGGAGGCTGCACACGCATTCACTTTGATCGCTGTAAACCCCTCAACCCCAACCTATGAAGTTTCAAAGAACGTCAAGAAGATAAAGGGCGTCAGACAGGTCTACGAGATAACAGGACAGTATGACATAATAGCTTTCGTGAGAGGACCTAATATAGCGGAAGTCAACACCTACATAGAGGAAATACGCAAGACAACTGGGGTTCTTAGAACGAATACCGTAATAATTCTGAAGGAAATCGTCTAATTCTGCACAAAAACGGTAATAAGCTATGGCTTCAGTGGGTTAGAGGGATGGAAGTCGAAGAAGACATTGGAAGATTGAGGGATGACATTGAGAGAGTAGGCTTTGGCCTATCCTACAACGGCAACAGTACCCTCAAAGGAAGGAGAGTCAAGATACTTGACAGCACCCTCAGAGAAGGAGAACAGTTTCCAGGATGCTCGTTCACAAACAGCGAGAGAGTACAGATAGCTTGGACATTAGACTTCTTGGGCGTGGACGCGATCGAAATAAGTCCCATCATTTCAGACCAGCATATGGAGGCCTGCAAGAAGATAGTCAAAGCCGGACTAAAAGCTACGATCGTAGCACATGGCAGGGCGCTGAAAAGGGATATCGATCAAGCAATCCAATGTGACGCAGGATTCGTGGCTTTGTATCACTCGGTTTCAGACATACACTTAAAGTATAAGCTTCACGTCAGCAGAGAACAGGCGCTTTCTAGAACCATAGAAGCGGTAGACTATGCCAAGAAACATGGTCTCAAACTTAGGGTGACCCTAGAGGACGCGAGCAGGGCAGACCCAGAATACGTGACCAAGTTTGCAAGAGAACTGGAGAAGGCTCATGTGGACAGAATAAGCCTACCAGACACCGTCGGCATCATGACACCCGGAGGCATGTATAGGCTCGTCAAAATGGTCAAAGACAATGTGAACATCCCCTTGGACGTACACTGCCACAACGACATGGGACTCGCGCTAGCCAACTCGATAGCAGGGCTAGAGGCCGGCGCAGAGCAGATCCATGTCACAGCAAACGGGTTAGGCGAAAGAGTTGGAATCCCCGACCTTTCGCAGGCATCTCTAGCCCTAAGATACCTCTATGGCGCAGACGTCAACATAAGGTTCAACATGCTATTTGACCTGGCAAAGTTGGTTGAAGAATACACAAGAATCCCTGTTCCAGACTCCGCACCATTAGTTGGAGCAAACGCATACAAGCACAAAGCAGGCACACATGTAGCCGCAGTCCTCAGAAACCCGAAGACATATGAGCTGATACCGCCTAAGGTGGTCGGGAACAAGAGGAGGCTCGTGTTCGGCGGGCTGATTGGAAAAAATGGAGCCGAATTCCTGCTGAAGATGTTTGGGATACAGGCTCAAGGCGAAGGTGGAAAACTAGTTTCGGGACTGAAGGATCTCGGAATAGACCTTTTCGAGTTGGAGCTCACCGAAGAAATGGAGGAGCTTCTTAAGAGGGAGGGAGAAGTACTGAACAGGGTATAAGATGGCTGATCAACTTGACAAAGATATCCATACTATACGATGTCATAAGATGGGAGGAGAAAGCCTTACGTGAGGCAGGAGAGAGACTTGGCGTCGAAGTCGAAATGGTCGACGTCAAAGAGGAGCTCTTTGACGCCTCCAAGCCCCTTGACGAGAAATATGGTGAAGTAGCCCTTCAGAGAAGCGTCAGCTACTATCGAAACCTTCACACAACCGCCTTCCTCGAGTACAAAGGGAAGAAGGTAATCAACTCACTGGCTACAGCCACCATCACGGGAAACAAGATGTTCACAACCCTGCTGCTAGAAAAGAACAGGATTCCGACACCACATACGATCCTGGCCCTGACGTCAGAGATGGCCATGAAGGCCTTCAGAGAACAGTTCAAGGGAAAGGCGGTCCTGAAGCCCGTCAGCGGCAGCTGGGGTCGACTCATAGCCCTATTGAACAACGAGCCCGCTGCACTCGCAGTCTTCGAAGACAGAGACTACATGTATCCCATGTATCAACTCTACTATCTACAAGAATATGTCGAGAGGCCTCCGAGAGACCTTAGGATATTTGTGGTAGGCGACGAAGTCGTAGCTGGAATATATAGGTATCAACCAGAAGCCGACTGGAGAACAAACACTGCGAGAGGGGGAAAGGCGATCAAATGTGAGATAACGTCAGAAATGAGAGAGTTAGCGTTGAAGTCCGCGAGGGCAGTGGGAGGGGGAGTCTTCGGTGTGGACATGATGGAGTCCCCAGATGGGCTCATCGTCCACGAAGTCAACAACACTACAGAATTCAAGAACACGGTGCCTGCGACAGGCATCGACATACCAGGCATCATCATGAGATATGTGATAGAACAGGCTAGGAGATAGCAGCAGATGAACCCAGTTGACCTCCTATATGAGCTTGTAAGCCAATACTCTCCAAGTGGAAGCGAGGGGACGATTTCAGAGCGAATAAGGCTACTGCTCCTCCAAGAACTCAAAGCAGACCGAGCATACCATGATGTGGCAGGAAACGTGATCGGCGTCCACGATGGAGAGGAGCCCACAATCCTTCTCTGCGGACATATCGACACCGTACCAGGAGAACTGCCTGTCAAAATAGACAACAACTTCGTCTACGGCAGGGGCGCGGTGGACGCGAAGGCGCCGATGGCCGCCTTCCTCTACACCTTATATGAGCTCAAAAAAATTGCATTTCAGAAGAAGATTATCGTAGCCGGAGTCGTCGGCGAAGAGGACACAGGAAAAGGAATAAGGCAGCTGATAAAGGATGACATCAAGCCATCGTTCGCGATCTTCGGGGAACCCTGTTCGTTGACCAACATAGTTGTAGGATATAGGGGAGGAGTACGTCTCGGACTCGAGTTCAAAACCGAAAGCTTTCACGCTAGCTCACCATGGCTTGGAAAGAGCGCAGTCGACGCAGCAATCGAGCTCTGGACACACATTAGAAGATACAATGAGCTTGCAGCAGGCCAAGAAAAAAAGTTCAATACCGTAAGCGCCTGCCTCACAAAGATTTCAGGTGGAGAATCACATAACATGACCCCTTCAAGCTGTAGGATGGCCTTGGACATAAGGTTCCCTCCTTCAATCGAAGGTAGAAGGATAGTTGGGGAAATAGAGGCTGAAGCCAAGAGGATATGTGAAAAGAAGATCGATTTCAAGATAGAAGTTGAAGACTTCACACCCCCATATACAGCACCAGTCAAGAGCAAACTTGTAGAAGCCTTCAAGCAAGCAGTCAGAAGGGTGAAGGGAACAGATGCCAAACTCGTCAGAAAGACAGGCTCCGGTGACATGAACATATTTGGGACAGAGGAGAAAGTGCCCTCTATAACATTCGGAGCAGGCGACCCAAAACTCTCACACACCCCCCACGAGAAAGTGAGCATTGCAGAGTATCTGGATAGCATCAAAGTTTTGAAAGAGGCATTAATCATACTGTCACAATAGACAATACTCTTATATGGCCCAGACAATACCACAGGCAAATCTTTATAACCAATCCATCCATCCAACAGGCACATGAGTGAAGCTCCAACAGAAGGTGTGCCAAAAGCAACCGTTGCAACAAAGAAGAATATGGCTGTGATCATTCTTGTGATAGGACTCGTGTTCTTGATTATACCTTTTGCCTTCGCAGTCAACACATTCCTAAACTACAGGGAAATTGCTAAGCCCACAGACGGGAGCATATCGGGTGCCCTCATCAGTGTCAGCTTCGACCTCATAGACCTCGTGGCAAAACTGGCATTCTTGGGAATCTGTGTCTGGATAGGGGCGATCGTCTTAAAAAATGGAATCGACCTATTCAGAGACAAAAGTGATATCAAGTGAGAGGATTTGTCTTCGTAGCTCTTTCACTCGCCTTTTTGGGAATAGGCACAATCTTGGTCGCGCCCATGGCCCAGTTCATTTACGAGGAATACTCAAACCCTAGAACATTCTACATAGACAGCGGCTATACTCAACACAACAGCACACACGTCGAATTATCCTTCACAATAGGATACAATGGAACTGTTCCATTAGACGATTTCGACGCAAAGATCTGGTTTGGAGAAAACGTTGCTGAAGCAAAGACCGCAACCCTCACCAGAGGCCAAACGATCGTCTCAAAGATGCTCTTGCCAACAGCTGAAGCCGAGAGCCTTTCAACTGTCAAAGCGAGAGTCAAGTTTGTCCTAGCAGGCATATACCCAATAGAGATCCTGGTGACCCAGAGTTGAACCTTAGGTCGAAGGTGTTCAAGTTCACCTGGAAAGTTTCATATGGAGTGCTGTCAGGAATACTCTGGTATCTGCTGTATGTGTACATAATACCAGGCCTCTTGGCCGCTGTAGGATTACCCTTCGAGGAGGCCCCGGAATTCTTCATGTTTCTTCTAGCATTCTTCATAGCCTTACAGACTTCAGCATCTCTACTGGAGAACCTAGTCTACAGGTTCCTATTGAACTCTCTAACAAAGACTCTTGGGCTCTGGCTTCTATTCAGCCTACTAAACGATGGAATCCTTTCAACAAGTCGGTCTGCAGAGGGAATCACAGTGAACATGACAATAGACCTAACACCTATCCTGTTCCTCCTAGCCTCCTGGACCTTCACAACGATCCTCCTAGACCTTGTTGGATCGATGTCGAAACCTTACCTGTGACCACCCCGTCAAGAAGATCAAAACATTTAGATAACACATATCCGTTTGCTGCAATCGCATCAGAATGTTCAAAGCTCAACAGCCTCCGCAGGATTGGAGACCAGCCCTCAGGTCCCAAGTCAATCAAAGCCTATCCAAGCTATCACAGGTCGAGGCGCAGGCCAACTGGCTCTCGGGGTCGATAGCCTACGTCGACAGCATGGCAACGTCGCTACCATCCAGGTTCAAGGCATTGAGGGCAAGTGGCTTCGTCCACAGAATGGCCACCGAGCGGCAGATGAACGAATTCATCGAAAAATGGAACATGGCACGATCAAGCCTTTCCACCGAAGTCGAAGCATTATCCAGGCAGCTGAGGACTGAAATAGATTCATTTAAGAGCGAAGGAAACACCCTATTATATAGAATAGGCCAGCCGTTCGCGATCGAACCTCTAGTCAGGGGAGAAGTCAACCTATTCAACTCTAGAGTCGAAAGCTTCATCTCAAGGGCATACGGCCAGATAAGTCAGGCGAAGACAGGACTCGCCGAACTCAGACAGAACATCGAAAAAATTGAGAAGACCGTTCTCGAAGCCGAAGACTCCATCAGCGCAGTCCGATCAGCCTCATTTGCCCTCATCGACAGAGAGCATCCAATATTAAGTGTCAAAGCGAAGAAGCTGGAGCCAGGACAGAAGAATGATGGCAGAATAATTGTGACCGACCAAAGACTGCTGTACGAGGTTGAAAAGGAGGTTGTCGTAGAAAAGAAGCTCTTCGTAGCCACAAAGACAAAGATGGATAGAGCACTTGACCTAGAGATACCATTTGGGTTGATCGCGGAAGCACACAAGGGGAGAGTTGGGCTGATAGCCTGGGAAGGAGTATACATAGAGCTTAGGTCAGGCCAAAAGTTCAAGGAAGCCGTCTTCGACACAAAAGGAGATGACACAGAAAGGCTCATTGAAGCAGTGAACTACGTTCTCTCGGGTCAGGCGGACAAGGACAAGGTGACTACAGAAGCTGAAGAAAAACCTCAAGAGGGCGCTAGAGCCTTCTTTTGCATCAAGTGCGGAGCACCCCTCGACATACCCACAGCCAGGGGAATCTCAGAAGCAACCTGCAAATACTGTGGCACAAAGAACAAGATCAAATAAACCTTTTAATTTAAGATATCCATGCAACAACAGTGATATCTGTTGGATACAGCTGTCGGCATAGACTTGGGCGCAACCAACGTAAGAGTAGCCATCGGCGTAAGAGACGGCAGAATCCTTTCGAAGATCGTAAAGAGGACCGTTCGAGAAGGAGACGAATACGCCCTCAGCAGACAGATCATAGAGATGGTACGCGAGCTACCCAGAGAACTATTAGAGAATGCTATTGAAGTCAATATTGGAACAGTTGGACCACTCGACCAACGTCTAGGCTCCATTTCCCCACCAAATCTCCCATTCAAACGCTCCTACCTCGTCAAACCAATATCCATGGAATTCGGCCTACCAGTCAAGATGTACAACGACTGCGTAGCCGCGGTAATAGGAGAAAAGTTCTTCGGCCAAGGAAGAGGAGTTGACAACCTTGTCTACGTCACCATAAGCAGCGGAATAGGAGGCGGCGTCTTCGCAGATGGAAGACTACTCTTGGGAAGAGATGGAAACGCCCACGAGATAGGACACTTAACCATCGACGTAAACGGAGAACTTCGGTGCGGCTGCGGCAAACGCGGCCACTGGGAGGCCTACTGTTCAGGCGTAAATATTCCCAACCATACGAGGCTGATCGCGGAAAATATAGAAAAAGAAGCGCTAGAGAAAAGCCTACTCTATGATAGATTAAATGCTGTGACAAGCAAAGAAGTCTTTGATGCAGCAAAAAAAGGCGACCACTTCGCCTCCTCAGTCATAGAAAGAGTTGGCAGATACAACGCAATAGGATTTGCCAACGTCATCAACAGCTACGACCCAGAACTCATCATCATCGGAGGGTCTGTAGCACTCAACAACAAGGAACTCATTCTCAGACCTATACTAGAGAAGGTCGGAGACTACGCCGTAAACAGAATTCCGGAGATAAAGTTCACAGAATTAGGAGACGAAGTCGGACTCTATGGGGCAATCGCAGCAGGATTCTATATGAAATCCTGAGCAATATAGGATCAGGCTTAAACAAGTGGAGGAGGAACTTCCTAAACCTCCTCTAGCTCGTGACCCAGAAGAAGGTTTCGGCGGTAGTCGTTGCTTTCCAGGTTCGGGTTTGAGACCTTCCAGCGACTTTGCTCACAGTTCGGCACGAGCATCCTAGTGACGAACCGAGAAGAGAAAACCTCGAATAAGGAGCTAGTCAACGACCTCATCACAATCATTCCCACTTCGGAGACAAACTCTACGGTATGCGTTCCCACAAGTATGATGAGGGGGTAAGAGGTGCAAGGAAGCTCCTCGCAGGTTAGAGCTTACACCGTAAAGTACTCTCAGGACGTGGGCGACTTCATCACAGACCAGTCACGTTTTCCAAAACCTAAGGTTCCCTCTTCACGTGAGAGGCTATCTTGGAGAACCATTCGGGAACTTCGACCACTTCGATTCTCCTGAAGGGAGTGTATGGTTTTATGTCCAAGACCGGGGTTCCATCGTAAACATCCAGACCTGAGACATAGATAGCCTTACACTTGATTTCAGTCACACGAACTATCGTGAGCCCTATAGGGTTAGGTCGATGGGGGGAATCGCTTGCAAAGACGCCAACTTCGGGAAGGAGTTCAACAGGGACACCTGACTGCTGAAGGCGGCGAAACCTCACCTTGAGAACCTTCCTCGCTTCAGCGTCAACCTTGTTCAAGAAAGTGAGCAGAATCAGATGTGAGAAGCCTTCGAGCAGATGCAGCCCTTCTTTGAATTCGTCATATATTTCTATCACGCCTTCTACAGAGCCTTTTCTCTGCAAGTCATCGTCTTCGACGTCAACGTGTACGACACCGATCGGGCATAACTCAATCATATTAAGTCAGGTATCTTGATCGCAGCATTAAATCCTTTCGGAATCTAAGTCGCACAAGATGGATATTATGGGAAACCCAGGCATAACCTCAATTGGGCTAAAGCCGCCTATCTCTTCTCATCCTCTCATATAGCTCTTCAAAGTTTCTGCAAGCCAAAACCAAGACAGATCTTTCAGACAAGCCAAGCTCTAGAACTTTTTCTTCATCCTGGAGATCACGGTCTTTCAATCTTAGAAGGTAGAGGTCTAAGTATGGTATGCTCAAGTAGCCTAGAACCGTCGCCTTCACTTGCCCGACTGTCGTCTCTCCGCCCACATTCACTCTTACTATATTTCTCGAGAATATCCGCTCGCTCTTCGAGTAAGCGTTTGAGAAGTCGACTGAAACAACTGTTTCCGGCATACCATGTTCATCATATGTACCCCATCTTTCTCGAAATCTCCTCCAGCCGTCTGATCCTCTTCTCTGTCGACGGATGTGTACTGAAGAGCTCCAGCAGCCCACTTCCCCTAAACGGGTTAGCTATCCAAAGCGACGCAGTTGAAGGAGAAGCATTTAGTGGAGCACCACGGTAGATCATCTGCTCTATCTTAGAAAGAGCGTTTATCAGCGACCTAGGTCTTCCAGTCAACACCGCACTAGCTTCGTCCGCGTAATATTCTCTATTTCTTGAGATAGCCAGCCGGACGAACGTGGCAGCCAATGGAGCCAAAATCGCCGCGCCAAGAGCGGCAGCACTTCTTCCAGCATCATCCCTGCTCCTTCCTGATCCACCAAATATGAGGAACCACATGATGATGTTGCCGATGTAGGAGATTGCGGTCGCAATCGAGGCAGCAACAGTTGAAACCAGCATATCCCTGTGAACAACATGCCCAATTTCGTGGGCGAGAACTGCTTCAACCTCGTCATCGTTCATCATGTTAAGTAGGCCTGTTGTAGCCGCGACCACAGCATGCTCTTTGCTTCTTCCCGTTGCAAAGGCATTCGGTTGAGGGCTCTTGACGATCGCGACTTTCGGCTTAGGTACTCCAGCCTTAGCCGCCATTCTGGAAACTATCGAATGGAGCCTCGGCGCTTCGTCTTCACCCACTATCTTGGCGCCGGTCGTAGCCAAGACAAGCCTGTCGCTTATGAAGTACATGACAAAGTTTAAGGCGAGAGCGAACACGAGGAACCAGGAGGCAAGTTCAAGACCTCCAATCACAAATCCTAAGGCTACAAATATTCCTCCGAGTGCGGCGAACAGTACAGCCAACTTCAAGTATGCATTAACACTGCTACCGAAGGAGAGGCTCATAGAACATCCGTCTAGACGCCATCTAAGCCACCTAATATAAACTTTACTCAACCTGTTAAATTCTTTTGACAGGAAACCATTTTTATCGCCATTCCAAAGTAGGGTAAATGTTGAAGTACAGACTGATATTCTTTGATTTGGACGGCACCCTTTTAGAGTGCAAGAGCAGCTGGGAGCTCATCCACAGGAGATTCCACACCATGGAAGATGCGAGGCAAGCCCTTGAACAATACAGACTTGGAGAGATAACATATAGGGAGTTTATGGCCAAAGACATCCTGTCGTGGCTCCGCAAGAAGCCAAAGATACACATCAAAGAGATAGAGGAAGCCCTGTCAGACTATAAACTGAAGCCAGGCGCCGAAGAGGTGATCGCAGAACTCAAACGCAGAGGACTAAAGGTCATAATCCTGACAGCCGCAATAGACCTACTTGCAGAAAAGGTTGGAAGACAACTCCGCGCAGACGCAGTGCTCTCAAATAGGCTTCAAGTGGACAGATATGGATATCTAACGGGAAAGGGCATAGAAGCCGTCGACCCATACAAAAAAGACGAGGCCATGAAAAGAATTTCAAGAGAACAGTCTGTCCCGCTCGAGCAGACAATAGCGGTAGGAGACTCGATATACGACTTGAACATGTTAGAGGCAGCAGGACTAGGACTGTACTCCGGCAACATCGAAGACATCAAATCACAGAACATTAGACCGATACATACTCTGCGTGAAATATTGGCATACATAGAATAGCGACATTCGCCAGCCATACTTCCAGAAACTCTTTTAGGCAGGCATGTCCAACCACCAAACATCAGCCCGGTAGTGTAGCGGCCAAGCACAGCGGCCTCTGGAGCCGCAGACACCAGTTCGAATCTGGTCCGGGCTACCAAATCGGACGCGCGTGAAGTAACACTGTTTCGCCAGTAAGATTTATATATTTTACAGTTTCTATAGACACTATGGTTACCACCTCTACAGTTCAAGTTGAAGATGATGTAAAGAGAGAGCTCTTCGCCGTGGCTGCAGAGCTCCAATCCAAAATGGGTAGAAGAGTCTCCTTGAGTGAGGCGATAAGAGTATTATTGAAGGCATATAGGTCGAAAGAGCGAAACACAGCAAGGATGCTGTCGCTTTTCGGAAGCCTGGAACCACCGTCAGAAGCTCGAAAGATCCTGAAAGAACTTAGAGCGGAAGAGGAGATGGATCTTGGACATCTTGCGAGGAAACATAACACTTGACACAAGCGCTCTAATAGAATTTCTGACTGGTACAAAGCTTGGCCGAATAGTCAAAGAGTATTTCGAAACCCTAAAGCCTGAGGAGAAGGTATACTGCTCACTCTATGCAGTCTCAGAGATATTCTATGTACTTTGCAGACTTAAAGGCCCAGAATATGCGGCAGAAAAAGTGGGCGAAATTTTGAGCTCTCAAGTGGTCGAAGTAGAAGGTACAGAAGAGATGGCATTCGAAACTGGCAGGCTAAAATGTGAGCGATCCATTTCAATAGGGGATTGCAGTTGCATCGTTACAGCCAAGATTACCGGAAGCATAGCGGTCTTCGCTCAAAGTGAAAAAGAGATTTTGAAGGAGATGAAGAGAACTCCTTTCCCTGCGAAAATACTGTTTCTTTCAGACACGAACAAAGCTGAGAAATGAAATGCCACGAAAGAAGACAAAATTTTGCAAGAATGCAATTTGAATGCAACCCAATAATTGTACAGAAAGAAGACCCCAAGTTCAAGATTGTGCAGGCATCCTAGATCAAAAATGGGAGGATGGCTTCATTATGAACCATGCGGCCCCTTTTAGCCTCCACTGAAGAATGAACACCAAAATTGGCGGCATGTCTGATGTTACCAGAGCAGGTTCAACAGAGAAGGACAACACTATACGAGAATACCTAATTGAAGAAATGGAGTGTTAATTGCAGAAGAGCTAAGGGAATTCTCCGTCAATCAAGGCGACGATCTTAGGCTTGAGAAGCTTGTAGAAAGCCCACTTACCTTTGCGTATCTTCTTCACTATTCCAACGCGCTCGAGTATACCCAAATGGTGTGAAGCATTAGGTTGACTCAAGCCCAATGCGACCATCACTTCACAGACACACATCTCCTTCAACGAAAGCATCTTGATTATCCTGAGCCGAGTTGAATCGCCAAGAGCCTTAAACACCCGCTCTCTTGATGCAAAGTGCGAGTCATCCCCCAATTCTTCTGCAAGACTCCTAAGTCTGGTCGAATATTCATGGGCGTCTTTCTCCCTGTCTTTATCAGAAGAGATCAGACGCCTTAGCCTTGCTTCGACGCTGTTCATCCTTAATCGGATAGGCCCAAACGTATTTAAATGTGTTTGCACCTCTCTTCGTTTTAAGCAAGGACAAAATGAATCAAAATATTTAAATATATGTCGCAGCCTGCAAGTAAAAAGGGAGACTGCACCATGAGCTACGGCGGTTCGGTCTCTACTGACATTTTCCTTTCAATGCTAGGGAACCGGCTAATAAGGTCGATGATGGTCTTTTCAAACAAGAGATGCCGTAGATGTGGAAAAAGCTACCTTGAAATCGCGTTGGATAGGTATTTGGGCGAAGAGGTCAGGTATCATTCATTAGAAGAGATCGTCTTGTCTAATGCGATAAAGACGGCCATCGACCTTGGACTCAGGACCTTTGAGATAGATCAAGATAGGGCTAAAGAGGCACTGAGAACGCCGTACTTCAAAAATGGACTGCTGAATGTGTTAGAGGGAATAAGCAGATATGGTGTGAGCAAGCCCTTTAGGACAATGGCACCATTTTTGGTCGTCTGGAATTATACAAATGCCTGTAACCTAAAATGTGTACACTGCTATCAGCGAGCGGACAAACCAACCCCTGACGAGCTCACAGCTGAAGAAAGGCTTCACGTCGTGGATCAACTTGTAGAAGACAAGGTTTCTGCACTGGCATTCTCAGGAGGCGAACCACTCATGCGCAGAGACCTCTTCAAAGTGGCAGAGTATGCGCATGAGAAAGGACTCTACCTTTCGATTGCAACCAACGGAACCCTCCTCACAAGGGATGCGGTGGAAAGCCTGAGAAGAGCAGGAATAAGCTATGTTGACATAAGCCTCGACGGTGCATGCAAAGAGACACATGACTCTTTCAGAGGGGTTGAGGGATCATTCGACAGGACGCTGAAGGGTATAGAAAACGCCGTAGATGCAGGGCTGTTCACGTGCATCGCGATTACCGCGACAAAGAAAGACTTACACGAGATACCCATGATCTATCAGTTGGCGAAGAAGATGAAAGTGAAGAGGGTTATCGTCTTCAACTTCATACCTACTGGAAGAGGAGAGGAGATCGTGAAATACGACCTTTCTCCAAGAGAAAGAGAAGACCTCATGATATACCTTTACAGCCAGTTAGCCAACGGCCACATCGAAGCATTGTGCACAGCACCGCAGTATTCAAGAGTTTGCCTCCAGGAGTCCTCTAAGGCCGGAAGAGACCTTCTGTCTCCAACCCACTTTGCAGCCCTGGACTTTCACGGTAAAGCAAAGCAGCTATCTGACTTTTTAGGCGGATGTGGTGCCGGAAGACTCTATTGCGCAATACAGCCCAACGGGTTGATAACACCATGCGTCTTCATGCCGATCGTCGTCGGCGACCTAAGAAAGCAGAGCCTAAAGGACGTCTGGCTGAATTCAGAAGTCATGGACAGCCTCCGGGACAGAGACAATCTCAAGGGAAGATGTGGACGATGCACATACAAGTACATCTGCGGAGGATGCAGGGCAAGGGCCTACGCCTACTACGGAGACTACCTTGCACCAGACCCTGGATGCATAAGAGAACTGGAGGAGCCGAGCACAGCCTATTGCTCCAAAAAAGAAATGAGTTATGCTATATTACCTCAAGTGACCGCCTAGGGACACGATTAAAGCAGTCAAATGTCTTCCTAGCTTGATTAAAAAAGTAGTGGGATAGGCACTACCAGTTCTCTGATAGCACCTCATAGTATGATTGAGGATGCTTGCATGCTGGGCATATCTTCGGCGGCTCTGTGCCTTCATGTATGTAGCCGCAGTTTCTACAGTGCCATCTGATAGGCTTATCCTTCTTGAAGACCGTTCCCTCTGTGACGTTCTTGAGCAGGGCTCTATATCGGCGTTCATGGAAGCCCTCCACTTCCGCTATCTCCACGAATGATTCGGCAATCTTGCTGAAACCTTCTTCTTCAGCAGTCTTTGCGAATTCTGGATAGATGGTGCCCCATTCAAGTCTTTCTCCTTCCGCGGCTGCTAGAAGGTTGTCAGCTGTCTTCCCAACTATTCCCGCCGGGTATGCTGCCGTAATCTCCACCATTCCACCTTTCAAGTGGCTGAAGAATATCTTCGCATGCTCTTTTTCGTTGTCAGCTGTCTCGAGGAAGATCGCTGCAATCTGTTCAAATCCCTCGTTCTTGGCTACGCTTGCGAAGTATGTGTAGCGATTTCTCGCCTGGGATTCTCCTGCGAAAGCTGCCAGTAGGTTCTTTTCGGTCTTACTTCCCTTTAAGTCCATTTGAATCAGTCTGCGTCAGCTTAAGTTCTCACTGATATATTAGTCTTTTCAAGAAAGGCTAGATGTGAAAAAGTCTTTCCAGCTCTCTTTCTACCAATCGAGGTCTCCATTCCTCTCAAAGTCTTCCTGATGACACCCAGGAAGCGGTAAAATTGTTGTAGCTGTCAATGATTTTGTATTGGATGTCAGAAGTATCTTCTGAGCCTTTGCGCAAGATCTTCTGGGGTATCGTAAGATTCACCCTCGAACATAAGCGACTGTAGCCCCCACAAGTCACTCACGTATGGAAACTTGTATCCGGAGCGCCCCATAACTCTTAGACCTAGTCTGAAGTATTCATCTGAACGATCTCCTAAGGGGCCTGAATAGAGTATGAGGTTGAAGCATGACAGCTTCTCGTCTTGATAGAAACTGAGAACTCTGGCGATTCCAACCGCGAACGACTTGAGAACTTCTTCTCCTATGTCGAGAAGGCTTGAATGCTCTTGGCTTATACCCCAAACCTCGTACGTGCTGGTCGGAGCGAACGGTGTCAGCCAAACTATGTCTCCCACTTTGCCGAGAAGTCTGCTTTGATTGTCTTCAGAGTTGACGAAATCGTCCCAAAAGTTGGCTCCCCTTAATGAGCGATATTCTCTACTCTTTTCTAACAGTTCCCCTAGCAGTCCGAATGGTAGATCGCTTGCCAGTATCTGCATGTGTGGGTGAACTATCGTCGAGCCGGACAATGGTAGATAATTCTCTATGTAGGAGGCGTAGAAGGTTTTGCCGTATGTTTTATTGAGCTTTTTGAGGTAGATCAGCCCCGCCCTAAGCCCATCGAGGATCTTTTCCGGAGCAAGCTGCTTGAGCTCAAGATAGTGTTCTCTGCATAATACTGCTATGGCATTGTGGTCCATGTGAGCAAACAGGCTTGGAAAGACCATCGCCTCGCCAACCTGTATCTTGCCTTCTTCAACTATATTGCTTGGAAAACCTGGGGTTGAGTGCTGCAGCTGCTCCGGACAGAAAGGGCAGCTGCCCCTCGTCTTCTCCACAATATGCAAAATTTCTCGGTCATCGGATTCAAAGAGCCTTTTTATCAGCTGAAGCCTGCCAGTAGTGATGACCGTGCTTCGGCCAGTCAGAGGATCATATCTATGCTCAACAATCTGTCGGTCGAGTCCATAGCCCTTGAGGGGAGAAAGAAACTCTGCAACCCTCTCTTCTTTTCTGAATTCTATGCTCATGCTCGCATCTTTTTCCAGTTATCGATTATAAACGTATACCTTTCGGAATGTTAATCTTGGACAGGGGCTCAACCTAGCATCTTCCCCATCGGGTTGCATTCGCTGACTTGACGTCCTCGTATGGAAATCGAAAGCGAGAAACAATCTTTCAAGAGCTAAGATTTGGCCTAGCACCCAACTTGACAGGAATATCCGTTACTTTTCCGTTGCGGACTATTGTCAGGTTGACTGTTTGACCGGGGAAGGTGTTTCGCTCAAGATATGTGAATAGGTCATCGCCATTCACTACGCGTGTGCCATTCACCGAGATGATTATGTCGCCTCCCAACATTATGTAGTCACCAGCAACTCTAACACGCCTGCTTCCACCAAGCAACCCTGCACGTCCGGCTGGACCATCACCCTGAACAGTTTGAACAAGCCACCCATATGTCACGTTGACGCTCATGACCTTTGCTATATCATAGCTCATGTCGGTACCTGTTATCCCCAGCCATGGATGATTGGTGTAGCTTCCAGTATATGCCAGTGAGCCCACTTCCCTGAGGATAGTGGAAGATGGGATGGCAAACCCAAGCCCTTCTGAACCGCTGACGGTTGCTGTAGTTATCCCGATGACCTGCCCCAGACAGTTGAGGAGTGGCCCTCCTGAGTTTCCAGGGTTGATGGGGGCGGTTATCTGAATCACATCCGCTATAACATACCCGCCGGACGATTCTTCGGTTATCGTCCTACCCAGTTGACTTATGATCCCTGTTGTGACTGAGCCCGCTAGACCAAATGGGTTGCCTATTGCTATGACAGGATCGCCCACTTTTAGGTCTGTTGAGCTGACGATGGGGAGTGGCTTGAACTCTGAGTCGCCAGCCTTTATTGAGAGCACTGCGAGGTCCGCGTAGGGGTCAGAGCCTAAGACGATAGCGGGATAGGCGTCACCGTCGGTGAAGGTTACAGTGATATTTGTTGCCCCCTCCACAACGTGGAAGTTTGTAATTACAACCATCATTCCAGTCAGATTGTATACAAAGCCTGAGCCTTGCATCTCCCCATAGAGGGTTCCAAAGATAGACCTCTCTGTGACCATTCCACGTATCACGACCACAGAGTCCTTCACGGATTGATAGAGTTGTGATATGGAAACGTTGCTTCCGATCTGGTAGGTTACATAGGCGACGCTTGACTGAGATGTCGAGCATTGGGCCTGCAATTGGCTTCGGAGAGACTGCACTTCATGCCTCAGGTCGCTTAGCTGACTTGAGAACGCCAGATATCCAAATCCTCCGCCGATGGCAAGGCCTATTACCAACACCATCAGTACAGTGACTATTATTTGTCTGCTTTTGCCCTGCAAGAAGATCCACCTCCATCTTCGAAGTCGACGACCATGCCGAAGGCTTCCGCGAATTTTCTTGACGCTTTGAAGTCTACTTGTTTCACCTCTTTTTCCGATGGTAGGCGACCCCCAGGACAGCCTTCTTCGTTCTTCACCCTGTTGGCTGCCTGCTTATTCCACTCAGTCGAATTTCCTGAAATTTCCTCTCGCTTATGCCGTGGCCACGACACTTTCAGTCGATGTTCCAACTTACCTCACCTGATTTCTTGTCGAGTGAACAACATATATGAGGCGATGAAGGTGAGGACTGTCACAAGCGTCAGCACCAAGATGTTTGGCCAAGCGGATCCAAGACTCTCCATGATTGAGACCGCTCTGGTAGTAGTCTGCCCGACTCCTCCAACTCCTCCTCCTGGGCTGATCCCTATGTTGACGGAGATCTGTAGGATGTAACGGGCTATCCTAGTGAAGTGGTAGTTTGGCGTAATACTTTCGATGGCTTCTGTTATTGCAGTGCGGCTTCTAAACTGCTCCGTAAGGCGGGCGATCTCCTCCGGATTCCCGGTCATGTTCTGGCCAGGGCGAAAGATTGTCATGTTCTGCCCCGGCTGGAAGCTGATAGGCACCATGGAGGATGCGACGAGAGACGCGACGATCGATATTATGAATGTGAAGACGATCCAGAGCACGACGCTGACGATCACGCTCTGTGTAGTCCTCTTCGAGATGGTAGATAGGAATGTTGCTATACCATAGAAGGCCATGGCGAAGAGGATCGAGAACAGCATGAAGAGCATGAGCCTGGTGACGTCTTCGACCGTTGGGGTTACACCAAGAGCCAGCACAGAGCCGCCTATGTTAACAAGCGAAGCTATGAATGTTGCCAGGGAGATTGCCAGGAAAGCTGCGAGGAACTTGCCATTTATGATCGTGTCTCTGAAGATGGGCTGCGCCAGAGTCAACTTCAATGTCCCCTTCTCCTTTTCCCCGGATATGGCGTCGACGCCGAGAGCGATACCCATTATTGGGGCGAAATATGACATCATAGTGACAAGGCTTGACGCCACAGAACCGAGGAAACCTCTAGGCATACTAGCCCCCCTTGTGCCCTCTGTTGCCGAAAGATATACGGTGGCTACAGCCGCAACCATTACCAGCCCAAAGACAGCCACTAGCAAGAGAAACCTCTTGCTTTTCACGATGTCTGAAAATTCTTTCGATGCAACCGTAAACATGCTAACCATTCACTATCCCCTCGCTATTTGCTGCCCTATCGTTATGTGGGTGCGCCATTCCTTCGATCTTATAGTATTTTATGAAGAGGTCTTCAAGTGAAGGCTCCATTAGGTCTAATGTTGAGACTTCAACTCCACATTTTGATGCCAGTTTGCCAACTTCTACCCTGATGTCACTGTCTGCTCTTACAAGGACATATCCTCCTTCTAACCTTATCTCTTTTACACCCTTTAGATCCATTAGGCCGTTGGCGAATGCTCCGAGGTCGCCTGCTCCTCCAACTCGTATTCTATAGCCTTCTTCAGCCATGAGTTTTCCAACAAGCTCTCTGACGTTTCCTTGAACAACAAACCTACCACGGTTGATTATGGCCACGGTGTCGCAGAGAGGGCCAACTTCAAAGAGCAGATGTGTACTCAACATCACAGTCTTCCCCTCTTTGCTAAGTCTGACAACCAGGTCTTTGAAGGCTCTGGCTCCTTCAGGGTCCACGCCAGCCGTTGGCTCGTCAAAGATGAGGAGTTCAGGGTTCTTCATAAGGGCTTGGGCTATGCCCAACCTCTGCTTCATTCCCCTTGAGAAACCACCCAATTTTCTATCCTTCACCTCCTGCAGGCCAACGGCAGCCAACACGTCTCCCACACACTTACTTCTCTCCTCTTTGGGGATGTCGTTCAATGCTGCAATATAGTGTAGGTTCTGCTCGGCAGTAAGGTGATCGTAGAAGCCGAAGCCCTCAGGTAGGATCCCCACATTCTTTCTTATCTTAACAGACTCTTTCACGATATCGTATCCAAGGACCTTGGCTGAACCACCTGTCGGTAGCGACAGGCCGGTCAGCATCATTATGAGAGTAGTCTTGCCCGCGCCGTTAGGTCCAAGCAGCCCAAAGACAGACCCTCTCTCAACCGTTAGATTCAGATGGTCTACTGCCAGCACCGTACCCCCCTCAGACTTATATGCTTTAGTTAAGCCCTTGGCTTCGATCGCGTATTCCATCGATTTCATCTTCTTCCAAACCTCCTATAAACCATCAAGAGCATTACAAGGGCGACTACGATAAGTATCCCTGCATAGATGATCCAGTTCGTTTCCTGGAGAACCTCGACCCTCAATGTGTAGGATTGAGGTTCAGTCTGATCAGACACAACCTTGAAGTCGATATAGTAGTTGCCGGCGTTGACATCTGACTGCGCCTTGACCGTTATATCGAATGTAGTGTCTTGGCCAGCCCCAAGAGAGGCTTGATAAGAGGGTTCGACAGTGACCGAGAAGCCGTCTGGAGCAGCCCCCATTATAGCCTTCACGTTCGTTAGCTCTTGACTTCCAGAGTTACTTACGTACAGCGTGAACGCCCCTTGGCCGCCCACATAAAGTGATGTGTAGAAGTTCTGGTTTGTCACGGCCAACACACGCAAGCCGAGTATGTTGAGGGTTAGATCGACAGTCTTGTTCACTCTAGCATTTGTGAGCGAGACTGTGAAATTCTGAGCTCCAAGCTTCGCCCCCTTGGGTGTTGAAACGGCGACATATATCACATTCGTCTGACCTTTTTCAACATAAACCTTCGTGATCTCCTGCTTGGCAGAGTCCTCGAACCACCCCCTCAAGCCTGAAGGTAGGCCTTGGAGGGAGAGGTCAAGAAGCTCATCGTATCCACCAAGATTTGAAATGCTCAACTTGAATCGCCCATCGGAGCCCGCATACACGTCTACATAGGGTGGCTTCGCCTCCACCTTAACGTCAGCCGTCGACTTCTGCACAGAAAGAACAAGTGGTAACTCAGCAGACACATTTGGAGACTTTGCTGAGAAGAGGATGGTATAGTCTCCCACGCTTACATCAGTCGGGGTGACAACAGAGACGACAAGGTCCACGAACCCGCCTCCTTCCAATGTAACCTCCGACACCGCTTCGCCGCCAGCGTTCCTCGTGTACACCGACCAACCTTGCGGTGTGTGGACGGTTGAGATGGTAAATTGCTGCTCGACGTCGGCAGGGTTTTTCAACCTGACTTGAAACTGGGCCACATCACCTGGTCCTACAGACTTTCCAGGAAACTGGCAGGAGACCACTTTAGCCTCCGACGGCTGAACCTTGACCGAGAATTGAAGAGAGGAGTTTGTCCTTCCTGCAGCTGTCAACGTCAAGTTTCTGTCGGCTACCGAGAACGGCACTGTGACCTCCAGCTGGAGGTTAAGGCTTGCGCCTGGAGAAAGGGTTACACCCAAGGTCTCTGTACCGGTTTGACCTAGAACCCTCGTCAGCCAACCTCCCGATCCGGTAACAAGGAAGTTTACAGCTTCCGTTTCTCCCCCCACAGCGTTGCTTATTGTAAATGGAATAAGCAACTTTGCCCCTGGATTTGCGATCAGGTTAAGAGCGGAAGAGTAAATCTTCACAGACTTTGATAATGTCACCTGCCCAAGATCTAACGTTTCATCTTTCAAGAGAATATTCTTTGAAAGCTTTGTATACCCTTCCTTTATGAAGTCGACCGAGAAGGCTGCAGAGGCCGGTAGCTCGATTTCAAAGTCGCCGTTAGACGATGTGGCCACGCTTTTGATGAAGCCTCCTTCTGAAGAGTAGACGGCAACATCCGCCCCACCTATTCCTTTACCATCTTCATCCACAACCTTTCCGAAGACGTACACTGTCGGTTGCGGTCTAGTCCACACCGTGAACGTTAGAGAACAGTTGGATGTCCCAACAGCTGTCAGGGACAGGCTGAAGCTATTGTATGAAGGGGCTGTCGATGGAACTGCTACTTCGAGTTCAAGATTCAGGCTTTGCCCCGGCGACAAGTATTCTGCGGCGACCTCCCGATTCTGGTCCAGGATTCTAGCAGGCCAACCTTCAGGTTTCGTTATAAGAAAGCCTACGATTTCAGGATCTGCGCCTACATTTGCGACTGTGAACGAGATGCCCAGTGTATCCCCCACCTTTGCTATGAGGCCAAGAGAAGAGCTGGACAACTTCAGCGCCCTATTCAATGTTATGTTGCCGAGGTCCGTGTCAAGCCACTGCACTGAAACACTCTTCACAGTCTTAGCGTACGCCGTCTTGGTTACGTAAAGGTTGTATGTGCCATATGCAACCATGACGCTGAAGAAGCCGTCGGAGTTCGTGGATGTGGAGGCTACGAGAGCGCCATTCAACGTGAAGAACTGCACTTGCACATCGGACAAAACTCTACTCTGCTCGTCCACCACCAGGCCGTGAACATATGCATACTGCTCTGCAAACGATATCGAGGAAAAAGACAGGCAGGAGACCAAGATCAGAAGACATACGGTTGCACTCGAAAGCAGCCTTGAAGACGAACTCCATCGTGTCCTATCATTTTCGTCCAAGAACATACTGTCGACACGTCGCATCATGCCCTTATCCCGCCTCTTTCCCACACCATGTTGAGCATATCTGGAAAGGGAAGTTCAAAGATAGACCTAGCCCACCGTCCCAGAGCGTTTTCGAAAAGTGCAGCCAAGGCATCCAAAGCACCCATCCTCCCAAACATATGCTGATTTCAAGCGTCCCCCTTCGAGTTATAAAACACTTTTTCAGAATTAGACCCAATTTACACCAACTTATACCAAATAGAGCATCAGAGAAGAATACAGTCTGTCAAGAGATTTATGTCGCCAGCCTGACGACAAGTGACTTGAGATGGAATTAGAGTATACGATAACATAAATAAATGTGGCCACAGGTAGAGTATTACGTATATCCTGAGCGATGTGGATGTCCGCCAACCTAAACCCATTAAGGTATCTGCTTGGGTGGCTGATCACTGGCACGAGAGGAGGTGTGACTCGCGCCAGGATAATCAGAGCCTTAAGGGAGAAGCCGCAGAACGCCAATCAGCTAGCCTCTTCGCTCAGGCTTGACTACAGAACTATAAGACACCATCTTGAAGTCCTCCAAAAGAATCGACTGATCGTTTCAGCCGGCGATAGATATGGTGTCACATACTTCCTTTCTCCAGCGATGGAAGCCAACTATGCCCTATTTGAAGAGATTGTGGCTAAAATTTGGGAAAAGGAAAAAAAGGAGTGAGACGATAGGTGGAATAGCATGAACAGAAACGTGAAGATCTACCTGATACTGGCAATATTGGTAGCTGCAGCCTTGCTTGCAACGTTTTCGGCTAACATGAACTTTCCGGCATTCCCTGGACAACAGAGGCCGCCGAGGACTGTTCCCGGGGACATTGAACTATACTATTCGGCTAGGACCGTTATTTCAACAGTCAATGTCACCCTCCTATTGATCCTGCTCGTCACATACGCCGACATGTACTTGAAGACAAAATCCGAGTTCGTAATCGGGCTGATTATATTTTCGATGGTACTGCTTCTCAACGCCCTCACCTCCAACCCACTTGTGCATCAAATCTTCGGATTCTACGCCTTCGGGTTAGGCCCCTTTGCAATGTTGCCAGATCTGTTCACATTATCCGCGTTGATAGTCCTACTGTATCTGACATTCAGGTATTAAAGAGGCTGATAGCCGATCGGACAGAGGTAGAGGACAGGCGAAAGCATCCTTTCCAATATCATAGGATTCGGTTGTCTCAAATATTTCTACAGTCAGATCTTATGAAAGATTTAACTATCAGCTTGTGCAGGTTCTACTTATGGGCTTCAAATGGGTTGCCTTCGACGTTTATGCCACTTTGATTGATCGGGAACAGGGAGCAACGATAGCATTTGACAAAATAGCCAAGAGAAACGGTATCGGAGTCGACGGCTACATCTTGTTCGAAGAATGGCACAATGAAGTTATCAGAATCTACAGAAGCAATATCGATTTCATAGGCTGGAAAGAGGCTGGAAGAGTCGCCATAGGAAAGCTCTTTAAAAGATTTAACGTAGAAGGCGAAATCGACGACATCAGCATCCTGTATGAGAGCTTCAAGGATTGGAGACCTTACGATGATGTCAAACCAGTACTGGAAGAGTTAAAGGAGCGTGGCTACAAGCTTGCAGTCGTCACGAACATGGATACCGATCTGTTCTTCAAGACAAACATAGATGTAGACTTAGATTTGGTGGTGACTTCGGAAATGGCAAAGGCTTACAAGCCAAACCCTAAGATATTTGAATATGCGATAGAGGAAATGAATTGCGGCAAGAGCGAGTTACTATTAGCAGGGACAAGCCCTTGGGCTGATATACAGGGCGCCAAGATTTCTGGATTAAAGATTGCTTGGATAAACAGAAAGAAGATGAGAGAAAGATGGATGAAGTTGAATGCCTGGGATCCAATACCAGATTACGAATTTGAAGATCTATACGGACTGCTCAAGGTTCTACATAGAAGGGTGAATCAGCAGAGCACCTGACAGACAGTACGAAACTGATGAAGGCTTCACATGCCCTTCTTCATCTCATAATCCCATTCTCTCTAACTTCAACAACTTTGCAGCCAGGCATGTTCTGAAGGCATAGGCCAATAGGGGTTTCAAGTGGGCTTCAGCCTTTCGGCCGTCTCAGTTCTTGTATGGCTTTCTCAATACGACCGACGAGTTCAGCCTTATATTCTATCGGAAATGTGCAGCTGGCCGCGAAGTCATGCCCGTCCGCGACTCCGCCGATTTCTCTGGTTGACCTTTGCAAGAGATCGACGGCGGATGGCATTAAGTGCTGCATGATACTCGACTGCATATCTCTTGGAACCCTCATAGAGGCCTTCACGAATCGTTCCTCGAGACTTCCCCAGCCTGGAACTTGTTGCGGTACATCCATGAACCCCAGAATATACTTGCTACTGTTTATCAGTCTGGCCTGATAAGAGAGGAAGGAGCAGAATGTTCCAATGACCTTCGTGCCCATGCCTTTGAATGCTTCACCTGAATCAAAGTATTGAACATGTTCGCTTTGTCTTAACCTTTCTTTGTATAGGTTCGCTATTAGTTTCTTGTTAGCCTTTTTGCGTTCTACTTCAAGCGCTTTAACTGTCTTCTTTACTTCCGAAGTCTGACCATACAGGCATAGTTCGATTCCGACTTCCGGGCCACCCTTATAATATCCCACAGAGCCGAGAATCTGCAGACTTGAGAAGATTTGGCTTATTCCAAGGCCTAGCTTGGTCGACACAAATGAGCCACCTCTTTTTCTTATCACGTTTTTTTCCAAAGCTTCATTCTGGACCTGTAGAGTGAGGCTTGAAGGCTTTCCGGGTATCTCTAGACTTCCAACGAGAGCGAGATATGATAGGTCGAAGTTTCTTTCGTCAAGTTCTTTGGCGAACAGGTAACAGCATGTGGAGCTTGAGAAATCGGTTTCTCCTTTGAGGCCAGAATATTCGAGGTTTAGGTCGAAGATAGAGAGGTCCTCTGTTGGAGAGGGGTTGTGATGGTCCAGTATTACCGTCAAGTTTCGGCCCCCATTATATTCAGATATCAAGTTGGCATGTGGAGAGCCTATGTCCACATAGAGTATCGCTCGCCTATCTTTGTGTAAGTTTCTCAGCACTTGAGGATAAAGTCTTTCCAGACAGAGCGTTTTGACCTTGAACCATTCTCTTTCAAGGGCAACTTTGATGAGTGCACTTGAGCTTATCCCGTCGGCGTCGTCGTGATGAACCAACAGCACCTCTTTATGCTCCGACCTTAGCCTTGATATGGCCCGCAAAGCCTTCTCTTTGAAGCTCAGATCCATAGCTCGATTTTCGTCTGCCAAGCTTTTTACCTTTTCGATTTCCTCAGCTTCTGCCACAATTAGATCACAGACGGAAATCTTTAGAAATACTTAATTCCAAACAACCTCGTCCTAGTAAAGGGGAGAATGGAGACCACACAAGATTATCGATGGCACGCTCTCGAGTCAAAGGAAGTACTTCAAATTCTGGGGAGCAGCTTTGAAGGCTTGACTGAAGACGAGGTCTTGAAGAGGCTGGAAAGATATGGGAGAAACGAAATAAGAAGGGAGAAGAGAACACCATCTTGGCGGATCTTTATCGAGCAGTTCAAGAACATACTGATAATTCTCCTGCTGGCAGCCACCACCTTTTCCCTATTGATCGGGGAAGTCCTTGATGCCATCGTAATCTTCGCTATAGTCGTTGCATCAGCGGGCTTGGGCTTCATACAGGAATACCGTTCCGAGAAGGCCATACAACTATTGAAGAAGCTTGCGGCGCCCTCAGCTACAGTCGTAAGAGAGGGCCGAGAGAAGATTGTTCCATCCATCAACATAGTGCCAGGAGACCTGGTCGTGCTACGCGCTGGAGACAGGATTCCAGCGGACGTTAGACTTATGGAAGTCTACAACTTGAAGGTTGACGAAGCACCTCTAACTGGAGAGTCTATTCCCGTCGAAAAGAGCGTCGAGAGAGTGCAAGATGACGCGATAGTTTCGGAAAGAACAAACATGGCGTTCAGTGGGACCGTAGCCACCTATGGGAGAGCGTTGGGTGTGGTGGTTGCAACAGGCATGAATACAGAATTTGGCAAGATAGCTAAGACGGTCCAAGAGGAGACGAGGACTGGGACACCACTTGAAAAGAGGATGAACGCGATCGGCAAGTGGCTTACCGTCTTCGCTCTAGCCGTCTGTGCACTTGTAGCTGTGCTTGGAATCTTCAGGGGAAACGATCCAACTGAAATGGTCCTCTGGGGTGTCAGCTTGGCTGTGGCGGCGGTCCCTGAAGCACTTCCAGCTGTGGTAACAGGATCCCTTGCTATAGGAATGTATGAGATGGCGAGAAGAAGGGCGATCGTGAGAAGGCTGCCTGCTGTTGAAACCCTTGGCAGCACCTCGATAATATGCTCGGATAAGACTGGAACCATGACGAAGGGAGAGATGACTGTCAAGAAGATCTTCGTAGACGACAGATTCGTTGAGGTCGGCGGCGTCGGATATGAACCCAAAGGAGAATTCCTTGTCGACGGGAAAGCTATTGAGCCAAAAGACCTTGACACACTCTATAGGCTTCTTAAGGCTTCTGCTCTCTGTAACGATTCGAAGCTTTTCTATGACAACGCCAGATGGAATGTGACAGGAGACACAACAGAGGGAGCCCTGCTCGTTGCCGCTGCAAAGGCGAACATCTTGGAAAATGAACTAGACAGGTACCCTAGGATAAAAGAGATCCCTTTCACATCCGAAAGGAAGAGGATGACGACAGTCCATGCCACTTCAGAATCAGATAGGAAGCTTGTTATAATGAAGGGAGCGCCTGAAGTCGTCTTGGAGAAATGCAGCCATGTTTTGAAGGAGGGAAGAATAGTGGAACTTGGCCGGCAGGAGAGAGAGAAGATCCTGTCTGTGAATGGGATGATGGCTTCTGAGGCGCTGAGAAATCTGGCTATCGCCTACAGAGAGGAATTGGATGTGCCGGAAGAGCTTGAAGAAGGCTTTGAGAGAGACTTCATCTTCTTAGGGCTTGTCGGAATGATAGATCCTCCGAGAGAAGAGGTGAAGGAGGCGCTGAAGTTGTGCCGGGATGCGGGAATCAAGGTAGTCATGATAACCGGAGACCACAAGCTGACCGCGGTTTCAGTAGCCAAGGAACTGGGAATAGTGAACGGAGATGACACCATCGTCCTGACTGGAGCTGAGCTTGAGAAGATGTCGGATGAGGAATTCGATAGGGTTGTTGAAGATGTTAAAGTGTACGCGAGGGTATCGCCAGAGCACAAAATGAAGATAGTGAAGGCTCTTAAGAAAAGGGGATATGTTGTGGCTATGACAGGCGACGGCATAAATGATGCTACAGCGCTCAAGATGGCCGACATCGGCATCTCGATGGGCATGACGGGAACAGAGGTTACAAAGGAGACATCTGACATGATATTGGCTGATGACAACTTTTCGACGATCGTCAACGCTGTGAGGGAGGGGAGAAGAATCTTTGATAACATCAAGAAGTACCTGATATATCTGCTACAGTGTAATATAGCGGAGATCGCCGTAATGCTCATCGCGACCATGATAGCGCTGCCACTACCCTTGACAGCGGTCCAGATATTATGGGTAAACCTAACCACCGACGGACTTCCGGCACTAGCACTCGGAGTAGATCCGGCGGAGTCGGATGTGATGAAAAGAAAGCCGAGACTTCTTAAGGCAAATATCGTGAACAGGAAAGAGTTCGCGATCTATTTTCTCATAGTCCCAATCATTTTGACGACAATAATACTTTCAAACTTCATGTTCACACTATCGAGCGAGTCGCTGGTGGAGGCCAGGACAGAAGCATTAACCGTTATGATCGTCTGCGAGCTCGCCGTCGCCATATCCTGTCATTCTCTCAATCATCCGATTACGAAGGTGAATCCTTTCTCCAACAAGTTTCTCTGGCTCGCTGTTGCAGGTTCACTGGTGATGCAGCTTGCTGTACTGTATCTTCCATTCATGCACAGCCCGTTCGATATAACCTATCCATCTCAGCAGGACTGGATGCTTGCAGTCGGTTCAGCGGCAACCATCTTCTCAGTCGCAGAAGCCTTCAAACATCTCCTAAGAGGAAGATGATTTCCAGAAAACGTTTAAAAAGTTTAGCTATTGGTATACGAACAATGCAGAAGCCTAGAAGGGAAGCCGCCATCTGCCTTCTTCTACTGTCGATCTTGGCAGTGACCCAGTTTCCCACCACAGCAGGCTATTCGAATCCGCCGCTCTGGAGCAGCAGCCTAGTCACCTACACCCCCCAAAATTTGAGGATTTCACTGGCCAACGACCAGAACATGGTCTTCACAAACAACGGCTCCATGGTCATAGGCCTAAGCCTTGTAGACGGCGAGACTGCTCTATCGTACCTGCCAGCAAGGAACGGTGACATCATCGACGGTATAGCCGCCCACTCAAGTGGAAAATACATAGTTGCCATAGTCAATGGAACATACATTAGCGTCTTCAACAGGACCAAGAACAGGGTAACGATCTTCAAGGCCAACTCGTCGGTGAAGAATATTCTGTTACCTCAAACATATTATGGCGGCCCATACACCCTATTCTATTCTACAGCAGACTACAACATAAGCAGGGTCGATGTCAGCGTCCCCGGAGGCCCATCGCTTACATGGAAGATTCACCTAAGCTGTGACATCAACGCATTGGACGCCGACGATTCCCTGTTCAGAATAGCAGCTGGACTCAACAATGGCACACTATTGGTTCTGGATCCATTAAGTGGAGGGGTCATCGCGAAGAGAAACTTTGGCGCTCAGATAACATCACTGAAGATTTCAGCCTTCGGCTTCTTTCTGGCCCTAACCACCTCTGATGGGATGTTCTATTTTGTGAGAACAGACAACCTGTATGTGCTACAGAGCCTCTCATTTGGGGCTGTAAGGGGGGTGTCGACAGCGATATCATTGGATGGCAGCAGGGTTGCAGTTGGATTGAGCAACGGGACAATCTTGTGTTATAGGTACCTGACAGGCGAGTCTAAGAAGGTTTCTGTCTACAGTTCTTCAGTCACCATAGTTTCAGACAAGAACCTGGACTACATTGCATGGGCTTCAAGTAGGCAAGTTGGCTTCGGAAAGTTTGGAGAAAACCCCCTCTGGTCTTCAACCGTCTCCGACACAGCCACGGACATATCTGTAGCGATAGCTAGAGAGAACCCGTTCTATGTCGTCTCATGCAGTAAGGTGAAGATTCTCGTGTTCGATAGGAAGCCTCTTGCACAGCTCGCCATCTCCGTTAGCCCTCAGACAGTCGGCGTGGACAAAGAAGTGACCTTATCTGGCCAGCTCACACCCACACTAGCGAATCAGACGATAAGATTCTACATCCAAAACAACACCTCAGACGCATGGAGAATGCTTGGAGACAACAAGACAGACGGTTCGGGAAGATTCAAGTTCAAGTGGAAGGTGGATGTCGCAGGAAACCCCAACGTGAAGGCGGTGTGGTCAGGCAACGAAGACTTCAGAGAGGCGTCAGCTATGTTGTCGCTTGATGTGAGGAAGGCGGTTATCGTCACCATACTTGCAACAACGACTTCGGGAAAACCGATACCGAATACGAGGATAACATTAAATGGCACAAGATATTATACAAATCAGAGCGGATACATCTCTACAACAGCGTATGTGGGAACACTCTCTGTTGTAGCAGACAATTCATTTGAGTTCGCATCAGACAGCAGATACCAGTTCAAGACATGGAGCCCACTTGAAATAAGCCGAAACCAGATATCATTGAAGATCGATTCAAATACACAGTTGACGGCAAAATACTCCATCGCCTACAAGGTCAACATAACACTTCCAAAGTACTTCCTTGTAGACACTTCGCCGTCTGGAAACGACGGCTGGTTTGAAAATGGCACAACGGTCCAAATAATCCCGCTACCACTGTCAGAATATAATACAAGCAGCACAAGGATCGTGTTCACTGGATGGGAGGGAGTGGGCAGAGGCTCCTATTCTGGATCCAGCAAAACAGCCACGGTAAAAGTCTTGGAGCCGGTAAGAGAGAGCATTATGTGGAAAAGACAGTTTAAACTTGACATCGTCACCTTCCCCCCGGAAGTGGATCCAGCACAGATATCGATCAAACCATCTAGTGATAGCTGGTTCGACGAAGGATCGACAGCAGTCCTAGAGGCGCCTGAAACAGTCCCATATGGAAATGGTGTAAGATACGTGTTCTCTCTCTGGAAGACCGACACCACGACATATAGGGATAGGGTCTTGAGCATGATAATGGATAGGGGTAGAACAGTGAACGCATCATTCTACATACAGTACTTCTTGGATGTAAGCTCCGACGCTGGCAAGACAACTGGCACCGGATGGTACAATCAGTCACAAAAGGCAACCTTCAGCGTCATAGAGGCGACCATCCCCTTAGGCCCAGGGGCTAGAAAGAAGTTCGTTGGGTGGACAGGCAACTTGACTTCAGCCGCCATCATAGGCGAAGTGTCAGTCAACGGACCTGTAGCCGTCCACGCAAACTACATCACACAATACTATCTCAATGTAAGTTCGCAGCATTCTAGGATCGTTCTGGAAGCTAGACAGGAAGATCCCTCCGGCTGGTACAATGAGGGAGCTAGGGTAACGTTCTCGATAGAAAGCTTGAGAGAAGAGAAGGACTTCTTCTCATATTACCGCTTCGAAGGATGGCGTGGAGATGTGGAATCGGCTGAGACAACGGCGTCAGTCAAAATGATGAGGCCGATGACGGTTGAGGCAGCATGGAAGGAGGAGATCATATACGAAAATGTCCTAATTATATCGGTGCCCGTTTTGATTGTGGCATCGCTCATAGCCTGGTTTGTTTACAGGAAGAAGCGAAAGCCTCAGATAATCGAATCCGATGAAAGCGAGAAGATTGGGAAGACGCCAACCCCATCACAAGGAGAGGAAAAGGTCACTTCTGATAGACTTCCATAGCCTCCAAAGCCGGAAGCTTCTTGCCCATGAGAGACTCCAACAAGGCACCTCCTCCAGAGCTTATATAAGAGACCTTATCGTAGAGCCCCAGCCTACTGAGGGCTGCAATCGTGTGGCCCCCACCTGCAACCGTGAACGCCTGCGAGAGGACAGCAGCCTGAAAGACCTTCGCTGTTCCCTCAAGGAAAGGCTCAACCTCGTAGACACCCATCGGACCATGCATCATCACCGCCTTAGCCGTCTTCAGGACGTTTTCGTATACGACCATCGTCCTCTCTCCGATATCCCATATCTCGTAGTCTGTCGGAAGGTTTATCATCTGAATCTCCTTCCGCCTTCCATCTACGTTGACAGCGAAGTCCACAGGCAGCAGGACTTTGCCATCGAATCGGTCAAGAATCGATTTCGCCCTAGGCACAAGCTCAAGTAAGCCTTTATCCGATAAAGCCTTCCTATTCAGGAAGCCAGTATCCAAACCTCTTGCAACCAGAAAGAGTTGCGCTACAAGCCCTCCAGTCAGGATTCGGTCTGCGCGATCATTTGATAGCACGTACTCGACAATTTCGACACCCTCCTTAACTTTAGAGCCGCCCAAGATGTATATGATAGGCCTATGCTCTACAGACCTTATCCGCTCTAGCGCCTTCAACTCCCTTTCCATAACCCTTCCAAGTACAGTCGGCATAACGACAGTGAACCCGACTATCGAGGCATGTGCTCTATGTGCCGCAGCAAAAGCGTCGAATACGAAGACGTCTGCCAATGGAGCCAACGTCTTGACCAATGTGGTCTTCGACTGCTCCTCTATCGTCTTCTTAGCTGTCTCCTCTCTAAGACTTCTCACGTTCTCCAAGACCAGGATTTCGCTGGGCCCAAGAGCCTTTATCGCGTTTACAGCACGCTCACCCACTACATCATCCACATAGCCTACACGTTGGCCCAATATCTCGGACAGCCTCATGGAATGGTGTTCAAGAGTAGTATAGTCGGGGTCTCCAAGTCTACCCTGATGGGCTAACACGACAACCCTTGCTCCCCTCTGAGCCAGTTCCTTGATCGTTCCAGAATGAAGCCTTATACGTTCATCGTCAAGAAGCCTCTTAGTCGACGGATCCACAGTCGAGTTGAAGTCAACCCTTACAATAGCTGTCTTGTTTGCAAAATCGAAGTCGTCCATTGTTTTAAACATAAGCCTTCAGTGTATCCATGGGGTCTTCGATCAATAGAGAGGCTAGAATGCACCGTCCTTCTTCGCCATGTACTTCAGTAGGTCGACGAGCCTGCAGGAGTATCCCCACTCATTATCGTACCAAGATAGCGTCTTCACCAGATGCCCGTCCATCACCATCGTACTCTCGCCATCAACAATACAGGAGTGACGATTACCCTTCACATCTGAGGAGACTATGGGCTCCATCGTGAACTCCAAGATACCGGACATGTAGGTCTCCGCTGCCTCCCTAAGAGCCGCGTTAACCAAATCCTTCGTCACCTCCTTGCCTACCTCTAATACGAGATCGTTCACTGAACAGTCGGGCACAGGAACTCTCAAGGCGATCCCATCAAGTTTACCCCTCAGGTGAGGCATCACTTCCCCGATCGCTCTGGCAGCACCTGTCGTAGTCGGTATTATGTTCACCGCCGCAGCCCTAGCCCTTCTAAGGTCCTTATGGGGAAGGTCTAGAACCCTTTGATCGTTTGTGTACGCGTGGCACGTGGTCATGAATCCCCTCTGAACGCCAAACTTGTCATCAAGCACCTTGACAACAGGAGCCAGGCAGTTCGTCGTACAGGACGCGTTAGAGACGATCCGATGCTTGGCTGGATCGTACAGCGTCTCGTTCACACCCATGACTATTGTCTGATCAGGGTTCTTTGCCGGCGCAGATATAATGACCTTCTTCGCTCCTGCACCAAGATGCTTCAGCGCGTTTTCTCTGTCGGTGAAGAGTCCAGTCGACTCTATCACGTAAGCCACATCCAGACCCTTCCAAGGAAGCTGCGCAGGATCCTTCACACTCAATATCTTCATCTTCTTGCCTTCTACAACTATTGAGTCAGCCTCTGCCTTCACTTCTCGCTGCAGCTTGCCAAAGTTCGAGTCATACTTCAGCAGATGAGCTAAAGTCCGCGCGTCTGTGATATCGTTTACCGCCACGATTTCAAAGTTTCTCTGGAATTCCTCATCATCCAAAGCAGCCCTGAAAAATAGCCTACCGATTCTACCGAAACCGTTTATTCCGACCTTGATCATGCACCATCAAATGAAGGTAGACTGTACCTCATATAAAAGATTTCGCCAACTCACGCATCATTTCATCGGCTTAGCATAGATTTATTATCTGCCATTCCCAAAGATCATGCATGCTCTTTAAGGTTCAGTCACTGGAGGAGCTCGCAAAACTAATTGTCGCATCGAAGTCAACGGACATCATGCAGTTCTTCGGAGGAATATTCGTCGCGGGAACAGGAGAGGAAAAGAACTATTTCACGTTCGGCGACCCGGAGGAGGTCAACGAGTTCATGAACATCTATTACACTCAGGCAGGGGACTTTGAAGGAAAGTTTCTGAGGTTCCCCATCTACGGCGGAGAAAAGAAGATTATGCCATCGATGGGAATCGAGGGGACAGACATATTTATCCCCTTGATTCGCCTTCAAGACGACGCCGACTACAGAAAGTTCCCGAAAGCTTCCCCCTTGATATTGAAGACAAAGAGCTTCG
The DNA here is from genome assembly GCA_964448685.1 of uncultured Nitrososphaeria archaeon. Classification (GTDB taxonomy): domain Archaea; phylum Thermoproteota; class Nitrososphaeria; order JACIWG01; family JACIWG01; genus CAYUWR01. The sequence goes on from CAYUWR010000011.1 coordinate 65,189, forward strand.
AAGACCTGTTGAGATCCTCTCTCGGCTGGCCCACCGTTAGAAGCGCCTTCATAATGTACAGTTGGAGACAAGACCAAAAACACGTGTACACAATGAAGCTTGTCCAGAGAGTCTTCGACAAGAGCAGGCGGATCTACTTCACACACATATTAGATCATGAAATCACAGGAAGCTTCATAAAATATAGGGTCACACACATTGAAGAGTGGAAGGTCTGCGAAAACCTTGTTGAACCGAAATGGATCTACTTCCCTATAGTGAGACTTGAAGAAGGCTTCAGCGAACTCTCGAGCGCGCTCTAGACTACGTCAAAGAGTCTTCTTGACCCAAACATATATCTGTGCGCGCTCAAACTTCTTCTTCTTGAAAAAGTTCAGCGCCCTCTGGTTTGTCCCCTCTATGTCGGCCAAGATGATTCTTACACCCTTCCCCTTGAGTCTCTCCTCTATCGAATTGTAGAGCCTGCTCGCAACACCAGTGCTCTGATACCTTTTCCTAACCCCCAACCAGACAACATATCCATACTTCCATGCTGATTGGCTCTTCTCAATGATGGTGGCCATGACGAAACCTATCACCTTACCATTGGATTCGGCGACAAGACACAATTCAGGGTTACTATTGAAATGCGATGTTACAGTGTATTCGTCCCATGTCCTATACATTATCGGAAAATCCTGGCTCGAGTAGATCGACTCACCTATATGAAAGACCTCCGATAGGTCGTCGATACCCATTTCTCTTATCCTGATCACCATATCTGATGGTTTGAGGCGATGACGGCTTATAAGTCTTAGGGATGCGCTTTCAAAGCCCAGCCGCGCACAATCTAATGGCCGTCGACAACCTATTTCAAAGCCTAAAGCCCCTTCGTGCTCAAGTCCATCGCCAGTTTTATCTGCTCTTCAAGCATGGGTGGAAGGTTTGGGATCTTGATTTCGAGAAAGCCTCTCACCAAAGTCGACACCGCCTCTTCTCTACTCATCCCCCTAGAAAGAAGATAGAAGATTTCGTCTTCGGCTAGCCTGCCGACTGCTGCCTCATGTGTTAGCTCCACATCTTTGGCTGTTGAATCGAGTTCGGGGATGGTCCAGATGCGGGAACTGTCGCTCAACATGAGTCCACGGCATTCAATGTGACCCCTAGATTCAGAGGCTTGAGTGGCGATACGGGCTCTGGCCACGATCTGGGAATTGTCTAATGATATAGACCTGGAGACTACTTCTGCTCTAGAATTCCTCCCACTTATCGATATCGCTGACCCTAAGTCAATATAAGAGGACGATCTGCCGATTACTATCGAGGACATGAAAGCCCTTGAGCCTGCGCCTTTGAGGTGGACTGACGGATACGATTGAAGGCTTCTCAGACCTGATGGACTCAGGTTAAGATAGTTGCTTATGAAGACACCGCCTTCTTCCACCACAGCAGCGGTCCTTGGGCGAACATCACTCACCCTGCTCCAGTCGTGAATCATGGTGAATGTTACGGTAGCGTTCTCCTTGACGTAGAATTCTGTGATTCCAGCATGTAAGCCGACTGATTCCGGCATCGCAGCGCATCCTGTTACGACATGTAACTTTGACCCCGCCTCGGCAACTATAATATTGTGAGGTGCCTGAAAAGCCCGGCTTGACTTTATCAGAAGACAAGCCTGTATGGGAACATCGACAGACTGGTTTTCTCTTGCCATGATCACGTATCCACCATGACCATATATCTGCGCCGCTGCAGTGAACTTGTCTTGGCCGACGTCTATGAGCCTCCAATAGTAGTCTTCGACGAAGTCGCGGTCCTCTAGGGCCTCTTCCAACGTCAACAAGTCAACATTGGTGTAGAACTTCTTCTTATATACGATGTCGTGATCCACTTGTATGTAGCTGCCGGCTCTTGACCGCTCCATAGGATCAATGCCTACATCCTGAAGCCTTCCGACAACCTCTTCAGGCATCGAGCTGAAGCTTGAGACAGCAGAAGTTGAGGAGATGGCGTTCAGATACTGTCCAAGATCTATGTCGGCACCATATTTGGGCTTGACCTGTATCGATTCCTTTGCCTTCTTATTGAGCAGCTCCATTCGGTCTTCAAGTCCCACAGCCATGTCACCCCTTCAATCTACTTCCCGATTCCTCGCATCGGACTTGGCTGGCGGCGGTCGTAGCATTGTGTGCACCGTTCAAAGCCGTGTCTAAGCACATCTTTGACCAAGCTTTCTGTCTCCCCATAGCAGATTACCGAACCGTTCTGGAGTATGTATGTCCTATGGGTGAGAACATATCTTGACACGTAGCCCAAGTGGGTTACGATTAGACCTGACGGCTTCTCTGTTACAGGATGTCTTTCGTCACTTAGCAGCCTACTTATTGCGTTGCCAACTACCACCATGTTTTCGACATCTACACCAGAGTCAGGCTCGTCAAGTAAAGCCAGAGATGGCCTCTGCAGCATGAGAAAGAAGAGTTCTGCCCTCTTGATTTCTCCCCCGCTGAAGCCTACGTTTATTTCTCTGTCTAAGAAGGATGTCAGATTTAGGGAGGCAGCGAGAGATTCGATGTCTGCGCTCTTACCGTACTTGCTTCCAAGCCTCTTGGCAAGCTCCCTTAATGTCACACCATGTATTTTTGGAGGAAACTGGAAGGAGACACCAAGACCCAGCTTCACACGTTCTTCTGTTGGCGCAAATGTGATATCCTTACCCTTTAAGACTATTGAACCCTTCTTTATCCTATATTTTGGGTGACCAATTATAGAGTATATTAGTGATGACTTGCCTGAACCATTTGGGCCCATGAGCAGTATCGTCTCCCCGAAGCCTATAGACAAAGACAGATCCTTTAAGACCGTCTTGCCGTCTACTTCTACAGTGAGGTCTCTGACATCCAGCAACATCGCGTTCGTAGTGAACACTATATGATAATAACTTTTTGACCAAGCATGATCTTCAAGAGAAGCAAAAATGGAGGGAGTGGTTTCAGCCCACTCTATCTTGATCTACTTCTTAGATAAGAGAGCTTTTAGCTCCGCCAGCCTTGAGAGTATCAGTTTCTGCTCGACGCTAGCCACAAGTTTCTTCGTGGCAACAACCGTGTCAGGGTTGACAGACACGCTGTCGATTCCATTTTCAACCAGAAACTTTGTGATCTCAGGATACACAGAAGGCGCTTGGCCGCAGATGCTTACTGTTGCACCGTTTTCGTGCGCCACCTTGATTAGGTGGGCGATCGACCTCAGCACTGCAGGATCTCTCTCGTCGAAGTATCCCAGGTTTCCCAAGATCCCACTGTCTCTGTCAGCGCCCAGAATGAGTTGAGTCAAGTCGTTTGAGCCGATGCTGAAACCGTCACATAGTTTACTAAATTCGTCTGCGAGCAAAACTATCGAGGGCACCTCTGCCATGAACCAGAGCTTGAAGTCCTTACCTCTTTCTAGACCTTCCTCCTTCATGATTCGTATAGCTTTCTCCACCTCCCACGTTGTTCGGACAAATGGCAACATCACCCAAACGTTCTTGAGGCCCATTTCGTCTCTCACCTTCTTCATAGCCTTACATTCAAGCCTGAATCCGGCTTCATATTCTGGGCTGACATATCTCGACACACCCCTCCAGCCTATCATTGGATTGTTCTCTTTCGGCTCGAACCTTTCTCCACCCTTCAGTGCCGCGTACTCGTTTGATTTGAAGTCGCTCATTCTCACGACAACCGGCCTCGGATATACTGCGCCAGCCACCTTCGCTATTCCTTCAGCCAGCTTGTCCACAAAGATCTGGCTCCTGCCCTGCTCGATCAGCGCCAGAGGATGTTCGCCCACCCAGTCCGCGATGATGAATTCGATTCTCATGAGCCCTATGCCGTCAAATGGCAGATGTTTGTACTCCTCCGCCTTATCCGGCTCCCCAAGGTTCATGTAGACCTTCGTTCCAGTGATCGGAACAGCATCAGCCACCATCGCCGCAGCAGACAACGCTTCAACCTTGGCTTTGACCTCCTCTTCCTCCACGATCCCCTCATAGATGACACCCAGTGAACCATCCACCGTCACATCCTGTCCTGTCTTCAGGACCTCCGTGGCAGTCTTCGTTCCCACAACACATGGCACGCCAAGTTCTCTGGAAACTATGGCAGCGTGCGCCGTCATACCACCACCATTTGTGACGATAGCCGCAGCCTTCCTCATCGCGGGAACCCAGTCTGGAGCCGTCATTTCCGTGACAAGAATTTCTCCTTCCTTGAACGTCGATATATCCTTGACATCCATTATTATCTTCACCCTTCCAGAAGCCCTACCAGGCGAGGCGCCTAACCCTCTAACCAAGACGTTTGCCGTCGACGCCTTCACCTTGGCAACTGGTTCAGCCGCAGCCCTAGACGACCACACCGTTTCAGGTCTTGCCTGAACAATGTAGAGGCGGTTCGTATCCGAGTCAAGAGCCCATTCGATGTCCATGGGCCTACCATAATGCTTTTCTATCAGTTCAGCGTAGCGGCCCAGTTCAACAACCTGCTCGTCAGATAAACATGGGATCTCCTGAGACTCTTCTGGAACCTCGACTTCCTTGCTATTGCCTCCTTCACCTTTTCCCCTAATCGTCATCACCTTCTTTCGGGCAATATTCTTTTCAAGAATCTTCAGCGTACCCTTTTCCACCACCCACCTGTCTGGATCAACGTGACCTTGAACCACCGATTCGCCAACCCCCCAAGCGCCTTCGATGGTCACAGAGTTTCTGTCGCCAGTGACCGGATTAAGAGTGAATATTACACCTGCAGCCTTGCTGTTGACCATCTTCTGTATGCCAACAGAAAGCTTCACCTTGAAGTGATCAAATCCCTTTTCAACCCTGTACGCGATAGCTCGTGGCGTGAAAAGAGAACTGATACACTTTTTGGTGCTTTCAATCAGCGCGTCTCTGCCTGAGACGAAGAGGTAGGTATCCTGCTGTCCAGCGAACGAAGCTGTCGGCAGGTCCTCAGCTGTAGCACTGCTTCTCACCGCAACTTCTGGGTTGTTGACTCCAACCTTTTTAGCCAACGCTCTATAGTGTTCCATCAGGCCTTCTTCCAGAACCTTCGGAAACTCACATGATTCGATCAAAGCACGTATCTTCTTAGAAGTCTCAGTTAACTTGTCCAAGTCGTTCACGTCAAGCCCAGACAGCAGTTCTGCAATCTTTGGAGCAACACCTGAGGCTTCGATGAAGTAGTCGTATCCAGCTGAAGTCAACGCGAATCCGGGTGGAACAGGTATTCCGGCGTTCACCATTTCTCCAAGGCTGGAGTTCTTGCCTCCGACCAGGGCAACGTCTTCTCTTCTAAGTTCCTCGAATTCCAGATAGAATTTCTCCTTTCTAGACATGCGATATCCTCGGCTTCTGCCAGAAAGCAACCAGTATATAAACATCTTACTTTATGTGCCCACGTTTGAATGCCCCGGAGACGTCCATAGACTATAGTATTACAGTTCCATTTCTCTGAAGGCTGCTATGGCACGGTTAAGAAAGACCACGGTGGCGATCACCGAATACGAGAAGGAAAACAGAGTCAACGTGATCTCAAGAAATGGGGTTAGATTGACCATCTCCCCTATGAGGAAGGGGATAAGAATAGGCAGAGAAACCAAGACGAAGAACAGCATACCCATCATGTAGACGTATGGTGTAAAGGAGCGTCTCCTTATGATCCAGACCCCGTAGAAGACGCCGAATGCCGAGTCAGCCAATGAGAGCAAGAGAGAATAAAATATGACACTGAAGCCGACTGAGCCCGCGATGATGACTACGATAGTCTGAGATATGGCGAGAAGAGGTAGATAGAATAGAAGCTGCCAAAAGAATACGCCGAAGACGTAGGACTTGATCTCATAAGAGAAGGTCTTCAGGATCCAAAAGTAGTCGCTGAATTCCGTGATCCAAAGCTGCGTCAAAAGTATAGGAAAAAAGATCGGGAGAAGCAGGACAAAAAAAGAACCTTGCTGAAGAAAACTGAAACTTGCACTATCGCCGACGAAGAAGTAAGGTAGGCTCAAGAAGACCGCCGTCAACAGTAGGCCGTAGAGGTCTCCGAATCGAAGGGTCCTAACAATAGACTCCTTGGCGAAGAACAAGATCTTGTTCTCAGGTGCATGTTCAAAGGATACAGGTATAGAGAACCGACCCACCTTCTCCAACATAAGCCGCTGCTTCTGAACCTGATACCTGAAGCTAGTATCGAATGCGGCTCTCAAGGGAACAACTTGAGCGAGGGGAATAAAGTTAAACTGCGACGCCCAAGACCACAATCCGATAGAAAAAATGGCCCAGGCTAAAACCGAAGCAGTGGGAGCTACTAAATTGGATGGCCCTCCAAGTCCAGCCAGAATCTCCTGAGAAGCCCCTATCGGAGAGATCAGGTTGATTAGTGTTGGCACATCATGGTAGAGTACAGCTAACGGAACGGGAGCACAGAACACGAAAAGGATGACAACTATCAGCAGACGAACAAGGTTGCGGCTGTAGAAGAGAATCAGTACCTTAAAGCTGTTCTCCAACATGACCGAAATCGCCAATATTAGGAAGATAAGAGAAAACATGATAACATAGAAGAGTTTCACCAACAAGAGAATGGCGACAAAAGAAATAATGAATGGGAGGAACAAGATGAACATTATAAGAGTCATGTCATATAACGTCTTTGCCACAAAAAAGTCCTTCGACATGACTGGAGAAGAGAAGATGAAGTCACGTTCGTAGTCGATCACACTTATTGGACTGATCAGTGAATAGAACAGAAACAGGGCTGGAAAAAGATAGAGCAGAGGATACTGCGTTATCACTTCAATGAACATGTTCTCCGAGAAGAGGCCATCACCCAAGACAAGCGGCAGAATGCCTAAGCCAGAAAGCGAGTATATGCAGAAGAGCACCAAAGTAGACTTCGATTTCCTAAAGGAACCGAATGAGGCTATCAGCCTCATCAAATATATCTCCTTTATAGGCAAAGACTTCTACCTTTTGAAGAGGCTAAAGAAGCCCTTTTTCTTAGCACCCTCAAGTTCAACGCCTCCCTGAGAAGAAGACTCTCGGGTTAAGGTCAAGAACAGCTGCTCGAGGGTGGTGTCCTTGCCAGCGTGTGCGATATCCTTTAGCTCCTGCAAGTTCCCTGACACAATATTTCTACCCTTACTTATGATAGCCACCCTATCACAAAATCGTTCAGCCAAATCCAAGAGGTGAGTTGACAATAGAATCGAACAGCCCTCCTGTACAAGTCCCTTGAGCATCGACTTCAATTCATACTGCCCTTCTGGATCTATCCCTATAAATGGTTCATCGAGAAAGAGAACCTTCGGCTCCTCCAGAAGGGCTGACGAGAACACGAGTTTCTGCTTCATACCCTTCGAAAGTGATGTGACAAGGTTCTTCCTCTTATCAGATAAGTCGAACTCTTCAAGCAGAAAGTCGATCCTACGCTTCAAGGCCTCCCCAGGCATATATCTTATTCGACCAACATAGTATAGAAATTCGTATGCTGTCAGATACTCGGGTATAGCCGATGTTTCAGGCACATACCCAATCCACCGCTTATATGAGTAAGGATCCTTGTCAATGTCATATCCGAGGACATTGACAACACCCCGATCTTTCTTAAGAAGCCCAAGCACAATCTTGATCGTCGTAGTCTTACCTGAGCCATTCGGCCCAAGAAGACCCAAGACTTCACCCCTATTCATATAAAGAGATAAGCCATTTAAGGCTGGAACACCATCATATGCCTTCCACAGATTGTAGACATAGAGTGTAGCTCGATTCGGATCATACTTCTCAAATGTGCTATCCAACATCTCAGATGTCCTCCAGATTTCCTAATCTATATTGGACCACGGCCTTTACTCCTTCACTTCAATCGACAAGTTTGGGTCAATCTCCTTTAGCAAGCCGTAGATTTCGTCAATAGCAGGAATTGACTCCTTAAGATTCCAGCTGATCTTCTTGATAGACGCCCTCCTAAGTTCAGGCTCAAGCTGTATTATCGAAACAAACTTTTCCTTTATAACATAATATTCGTAACTATGCATTCTGACATCATACCCTCTATCTGATAGCTTCTTTCTAAGAAGAAGACGTTTTTCAAGTGCTCTAAATGGAGAAGCCATCAGGTTTTTGCCTTAAGCATCATATTTAACCTTTTAGCCTTCGAATCTTTCGGTTATCAAGATACGAGCATGTATAATACAATGTATAGTCTGAAGTCTCATTATGGGAACGGCAACTGATCGAATATGTTTGTTATGTTCTAACTCCTTCCCTAAGTCCCAGACCAATGTTTATGAAAAATTCATTTTCTTAAGAAGTTTGACAAATATTATTATGTGCAAGGAAAGAGATATGAAAAGTAAGCGCCTTGACTTTTAGAATTATTGGCCACCAGTTCTTCTTTCTAAAGGATATCCTGGTCACTCATAAGGTAATTGAACATACAGAAGAAGAATTGCTATTACAATAGTCAAAAATGACAATATAGAGCCAATTTTTACCCACTCTAAAATGGATAAATGTTCACCTCTGCGCTCAAGAATTCCTGCGGCGACAAGGTTTGCTGTACTTCCAATTATTGTCATATTACCAAAGAAACAGGCCGCAAACAACATGCTCCACCATAACGGGAAAACGTAAATACCAGCTTCACCGATTTCAATTACAACCGGCGAAAAAACAGCTACTGCAAGAACGTTGTCTAGGAAAGCTGAAAGAAAGCCGACAGTTGGAGTGAACAATAGAAGTAGTTTAAGAGGTTCTCTACCTGCTATTTGGATTAAACTTTCAGCTAATATCTTTATAACTCCTGTATATTGTAATGTGCCAACAGATGCAAAAAGCATGACGAAAAAAAGCAATGTCCACCAATCGACTCGTCTTTCCACTAAATTTTTCGCTTCACCAAGATCACCTAGAAGAACCAAACTGGCCATTAACAAAGGAGTGCCTAACAACAAAGTGTTCTTTTTCAATTGCAGAATTTCTTCCAATGGATGATGCACTATTAAGAGGCCAACAGTTGAAAGAAAAACGAGCCAACAGATAACTAGATTTTTTGGCGTGATCATATTGGTTTCGACAGGTGCAGGCAACTCTTTTTGGTGTTTTAAGGCATAATCGAATTTACTTATATAACTTGAATAATACTTCATGCAGATCATTATTGTGACTAACAATGTTACAATACAGATAGGAGTGGACCATCTTAGAAAATCCAAAAATGAGAACCCAGCCTTAAATGCTATCATAACACCGACTGGATTACCTACTGCCGTAGCTGCGGAACCTATGTTGGTTGCGAAGACTGCGATCATGATAAATGGGATTGGTTTTACTTTCAATTTGTCTGTCATACGTAGGATCAAACTTGTTGTAAAAAGAATGGACGTAACTTCGTCCACTAGGGCTGCAGAGAAAGCTGCGAATATCATCAGAGTAATAATAGATTTATGCGCACTTCCTCCTGCCATTTCCATAAACTTCTGGCTTAAATACTCGAAGAAGCCCCGTTCCTCTAAGAAACCAATTATTATCATCATACCTACTAAGAACAAAACAATATCAAAGGATGCGAATTCAATAAGGTGGGGTACATCTATGACACCAACTAGTAATAATGCTGCAAGACCTAAGGTAGCGAATGGTAGTCTGTACTTCCAAAACATCAATGCTGCTGCTGTCTTAAAAACAAAAATAATCACGGAGGCGATTTGATTTGTGTTAAAGCCCAAAATGTAGGTAATTATGGCGGCTAGAAACGTGGATATGATTACTACTATGATATTTGCTATAGGAAATTGGTGGATGACTATGTTCTTCACTTTAGATCATTCTGTATGCAATTTGGTCTTTATAACTAACTTGTCTCCTCTTTTAGAAAGCCACACTTCTTGGCCATTTGCAATCAATGTTATCAAAACTTCATACCATGGGAAGCGTATTTCGTCAACTACCTCTATTGTGTACCCTCCATATGCTGCGACCATGTGCCCCCTATCGCCTACTATTTCAGTAAGCCAAGATGGCAAATCTTGTATAGGCATATTCAATGCATTGATCTTATGCTTTTTGACAGCCTCGAAGGATTCTAGCTTCAGTTTATGTACTCTAAGATCCTCTTCAAGTTCTTTTATTTTCTCTTGAAGAGCTATTACTTCCATGCCTTTCTCCACCCCATTTGCGGTCGTTCTAAGGCTGGTAAACCATTTGTCAGCATTTTTGGCAATAGTATCTTTTAAGCCCCAGCCAAAAGCGATGCCAAAACCAACAGCAATACCTATGGCTACACCAAGAGCTAGTGCATTAGCAAGTATGTGGAAGATAGACACATCTACCTTCATAATTGTAAGTGTCGTTGTGATGACAACAAAATAACCTAATAATCTGAAACCGTTGCCAGCTATTGCGTAGTATTTGTACCCAGATCCCCTAATGGCGTCGTTAATAACATTGGATAATAAATCAACTATAAGGAAACCGATAAGAAATATTATTACTCCACCTACAAAATTGGGTATATAGCCGATAATTGTGCTTACAACAGGCCTTAGTGTCTCTATATCAAGAATATCAACAGCTACAAGTATAGCGAGCAGATATACTGTCCATTTAGCTATATATCCCGCGATCTTACTTATCGATAAGCCAGATTGCCTTATAGCTGTTCCTAAGCTTGTTTTTTCCCACATGCTCTCCAGTCTACTTCTGTGTATAAAAGATGAGACGACCAAACACAATAAACGCCCTAAAAGCCACCCTACCAAAAGTGCTACAATAGCACCGGCTATCCTTGGTAGTTCAACTGCAACAGCCGACCAAAATTCATTTATTATGTCAACGATACCTAAAGAAATTGTATTGTTCCACATAATATCTCCGATGGCATTTATCAGGGCGCATAAATAAGTATTTTGCATGTTTAATGCCTATATTAAAAAAGAAGATTGACGTAAATTGAAAGATAAACTCAAAGGCACTGCACAGGGGTGCCAGAGTGTTAGGTGATTCTGCAGAATGGTTAACCTGAAGTGTATCGTGAAGAAGATTGGGCGTACTAGTCGCCCAGTTCCCCTTTTTTCGTTAATAGAATGACGGTAAATAGATGTACAAGACGAAGGATGATCTCGATTTCAACAATAGAACTCTTATAGTTAAACTTGAACTCGACAACAAAACGGCTGCTATGAAGGCGGTACCTAGGAGAAAAATAGAGTCCAGTATTATGACCGAATCAACATCTTCTTGTTCGATGATCGCAGTTCGAACGCTCACTTCAATCAATTTAACTCTCCCTTAAGTTTTGCACTCTTATTGAATCATCAACGTTTATCGGCTTGCCAGCTTTAAACAATAGGCGGAGATGCCAGAATCTGTATTATAGTGCTTGTTGCAAAGCTGATGGCAATACTGAATGCGCCAAGCCCGACTATGATTTGTGTAATATCATATGCGACAACAGATAATGTTCCCAGAAGGTCTACGATATATACAAGAAAGTCGTCAAACCTTTTTGAAGACCAACCAAGAACGACTGCTTGGTACTACTCTTTGAGCAACTTCTGGCTCAGTTCAGCAGCAGCCTTTCCAATCCTATTATATGCTTCAGCAAATTCTCCGATGATAGCTAATGACTTCTTGGCCTCATACACCTCTTTTTCTCTAATTTGCGGGAATCTTAGCTCGGTCCTTAACAGGGATATTTCACTTGCGATTTCATCTTGAGCTTCAAGTATCTTACGTAACCTGTGAACAACGATCTCTCGAGAAGACATCGATGGAGCATAGTAGTAGGTCCTTTCACCCTTCTTCTTTACCTTCCTAATGATACCTTCTGCGGCCAATTAGTCAAGAGCTTTACTCACTGAAGACACGCTAAACTGCGTCTTCGCTGTCAAGTCTTTCTGTGAAAGAGGTTGAACGGTAAGACATAGTGCACTCATGATCTTCCCATATATCAGATTAGGCGACGCCTCCCCAGCCAACTTCTCCCATAAGCAAGCGAACCTTTCCCTCGTTCCAGTAGTAGTGGTGGACATCGGCATCCACACACCTTCTTTCTTTTTAATTTTTTCTTAATTAAGAAAGTTCTGCAATACTACAAGATCACACGCGGTGAATTTAAATATAGGCAAAGGCAGCAATAACGCTCGAAATGAGCCTAGAAGAATACATAAACTCAAAAATCGAGCCGATAAAGGTAGAAGACAATATTTCCATTAGCAGACTCCTAGACAAGATGGAAAAGACAGCCTACCAGGGAAGAAAGCTTGCTGAAGCAGCCAAGGTAATTGAGAAGATGATAAAGGATGAAGACACAACAATCATGCTAGGCCTAGCTGGCTCGATGTCGACAGCGGGACAGTGGAAGATAATAAACTGGTTCATCGAGAATAACTTTGTAGATGTGCTGGTCACCACAGGAGCAAATATCTCAGAGGATATCGTCGACGCCATGGGCTTCAGCTATTATCAGGGATCACATCTAGTAGACGACGAGAAACTCTTCAAGGTGGGACTTAACAGATACTATGATGTCTACGGTCGAGAAGACGATTATCTGGCCATGACCGAGCTTATTGCAGACTTCATAAAAACCATAGATTTGAGAAAAGAATATTCGTCAAGGGAATTCCTCTACCTATTTGGAAAACATCTTAGCAGCAAAGGCATACATAGCATCATTGCGACAGCAGCGGACAAGAAGGTCCCTGTCTACTGCCCCGCCATCTCTGACAGCCCATATGGCGATGCAGCACTGATAGCGAAAAGCCAGGGATATCATCTTAAGATCGACTCGATAAAAGGATATGCTGAATTCATGAAACTTGCAGAAGATGTTAGAGACACCGGCGTAATCTATATTGGCGGTGGAGTGCCTAAGGACTTCATACAGTTGTTCGCAGTTACAGCAGACCTACTCTTTAAAGAGAGAGAAATCCCGAACAGAAAACCGAAACGCTGCGATATCACAAATGAAAGCTACTATCCCCACAAATATGCGGTGCAAATTACAACAGATTCCCCCCAATGGGGCGGACTATCCGGGTGTACATTCGAAGAGGCAATATCATGGGGAAAGGAATCAAAGGAAGGAGAGTTTGTACAATGCTACTGTGACGCGACGATCGCGCTCCCTATAATAGCCCACGCACTGGCGGAGAGAATAGAGTCGAAGAGGAAGCCAAATTCATTTCGTCTTAAGGAAAGCTTCTGGCCCAACATATAAAAACAGATAAGATCCTCTTACATAGATATTGTGAATTTTCTGAGGTAAGACCATAGAAAGATCAGATAAAGGCTTCGTAGGCTGGTAACTACTGTTTGATCACTATGACCACTCTATCAGCCGCCAACTCACATATTTTTCTTATCCCTCTTTTGCCAGGAGCATAGTTAGCTTTGACCAAGTTCAATTCAATGAGATTGCCTATTTCGTCACTAACATGGGCCTCACTAAGGTCGAGACGATCTGCGATTGTTGAGACATCAAGCTTTTCTTTAGAGAGCAATCTTAGGATGTTGAAACTTGCTTCAGAGGCTAGAGCTTGAGCCACTTTCAAGGCATCCTCTCCTTCAAATTGCAGTTCCCTAATGGCCAAGCATCTTCGCTACAGAGACCAAACGTACTCCTATAAATATACCTTTCTATTAAATATTATTTGTATTTTAAAATACTTATAATCCACGGCTTATAAGGATAAGCGGTGAATGAATTAATGTCCAAGAAAGAAGAACCAAAGACAGAGACAGGTGCAGAAGAGAAAAGAGTCGAGGTGTATGGTTCAGAAGCATATTATGAGTCGGCTAGGGCCGTGCGGGAAGTCGGCGCAAGGGTAGCCCTTTCGGTGATAGCTGCCATTCTAATTTGGCTATTTGGAGAAATGATATTCATACCAATAGCTAAGTCGTTGAACTACATCTTCCTAGGCTACCCTGTGCATTCCATAATCAGCTTCATCATCGTGATCGTCCTAGCCATCATAATCTTCTCCGTATTCGTCGACATCAGAAGACTGACCAGTGGCATAGCCGGAATACTGGCCTACGAGGTCGGAAAGGTCGGTGGAGAAGTGAATGTGGAATCGTTCAGGCATTATCGAATAGCGCTCGATGGCATAATATACGTCATAGTAGTTGCTTTGGCATATCTCCTGTTCGCAGACTATCTAGGCCAAATCCATGCGGCCATTCCAGCTATCGTGCTAATACTGATAGTCATCTGGTCTGTTTTCGCGCTATGGAGAAGCACTAGGGCCATAGCAGCAGAACTCGGAAAATACACTTCAAAATTGTCGGATGAACTCGAGAAGAGAGCTAAGAAGTAGAGCCTGAACCGTGTCCTAGTTGCCTTCACCCCCTTTTTTTTGGACGGAATTTGAACGCCGAGGAGTTGCTAGAACAAAATGGATAAAAGACACAAAGGAGAGCAGATGATAGCATTTCTAAGGAAAGATGGCGCTCTATTATTTTATCGTGTCCTTTCCGCTCTTTTGATATGGCTTTTCGGTGTGCTTGTCTTCATACCGATCGCTCGCACAATAAATCCTCAAACGACGACCATATGTTCAACGATCATCTTGGTCACCTTAACTGCATTTCTCTATCAATCAGTTCCTTTACTGAAGAGGATGATCGATCTGTTCTCACTTTTTCCAGCTGAGAAGTATGGACCTAGAATAGGTTTAGACGATAAAGGATCACAGCTGGTGTTCAGGTACGCGTTCTACATACTAGTGGTTCTGCTGGTTTATCTTCTGTATTCACCATTGCTGACAAATCTCCATGTAGCAATTGACGGCATAGTCTTGATCATTGCACTCATATTGTCGTTCTTTCTTTGTATTCGAATAATAGATATTATCGTATCAGGCTACGGTTCTAGGACCTCATAGAAGTATCATGGAAATGTTTGAAGAATTTCATCGTCTAGAAGGTCTCTTTGAGTTTATCATCTCGTTCGTTTCCAATGATGTTGAAAATGACTTTCGTCGTTCCTGTTCAACCACGCCATCTAGGACGATGAAATTGGAGGGTGCATCGATAGATTTAGGTGTTTTAACTTTTTGGGAGAAGTGTCGGCGAAGAAGCGGCAGTTTCGACTTCTATCAAAATTCCGTCAATGGCAATAGATTTAGGATAATCTAGGTGCAGATCATGTTCGAGAAGATGGTAGCTCTTCCGTGGACAAGACTACAGGGGTGTTCTAAGTTTAAAGAGCGAGCGCCAAGTTTATGAAAAATATTGCATATTGGATCTATAAGAAACTTGTCATGCAAGTCGTCGAACCGAGCCTCAGCGATGTTGCCAAGAACACCCTTTTCCGTATCTATAAGAGGCTCATCATGGACATAGTGGATCCAGAGTTTAGCTATGTTATGGAGAAGTTCTCTTGAAACGTATTCTGAGAAACTAGTTGCTCTGCTTTTGCGCCTCAATATGTCATCTAACAAACAGGCAGCACATGTTCAGACGTCGACAAAACAGTAAATTGAAGTCCAAACTTTTTAAGCTTAAACCTTGGATGTTATTGGCCATATGGATAAGAAGGGAAATAACACCATGAACATGAAGTCAGAGAAGATTGCAGATTTTGGCCCCAAACATGGAAAATGCATAGGCATCATGCATTACACCGCACCTCCGACCGAAATAGGTGGAGTGGAGATGGTGATATCAGCTCATGTCAGATTCTTGTCAAGGAAAGGTTACAAGGTTCATCTTATTTTTGGCTCAGGTGGAAGATTCAAAGACATCAACATCGTTGAACATAAAGTGGATATCTTGTCGCCCAACTCTGACAGAGTTCTTGCTGTTCAAGGGCAGATTGTAAATGAAGGGAGAGAAACTGAAGCCTTCAAAGAACTCAAGATGAAGCTTAAAGCCAGACTGAAGGCGATCTTATCAGACTTAGACACCTGCATCGTCCATAATATTCCCTCTATGCCTTTCAATTTCGCGGCATCCGCGGCTATCAATGAATTGGTGAATGAGCTGGACACCAGGTTCATATATTGGATACATGATATTGCACACCTTCGACCTGAATGGTCTGAGAGAATAGACCGTTTCCCGATGACCATTCTCCTTCCAAAGAATACCCGTATCACGTATGTGACAGTTAGCAATTTCAGGGCTCAGCAACTGGAACAGCTTACACCACACTACGAGTTGGGGAAGATCCATGTTATTCCAAATGGCGTCGACGTTGAGGATTATCAGAAAATGGACAAGAACACGATTGGGCTCATGCACAAGCTTGGAGTCGCTTTTCAAGATCTTGTGATGCTGATTCCTGTTAGGGTCACGCCTAGGAAGAACATAGAGCTTGCTCTATCGGTAGCCGAGGAACTGAAGCATCTACTCGGTGATGGCAGATCTATAAAGGTCTTGATAACAGGGCCACCAGACCACCAGGCAGTCAGCATGGGAATGAGGTATCTAGAATACTTGAATACAATAGTGAAAAGACGTGGACTTCAAGACAATGTGATATTCTGTCATGAACTCATTTCACATCAGCGGGTGTTTGAGAACAAGAGGGTTGTAAAATGGAGCGTGGGAGATGTATATACAATAGCGGATTTTGTCTTCGTTCCAAGTAGGGAAGAAGGTTTCGGCCTCCCTGTTATAGAAGCAGGAGTCGCTAGAAAAATGGTCTTCTGCGCGAGAATACCACCTTTTCAAGAACTTCTCAGGGAGGGAATTGACGGATACATGTTCGACCTCCATGATGATCCCAAGAATATAGCATTTCGAATCTACAAGGAATTTGTCTTGGATGTGGTTGACTCCAACTTTAACAATGTCGTTAGGAAATTCTCTTGGGATACGATTCTTTCGAAGAAGCTTGTTCCTCTACTTTAGTCTATCGGCGCAACTCTATACCTTGGCGATCAGTTCCGCTGCTAAGAGGCGGCTATAAGTGGACTGATTGGCTCGTCTCTTAAGCATCGTACTTAAAGCAAGATAATCTATCTTGTCGATCGCCTTACTCCACGCAGGTAATCTGTTGGCCGAAGGCGTCAGACCCCTTGCTGTATCAGCGATGGTGGAGGCGAATAGATCAAGCCGAGCCCTGTCTGACATACCCGCATACAATACTGGCTCCCTTATCTCTTTCCTCGCCGTTCTCTTGAGTCTACCAAATATCTTGCGGTATTCTGAAGTCAGGGCGTTAGCCTCTCTTCTATACTGCTCGACAAGATTGTCGATCTCTTCTTCTGACAGGTGTATCCCCTTAGCATCTAATAGAGAGAGACAGTATCTTGTGATCTGCTCCACCATATTTTGAAGCCCCTTAATAGATTGCCCAATATGATAAAAGAGATCTAAGTCCACCTGGCCCACAGCCTGAAGCCCATATCTTCTAATAACTTGATGTAGTAAAGCGATTTCAACACTGTAGTCGTATGGGAATTCGAGGCGCTCAAGTGCTTCTCGAACTATCGCGCTTTCTCCTGAGAGAGGATACCTGATGGTGTCTAAGCCGAGAAAGATCTCAGGATAGTTCCTAGCGAGTATCTTCATAAGAGGTATAGCGAAGAGCCTTGTAGTCCTTCCTCCAAAGACATACTCCTTCCTTGGAGATTCGTACCTCAAAGTGAGCCTTCTATAGAACGCCTTAACCATTTTCAGTTTAGAGTGGGTGTCTGCAGTAGACCTTACCAAAGGATGACAAAGCGCAACCAACATTTCTTTCCTGAAATTCATGATATCGGAGTCGAGAAAGCAGATAATGTCCCCCTTCACCAAAGGTGCCGACAGCCAAAGTGCAGTTCCTTTCCCCTGTGGAACACCTTCTAATCCAACTATATCGAGGATCTTGTATGAAATCGCAAGTTTTGAGATGTTAGGGTCAAATTGATGAACTACTTTCACGAAGAAGTCGAAGAAGCCTCTGCTTGCGTGGAGAGATTCAGCCCTACTTGAGGCTATCAGGCCGACTTCCCTCCTGAAGAGGCTAAGGTGTAGATAGGCTGTTCTGATCACCTTAGTTAGAACGCTGTAATCTGGCTTAGAGTTTTTGTCGACAGAGGCGTCTATTACAATGATTTCATCGACGTATCCGAGATCTGCGAGCCCACTGCATTCCTTCAAGAGGCGGCCAAGTGTTTCAAGCTCCTTTCTTTTCGTCTTTCGTCCGACATCGATCTTGGTCGGTATGACTATCGATATCATTATAGGCCTTTTCAGTCCTGCTTCATCTGTGACCATGGTGTCCAGCTTTTCCTCTACACATTCTCGTATGCCGACATCGGAGACTGAACCGAGGATAGAGGCCTGTGTATGCCCATTGTCTTGAATCATAGAACCCAATGATATTAACGGATCATCTTATTTAAGTCTAAGGCAAGTAGGTCTTCGAAACTGTAGACCACAAGTTTGCAGACGTCAACTAGAGGCTTGCTTCTAGGCTTGAACGCGATGGGAAGATCTGATTCTGTGCTCATACAATAATCACCGTCTCCGTCACCCAATGTGATAACTGGACCCCCATACTTTTTCTTGCATTCACGAAGAAACCATAGTTTGCATGTGTAGAACCGCTTACAGCCTGGGATTTCCAGGCATCTGTAGGGGGATAGAATCCTGCCTGTGAACCTCCCCTTCAGGATTTGTATCTTGTGCCCGTAAACTAGGTCGATTCCAAGTCTCTGAGCTAGCCTTCTGGCCAAGAACTCATAGGAGTCAGTAGCTATACTGGTCACAAACCCGTTCTGCTTGATGGATTTTATGAACTCGCCTGCTCCAGCATTGGCGGGAATATTGTCGAAGACTGCTTCGATCTCGTGTATCGTCTTTCCTTTGAACAGGCCCGCGATCATCTCAGCTACTCTGAAGGCGGGAAGGTTGGAACTCTCTCTGTCTATCAGATCCAGCTCTTTCCTTAAACCAAATGAATCGCACAGCTCGTCCACAGTCCTTCTTTCAAGCAAAGTACCGTCCATGTCGACGATCAGAACCGGCTTCAACATCTAACACCATGATATTCGACCGCCTTCTCGTAGGCTGTCTCAACAACTTTGGCAACCCTATCCCAGGTAAAAAGCCTTCCAACCCTCTCACGGCCCGCTTTACCCATCACATAAGCCACATCTCTATTCTTCAACAGAAAGACGACTGATTTCGCCAATTTCCTCCAGTTTCTCGGAGGCACCAGAATGCCAGTGCGCTGGTCTTCAATAACTTCGGGTACAGCGCAGTTGTTGAAAGCCACAACCGGCTTCCCTACAGCTTGCGCTTCCGCTAGAGGGATCCCGAATCCCTCCCATAAGCTAGGAAAGCAGAAAACATCACATGAGGCGTAAAGCTGGGCAACTTCCTCATCAGGTACATAACCCATGAAGATGAACCGTTCTCTGACCCTCTGGTCAGCCAGAAGTCTGCTTATCTTCAACGTATCATGTCTAGAGGCTCCACCCACCAGAAAGTATGCGTCAGGGACTTCTCTCAAAATCAGAGGCGCTGCCTGAAGCATAAATTCAACCCCCTTGTAGGGCACCAGACGGCCCAAGAAGAGGACCACAGGCTTGCTTCCGAGCTTGAAGCGGTCTCTTATACTTTCGCCACTTACATGTGGACTGAACCTTTCCAGGTCGACACCATTGTAACATACCAAAATGCGTTCACTCGGGAACAGGTACTTTTCTGCCAGCTCCCGCTTCAAGTATTCGCTCACCGTGAGAGCATAGTCGATACCATATCTTGCAGCAAGAAAGGTTCCAATTCTATGGTCGATCATCTTTAACATCTGACGGCCACTACTCCAAACATTGACCGGGGCAAAACCGTGATATGTGAACACGTGAGGCTTTTCCTTCAAGAAATGGGATACACAACCCGCAAAAACACCAGGATGATATTGTGTATGCACTAGATCAAAGTCTTGAACATTTCCAACAACAGAGAAAGCGAAAGAAAGGTGTCTTACAAATGGGAGATCCTTCAGGGGGTCGTCTACGACAGTAACAGGAATGCCTCCCATGTCTTCGAAAACGTGCCTGCAAAAGACCTGTATGTCATAGCCTCTGGACATAAGCTGCCTAGAGGTCTCCCTAATATGCACAGCCTGTCCAGATCCCTTATTCAAAGTTGTCCTTATTACGGCTATTCTCACATCCTCATAACCACTACCTAGCGATCACGTTTTCCAATATAAGGTTTTTAATTACCAGAAGACATATTTAAACCACGATGACAACCATGGTACAGAATGGAAACTGTAAAAGAGTTTGTTGAGAGGATCAGACGTGCCGACATTTTGGTGGGCATACCATCCTACAACAATGAGTCGACAATTCAGAATGTAGTAAGCCAAGTTGGAGAAGGATTAGCCATCTACTTTCCGGACAGACGTGGCGCCATCATCGTGTCTGATGGCAACTCACTGGATAGCACACGCGACACAGCAGCGTCTACTCCACTTCCTAAGGACGTTGAGCTGCTCGTCACAACCTATGAAGGGACAGCCGGAAAGGGCTCGGCAATAAAACTGGTCTTTGAGCTAGCACGCAGACTGGGCTCTCAAGAAGTGGCTATGGTAGATTCTGACTTAAGAAGTATCATCCCAGAGTGGGTCCACCTTCTTGTTAAACCGTTGATCAAGGGGTTCGGGTTCGTAGCGCCAAGATATCTCAGATATAAGCATGATGGCACCATAACAAATCAGATAGCATATCCGATGACAACTGCCCTCTACGGCGTCGGTGTGCGTCAACCTATAGGCGGCGATTTTGGCCTGTCTCGAACGCTCGTTGACCTCATGCTCGAATCACCATTGTGGGCTACCCCCTACACACCGAGATTCGGAATAGACATTTCCATAACGCATACAGCGCTCGCGAATAAGTTGCCTGTTGCAGAAGCGTTACTAGGAGCAAAGGTACATGACGTAAAGGATCCCACGAGACATCTTGCACCGATGTTCAGACAGGTCGTCGGAGCACTATTCAACGCGATGAGCCTCTACGCCTATGTCTGGAAGCCGATAAAGGGCTTCAGGGAAACAAAAGTATTCAAAGGACAGATTGAGCCCACACCACCTGAACCCTTCAAAGTAGACTATCAAGCAGCGTTTGCAGCATACACAAAAGGGGTCAGAGATCACGCTTCAACCATCGCAAGGGTCTTGCCGGATGAACTTGTCGAGACAGCCATCAAATGTACAAAAGACCAAACGCCTATTTCAGCCAGAGATTGGGCTAAGATTTCCTTCCATTTTGCCAAAAGCTGGATTTCATCTGCAGAAAATCAAAAGGAAGACATCATTGAAGCATACCGCATCCTCTGGATGGGGAGAGTAGCAAACCATGTGAGAGACACACTTAACCTATCGGATGAAGAAGCGGAATCAATTACAAGGAGAGATGCAGAAACCTTCGTGGACCAGAAAGACTACCTTTTGTCTATCTGGGAAGACCGCCGGTAGTCTCACATCGACAGATACTTGGAGCAAGCATCCAACATCAAACTTCATACGATGGAATTCGATCTAAGCCGAATCGTTAGAAAAAGGCGATGCAAACGAAATCATTTTATTATCCCATGAAGAACGTGAAAGGTTAACCGCTCCAGTGGGTTTGGTGACAGAACTGTTCGAGATCAGCCTGACTCTATCAAGATATGATCGATTCAGCGTCAACTATTGCCTTACGAGTGGCCAAATCTTCGGCTGGAAAAAGATAAAGGGGTACTGGTATGGAACTAGCAGAGGCAGACTGTTAAGAATCCACCAGACAGGTGAGGTTCTGCATGTGGCATCTAGCAAAGAGATCGGAGAGGATGAGGCTGTAAACTTTCTCGGATTAAAGGACAAAAAGAAGGAAATCGACACATGTCTCGCCTTAAACTCTTTCTTGAAGAACGCTATTTCAAGATACGCTGGAGTGAGAATCCTCAGGCAGGATCCTTTCGAGACCATAATCAGCTACGTCTGCGCTCAGAACAAGAGTATACCTGCCATAGAGAAGATGATCGCCGAGCTTTCGAGAAGATTTGGTTCTAAGAAGGAAATGGATGGTATGATGTTCTTCACACTTCCAACCGTTGAGAAGATATCCAGTTTAGAAACAGGAGACCTGCTCAAAGCAGGCCTTGGGTATAGGGCAAAATATCTGCTAGAAACCGCAAGAAGACTTTCTGAAGACGACAGCCTCGTTGACGAACTCATGGAAGCAAAATATGAGAAGGCATGGAACATGATCGTTTCAGGTGAAGCTAAACTGGCGGGTGTCGGACCAAAGGCTGCCGACTGTATACTGCTATATGGCTTCGAGAAGATGGAGGCCTTTCCAATAGATGTGTGGGTCTGCAGAGCTTATACTACAGCCTTGAAAGGAATCATCAATTGTGAAGAACAAAGGTACTTTGAGTCAAGATTGTGTGGAGAAAAGAAGGCCGACAGAAGCCTCTATATCAAGTTGGGGAACACGGCCAGAAAGGCCTTTGGCAAGAATGCCGGGTATGCACAACTGTACATTTACATGTATGGAAGAAGCTGTTTCAGACGTGGCCAGAGGAGAGGAAGTTCAAGGCCGCCTTCGACAGCAATCTAGCAAATCTTATCGGCTCCGGTAGGCTGCCTTGCAAAGTGAACCTGTTAACTACGGTTGTGGCATCTTCATCGCTTATTCCCGCGCATCTTACATAGACCCTTTTGCCCGTGTGCAGGGTTATCTGATGCCTTTCTCCAAGTCTTCTGTAAGCCTCCAGCTTCGATGGTTCATCTGCAAAATGGCGTTTAAGATGCTCCTCTAGACCCTCTGACGGCCTATACGTCAGCGAGATCACAGGAATGTTTAGGGATTCATGTAAGCCGTCGACGTCTACTATATTGAACAGGCTCACGATACTTCCACTAACCATTATCACGTTAATATCCTTCCTTTTCATGCCTTCGAACATCCCTCTTATGGATTCTGTTGCATCATCGCCACCTAAGGTCGCTTTCCCGAAGATGATTCCATCGACTATGAAATCAGCTCTCATGACAACACCTGAAAGGACAGACGCAGCTAGAACTCCCTTTCGGAAACTTTCGGCGACTCCAAAGCAGCGAATCGCCTTCTTTTGTAGATGGAGACGCACAATCATCTATGGCGGCAGCAGTCTTATAAATCGATTACCTCAAATACTTCAAATCTTGAAGTTGGCTTGTTGAACACTCAGAAACCAATTTATATGCGTCAACTCTTGCCCATAGGCGGTACGTATGGAAGGATTCTGCGTCAAGTGCAAAGCGAAAAGGGAAATGAGAGACACCACACAAGTAACCTTAAAGAATGGAAAGCCGGCGATAAAAGGCGTCTGCGCCGTCTGCGGTACCAAGATGTTCATAGTAGGCAAGAAGCTCTAGATATCCCTCCCCTTTCCTTTTTTGAACAAGAATCGTTCCTTAGACTATGCTGCAAACGGAATCAGGCCACAACAGTTTATAAGGGATCAACACTATGGCATTCCTGCAAGATGCAAGTTGCCAAAGATCAAAGTCGCAATCGTAGGAGTCGGTAACTGTGCTTCCTCACTACTGCAAGGTCTGGCCTTCTACCGAAAGGTTGGAGGCGCCAGCAACTTTAGAGGAGTCAGGAATCCCACGTTAGGCGGCTTCTTTCCCTCAGACATCGAGGTAGTGGCAGCCTTCGATGTGGACAAGAGAAAAGTGGGCAAGGACCTTTCAGAAGCCATTTTTGCACCCCCCAACAACACCCTCAGAGTATCAGATGTGCCTTCGACAAATGTCATAGTAAAGAAGGGGCCTGTTCTCGACGGCGTTGGCGAAGGTCTTAGTAAGGTGGTTCAGCTCAGCAGCGAACCAGACTCAAACGTCCTCGACGTACTAAAGGAGAGTGGTTCAGAGATTATGGTGAATCTGCTTCCGAGTGGAGCAGTCAAGGCTTCAAGATGGTATGCGGAGCAGGCCCTTAGAGCGGCAAATGGATTCATAAACGCAACACCAGTCCCCATAGCCTATGATAGGAAATGGTCAAGACTTTTCAGTGAAGCCGGACTACCACTGGTCGGAGATGATCTGGTGGACCAATTTGGAGCCACCGCACTCCACAAGACACTATTGAACCTACTGACCAGAAACGGCGTCTATGTGAAAGAAACCTATCAGCTTGATGTAGGCGGGGGAACCGAATCACTGGAGACCATGGAGAGGACGAAAGAGGCCAAGAGAAGTATCAAGACAGAGGCCATAGAAGCTTCTCTACCTTACAAGACAGAGGTTGTGGCTGGGTCAACTGATTATGTGGAATTCTTGGAGAACAAGAGAGACAGCTATTTCTGGATCAGAGGCACCTACTTCTGTAATGCGCCGCTGCAGATAGACTTGAAGCTTTCGACCTTCGATGGACCGAATGCAGGTTCTGTGCTCTTTGATGTGATAAGGGCGACAAAGATAGCTTTAACCAAGAAGGCAAAAGGCACCGTGATGCCGATATCAGCATACGCGTTCAAGCATCCACCAAAACAGATACCTGTAGATGAGGCAGAAAGGATGTTCTACGACTTCGTCGCATAAAAACGTCCAACGAAGATCGAGACTCTAGTTTGAAAGCTGGCTGCCTTCAAAGAATCCGCTTCATCAGGTAAGCGTCTTCCCCATCAGGATAGTATCTCGGGATCCTACAAGAGACCGCAAACCCGCTCTTAAGATAGAGGCTTATCGCGGCAAAGTTGGAGACCCCAACCTGCAACTCTACGAGATCAACCTTACCCCCAAGTGTATCCAATGCGTTATCAAGTAGCATCTGGCCAATTCCTCTACCTCGATACTCCGGCAGCACAGCCAAAGAGACGATAGAACCAATATTTCTTGAAACCGAATAAACTATGTATCCTATCACGTTTCCTTCATCTTCCGCCAAAATAAACCCTTCAGGATTGCTGTGAAGCAAAGCCTCGAAGGTGGTTCGAGTAAACGGCCTCGAAAAAGAGACCCTTTCCACCCTTTCAACATGCGCCAAGTCTTCTAGATTACATCTTCGAAGACGCAAGTCGAACATTAATCGACATACTGCCTCTATATATTAAGATAGTGGGACAAAGGTTTTAACCAAAGAGTTCTTGAACACAAACGTGGCGCTAAAGACACCATTCATAACCAGAGGAGGCGTCGTAGCCAGCGAACACTATCTCGCTTCCAAGATAGGGGTCGACATAATGGAGAAGGGAGGAAATGCGGCTGACGCAGCGACGGCAACAAGCCTAGCATTAGCCGTAACCGCCCCACAAATGGGAGGCCTAGGAGGCGACTTCTTCACCCTCTACCATGAAGAGAGAGCCAAGAAGAACTACTGCCTTATCTCTTCAGGTTTCGCGCCGAAAGCGCTAACGATCGAAAAAGTCAAAGGCAGCGGATACGTGAACAGTATGCCTGCCAGAGGTCCTCTTTCGGTGAGCGTCCCAGGATACGTCTACGGCGTTTTCGAGTTTCACAGAAGATTTGGTTCGATGGACTTCAGCAAGGTTGTGGAGCCTTCTATCGAACTATCTAAAACCGGCTTCCCTGCGAGCAGGCAATTCTGTGACTCCATCGACCGCTACATCGACATACTAAAGAGTGACAGAGGCTGCGTAGAAACCTTCCTAGGAGGAGGCGTCAGGATACGAGAGGGCGACCTTCTAAAGTATCCTCAGGTGGCTAAGACTCTATCTTTGATAAAGGAAGGCGGCCCTAAAGCCTTCTATGAAGGTGAAATAGGTGCTGCAATAGCAGAATATGTTCGATCAAGAGGTGGAGTGCTTGATGAAGATGATCTGAAAAGGTTCAAGCCCGAATGGGTTGATCCTATAAAGATCTCTTACAGAGGATATGAAGTATATGAGGTGCCTCCTCCGAGCATGGGCGCTACCACCCTGATATTACTCAACCTCATGGAGCAACATGACATTTCGAGGTACAAGAGGCTCTCCGCCGATTTTGTAGACGCATTCGTGAAGCTTGCGAAGACAGCCTACAGGGTGAGGGATGAAAACCTTTCTGATCCAAGATTCGTCGAGATAGACCTTGAGAGACTGCTGTCAAAGCAACATTCACGAAAGCTTCTCAACAGACTTAGCCCTGACAGCCCAAATTTGAACGCTGAAGGAGACACAACCTATTTCGCCGCCGCAGACAGAGAAGGAAATGTTGTTTCCGCAATCCAGAGTCTATTCTTGAGCTTCGGATCAGGGTTGACAGTCCCAGACTACGGCATACCATTGAATTCTAGGGCAAGTTACTTCAGATTTGATGGCGTAAACAAGCTTGAGCCTGGAAAGAGAACATTACACACTCTATCCGCCTTGATCCTGTCAAATTCGAGGGAAACGCTGGCGCTCGGATCAAGCGCCGGAGACTATCGCCCACAAATATATACTCAGCTCGTTGCAAACTATGTAGACTTCAAGTTGAACCTACAGGAGGCAGTAGAAAGCCCACGATTCGTCTGGGATCACCCAAGGCAGTTGACTGCAGAAGAAGGGGTGGAAGTGATGAGACTGCGAGGTACATACGACATCAAGACAATCTCCTTTCCTTCAAACTTAGGTGTTGCACAAGGAGTGAAGATCCGCGAGGGCGTCAAGTGGGCCTGCTGCGACATCAGGGGGGATGGCCTACCGATCGGCCAACTCAACTGAACACAGCGCCATAAGTCCTGCAACTCGACAGCACACTGGTAAAGTATTCCATCAATCCCACAACAGATGAACCTTCTCTGAACCTTCATCCTTCTGAACGCACACCGTCAGCGACAACTGTCAACTAGAACTGCAAGCCCATTCTTGTAGCCGCAAATATGAGATCTGAAGGCTACCTTGAGAGATCAGAAAGCTTCTGCTTAAGCTTGGCTGCCTCAAGCACGTCCACCGCATCCCCACCTTCCCTGTACCTTTCTAGGGCCTTTTCACAGTAAGGCAGAGCCTGTTTAGCTTTAAGCTTCATCTCTATCTCCTGAGATAGAATGTTCTTGACAGCCTCCAGATACCAGTCACCGCTCATCTTATAATCTTCCAGGTTCATGTAACATTCAGCCAGCCATTTGCAGTATTCTGCCTTCTCAAGAGGAGACTTATTCTTATCTCTTACACCACGTTCCAAGATAGATATGGCACCTTGGTATTCTCCCTTGTGCATCAAGTTGACAATCTCAGGTAGGCTCAAAGAACCACCACACTTGCATTACCTTATCGCTTAAGATAAAAACTTTCACTTCATAGGTCTAAGATAATTTAATACATTCAAATCCACTTTTCAGATTGTCCACAACCAGGTGTATCCGGAGCCTCTTCCAAGATGGATCGCAGCCAGCTACTTGTAGTGTCTGGCAGCCTCCACATTCCACGGTAGCTGAAGCAGCTCTTCCAGGAGAGCTTTCGCTTTCTCTATTGAACTTGTCCTATGGTCATCCGCTATCGTGAGAAGCAGGCTTTCTCTATCTCCTTCCAAGAAGGCTTGGAGGATCTGCTCCATCTTGAGCAGCCGAGGCTGCAGAACGTGATACATTAAACGACGCGGTAGCCGCCCGACGGGAAAAGCTCGGATATCCGTACCATCCACAGACGTCGGCACTTCCACCACCACATCGTCAGGTATGCCGCTGATCGCACCATTGTTAGGTATGTTAAGCTGCAATATCGCTCTCTTATCGTTTGCGATAGCTTCTATAAGAGGCACATGCTGTTCTCTGCTGGGAACTGGAGGATACACCTCCGTTAACTTGATCTTTGGATCGTTCGCCCAAGAACGCAGATGCTCAAGCGTTTCTTTCAGCGACTGCAGATACATCAGCCATCCAATCTCCGAATCGAATCCACCTGTGGGCCCGTACCATTTCTGCTTTGTCTGCAGGCGAATGTGATACCACCACGGCGAAGCGCTTCTTACCGTGTCTCCTATGGGGAACAGGCCGAACATCCTGTACATGTCTACTGCCGCAGGGCTCATCTGTTCGGTTGCCCAGGCAGGAGCCTTAAGGTATTCGTCGCTCTTCCAGTAGCTTTCAGCCTCCTCTTTCACCCATCGATCTATAATCGGGTAGGCGTCTTCACCCCTGTGGAGGAATTTGGTGAGCCAGATGTTGTGGTTGAATCCGGCCACTTCAACCTGAACTTCTTCCCGTCGAAGCCTCAAATGCTTAAGGACTTCAAGGTATCCCAGGTGGCCGTGGCAAACGCCGACAACCTTGACTTTCGTTTCTCTTGACAGCAGACTTGCTCCTTCGAATACTGGATTCGATGCTTGAATCAACCAAGCCTCCGGGCATACCTTTTCTATGTCTCTTGCCAAGTCCAAAAAGAACTTCAGTTGATGATAGGCGCCAACACCACCATAGTAGTCGCTGACCCTCTCTCCTATACCCCTATAGTATCCATACTTTTCTGCGATCATGCGCTCAGTTTCCATAGGCTGGTAGCCGCCAACCTTGACGGTGTTGATTACAAAGTCTGCTCCTTCAAGGGCTTCCTTCCGGTCGGTCGTCTTCCTAAAACTCAATTTCGCCTTCGTTTCCCTTGCATATCTTGTTGCGAGACGGTACATGTTGTCGAGGCGCTCTTGGTCTATATCCATCAAGACGATGGTGCTGTCACGTAGGCCCTCCGAAAGACATAGGTCTACTGTAAGCCTTCCTGTGAAGACGACGCTGCCAGCACCTATGATCGTGATCTGAACCATAGGAAGAGGTCCCAGTCCGGCTATAAAAGCTTCGCTCTTAGAATAGGAAATCATTATGCTAGAAGCAGAAGTTTCATTGGAAGTATGGACAAAAACACCTGACGTTCTTAGATATGGAGTTCGTTCTCTCGTAAGTCTTACGAGGAAAAATTTTTCAAGACTCAAGGCTTCTCGTGATGGTGAAGAAACTTTCTATGATTTTTTTGTCCTTGGTACTTTAATGCCGTTCACACAGCCG
Organism: uncultured Nitrososphaeria archaeon; assembly: GCA_964448685.1. Classification (GTDB taxonomy): domain Archaea; phylum Thermoproteota; class Nitrososphaeria; order JACIWG01; family JACIWG01; genus CAYUWR01. Next base: position 94,100 of record CAYUWR010000011.1, read on the forward strand.
GTCTCGTGCACGTTCGTGAGACTTTTGGTTCAAGAAGTTCTGTTGAATGCTTCTAAAGGATTTACTTAGAATAGATAAGCTTCCTCAAAACCCATACAGCGAGCATCCCTATGAAGCTAGAACAGAGAAACCTACAAAGACATATTATACTTGGCGACACGCTTATGCACAATCATTAAATCTGGCATTTGGTGGAAGAGTGATATCTTGGTGTTTCTGCCCCAGCGGAATATGCGGATGTGAGGAAAAAGCTGAGAGGGCCCCGCAGGTATCTTGCTTCGATAGTGATATTATATTGCAAGCTCTCTTGCTATATGCAGCATTTTGAGATCCTTTCCTGTAAGAGCCCTCTTTTTGCCCGTCAATGGGCACGTAACTATTTCGTCGCCTTTTATGCCGACCATCAGACTCTTGTGGCCAGATAGTAGGCTTTCGACTGCCTTCTCCCCGAACAAGGTTGCAAGAGCCCTTGAACGTACGGTAGGCGAGCCACCACGCTGTATGTACCCTATCGAGGAGAATCTTACTTCTGCGTTTGTCATTGCTCTAAGCTCTTCCGAGAGAAGATATCCGTTGGCAGCCCCCTCCGCCATCACGACTATCGTCGATTTCTTACCCATCTCCTTCATCCTCTCGTATTCCTTAACTAAGGCTTGAAGATCGAGAGGTATTTCAGGGATCAGTATGAATTCGGCGCCAGCTGCAAACCCCACCGTTACGGCGATAAAGCCACTTCCTCTACCCATCACTTCGACTACAAAAAGGCGCTCGTGGGAGATGGCTGTGTCTCTGATCTTGTCTATCGCGTCAAGGGCAGTGTTTACGGAGGTATCGAATCCTATGGTCTCCTCTGTTCCCTCTATGTCATTATCGATTGACGCGGGAATCCCGACAGCTGGTATGTGAGATTTGTTCGAAATCTCTTTGGCAGCCCTAAAGGTCCCCTCTCCCCCTATCGTGATAAGATAATCCAGCTGAAGCTCATTCAAGTTTCGTGCGGCAAGCTCGATTCCCTCCTCTCTCTTGACTTCCTCACATCGGGCTGTCTTCAAGATTGTGCCGCCCAAGTTGATTATTCCACCGACACTACGAGATGATAGCTCTTCAAAATCTTTCTCCAGTAGTCCTCTATAACCCCTTCTTATCCCAACGACTCTTGCATCATTTGCCAGCAGAAGCCTGACACAGCATCTGATCGCGGCATTCATGCCTGGAGCATCTCCTCCGGCAGTAACAATACCAACCGATATCTTAGTCATACCATCGTCGATCTGCTACTAACCATTATAAGCTTACAATCAATAGAATTTGGCTCCGACAGGAACAACGTCGTCTACGACAACCAGATAAGTTCTTTTCTTGTCGTCTTCAGCCAGCAAAAGCATCCCCCGACTCTCTATGCCAAATATCTTCTTAGGGATCAGGTTTGCTACAAACAGCATCTTCTTTCCAACAAGCTCTGTGGGATCATGCTCGTCAGCTATCCCAGTCACAATCGTCCGGCTTTCGCTGCCGAGATCCACAACCATCTTTATGAGCTTTTGGGAACCCTGAATCCTTTCTGCCGCCAACACAGCACCAACTCTGATGTCAAACCTCCAAAAATCTTCAGCGGAATATTCCCCGCTCATAAGGGAAAGGTGACATCATGCCCTTAAAAGCGTTATTGCTAAGCCACATGCGCCTGCGAACGTCATCGGATTCTCCTGTGAGCTTGCAGAAAGGACAGCTTATGCCAAACGCCAGATTTTGATGCGAACCTGTTAACAAGGATTATATAGGAACCTTCTTTTTACAAGCAGTGATGAAAAATATGGCGGGAAGGGGGTCTAGGAAAGGTTTCCTAAGCATGTACACCGTCCGCGATATAGTTCTCATGGGGGCTCTGATCGCCGTCAGCGGCGTCTTCAAGGGATTCTGGGGTATCGGCCGAGCTCAGCTCGAAGCGCTCGTCGGCCCACTGATTGGCCCAGTCTTCTCCACCGGCTTCTACATGTGGGGGCTTCTCTCAGCCGTCCTCATAGGTAAGATAGGTGTCGGAACAATTGTGATGGTGCCAGGGACCTTGATAGAGCTTGCGATTGGAAACCCATTTGGAGCCATGGTGTTTGTATACAACTTCATAGAAGGGTTGGCTGCTGACGTCGGCGCCATAGTATTCAGATATAGACTGAACAAGTTCGCGAAGACCTTTATCGCATCCATCATAATGCTTCTTTTTGGAGAAACCATATATTTGGCGTGGCTCGGTGTCCTCGTTCTTCCAACTCAACAGTTTCCAGGGTCGCCTGCATACCTCCTCTACATTTGGTACTATACGTTGACGATTATTGGGGGCATCATAACTGGAATAGTGGTATGGGGTATTTCGAAGCTTCTGAGCTCAGTAGGATTCAAAGGCAGCGAGTTGACGGTAGAATCGTAATGGTAGGAGACCTTACCCTGTCCTTTTTTTGTTCGGGGAGGTGAGCTAAGATGATCAAGCTACAGGACTTATCATACTGGTATCCGAGGATGCAGAATCCTTCCCTTGACCAAGTTAACCTAGAGATTGAAGATGGAGAATTTGTGCTCATTCTTGGCGCTTCAGGTTCGGGAAAGAGCACGCTTCTCTACTCCCTCAATGGCATCCTACAACATGAGATAGGAGGACGAATAAAGGGACATATCGAAGTCAACGGCAAGAACCCAACCGAATCTCAGGTCTATGAGATGGCGACGACGATCTCTCTTGTCATGCAGGATCCAGAAGCCCAGCTTACACAGATGACCGTCTGGGATGAGGTCGTCTTCGGCCCAGAGAACCTTCTCAGGCCTAGAGAAGAGATCATCAAAGATGCGGAGGAAGCGCTCAAGTTCGTAGGCCTCTACGACAAAAAAGATGGAATAGTTACAGAATTGAGTGGAGGACAGAAGCAGAGGCTCGCAATAGCAGCGGCTCTCGCGATGAACTCAGAGATAATAGCAATGGATGAGCCTACAGCCCACCTGGACCCAAGAGGCACCAAAGAAGTCTTCCAAGTAATCCGGAAACTGAGAGAGCTGAAGAAGACGCTTATCCTGGTAGAGCATAAAGTAGATGACATAATAGAGCTCTTGGAAGATGACGACAGAATAATAGTCATCAATGAAGGAAAAGTTGTCCTAAATGGCAGACCAAGGGACATCTTGGCCAACCATGGAAAGGACCTCATGGAAAAGTATGGCCTATATCTCCCCCAGATAGTTGAAATATCTCTCCGTCTTGGGATAACACCGGTCCCCCTTCGCATGAAAGAAGTCGAATACGACAAGTTCAACCTGCAGCCACAGAACCGCGAGAGGAAAAGAAAATCCTATGAGACAGTCATAGAAGTCGAAGGCCTTGAATTCAGCTACGAGAACGGGGCCAAAATATTGAGGAACATCAATCTAACGATCCCACGTGGCATAACAACTGCGATTGTCGGACACAATGGATCTGGCAAGTCCACCCTGCTCCAGAACATGATCGGCCTACTGAAGCCTACAAAAGGTAGGATAATGCTCAATGGTGTCGACATCCACTCGATCAACAGGAAAGATGTGTTCCGCGACATCGGCTACGTCTTCCAGTATCCAGAACACCAATTCGTTACGAAGACCGTGAAAGACGAGATCGAGTACGGCCTAAAGATTAGAAACATCGACAAAACGGTCATAGAAGAGAAGTCGAGGGAAATGCTGCAGATGTTCGGTCTAGAGAGGATGGCTGACAGGCACCCGCTCACACTATCCATGGGAGAAAAGAGGAGGTTGAGCTTCGCGACAATGTTGATCCTCGAACCCAAGGTACTGATCATGGATGAACCTGTCGTAGGCCAAGACAAACGGAGCACAGAGCATCTCATCCATCTAATTCAGAAACTCAAAGAACGAGGAATTACAGTGATAATCGCTACACATGACATGAACTTCCTCGCCATGTGCGCAGACAACGTCATAGTTATAGACAACGGTCAGATAGTGTTCCAAGGGGACGTCGTCGACCTATTCAATAGCAGAGAAATCCTTGAAGCATCAGGCCTTGATGATCCTCCTGTCCACAAGATAGCCGCCAAGCTCACATGCCCAGAAATCGTCACAACAGACCAATTCTGCTCGGAACTTGTCAAGGAAGTGATCAGATGAAGCTGAGGTTGCAATATAGGCCAGGCAACTCCCTCTTCCACAAGATGGACCCAAGCGTCAAGTTCATCTGGATGATAATAATAGTCTTCCTTCTTTTCGTCATGACAGACCCATACTCTGTGTTGGCACTCCTCATGGTGCAGGTTCTCATGGGCAAGTTCGGTGGAAAGATAGGATTTGTTGAGATGGCGAAGGCTCTTGCGATAATAGCGCCTACAGCCTTCACCGTTTCCCTGCTGAACGTGCTGGTGACAGGAGACACATTCTATGGCGCGGCGATGGGACTTCGAATGCTTGCGGTCGTAGTGCCTGGAGTCATCTTCTCAAAGACAACCGACCCCAGAAGGCTAACATTTAGCCTAGTACAAGTGTTGAAGGTGCCATACATGTTCGGATTCATGATCAATACAGCCTACAGATTTGTTCCAATATTCGAGGATGAACTTAAGAGCATCACAAACGCCCACATCGTGAGAGGGGTGGACATGGAACTCAAAGGAATAAGAGGGCGAATAAAGAGGCTGCAGATCACCGTCGAACCTCTACTGATAGGAGTGATAAGAAAGTCTCAGCTCACGAGTATGGCTGTCCAGAACAGGGCATTTGGCGCCTATGGGACGCGAACATACATTTACACAACCAAGGCGACAAAATGGGACAAAATATATATTGCGGCATGGATTATAGGTTTCTTTGTGTACGCGTTCACACTTGGCACCCCATCGCAGCTGCTCTCTCTTTTCATGCACTGGAGCAGGTGAGGGGGAACCAGATGAGCTACGAGAAGCTCATAGAGGCAGCGGTTGGGAAGACACCGTTCGACCTGACAGTAGTCAACGTCCAACTCGTCAACGTGTACACCGCAGAAATATATAAGGCGGACATTGGGATAGTGGAAAACAAGATCGCCTACGTCGGAGAAGCAGGCGCCTACCCTCTACAGGCCAGAAAAGAAATTGACGCAGGCGGCTTCTACGCTGTACCTGGATTGATTGACTCACACCTCCATATTGAAAGCAGCATGGTTATACCGACTCGATTCGCTGAAGCAGTCCTACCTCATGGCACTACAACCGTCGCAATAGACCCTCACGAGATCGCAAACGTGATAGGCAAAGATGGTGTGAGGCTGATGATCGATTCAAGCCGCAACATGCCACTTAAAGTATTCATTCTTGTACCTACATGCGTCCCCGCACTATTGGATGTGGAGACAGCCGGAGCAGAGTTCTTCGCAGAAGACGTCGAAGAAATGCTGAAGTGGGAGAGGGTCATCGGCCTCGCGGAGATCATGGACTACCCTGGCGTAATCAACCTACATAGGAGGATAACGGACATCGTCAAGGCAGGCGTCAAAGCAAACGTGGTACTCGATGGACACCACATGATGCTCAACAGTAGAGAACTCTGCGCCTACGCGTCAACAGGGATCGACGCCAACCACGAGAACTTCAGCTTCGAAGGAGTCCCCGAGGAGATGCGTGTAGGAATGTATGCAAAGTTGAGAAAAGACCTCTTCTACCAACAAGACTTTGTGAAGAGATTCAGCACGATACCGGACCACCAGAACTTCATACTGGTGACAGACGACATCCTACCAGACGACCTCGTATCTCAGGGGCACCTAGACGATACGGTCAGAGCCGCAATAGCCAACGGTGTCGACCCAGTCGACGCAATACAGGCTGCCACGATTCGACCAGCGAGGCACCTTAGGCTCTTTAACCTCGGCGCGATAGCACCAGGCAAGAATGCAGACATCATCCTCACCCCAGACCTCAGCAAGTTCGACGTCTACAGAGTCATAGCTGAAGGAAAAATAGTTGGAGAACAGGGAAAACTCGTCGAAACAGTTCCCGAATACCAAGTTCCACCCTCAGCCAAGAAGACTGTAAAATTCGCGTCAAAGTTTACGGCAGACGATTTCAAGATAAAGGCGCCGATCAAAGAGGGAAAGATAGAAGTTCGCGTCTTCGACGCCGGCACAATACTCACGGCGCTGGTCCAAGAAGAGCTAGAGGTCGAAGATTGGATCCTGAATCCTGGAGAATTTCAGACGATCGCCGTACTTGAGAGACATGGCAGGACAGGCAGCAGAGGGATAGGAATAATAAAGAACTTTCTAAGAGAGGGGGCTGTAGCATCCACGGTTTCCCACGACTCTCACAATTTAACAGTCGTCGGCAGGAACCCCTACGACATGAGCGTGGCAGTAAACAGGCTGATCGAAGTCCAAGGAGGACTGGTCGCGGTCAAAGATGGGAAGATACTTTCACTTGTCGAGCTTCCAGTAGGCGGCATAATGTCAGATGAGCCAGCGTCAAAGATAGCCGAGAAGGTCTACCACTTCAGGAAGGTTACAAAGGAAATGGGGATAGCTGAATATCATACCTCGATAATGCCTATAATGGTCCTCGCGTTACCAGTCGCTCCAGTAGCGCGGATGACCAACCGAGGAATATTCGACGTACTCCAACAGAAGCTTCTACCACTCTTCGTTTAGACGATATCATTCAGCGAAATATAAGTTTAAGAACTCGGAGAAAGTGGAAGCCACCGATGCCGTCTAAACAAGAGTTTCTATCAGGCAGAAGGATCAGAGGGCTAACTCCAGATGACACAAAGAGCATACTCAGTCTAATAGAAAGCTATGATAACTCAGGCGCATACAATGCTGGCAGACTGGCAGAAGCATGCAAGCTTTACGAGAAGATGATCGAGGACAAAACTACTATAGCGTTGACCTTGGCCGGAGCCTTCACGCCGACAGGCTTAGGCGGATATATCATCTCAGCGATAAAAGCAGGACTCATAGACTTCATGATTTCGACAGGCGCAAACCTCTACCATGACATCCACCTCGCCCTCAACCTACCAGTGCATCAAGGCACCTACAACGTGGACGACGAACTGCTCCTTAAGCAGGGAATCGTGAGAATATATGACATCTTCATCCCAGATGAGACACTGCTCGAGACCGACAGGTTCGTCAGGGAGGCGGCAGGCGAATACAGCAGCAGAACTTCGAAGCCTATTTCAACAGCGGAGCTACATCATGCCATAGGCAAGAGACTACTCGAAACCGCGCCAAGGGCAGAGGAGTCGATATTGGCCACCGCAGCAGAATACGACGTACCAGTATACACGCCTTCCCCCGGCGACTCAAGCATCGGCATGAACATCGCACGGCTTAAGCTGAATGGAGGAGGTCTATCAGTTGACCCAGACATAGACGTCCTAGAGACAGCAGCAATAGTATTCGACAGTCCAAAAAATGGCGTCATAGTATTGGGCGGAGGATCACCCAAGAACTTCTACTTTCAGACCCAACCCATGCTAGATCAAATACTTGCCATCGGCAGAGGAGGCCATGACTACGTAATACAGATGTCTGTGGACGTTCCACAGTATGGTGGACTATCAGGAGCCACATTACAGGAGGCAGTTTCATGGGGGAAGATAAAGCCTCAGAAGGAAGTGAACAAGGTAACCGTGTACTCGGACATCACAATAACCGCACCCCTACTCTTCTCCTACGTTCTCGCAAAAGGGTATAAGATGAAGCCCAAGATGATCTATGGAAACAGGGAAGAACTGCTCCAGAAGATGAGACGAAGATTTCTCGAGACAGTTGCAAGAGAAGACTAAAATACCGCATCAAGCCTTCTTCGACCATCGAATAGCGGAAGAGATTCATGGACAGCAGGACCCGAACGATCTACATGACGATCGTGCTCATAGGAGCAGTAAGCATGATGGGCGACATAGTCTATGAGGGAGGAAGGGGGCTGGTCCCAGACTACCTACGATTCCTGGGAGCTTCAGCACTCGCTGTTGGAACCGTGTCAGGACTGGGCGACTTCATCGGATACGCCTTGAGACTCATCAGCGGATACGTTACAGATGAGAGAAGAACATATTGGGAGTTCATGTTCCTCGGCTACGGGCTCATCATCGCCATACCGATGCTTTCGCTTACGAACATCTGGACTTTAGCAGCCACATTGGTAATACTGGAGAGAGTGGGTAAAGCTATAAGGTCTCCTGCAAGAGACACGATCGTATCCATCGTCAGCAGGGGAGTCGGCGTCGGAAAAGCCTTCGGCCTACATGAACTATTGGACCAAATTGGAGCTGTGATCGGCCCACTTCTTGTGTCAGCCCTAATGTACTACACAATGAACAGCTACTCGGTGACCTTCGGAACCTTGTTCATCCCATACTTTGCCCTCCTCACGATCCTCTTCTTCATGTACGCTAATGTTAGGGGAAAGGTCGCAGAGGGGATGCCGAAAAGAGCCGGGGGCACGCTGAGGTTCTCTAAAGGATTCTACTTCTACATATTTGCCGTTGGAGTAAATGTCTTAGGACTCGTCCACGTGTCCCTGATCCTCTACAAGGCTTCAGCCATGCTGGATCCGGTAAACGGGCAGTGGCTGATTCCACTACTATTCATGCTCGTCCAATTAGTAGATGCGCCGACTGCCCTCATTTCAGGAATCATGTTCGACAAGCATGGCTTAAAGATCCTCTTTCTACCATTCGCCTTGTCCACGATCCCCACCCTATTCGTGTATCAAGATGGAGGACTACTCTCGCTCGTGTTGGCAAGTATATTCTTCGGCGCGATCCTAGGCATGCAAGAGTCCATATATAGGGCAGCCGTATCCAACTTTGTATCCACAGAATCAAGGGGAACAGCATATGGCCTATTCAACACCATATATGGCTTAGGCTTCTTGGCAAGCGGAGCCCTCTTCGGCCTATTCCTAGACTACTCAATCACATTTTCAATAGTCTTCACCTACAGCCTGATACTGCAGACCGTGGCAATAGCGCTCCTCATAAAATGCATAAGATCACAGAATTAGACGTCTACACTCTCCCAGCTGACAGACGATAAAGCTTTATTATCTTCAGAAAAACTTGTCGTATAGATTGTGATGGAGGGCAGAAAGCTTGTAGAGGTGCAGAACGCATCCAAGGTCTACAAGATACCGGGGGGAATCGACTTTTGGGCACTCAAAGACGTCAATATGGAAGTCTATGAACGCGAGTTCGTGGCAATCATGGGCCCCTCTGGCCACGGAAAGACTACGTTGATGAACCTTATTGGCTTACTTGACAAGCCGACAACAGGCAAGGTGGTAATCGATGGCGTGGACACCAGCAGACTCGAAGATGTCGAGCTTTCAAGGCTACGGAACGTCAAGATCGGCTTTGTGTTCCAGCAATATAATCTAATCAACAGAATGAATGTCCTCGAGAACATAGAGATCCCCTTAGTCCTTCGAGGAATAGGCCGCGAAGAGAGAATGGAAACCGTTAAGAGAGCACTTGAAATGGTTGGAGGAGAAGCGGTTTGGCTTACCAAGAAGCCCAACCAGCTGTCAGGTGGACAACAGCAGAGGGTTGCCATAGCAAGGGCGATAGTCGGGGACCCACAGATACTGTTAGCCGACGAGCCGACAGGAAACCTTGACACCGCATCTTCGAGGGTCATAATGCAGACGTTCATGAGACTGAATTCGGCTGGTAAGACGATCATCGCTGTGACACACAATCCCGAAGTCGCGTCCTGCACTAAAAGAGTCCTACACATAAGAGATGGCACAATCCAAGGCGAGGAAGTCCCAGACCCTTCAAAGTGCATATTCAAATAGTGAAACCCTGACATCCTTCCACCTCCATGAAGAGTTATGTGGTTCAAAATTTGTAGGCGCTCTTTATGGGCCTTATCCTATGGGATTGTTGGTTGTGTCAGCTTAGCCCTCTGCCATAGACATATGATAGTTATATTTGTTTCTTATCGCAGGCTTTTCCACCCAGAGTAGGTTAGGTTCATTTTATTTCTTATCTCTTCTAACTTCTTTAACTCATCATCTGATAGACTGAAAATAAAACGTCCTCTTGAATCTCGTATTTTCTCTCTTTTGGAAAGTATTTCATACGCCTCTTTAAACAAAAGGAAACTTTCCTGTTTGCTAGATTGAAGGGGATGTTCTGTAAAGAATTTTGTTAGTTCTTTAAGCTCTTTTTTGCTATAAACGCCGAACTTACCGTAGGGCGACTTTTATAAACATATATCTTTCCTATTTTGAGACGCGCTTGTATGAGTTTGAGTGATGGTAACTCTTTAATTGACATTTGAAGTTGGAAAGATATTTGAAAATGTGGGCTCCTTCTTCCCTTTCTTCTTTTCTATGTAAGGTTTTCTATGGCTCACGCAAATTCTCGCTCAAGAATCTTAGCCTTGATGGCCTTCTTAGCCTTCATGAGCGACCCGCTTAAACTGCTGTCATTCAAGCGGATATTTGAGCGCATTCATTCCCCGCTTCTAAAATGTGTGGGCTTTCTGTGCCCCTTCATGTAAGACATATATATTTTCACCTGAACAGGGCTATGTGTTATAGCATGCGACGTAGGAACATCGAAAAGATTTCGTTCATGCTGATCTTTTTCCTCATATTCCAGAATTATCCATCTAATCTTCCACATGTCGCGGAAGCACAGGGAAACTTCCTCTTTGTTAGCTCGGCCTGGGGGTCTCAATCCAACCCACAGAAGGCCTATCCTGGAAGCTTCAATGTCATACTGTCGACTTCAATAAGGAACGATTTCGGCCATGATCTGACAAGCGTCTCAGGGAAGATCTTCCTTCCTGAGGGGATACGGAGCCTTGATGGAAAGAAAAACGTCACAGCAGCTGGATTCACACAACACAATGGAACCACAAGCTATTTGATAAAGGCTGGAGAGATCTTCACCTTGAACTTTCCCCTAGACATCTTCGAGAACGTGACGTCAGGAGACTACAGCTGCACGACGACGCTCAAATACACATATTTCGATGGCATATCCTACGTCGACGGCGAAGACAATGTTACGGTAAGCTTTACTGTAAGCAGTTTTCCCACATTCGGGTTTCGAACAGTAAGCGTCTACTGGACGACAGCAGGAGGATATCGAGTCAACGCATCATCAGGAGCCCGCAATCTAGACCTCAACGTCATCCTACAGAACATCGGAGAAGACAGCATCAACGTAGTCGATGCCGAGCTGAACCTTGGAGAAGACTTTTATCCATCAAAGGCAGCAAGCACAGCCAACAATGTTGGCCGAGGAAGCACCTTCACACTCTCATTCAACCAACTCTCTGTGCCTGTAACAACAGAACCTGGCGTATACGAGAAAGATCTGCATCTGAACTGCACATTCATAGGATACGGTAATGCAGCCAACAGGTCATCAAACATTCTAAGTCTACAACTTGAAGTCTCCAAAACGTCATCTCCCCACCTCCAGATTGTCAGGATCGGATGGAATAACTTCGAAAGAAACTATCCTGGCGCAAGGGCGATCGTGCTCGACGTCGAAGTCCAGAACCTCGGAGAGTTCACGTTAAGTGACACCCTCGTTTACGTCAAGCTTCCAAACGGCTTCAAAGACTCCTATGGAAAGAACCTTATAAACGCCACATCTTCAGCTGACATCGGATACGGCAATTTCGCGACCATATCTATTGGGCCAATATATATTTCGACAAACGTCAGCCCAGGAACATATTATGCGGAGGCAGCCTTCAACTGCATCGGTTCAAGAGACGGCTCCCAGCTTCTCCTAAGCCAGAACTTCACACTGCCTATAGTCGTCAGCGGCATATCATTCTATCTAGATCTCGCGGCCGTACAATGGGTCGTCAACGGACAACCTGCGGTCGCGATCCCCGGAGCAAGAGACGTGCAACTTTCTGTTACAATAGTAAATAGAGGGGAAGACACATTCTCTGGCCTCAAATCCTCTGTGCTGGCGCCGGCTGGCTTCAAGCTAATAGGTTTAAATTATCCAGTGGGTACAATACCTTCCGGCTCATCCTTTACAATGACCTTCGACTTCAACATAACCCACAACGTTAACCCAGGAGACTACAACATAATATTGGGTTTAACGTTCAACGCAAACCCCACATCAGGCAACAACATAGTATACTCTACCATCTACGTGCCAGTTAGGGTCGAAGACCCGGACAGATACAACTCCAAGCTAACTCTCCTAACCGCCTACTGGGGTACAGAAGGCAGCCTGAGAACCGCCTATCCTGGGTCAAAGTATGTACCGTTGACGGTTGAAATGACAAACAGAGGATTCTATTCTATCAGAGGCGCATACTTGAAGCTTGACACTGGCGGAGCCTTCGACAGAGTCGTCGACGTAGTCGAGCTGTCACCAAACTTGGCTGGTGGCGGCTTCTCCTCTGCCACCTTCTACTTGAACATAGATCCATCCACAGCATATGGAAGATACAACCTTAGCATAGAATGCGTCTACTTCATCGAAGTCTACAGCGCTCAGTTGGAGCGAAGTCAGAACATCACCTTCCAGATCGAGGTCCTAAAGCCCCCTGTCCAGGCTCCATACGTCAAGATCGTAAGCAGCGGGTGGGCTAACAGCTATCCAACATATCCTGGAACAGAAAATGCCACCTTCAATGTAGAATTAGCAAATCAGGCACCATACACGATCTCAGGTGTCTACGCCTCCCTCAAGCTTCCGGAGCACTTCAGAGAGGGAAACCTGAACGGATTTCACTGCTACGTTTCAGGCCCAATAAACCCGTGGCAGACTACAACACTGTCATTCAGCGTAAACGTGAAATCGGATACGGCAGCAGGCAACTATGTAGGCGAATTGAGCATCGAGTACACTCTCTTGAGCGGGGGAGAAAGCCTGCGAATGTCTGAAGACTCCAAAGTAACCGTGAGAGTGAACAGGCTAGGAGGACTTGAGCCCATATATTCGAACTGGATGAGGTCCAGTCCAGGGCCAGGCAGCACCGGCGCAATGCTACTAATCCTGGCGAGAAACAGTGAAGTGCCTCAGATGAGGGGAGTCTACGCTACAGTAGCCTTGCCAAAGGGGTTCAAGTCAACCCAGACAGGCACAAACAAGGTCAACGTGACACCTACAATATACAGTTCAACAGCGCAAATCCAGGACATAGTTAGCCTGCTTTCAGGCCAAGGACTACCCCTCGGACAGACTACCCCTCCAACACAGATCCAAGCAGGCAAGGGCGACGTGCTTGCATTGAATGTACAGGCAGACGTCGATGCCGACACCAGCATAGGAGACTACGAACTCAACATAGAATTCAACTTTATAGATCAATGGGGCAGCAGGCAGAAGGCACAAGCCAACGTAACCTATCGGCTTCCAGGCTCAACCAACACATTGGATATAGTGGAGGGCAGATCAAGGCTCCTGATAGGAACCAGAACATCCACAATACAGCTTTCTGTAAGAAACAATGGTACAGCATCCATCAAGGACGTATATGTGGCGATAGGGGGAGCCCCGCAGGGGATTTCGGTTTCGTCCGCGATCAAATACCTTCCCGAAATTGGAGCCGGCAGGGATGCGAACCTAACCTGGCTCGCCTCCGTCAACCCTCAGACGCCATACATGGGATCTCTGCCGATCGTGATCGTAATCAGCTACAGCGACATGCTGGGAAACAGGCGGACATTCAACCAGACGGCAATAGTTTACGTTGAAGGAGTCGTCGACCTAAAGCTGATGGACACCGCCATCTCTCCAGAGCAGCCGAGGTCGGGGGAGACGCTTACTGTGTCCACAACACTGCTAAATCTCGGAACATACAAGGCAAGAAATGTCGAGGTATCTCTCGGTGGAGCAGCCCTCAAGAACTTGACTGGAAACTACGCATACGTCGGAGACGTAGATGTCGGCTCACAGGTGCCAGTGAGCATAACCACGACCTTAAAAGACGTCGTCGGCGAAAAGACCATCTATTTGATCGTACAGTATCGAAACGTATTCAATGAGCCTGTCACATCAGTCTTTCCAATAAACGTGACAGTTTACACGAAGCCGACGGAGACGAAAACGGAGACAGTACCATGGCTGCAACTGGGAGACAGCTATAAGCTGGCACTGGTGGCGGTCACCATAGCGTTCCTTGTTGGAAGCGGCATCATAATCTATAGGATGTATCAGAAGACCAAACATAAGCCTATGACGTTGACTACACCATGATCAGACCCTCAGATGTGTTACGTTTCGCCTTCAGAGTGCTATCGGAAAAGAAGCTGAGGGCAGTTCTCACGATCATAGGGATCGCCATAGGCCCAGCTTCAATGGTTACAATCATCGGCACAACACAGGGGTATTCTCAGACGATCCTTGACCAGTTGACATCTTTAGGGGGAAACACGATAGTCATCTTCCCACAAAAAGGGTATACGATAAGTGACACGATGGTACAGAATATAAAGGATATGAAGAACGTAGACGAGGTAACACCCTTCTATTCTACAGAAGCCTCCTTCAAGAGAAGTGATGGAGAGCAGCTGAAGGTCGCCGTATACGCAACAGACCTAGATATCATGTTCAAGTCTCTTTCAAGCCTAAAATTCGAGAATGGAACCATGCCACAGAAGACCATGACCACGTCAGCCGCAGTAGGCTACGAGGTCATACACACCAAGGATGGCAAGAGAATCTACGATGTCGGAAACGCGATAACCCTAAAGGTGCCGATCTTCAAGGAAGACAAACTGGAGTTTAAGTCGGTCTCCCTGAGGATATCTGGGTCTCTGGCGAAGTATGGCAGCTCGATAATCGTAAACCCAGATATGACCATCTTCCTTCCACTGAGCTCAGGCAAGGCCATCCTGGGAATGACACAGTACACGGGCCTCTTCATTATCGCAAAGGAAAGCAGCCAAGTCGACGCGATAACAAAGCAGGTGAAAGACAAGTACAGAGACCTAGTTCAGGTCATCGCCTTCCAGCAGATCGCGGAGACGATAAACTCCATCGTCGACACACTAGACTTCTTGCTCTTCTCACTTTCGTCGTCAGCCTTCGCGGTCGCGATAACCGGGACGATGGCGACCATGTTCACTTCAATAATAGAGAGGACAAAGGAGATCGGGGTGTTGAAGGCGTTCGGATTCTCGAGCAAGAACATTCTCGTTCTCATCCTTACCGAGGGAGTAATAATGAGCGTCATAGGCGGCGTCATAGGACTAGCCCTTGGGACAACAGGAGCCTATCTTCTTTCAAACATAGGCTCGTTTTCAGTCAGCGGCGCAGCCGGCTTCACAATCAACGCGCAGCCAGCGATCACCATCGACCTTCTCCTAAGATCACTTGGCATGGCGATCTTTGTTGGAACCGTCGGTGGGCTGATTCCAGCATACAGGGCTTCAAAGGTTCCACCCATAGTTGCTCTAAGATACGAGTAGGCTAAGATCTAGATCGAGTCTGCGCTACAGCCAGCTAGACCACCTTCGGCCTATCAAAGTAGATATTCTTGCCGGTCGCCGAAAGAGGCAAACCCATTACGACATCTGCGTCAATCAAACCAAGCTTCTTAGCCGCAAGACCAACAGTGTACATGATCCTATTATCAACGCCAAGCTCACATGCCAACTTTACCGCAGAACCCAATGCTATTCCAAGGTCGATCAGGGGAAATATGCAGTTCGGACCTGAGAAGTCGGCTTTAGCAATCTTCTCGACCGACTCGAATTCGGCGCAGTCTTTGTAGCCGCAACCGCTGCAGTTCAGCTCCCTTGCCTTAGAGCCCTTCACCCCGAAAAGGATTACAGCCTGGCTCCTTCTAACGCTGTCGGCATCACGCTTGAACCATCCTATGCCACGTTGCGACGACAAAGATTCAAGCTCTTCAGCAAGCCGCACCATTTCCTCATCCGTCAGAATCGAGATCAAGAGGTCATCTCGACCCCTACTTTTCGGCGCGGTGCGAGCGGCAACCGAAACCCGTGCTGCTGCATCAAGTAAAGCCCTCTTCTTGACTTCGATGTCGAAATCAACAGGCATACACATCACCTTGGCTCCAACCATATTTAGATTTTGTCGCCTACATCGATTTACATAATGTTTGCAGTAATAGAGCAGAGAGCAAAATTGGACCAGCTACAGTTGTCCTTCAGCAGACAGCCTCCTGCACAAAGCGCAGTGATCACTGGGGCTCAATGGTGGCGGGAGGCTTGCTTGAGATATTATAGTTCACCGACGACACATTTCTGACTTCATTTGTTATCCTAACACTTATCCGCTCCAGTATCCTCGACGGCAGCTTCACCCAGTCAGCGGTCATGCCATCTTCAGATGAGACAACCTTGACTGTGACGATGTAGCCGTATTTTCTCACATCACCTAGGACGGCGACTGCTTTATCGTCGCCGACGTAGGCGAATGCCTGCCAGACTCTATCGTAGTATCGTGATCGACTCAATTCTTCTTCCACAATCGCACTAGCTTCTCTACATATCTTCAGTTTTTCTTCAGTCACCTCCCCAACTATCCGCGCTGAAAGACCTGGGCCTGGAAAAGGGTGCCTCTTAACGATCGAATCAGGCAACTTTAGAGCAGACGCGATCTCCCTGACTTCATCCTTATAGAAGTACTTTAGTGGCTCGATCAGCTCATAGGGCAGCTTGTCTGGCAGACCGCCAACGTTGTGATGGGTCTTTATCGTCGATGCAGGACCACCTGCCTTAGCACTTTCTATAACGTCAGGGTATAGGGTGCCCTGCGCCAAGTATCGGAAAGGCCCCCACTCACCCGCGACATCATTGAAGGCCTCTATGAAAGTTTCACCGATGACCTTCCTTTTGGCTTCCGGGTCCACAACACCCCTCAGACGGTTGAGGAACACATGTGATGCGTCAACATAAAGTGGGTTGACGCCCGAAGATTTCAGAGAATCCATGACGGATTCCGCCTCACCCTTTCTGAGGAGACCGTTGTCAACAAAGACGCATACAAGATTATCTCCTACTATCTTCTTGACCAATATGGCTGTGACAGTGGAATCGAGTCCTCCGCTGACTGCACAGATCACCTTACCCCCCCTGTAGACGCCTCTGACATGCTCCAGGGCCTGAGATAGAAAGGATGAAGCCTTCCATTCCACTCTACAGCCGCAGATTCTGAATAGGAAGTTCTTCAAGATCTTCTTCCCCTCTTCTGTGTGAGCTACTTCAGGGTGAAACTGCACACCATATATTTTCCGTCTGCTGTCCGAGAAAGCCGCATATCTGGAGCTCTTGGTCTTCGCTAATGCGACGAAGCCTTCTGGCAGACTTATCACCTGGTCCCCGTGACTCATCCAAACCACAGTTCGCCGCCTAACACCCTTCAATAGGTCACCAGATTCCACCACCTCCAATGTTGTCCTGCCATATTCTCTGAAGTCGCCTCTTTCGACGACACCTCCCAGCTGGGAGGCGATCAGCTGATGCCCATAGCAGATGCCCAAGATTGGCAGTCCAAGAGAGTAGACGTTCTTGTCGACTTGAGGGGAATCTGGCTCAAATGTGCTCGAAGGACCGCCGGAGAACACGATCCCTTTGACACATAAAGTACTTTTTATGGCATCTAGCAAGCTGTCAGATGCTACAATCTCACTGTACACCCCTAATTCCCTGATCCTTCTACCTATCAGATGAGTGTATTGGCCTCCGAAGTCAACGACCATGACAGTATCATGAACAGCACACATTCCAGCCACATACAATCGTCAAAAGATCAAATAATAAGAGTTGCTATCTAGGCCACACATGATATTAGACCACATATTTCACAGCATGATGACCACTCCCCACTGCAATAGATATAAGTAGGGATATCTGTTGGAAGACCTGATGAGTTCATGAAGGCAGCAGTATTTTATGGCCCCTCTGACATAAGAGTGGAAGAGCGCCCTATTCCAAAGATAGAAGAGGGAGAAGTCTTAGTGAAGGTCAAGGCAGCCGCAATCTGTGGCACAGACCTAAGAATATACATGGGAACAAAGAAGATCGAGACACCGAAGATAATAGGCCACGAGTTTGCAGGAGAAGTCGAAGAAGTCAAAGGAGATGTTAATGGAATATGTACAGGAGAGCGGGTGACAGTCTACCCTGTGATATCATGTGGAAAATGTTACGCGTGCATGATGGGCAGAAGAAACATATGCGTACAAAGACCGACAATAGGATACGAGTACGACGGCGGGTTCGCCGAATACGTCAAGATACCGTCCAACGCCATCATCGCCGGCTCGGTGATCAAGCTGCCCGACAGAATATCCTATGAAGAGGCCGCTATAACAGAGCCCCTGGCAGCCTGCCTCAACGGCATACTAAGACTACAAGTCGAACATGGTGAACATGTGTGGATAGCAGGAGCAGGCCCAATCGGCCTCATGCACCTGCAGCTTGCAAGATTAGCTGGGGCAGCTCTAGTAGTAGTCAGCGAAGTCAACGAGTTCAGAGCCAAAAAAGCTCGAGAACTCGGCGCAGACATCGTAGTCAATCCAGTCAAGGAGGAGGTCTCCAAGACAATCATGCAGGCGACCGATGGCAAGGGGGCGGACAAGATCATGATAGCAGCAGGCGTACCGAGGCTAATCGAAGAATCGCTGAAGGCTGCGAGAAAAGGAGCCAGAATCGTAATATTCGCCGGGTCACCGGAGGGTTCAAGCATAACCATCGACCCAAACATAATACACTACAAAGAGATCGAGTTGACGGGAGCCTCCGCTGCCACACCCTTTCTACACAGAAAAGCCGTCGAACTCGTGAACAACAGATGTATTGACCTACGTTCTCTGATAACCCATAAGCTCGCACTGGATGAGATCGCCAAAGGCCTCACGATGAAGCAGATGGGTGAAGGGTTGAAGACGCTTGTCATCCCATGACAAAAATACTTATCTACTAATGTCTCTTGCTATAGGAACATGAGTACGGACTTCGATAGACTCAAAGAGGAATGTGTGGAGATATCACAGGAGGCGTATAGAAGGGGGCTGATTTCAGCTTCAGGAGGCAACATAAGCGCCAGATTACAGAACGGAGACAAGGTGATCATAAAGAGGACCGGAGCCTCCTTCAGAAACATGAAATCAAGCGACCTGATCACAATCGACCTAGACGGCAACATTCTAGAGGGAGAAGGCAAACCATCAAAGGAGATAAACCTACACCTAGGCATCTATAAAGTGAGACCTGACGTCAACGCAGTCTTCCATTCACATTCTATAGCAGCGACAGCATTCGCTACATCGGGAAAGGAGGTCCCCCTTATAACCGTTCAGGGACTCAAGATACTCGGCAAATGCCCACTAGTAGGCTATGGGCCGCCTGGATCAATAGAGCTCGCAGAAAAGACCAAGGAAGCCTTCAAGGACAAGACTGTGAAGGTGGCCGTGTTGCAAAGCCACGGAGCCACAGCAGTCGGGCGAAACCTAGAAGAAGCATACAACTACGCCGACCTACTTGAAGCAACAGCCCAGATAGCTCTAGCATGCCTCCAAATAGGCAAGCCTCTGCCAATTCCATACTGATGACCAGATGACCTACCTACTAGGCATCGATGTCGGCACAAGCAGCACCAAAAGCGAAATCTTCACAGAAGACTGCAAGCCGATCGCTGCAAGCCAGCAAGAGTATCCAATAATCAGCCCAGCCATCGGAATGGTTGAAGAAGACGCTGAAGCCTGGTGGAATGCCATAAAGGCTACGATAAAGGAGTCCATTAAAGCCTCTCGAATCAACCCAAAGGACATAGCAGGCGTATGCGTAAGCGGCACCAACGCATGTGTGCCAGTCGGCAAAGACAGCAGGCCAGTGACAAATGCGATAATGCAACTCGACAATAGAAGCACAGAGTTCGCTGAAAAAATTAGAAAGATCGCGGGAGAAGAAGCCGTCTTCAGGATAACAGGTAACAGGATAGCGCCAGGCACCTTCATGGCGCCAACGATACTTTGGATCAAAGAGAATAGGCCAGAAGTCTTCGAGCAAGTGTACAAGTTCATGGTCCCCACAGGATATGCTACAATGAAGCTCACAGGCAACTATACAATAGACTGGTCAAGATGTTCGACAACCCTCCTATACGATATCACAAGGAGAAAGAGTTGGTCAAGTGAGCTCTGCAACCTCTTAAATATTCCAGTTGACAAACTTCCTGAACCTCACATTTCAACCGATGTCGTAGGCGAGGTCACAGCAGAAGCTGCTGAGATGACAGGGCTCCAGAAAGGCACCCCTGTCGTCGCAGGCTGCATGGATACTGTTGGAGCAGCCGTTGGATCAGCCATATTAGAGGCAGGAGACACATTTTACACGCTTGGAACCCTGGGCAGACTATGCTATTGCCTCAGCGAACCAAGATTTGACGCGAGGTTCATCAACATCTGCCACGCTATAAGAGACAGATGGCTCGCGATGGGGCTGATGCATGGAGGAGGACTAACTCTGAGATGGTTCAGAGATCAACTCGGCGCATTCGAAGAAGCGGAAGCCACCAAACTGGGAACGTCACCCTACCAGATATTCGACGCCGAAGCCCACGAATCACCTCCGGGTTCAAGGGGCATAATATTCTTACCCTACCTTTCAGGCGAGAGAAGCCCAATCTGGGACCCGAATGCAAGGGGAGTCCTCTTCGGCTTCACAGCACAGCACAAGAGAGGGGACATCGTAAGAGCGATTGAGGAGGGTGTCGCCTACAGCCTCCGCCATAACCTGGAAGCCTTCGAAGAAATGGGATTCCAAATAGGCAAGATAAGGATGGGTGGAGGAGGAGCAAAAAGCACACTCTGGAGGCAGATAGTGGCAGATGTCATAGGAAAAGAGCTAGAAGTAACAGAAAACCTGGTTACTGAAACCATCGGCGATGCCCTGATAGCGGGCCTAGGTGTAAAGGTCTACAGCAGCCTCGACGAGGTCAAGAAGCTGGTCAAGGTAGAGCAGGTTGTGAGACCGAACCCCTCGAACTATCCAGTCTACTCCAGAATGTTCAAACTCTACAAGACCCTATATCTCCATCTGAGAGGAGATTTCCTAGAGTTGAGCCAAGCCACAACCTGACCGTGGCCGCAACCTGCCCAACCTGTGCTTCATCTAGGAAGCCCATCGTACATGCTATGGTTTAAGCTGCTCCAGACACCTTAAAGCTTCCTCGACCGCACCTCTCTTGCTTGCCAGACCGAGGTCGTTGCTGGCAACCTCTAGGGCGGCCACGAAGCTGACCGCATCATTTGCCGAAATGGTGCCAAAATGTCCCACCCTCAACATGAGATCTCTATATTCGTAGAGCCCCTTCGCCAACTGGATGTTAAATTGGCTCTTCAGTCGAGCATGGAGCTCACCCGCCTTCTTGTCAGGCACATAGAATGCTGTCACAGTGTTAGCCCTGCAGCCCTGTTCAGCTACAATCTTGAACCCCAAGGCCTCGATGCCTGCCCGTATTCCGTCAGCGATGATCCTGTGCCTAAGCAGCCTCCTCTCAAGCCCCTCCTCTCTAAGCTCCGAAAGCGCCTCCTTCAACGCAACAATAAGGTTGACCGCGGGTGTGGCGACATAGACGCTAGGATTCTCCATCACCTTCCTCCACCTAAGCAGGTCCATATAGTAGGAACGTATCGGCGTCTTCCTATTACTCATCACATCAAGAGCCTTCTTTGACACAACAGCCAGAGACAGCCCAGGTGGAGCCGCTATCGCCTTCTGAGAGCCAGTCAAGGCAACATCTATCCCCCATTGATCGAAGAGCAATTCGATTGCACCGACACCGCAGACAGAGTCTACAATCGTCAAGACACCATGTCTTCTAGCAGCAGACGCCATATCAGCTACAGAGTTCACAACACCTGTGGCAGTGTCAACATGTGTGACAAAGAGCGCTTTATAGTCGGCACATGACAGCTTCGCGTCAATCTCTTGAAAAGAAGGCGACCTACCGAGCTCGGGCTTAACAAAATCAACTCTTGCACCGTGGATGCCAGCGATCGTGCCAAAACGTTCTCCGAAATGACCAGTGTCTACGACCAGAACCCTGTCGTCGGGCTCGATGAGGCTGACGACAACAGCCTCCATCATCAAGGTTCCAGACCCGGTGAGAATATAGGGCAGCCCTTCCCTCGACTGGAAAAGGTACTTCGTGAGCTCAAGAGCCTCCGAATACGTCTTCACGAATCCTGGGTCAAGATGTCCAAGCTGAGGAAGACCCATCACATTCAAGACCCTAGAAGAGAGCATAGTTGGACCGGGGATAAGCAATAATTCTTCCTTCATATCGTTGATTGGCTGCAGTTTGATATATAAGCATTTGGCAGCAATGGGAAAACCTGAGACTTGAGCTAAGTCGACTAGGAAAGCGTGGTTGTACGTATCTTGACAATCTTCTCTAGGACCAGAGCCAACACCAAAGAGACCCCGGCCTGCCCAAACAGGTCCCTCACGTAGGATAAGACCCCGACCGGAAACCCCTTTATGAAGATGTTAACGACAAAATAGGTGGTAGCCATAACAAACCCTCCAAGAGAGAGAAAGAAGACCTTCATCAAAAGAGGCCTATCCCTGCCGAAACCTGCCACCAACCCCTCAAAACCGTGAGCAGGGATCGAGACATAAAATCTTGGGTAGCCAAGAAAGATGTCTGCGGCAACACTTCCAACGACCCCGACCGACGCACTCACCCTCCATCCAAAGAGCAAACCTGACAGAAATATGATCGAGTCACCAATATGAGTATAGCCGCCGGTAGGTGAAGGAACCAGGCTGCCCGTTCCCACGGTGAGGACTGCGGTGAGCGCACTAAAGATACTTGTTGCAGCAAGCTCTCTTGTCGTAAACGGCTTAAGGAGCGGCCTCCATCCCCTAGCCTTTAAAGAACAGTAGGTTGCCACAGCCGCCGCCAACACACCCAAAGACGTGAAGAATTCACAGAGAATGGAAGAAGCCAGCAACCCCGAAAGATCATAGCAGACCGTGATCAGCCCAAGGGCCACCAGTAGAATCCCTCCATAACCTGCCGCCTTATAGTAACATCGATCAGCCAACATAATCAGAGCCAACCCAACACCGGCAAAGAGAAGGACAAACGTCAGATAGCTTGATAGCAACATCTTCAGAAACTCCTCCATCGACAACCTGACGAAGACACTTTCAAACCCTCTTAGCCTAAGGGTCACAAGCACATGCAAAATCGAGGAGACAACATACAATAGCACTGACGAAGTGAACAGAGCAGAGATCCTGTTCGCCATCACGCTGGTGAACGACGCAAACATATATAAGCAGGTGCCTATATATAGTCCTATGTTTAGATATCATAGGTCTCATACTAAAATGCACAAGCTGCGGTTCAGTCAGCGAATTCGACATCAACAGGAAAGCATGTGAGAGGTGCGGCAACGGCCTCAGCGTGGAAGCAGAACACACCCACACATCGGAGACCTCAGGAAACCTGAATGGGATATGGAAGCACATGTGGACACTTCCAAGAATAGGCGAAAGATTCCGAATCACATTGGGCGAAGGCAACACGACCTTACATGAAGGCAGTAGAATCAAGAGGGAGATAAGAGTCGACAGACTCTGGTTCAAGGATGAGACCGTGGAGCCAACAGGGTCTTATCTGGACAGAAGTTCAGCCCTATTTGCTTCAACAGCACTACAGATTGGATGCACAAAGATAATCACCTATTCCACAGGAAACCTCGGGGCCTCACTAGCAGCCTACTCTTCTAAGGCTGGACTAAGGATGCAAGCCCACATAAGGCCCGGCATCGACCTTGGAAAACTCTATCAGATGATCGCATACGGCGCCCAAGTCACAATCGCCCAGAACCTAAGAGAAAAGAGCAGGGAAGTACAAGGCACAGCAATAGCCACCGAATATGATCCCATAGTAAACGAGGCCAAGAAGACGATCATGCTGGAGATATTTTGTCAGCTCAGCCAAGACCTACCAGACTACATGATACTTCCAATGGGACAAGGCGGACTAGCCTATTCAACCTATAAGATGTTAAAGGAGCTCAAAACGACCGGAGCGTCAGAAGCAAAGACGAAGATCGTTGGCGTGCAACCAGAAGGATGCGCGCCCATAGTCAAGGCATTCGAGAAGGGTCTAGAACATGTTGAATCAGACAGCAGATTCAAGACCAGAGTATACGACCTGAACGTTGCAGAACCCAAGTTTGGAAACGCAGCACTGAAGGCAATAAGAGAAACAGAGGGGCTCGCGGTCTCCGTGGACGAAGAGGAAATATTAGATGCGACAAGCCTCCTAGCAGAAAACGAGGGCATCCTCGCCGAATCAGCAGCCAGCCTTGCCATCGCAGGGCTGATAAAGCTGAAGAAGGCGGGAGAAATAAGAGGCGATGAGAAGGTAGTCTGCGTCATAACTGGAAGCGGCCTAAAAGACCCTAAGGTGATGAAGAAGATAGCGGTCAGAAAGTCAAACCTGAGCCCCCTGGTAGAGGACTTGAGTGGCAACAGGCCACTGGGAGACACAAAGCTGGCCATTCTTAAGCTGCTGTCTGAAAGAGGAATGTATGGCTACCAGCTGTGGAAGCAGGTAAAGGAGAGGGACAAGATCAACGTTGAGATACCTACCATCTATCAGCATCTATCTGAACTGATGAAATTAGGCTACGTCAAGAGGACCGAATCAAAGACCATCTTGGGGAGGAGAAGGGAATATTACTCGCTAACCGAAAAAGGTGAAGCTATAGCATAGTTAAGATCGGACAGCTACAAGAAGTTTCCTACATAGTCACATATAGGCTTCGGCTAGGCCATCGATTTTGGAGCATTTCCCAACGAGACCGGCCCACTATATGCATATCCAATCTTTGACGGCGCATCCGCAGACACCCTTTTTTTCCGGAGGCCCCAATTGAGCTCTGCAAGCGCCTCCAATCATTTCTTCGACCACGACATCGAATTCGCTACATTCAATTAGAAAGTGTATGTTTCAAATCCTAACACCTTTCAGGTGTTGGCTTCCTGCTTCTGTGACCAGACTCGATCCCGCATGCGCCCACGGCGGAGGTCTCAGCAAATGAGACCGTTTCAGGTCAGCCCGTGTGGAAGGGGGGTTACGGAGGTCTTGGTCTCCACAGGCGCAACTTCAGCCTACCCGATGCCTAGCAAGGAAGAAGTTTCCATGAGAGAAGATAAGAAGGTTTCGTTCGCTCTCATCCCACCCATAAACGGTATGGGGGTTTCCCGTTCGCAATTTTAAGGATCTATCTTCTCTTTCTCCAATGTAACCTATGATATTATACATTGTTTTAGTCAGCGAGCTAGCAAAACCCTTGATGTCATCATATAATTCTCTTGGTTTCAGATACACATAATTGTGAACCAGAATGTTTCTTAAGCCTACTGCCCTCTTAAATTGTTCGCTCAATGTCTCGTCTATTATTCCATTCTCCAATAATATAGATCCAACTTCCTTTTAAGATCTTGGAGTCCTCCACCTCATGTAAGCGATTATGGCCTCGCTTACGTCTATCGTAGCCTCTATTGCGACCTGCAAGTTGCGTTCGCTGGCGTCTATTAAATCTTCGCTTCTAATAAATCGCTCGAAGTCAACACCTGAAATCTCTTGGAGTCTTCTCGCAGCCCTCCAAAACCTGTCTATTCTCGCCTTAACCCGCGGAGCAGGCATCTCTTATCTCCTTCACAGCAATCTCATAGAATATGTTAAAAACGTATTCGAAGTCGAGGTATTCATCGACCGCGTTTATAAAATCGTCCATGTACCTATCATAATCTCTACAATAGAGAATTATCCCGCCACTGTAGGCCTCATACTTGATGACTGTATCCGCTATATTCAAAGGGATCACGTCAACGTGAACACCTAACAGGGATTCAACGTCGGACATGAGATTCAAAGCCTTGTCAAGAGAATTGTTCGAATTCGTAAACTTGACAGCAACGTCCACGTCACTATAATCTCTAGCACTGCCCGCCGCCCTAGAGCCAAAAAGTAGAACATAAACACAATCAAGACTGCCAGAGGCTCCGACAACAGCATCTCTTATTTCCTCCAGACTAAGCATATGGTCCAAAATTCCAAAAGAAGTTTAAATCCTTTTCTTTAAGATCACCAAAAAATCTGCCGCAAGCTTAAATGCCGAATGCTCCCAGGATGTCCTAAAATCTCACTAGGATCTTGAGGATGTGACCTCCTCCCTCAGCCTTCAGGCTGGGCTTCCACTTTTCAATCAGTTTTATTCCCACATCATCTCTAGAACCTTCTTAGCCCTTTCCCCATCTTCTTCTTTATAGCCAAGTGTTCCATATGCAATCTACAGTATGCCAACATGTCCTGAAAGTTGTCGAAACTTTTTCTTAATCCACATAATTCTGTTAGCGTGCGCACTCCTAGGATTTATATGAAAATGAAGGTTTTCGATGGAGGCCAAGTCTCTATAGCTTACTCTACTCACTTTATGGCTGAATCGCCTACTATGGTATACCATCCTCCACCAAATTCTTCAATTTTAGCAGTTCCCTCTTTTCTATGACCAACATAGCTAAACTTATAAGTTCCGGTGCGGAACTAGGTTCCGGTGTGGAACTCTGGTGCTTTTTGACCCAAGACCTAAGTCATCCAAGAACGAGCTGTTTGATAGGGGAAATGAGCTTAAAGAGTTAGATAGAGCCAGTGATCGCAGGTTTCCTCTTATACTTGTCCTAGGTGTTAGGAGGATTGGGAAAACCAGTCTTGTCAGGACTTTCCTTGAAGAAAAAAGTGGAGTCTACATAGATCTTAGGGGTGTCATAAGGAGATCTGAGCTTTACGAGAGGGTAAGCGACGGCGTCTACAGCTCTCTCGGACGGATGAGAAGACTTTTGGAAGGAATTAGAGGAATCAGCTTGACAGGCCCAGGTGTTGAGATAAGATGGAAAGGATATGATTCAATAAGCCTCTTGGGTCTTCTTCAGGAGGTCAACAAGAGAGAGGAAAAGTTCATCGCTGTGATAGATGAGGCACAGTCTCTTAAGCCTCCCCTTTCAGCTGAGCTTAGAGACATAATCGCATACTCCTATGACAACCTGAATAACATTACTTTGATTGTCTCAGGGTCTGAAGTAGGATTGTTAAGAAATTTTCTTGGCTTGGATAGCCCATCTTCTCCCCTCTATGGAAGATATTCTTATGAGATCCATGTTGAACGATTTTCTGAGGAGATATCGAGGGAATTCCTGATAAAGGGATTCAGGGAAGAGAAGATTGAGCCGCCTTATGAGGCGATAGATCAGGCCATTAAGCTGTTCGATGGAATAGTTGGGTGGCTTGTCTTCTTTGGCAGATCATATATTGAAGGATTAAAAGATATTATGAGAATAGCTGACATGGCTGTTGAACTAGCTTTAGAGGAGCTGAATAAACTGAGTTCGAGGGAAAAGATGATCCTAAAGGCTATGGCAGGTGGTGCAAAGACTTGGTCTGACGTGAGGAGTTCCATCGCAGAAAAAGGAGTTGTAGTTCCAAAATCAACACTTTCAAGGATCATTAACAAGCTTGAAATGATGAGTATAGTAGAAAATTACAAGTTCCTGGACCCAGTCTACAGAATGGCATGCGAGAGACTGAGACCTTAGGCGATTCCACGAAATCGTTAAGAAATATCTATCTGCTTATGTTAAGTGTTAGAGCAAGGGTAGGATGATCTTTGAGGCCATATAATATCCTACTTGATGACATTTTATCGAAATATAGTTCTGAACAGCTTTGACTGGGCATATTCTGAATGAACTGGCTTAGTCTGTAGTGTGGAAATCAGTTCTTTAGCTTTCTGTTTAACGCTTTGTATCCTCTGTTTTTCTAATCCCCACCAAGTCTCCTGCAACCGCCGTCCTCCTCTATTGCCAAGTGATCTTATAATATATAGGAAAAAATAGATGGCTGGATGATAAAGCCCTTCCATGTGCATGACGCGTAACAGAATGGATGGCGAGTGTCACATTAGAGTGGCCACCACATTATGTTTTTTCGAAATTTCTGCCTGCTTATCGTCTGATGTCAGTAGAGGTGTGTTCGTGTTTACCGATAAGGCTATGAATAATGCGTCATAAACTGCTATCTTATGCTCCACAGCTATTTCTAACGCTCTTAGAAGATGTTCTTTTTGAGGTATAATCCTAACTATTTTGGGCAGGCGACCGACGATCTCTTTTGCAGTCTCCACAGTAACTTCGTTACTAAGCGCTTTCTTTGCAAGTGCGTTAGCTGTCTCTTTAACTGCAAGGTCGACTGTAAGGCACCCTTCCTTCAGGTGTTCTTCAACTTTTTCCCAGCCTTCTTCTTTTGCCACATATTTGATGAGAGCCGAAGAATCAATGACTTTCACGGTCTTCCTTCACCGATTTAACCGAAAACTCACGCTCAGAGGGCTTGACATCTTCAAGAAGTTTCCTCATTTTTTCAGTCTCCTCCTTCAATTGAAGTCTCCATGTAAGTTCTTCAAGATGCTGTCTAATGACACTTGGAATGTTGACGCCGGCCTTTTCCAAAGCATCCTTGATTTCCCTTTTGATGCGGACTGTTACTACTGCTGTTTGCCCCATAACAACATCAAGTATACAGAGTGTATACAGGCATATAAGCTTTTCTTAATCTTTCGAGCTCTAATGCCCGCTCATTTGCCTCCCGGCAGATGAGGTAACATAGACTTTGTTGCTCAAGATCCCCCTCTTGGTTCCTAGAATATTTAAGACATAAATGTAATTTTATGCCAAATGGTCCTCTATCAAATTTCTTCTCGTATCATAGGTATATGTATCTAGTTAAGCTTAAGTAAATGGAGAATTGTAAATTGCAAGTGGGAAAAAAATGGTTTCTAGATCTAAGGATTGGATGAAACAAGCTTTGAAGGATCTGTCTCATGCCAGGCTGTCTTTAGAAAATGGTGACTTTGAATGGGCTTGTTTTGCAGCCCAGCAGGCTGGCGAAAAGGCGGTTAAAGCACTCTATGAAGGCAGAAATATGGAAGTTTGGGGGCATTCGATTTCCAGGATGCTAGAAGAACTCCCAAAGGAACTCAAGCCTCCAGTAGAGCTTGTAGAAAAAGCAAAAGGGCTAGACAGACATTACATTCCAACACGATATCCAAACTTTCACAGCGAGGGGGCGCCAATGGATTATTATACAAAAGAAGATGCTGAAAGGGCAGTGGAATATGCCAGAGAAATTATTGAATTCTGCAAAAGTGAGAGTTTTTAGGCTAAATTATGAAGAAGTCATCCGAAAAGTCAGAGCCTATGCTAGAGGATTGGTTGTGAAGAAGCTAGCGGAAACGGTTATCCTCATAGGCTCCTTAGCCAAAGGAAACTATAGCCCGTTTTCAGACATCGACCTGCTGATCATTGTAAAAGAGGCTAAAAGTAGGCCTATCGATAGAATCCCAGACTACATCAGCTCACAGTTACCTTTAGACGTTGAACCAAGAGTTCTTTCTGAGGAGGAGTTCTTGGATCTGGCAAGGAAAAAAAGGAGGCTGATGAAGGAGGCTCTGGAAAATGGAATTCTGTTAGCAGGTGACAAAAACGTCCTATTTAAGGCGAAAAAGCTGATGTACTCTGCCTGATGTTTGTTTCGTCGTCCCGATCGCTTTTGATTCGACCATTTTACATCACGTTATTAGAAAGAAGAAAAGAAAGAATGCAATTGACGGCTATGTCGCTCGGCGGTCATCGACATCTTTCCTATACCTAAATAGCAACGTGTCTCATGACGAGCATTGATCTATCGTCAACATTCCTCTAATGTTGCATGCCGAAGATGGAAGTTGAGGCCTCGTTTTAACTTAAGTTTCTCTCTTGCTGCGGACCACGACAAACGCCAAGACGACCACGAGGACGAGCGCAGTAACTCCCGCTAAAGCCATGTTATCTCTGAACTTTATTATCACTGGCGCAAACAGCAAGCTGACCAAGTTTATGACCTTGATCATGGGATTCAGGGCGGGTCCAGCGGTATCCTTCAGGGGGTCGCCGACCGTGTCTCCGATAACCGATGCTTTATGCTCCTCAGATCCCTTGCCACCATAATAACCGTCCTCTATCTTCTTCTTCGCGTTGTCCCATGCTGCACCAGTGTTCGCCATGAACACCGCCAAAAGTTGGCCTACAAGTATAACTCCTGCCAGGAAAGCGCCCAGCGCAAGTTCGCCAAGCAGCAGCCCCACGACGATCGGCGTAAGTATGCCCAGCAAGGCCAGTCCGATCAGTTCCCTTTGTGCAGCAGCTGTCACCAGCGACACCACTTTAGCGTAGTCCGGCTTGATTATCCCATCCATAACCCCAGGTCTCTTGAATTGGGATCTTACTTCTTCGATTATCTTCGACGCAGTCCTCCCAACCGCCCTTATCGAGATCGAACTGAAGAGGAATGGCAATGCCCCTCCGATAAGCAGGCCTACAAACACGATCGGCTGCGCTATATCCAATGTCACCGTCAATCCTGCGCCGATCGATTCCGCATAAGATGCAAAAAGGGAGATCGCGGCGATGACCGCAGACGCTATAGCTATCGCCTTCGTGACAGCCTTTGTCGTGTTGCCTGCAGCGTCCAGGTCAGCCAAAGCCTGCTTTGATTTCTCATCAGCCCCTGCCATTTCAGCAATTCCGCCAGCGTTGTCTGCGATTGGACCAAATGCGTCCATTGAGACGTTGTTTCCTGTGTGGGTTAACATGCCGATTCCCGCCAGCGCCACACCATACATCGCAAAGATAACTCCTGCACCTGTGAAGAAGATAACTGATGCGACAACCGTCGCTGCGATGACAATCAGCACCCAAACCGTGCTTTCGAACCCCAACGCAAGCCCATTCAACAAGAGGGGCGCCGCACCTGTCTGCGCTGACCTAGCTATCTGATCAACCGGCCTCCTATGTGGGCTCGTGAAGTAGTCAGCTAACTTGTTGAAGCTTATCGCAAGAAGAATTCCAACTGCGGTAGCATAGAAGACTCTTAAGTCCCCCACATAGTATTGTGCAAGAAAGAAGAAGCTCACAGTCGAAATAACCGAAGACAGGTCGTATGATAGGTCCATGGCCTTGAAGGCGTTTCCCTTGGTGAGGCTTTCCGGCCACATCGAGACCGTATATGTTCCAGCTATTGTACTTATCACGCCTATCGCCCTAACCATCAGCGGGAAGACGATCCACCTGTAGTCGAAAGGCTTTATCGCAAGCCCAAGCAACATTGCAGAAACCATCGTCACTTCATAGGATTCGAAGATGTCGGCAGCCATCCCAGCACAGTCTCCCACATTATCACCTACTAGGTCTGCTACAACAGCCGCGTTTCTCGGATCGTCTTCAGGTATCCCCTTCTCAACCTTCCCCACAAGGTCGGCGCCGACATCAGCGGCCTTCGTGTAGATTCCACCCCCAACCCTCATGAACAAGGCGAGCAGCGTGCCGCCGAAGCCGAACCCCAACAGAACCTCAGGCGCGTCCTTGAGGAAGATTATGAATATGACCGTTCCACCCAGCAGGCCCAAACCATCCGTAAGCATACCAGTTACGGTACCAGACCTGTAGGAGATCCTTAGCGCATCCCGAAAACTGTCTCCTGCGACGTTGGCGGTCCTTATGTTGCCCTGCACAGCCATATTCATGCCCAAGAATCCTACCATCGCAGAAAACAGCGCTCCCATAAGGAAAGCCGACGCCCTTCCCAAGGATATTGTGAAAGTCTGCCCCGCCAAATCTGCAGAGAAGTATAAGACAACAGCCAAGATGCCCACAAGAAGAAGTATCGACTTAAACTGTCTTCTCAGGTAGGCGTTGGCACCCTCCTTTATCGCACCCCAGA
This sequence comes from uncultured Nitrososphaeria archaeon, assembly GCA_964448685.1. GTDB lineage: Archaea > Thermoproteota > Nitrososphaeria > JACIWG01 > JACIWG01 > CAYUWR01. Next base: position 125,921 of record CAYUWR010000011.1, read on the forward strand.
TATCCAGCATCTTTCCCGAGCCTTGAGGTTCACGGAGAACCTGTCTCGCCAGAAGTATAGCGTAGACCAGCGCGCCGAAAGCCACAATTATAATGCTCGAAAGAGCGGTTTGTTCAAATGGTGTTGGAACTTCTGCCATACAACCACAGGCAAGCCTGCAAGAAGGGGATATTTATACGTATAACTACGACAACTTGGTCGTCAACATATACCATTTGCGTGATCAACGCACATTCACAGAAACACGGACATGATAAGACGGTTGAACTGCAAAACCTTTTTTAGAAGTCGAAAGGCTAGCAAAACACAGGTTGCCCCTGATCAGATGCCCAATATGTAGAGAGGACATGATCGTCGACAGGGCCGAGAGCTCGAAGACAAAATTGTATTGTCCCAAATGCAATTACACATTCGACAGCGACGAAGGCAGAGTTGAGAAGGCCTACCTTAAGCTGCTTGTGGAATATGACAGGAAAGGGCTCAGCATAAAAGAGAAGTATAAACCTGTCGGAACAGAGGCCATAGCAAGAAGCCTCGAAGAAGTCAAGCAAGAAGTATCAAGACAGAAAATTGAATATGAATCGCTGAAGCCGGCTATAAAGAAAATACTCGGTGACAGAAAGGCATATCTTGTATCCTACAGGTTTCTACCTGAACAGATTCCAGAAGATGGGCCGAGGGTCACTGAAGTCTTAGACGGAAAGTATGGACTATGGATAGAATCCAACTTCTTCAGAAGATTCTTCAAGTTCCAGTCGACAGCGGTCAGCGAAATCTTGAAAGGCAAAAACGTTGTCTTGGTCGCGCCGACAGGAAGTGGAAAGACTGAAGCCTTCGCCATCCCAGCCTTCATCAAAGCAAGAGAATATGCTGTAAAAACCGACTTCCATAATATTAGGGGACAAAAGACCTTCGCGCTCTTTGTTTATCCGACAAAAGCTCTCGCCAGAGACCAGAAACCTCGCCTTGAGAGGTTGGCTGAGGGACTTGGGGTAACCGTCGCAGTCTTCGATGGAGACACAAAAAGGGCTGAGAGAGAAAGACTTTGCGATAACCCCCCAGATGCCCTCATAACCAACTTCGACATAATCCACGTACACCTAGCACTGAACAGCAGATACTCTAGACTCTTCAAGACAGCCAAGATGATCGTTGTAGACGAAGTCCACAACTATATAGGAAGCTTTGGATCACACATACACTATATCATAAAGCGGCTTGAGAGGTTCACTGGACCTCTCCAGATAGTAGCTTCCTCGGCGACAGTATACAATCCAAGAGAGTTCTGTGAAAAGCTATTCGACAGAAGATTTGAGGTCGTAGAGGAAACAGAGGGAAGACACGGCGACACACACTTCATCATAGAGTATCCATCAATAGTGTCAGGTAGGGTGTATAGGACCCAAGCACTAAAGGAGATGACTCAAAATCACTACAAGGTCCTGGCTTTCTCGAACGGCCACATAGACGCAGAACTCCTTCTAAGGTATGCGAGGAAGGAAAGAATCAATGCTGAAATTCACAGAGCCGGATTACTGAGAGAATTCAGAGAAGACGTCGAGAGAAAGTTCAAAGAGGGAAAGATCGACGCAATAATAGCTACGCCGACACTCGAACTTGGAATAGACATAGGCCACGTTGACGCAATAATCTCCGACCTAGTCAACGTGACGAGACTAACACAGAGAGCTGGAAGAGCTGGCAGAAGAGGGCAAGAGAGCATAATCCTGCTCGTGCTTAGAGAAGACGATCCGATCAGCGGATACTACAGGAACCACCCTGACGACTACTATGCTGACGTGGCAGCATGCTATGTTGACCCATCGAATCCCATTGTGAGAGAACAGCAGATTCTCTCGGCAATATGTGACCGACCTATCGGATATGGCGAAGGATTATATGACGAAGAAGCAATCGAAAAGCTGGCAAAGGAAGGAAAAGCTGAAGTCGTCAGCCGAAGGGTCTATCCAACCAAGAAGGCGAGAAAGAGCGCCATAGAATCCAATATAAGAGGCTCGGGAAGAACGATAGAAATCTTCTGTGAAGGCAAGAGCATAGGATTCAGAGAAGCCGCCATAGGTATCAGCGAACTCCACCCCAACGCGGTGTACATGCATGGCGGAGACAACTATCTCAGCAGAGAACTCAAGTGTGTAGGTGAGAAATGGGTAGCGTATATGGAGAAGCTTCCTCGAGACCACCCATACTTTACAAAGTCTCTAGGCACCGTCATACCCACAGTCACAAGGGTTAATGAGACGCGACAGGCATATGGGCTGAAGATATCCTTCTGCAACTTGACAATCAACAAGATCGTCTACGGCTACATACAGAACAAGATCGGAGAAGAGGGAAAAGGCAAGCAGTCCATGCTAGAAAACCCAATAGAGTACGAGTATGAGACCAAGGGTTTCGTCTTCAGAGCTCCACCGCCCTCGAGAATATTCGACGAAAAGACATGGGACAGACATCTTCTCGAAGAGGAAGTCCTCGCCGGAAGCTTCCACGCCACCGAACATGTCATGATCGAGGGGTCGAATATGATAACTGGAGGGGGAGCCGCTGACATGGGAGGTGTGTCGATGGGCACAACAGGAATGATATTTGTGTATGATGGAACAGAGGGAGGAAACGGCGCCTCCAAGCTACTCTATGACAGACTCGAGGAAGCATTCAAGAGAGGAAAAAAGATCTTGGAAGAATGCCCATGCCAGAATGAAAGCGGATGCCCAAGATGCACCTATTCATATCAGTGCGGCAACAACAATAAGATACTTCACAAGCTAGGAGCCCTCGAAGTATTCGAGAAAGTGCTATCGAATGAGCAAAGTGAACCCGACTTCAGCCTAAGAGACAAGACGATCGTATAAAAGCTTGTGGCAACAGACCACTTAGCTGAAGACTTCGATGCATCCATCTACTCCGCTTCCAGAAAACCCTTTAAATTGCAGCCTACAAACAAGTCTGCGAACAGAGAAATGGAAACCGGAAACATCACATTACTCATCAAAGACGGAGAGGTCGTAGATGGAACAGGAAGACCAGCTTTCAAAGCGGACGTGCTTGTCACCAACCAAAAGATCACAGAAGTAGGAAAGATAGAGTCTTCAGCAGACAATGAGATCGACGCATATGGGTTGACAGTTTCTCCAGGATTCATAAACATACATGACCACTCAGACAGCACGCTACTGGCAGACGGCAGAGCAAAGAGCCTGATAATGCAGGGTGTCACGACGACCGTAATAGGCAACTGCGGCTACAGCCTCGCGCCCACCGACGAGAGAACATTAGACCTCCTGGTTGGAAACTGGCTCTTTCCAATGGCGAAGGTCAAGATAAGCTGGAGAAGCTTCAGCGAATTTCTATCAGAGCTAGAGAAGAGAAGGCTTTGGATCAACGTGGCAGCACTGGTAGGACATGGCACGATCAGAATCGCGGTGCTGGGAATGGGGGACAGGAAACCCAGCGAGGGAGAACTTCGAAAGATGAAGAGGTTAACCTATGATGCGATGGCAGAAGGCTCATTCGGTCTCTCCTCTGGCCTAGCCTACCCGCCTGGCTGCTACGCTTCAACAGAGGAGATCACACAATTATGCGAAGAGGTTGCGAAGTTCGATGGATTATATGCGACACATACGAGAAAGGAGGCTATGGGTTTCCTAGATGGGATAAGGGAGGCGATAGAAATCTGTGAGAGGACAGGGGTTAGGCTTCAGATTTCACACATCGAAACCCATTATCCCTCATGGGGTGAACAGGATGAAGCCCTAGACCTCGTGAACTTCGCGAGAATAAGAGGGCTTGACGTAGGATGCGATGTCATACCCTACCTGTGGAGCGCCACCTCCCTCTACACGCTACTACCTAAATGGTCCTATGAGGGAGGACCAGAAGAGATGGTCAAGAGGATGGAGAACAGGGAGGTGAGACAGAAGATAAAGGCCGAAGTGCAACATGGAGGCCAAGAACTGGCAACAGCCGCGATGGCAAAGGATGGCCTATGGAACAGAATAAAGATACTATCGTGCCCAAGAGACAAGGACAAGGAAGGAAAGACAATAGAAGAGATCGCCTACGCACAAGACAAAGAACCGTTTGAGACAATATTTGACCTGCTTGCCCTAGGATCCCCCTTTCCGTCAATAATGGCTCAATCACATAAAGAAGAAGACATAAGAAAAGTGGTCAGATTCCAGCATTCGATAATAGAGTCAGACCTATACGCTGTGTCAGGAAACAGGACGAGCGCCTCCTTGACACAGCATCCAAGGGGCTTCGGAACCTACCCTCTAGTATTCAGAAAATATGTGAGGGGAGAAACTAGGGCGGAGCTGCCGGAGGAGCCGGGAGAGAAGATCCTCAGCCTAGAGGAGGCTGTGAGAAGGATCACATCTCTACCAGCCCAAAGACTAAGGCTTCCAGGTAGGGGAATAATCAGGGAAGGAATGTACGCAGACATCGTGATATTTGACAAGAATCAAATAGAAGACAAGGCCACATACAGGAACCCCTACATCTATCCAGAAGGAATAGAATACGTTATTGTAAACGGAAAAATCGCTGTCAGGCGAAGGAGGCTGGTCGACAGCGCCCCAGGAAAGATACTGAGAAGGGGATTCGAATAGCAAGATACAGCCCAAACTCTCAACAATGGCAGCCAGGCAGCACATTCGCCCTATAGCATCAAGGACAACCCTTGAATCGGTCGAGAATTCTGCTATCGACACCAGAAGCCTCGACAACATAATAACCTAGAACAGGATATCATACAACCTAGGCTGACGCGTATAACGTTTAAGAACAAGAGACTACATTATTTCGTCGGCGAGGCAAGACGAGTTGAGTAGAACGATAGAGCTTATGAAGGACAAGTTCACGCTGATATCGAGCCTTCACACCAATAGCCTCGAACTTGCCGTGGCATCTGAAGAGTCAGGAGCCGATGCCGTAGAATTGCACCTGAACATAGAGGATGCAGCCTCAGCCATCAGATTCGGCGGAATAGACCTTGAAGAGAACTCTGTGAGAGAGGTAATCGGCTCCGTCAAGGTCCCCGTCGGGGTTTGGATCGGAGACATGCCGATGGTAAGCAAGGAGGAATGGGAAAAGATCGTGGGATCCGGCGTAGACTACGTCAAGATGCTGGCGCATCACATGCCATCATATGTGTACAATGATGATAGGGTAAAGAAGATCATTTCTGTCGGCAGCGGATATGTCCTAGAACAGGTTGAAATCCTCTCGCATGATGGTAGAGTAAGCGCCATCGAAGCGTCGATCATGACACCTCAAGTCTTCAGACTTCCCCTAACCCTCTTCGACATATCAAACTATACACTAATCACTAGGCGATCGTCCAAACCGGTCATTGTGCCGTCACAGAAGTTCATAGAACCCAACGACCTCGCCGTCTTGAAGAGAATTGGAATCGGCGGCATCGTCACAAATTCGATCGTGACAGGAACCACACAGCTGAGCTATCGGGAAATCCTAGCAGAGTTCAGGAGAGCAGCCGACAGGCTGTAAGCAAAACATGCGTCAGACCACAACATGCTCCTAATGCGAATGGTCGCAGGCCAAGAAGGCGCCGAGAAACTATATAAGATTACGTCAAGAAACAAGCCACGATTGCCTATGACGAGAAAGGCCATAATCCTCGGAGCAGCCGGAAGAGACTTCCATAACTTCAACGTCCACTTTAGAGGAAACAGAGAATATAGGGTAGTGGCCTTCACCGCAGCCCAAATACCATATATCTCCAACAGGAAATATCCGCCCATCGCCTCTGGAAGAAGATACCCAAGAGGAATACCGATATACGACGAACAAAGACTGGAAGAGCTTATAAGAGAAAATGATGTCGACGACGTCTTCTTCTCCTACAGCGACGTTTCCCACGAGCATGTGATGCATCTGGCCTCCAAGGCCATGGCAGCCGGCGCCTCATTCCATCTCCTCGGACCAAAAGACACCATGATTAGATCAAAGAAGACGGTCATCGCCGTCGTCGCGACAAGAACAGGGGCTGGAAAGAGCACAATTTCAAGGTATGTTTCGTCAATCCTGAAGTCGGCTGGAAAGAGACCTATAATAGTGAGACATCCAATGCCCTATGGATCCCTGAATACACTTGTCCAAAGGTTTGAGCGATACCAAGACCTAGAAAGGTATAGAGTGACAGTTGAAGAGAGAGAAGAATTTGAACAACACATCGACGCAGGCACCGTCGTCTACGCAGGAATCGACTACAGCAAGATCCTGAAGATGGCGGAGAAAGAAGGAGACATCATAGTCTGGGATGGAGGAAACAATGACTTCCCATTCTATCAGCCTGACCTCAGCATCTGTGTAGCCGACCCATTCAGGCTACATGACATACTATCAAGCTACCCAGGCGAAGTCAACTTCAGATCTGCTGATGTGATAGTGATAAACAAAGTCAATGCATCATCAGCCGAAGAAGTTCAGAAAGTTGTAGAAATGGCTCGAGCCCAGAACCCGAGGGCGTTGATCGTCAAGACGTCGTCAGAGGCGAGACTTGACAAGCCTCAACTTGTGGAGGGAAAGAAGGTCTTAGTCATCGAAGATGGGCCGACCGTGACCCACGGCGGACTCTCCGAAGCTGCTGGCGCGTTCATTTCAAGAAGATATGGTGCGACATTGGTGGATCCAAGAGATCAGGCAACGGGAACCATAAGGGAAGCATACATGAAGTTTCCACATATCGGTCCAGTGCTCCCGGCACTAGGATACAGCCAACAGCAACTCTGCGATCTCGAGACAACGATCAAGAAGATATCATGTGATGCAATAGTATTGGGTACACCATGTGACCTTTCTCGAATCATAAAGATAAAGCAGCCCATCGCAAGAGTATGGTTCGAGGCGCGAGAACTTGAAGGGCAGAAGCTGAGAGAAAAGTTAAATAAGATTTTACGGCAGAAAACAAAGTGATGGAGACGGTCGTCTCAGCCAACAAGCCAGTCTCAGAAGAAGGCAGAACATACCATGTCAGAGTATCACCTGAAGAGGTAGGAAGATACGTACTGCTTCCTGGAAACCCCGATCGAGTTAAGCTCATAGCATCCAGACTCGACGACTACAAGGTAATCAGAGAACACCGGGAATTCACTGTCTACAACGGCCACGTCGAAGGCGAACTTGTCACCGTATGCTCAACTGGCATAGGTGGTCCAGCTGCAGCAATAGTGGTAGAGGAGCTGGCATCATCAGGGGCAAAGGTCTTCATCAGAGTAGGCAGCTGTGGCGCGATACAGGAACACATAAGGCTAGGTGACACGATCTTGGTCACCTCATCTGTCAGACTTGATGGCACAAGCAAGCAGTACATCATGCCAGAATATCCTGCAGTAGCATCATTCAGGGTGATGAAGGCACTTGAACAGGCGGCAAAAAAGACTGGGGGAAGATACCACATCGGCATCGCCGCCTCCACAGACTCCTTCTACGTCGGCCAATCTAGGCCAGGTTACATGGAATACCTACCTCGCAGCTCAGCAGAACTTATCGACGTCCTGAGAAGAGCAAATGTGCTCTGCTTCGAAATGGAGTCGTCAACCCTTTTCACGCTAGCGAACATTTATGGGCTTGAAGCCGGATGCGTCCTGGCGGTATTCGCAAACAGGATCAAGAACGAGTTCCAAGTCAAAGGTGAAGCGGAAGCAGCTGACATCGCAGTCGAATCGATAAGATACCTCATAAGAGGGAAAATGTGAAGTCTACTTCACCGAAATGGATTTGGCGATTTCAAGCAGCCTATGCCCTTCCAAGACCCCTAAACTACCCCCTGAGCACTCCCTTTCCGTATACCTGCAGACATGGTCCTTCTCAAGCTCATCTGATGAGATGATCAGAGGCACAGGGTCATCACTGTGTCCCCTTAGAATACAAGGAGTAGCATGATCTGATGTAACCAAAAGCACGACATCCTCGAGACCAAGAGCGCCCTTGAGAACGCCAAAGAACTGTCTGTCGATCTCCTCTATCGACTTTTTCTTCTTCAAGTAGTCGCCATCATGTCCTGGTTCATCCGGCCCCTTCAGATGAACATATACCAGCCCATAGTCCTCCAGAAGCCTTAAGGCTTTCCTGGCCTTTAAGGCGAAGTCAGTCGGTGAACCTTCACTGAATACGTCAGCTCCAACCGTTCGTGCGATCCCTATCTCAACAGGCATGTCAGCTAATATGGCAGCCCTGAGACCGTACAGTTCCTCGATGGACCGAAACCTTGGCAGTGAGCTTCCCGCGTCCCTAAGCAAGATCATGTTTCCTGGAAGCTTCCCTTCCCTCCTTCTCTTCAAGTTAAGCTCGTGGCCATCCAACACCCTGAAAACCTTTCCAGTAAACTCGTTAACAAGCTCAGAGGAGGCCTTGGCTTCATCCGTGTCATCAGCCGGCTCACACCTTGCCACCTTCAAGTCTCCCTTCATGGAGACGACAACACCCATTCCATCAACTTTTGCGTAAGCAGGATCCGTGTTCGAGATCCTATCACTCAGATTCACATCACAGGCTCTAAAAAGGACGACACATCTATGGCCGACCGTAGACTTGACGACAACACTTCGACCAGGGCCATCAAGCTTCACTTCCCTGTTCACTGCCTCAGATAGGATGCTGGCCTCTTCAGACGACAGGCTTCTGCCAACCCTTCTATCAACTATCGTGAAGTCTTCTTTTACCGTCGCAAAGTTTCCTCTCAAAGCCAGGTCGCCGTCCCTGAAACCGAGTCCGGAACCTAAAGCCTCCACCACCCCTCGCCCCACATACCCTTCTCGAACCTTATATCCGAGGAGGCTGTAGACGGCAACATCAGATTCGGGGGCAATACCTTTACCGACACTGTAGACAAGGCCTGCCTTAGACCTGCGAGCAAAGAAGTCGAGGTTCGGCGTCGACGCAGACTCCAAAGTCGTAGTGTAATTTAGTTCTGGAATCGGTCTATCACCCACACCATCCAATACAACAAAAAGGATCTTCTTCAACCGGCTGTCATCCCGCCTTGTTATCATTTGTAGTTAAATCTTTCTTACTAACAGAGCTTAAAAGTAGCAGACACTTCCGATGTTGGCGATGGAGAACTGGGACAGTGGAAGACATCGAGGCTTAAATATGTGAAGTTTAGATGCTTTTACGTCATGAACCGAAGGAGGACAGCAGCTTTTTCTCTGGCAGCAATTGTAACGTTGGCCATATTCTTGACTTGGCAACGGCTTGAATACATAGACTACTGTAAGGAGACATCACATGACACCTACATATGGGCGGTCATAGAAGATTCGAGGGGAAAACACTTGGCCATTGAAACCCAAGACGCTAAGACCTGGGAAGAGCTGAGAAAAGTGCACGAAAACAAGACCAGAGTCTATATTGGAGGCATAATTCAAGAATATGGCAACAAGTGGGGCTTCCGATTCAGACCAGATACCATCACTCTGTCACCCTCACCACCCAAGGAAACACAAGCAACCATCGAACAGCTAAGCTGGAACATGAGCTACTGGAGAAGCAAGGGCTTAGTCTACATAGACTCCAAAGTCACAGAAATACACATCACTTTGGTGGTTTCGAATTCTACGAAGACATAGAACGTCTACTTAGGATAAGATCCATATCCTGTCGGCGTATACCTTGGAGGCGTAGTCGGCCTCTGCTGCCCTGCTGGTGGCTGCTGTGAGGGAGCTCCCGTTGTCCTAGACTTTTTCAGACGGTAGTACAGTGTGCCAATCTTTCCCTCGAAGTCGCTGAGAATCCCATCAAATGTCGCGAACGCCTCAGCTGGCGAACTGTATGGGCTGAAGTACGTGTGGACAGCCTCAGGTGTGCCACCCTTCGTCGACATATAGTAGAAGTGATCACTCTGCTGTAGGAAACGCCACAGCTTTATTATGCCTGCATCGTTTATCTCCTTCACGAATGGCTCGAGGCGATAGAGGCGGTCGAAGGCTATCCTCTGCATCGAATTATCAATCCAAGCTGTACAATCCTTTTCCACGTCAGCCCAAGATATCGTCTTTGCTTCAGGAACATTTATCGCCCCCGAAGCAGGAGTGGACGCCAACACCTCGCTTGGAGTCGCCCAATTCAGGTTTCCAATCTTAGCAACCTCCTTCGGAAGGCTCTTCAAGAAATCGAATATTCCAGTGTCAGCCCAATGGTGCTCACCGAAGGTTTCAATGTCAACCGAGATCAATATCACGTCCCCTCTCGTCTGCGAAAGCCACGATGTATACTTCTGCGCGTCGAGAGGGTACTCGTTCCACGTCTTCAGAGAGAAGCGGAAGGCGATGTCGTCGGAGAGAACATAATGTCTCAGAAGCAGCTTGATGGATTCAGCGCCCACAGGCGAGTAGACGTAGGTTGGCGAACGCCATTCAAGAAGCTTTGCGACACCCTCGGTCAAGATTCCTTGAAAGCCAAGAGCTTCAGCGGCCTTCGCGACCTCATTGTTGTAGATGAACTCCGTGTTCTCTAGCACCTTCACATCGTAGCCGAAGAGCTGCTTGATCAACTCCCTATGCTCCTTAACTTGGGCAGCGAACTCGTTAAGCCCCAAGCTGGAAAGAGATGCGAGAGAATGGTAGTAGGTGCCACCTAGGAGCTCTACGTTGCCGGTTGCAACAAGAGCCTTCAGCTTCTCGACAAGTTGAGGCTCATAGAGGGCAGCCTGATATAGGAACATTCCACTCATTCCCAAAGCCAGCTTGAACGGCTTATCAGTCGAAGACGTACTCTTGATGAGCTCAGACAGGATATCAAAGGTCGGATTATAGCATTTCTTGGAAACCCGACCAAATATTTCCCTATTGAGTTTGTCATCAAAGTACCTATCTATAAGGGACTCTCCAGCCGCTATCCTCTTCACCCTCTCATAGGGAAACATCCGGTTAAGTCTCCTAGGCTGGTGAATTTCGAACGCAAGTACTATGCTGGTCATTTCAAAACCAATCGTATACTTCCGCTAATAAAGTTTACTACCACCCTAGAGGCGCTCTAAGAAGCCAATCTCTGAAGAGGTTCGCAGCTCACCCGACAATATTCACCCTCACATTCTAGCAATATGGCATGTCAGTTGTCGTCACAAGCCTACAAATTCTTATAAAAAGGACAGGACAACCTTAAAGGGACAAGCTTGAAGATTGCAATGTTCTGTTGGGAATTTCCTCCCAGAATCGTGGGCGGACTTGGCTCATACATATCAGAAATAACACCTAAATTTGTCGCAAAAGGAAATGATGTGACAGTCTTCACTTTCAACGACGGAAAGCTCAAGACACATGAGATGTACAAGGGGGTTGAAGTCCATAGACCAACCATCATCAACATGGCGGACGTCGTTCCTTCTGTTGTAAGCGAAGACATTGCCAGATGGGGAAGCGGCACAAAGTTCTTTTCCGACGTCATGACCAGCAACATATTAAGTTCAGCGAAGCTTGTTAACCAACTTGTCAAGCTAGACAACAGAGAATTCGACCTCATCGTTGCCCACGACTGGCTCTCTTTCATCGGAGGGATAATATCCAAGAGGGAACTTCAGCTGCCGCTGGCCACACACTTTCACTCCACAGAGAAGGGTAGAAGCTTAGGAAACGGCTCCAAGACGATCACAGAACTTGAGACCATAGGCGGGAGGAATGCTGACAGAGTCATAACCGTATCCTACGCGATGATAGATGACCTGATGCATATAAACATACCAAAAGAGAAGATCAATGTCGTATACAACGGCGTTGACCCACACAAGTATGATCCGACCGCCATATCAAGTGACGCGGTCCAATATGTTAGGAGAAAATATGGTATAAAGGAAGATGAACAGATGCTCCTCTTTGTCGGAAGACTCGTTCCAGTTAAAGGTGTAGACAAACTAGTCTATGCGATGAAATACGTCAACGAAAAGCATCCGAAGGCAAAACTTGTCCTCTTAGGCACATCAGATAATGAGCAATACTATTTGAGCCTGATTTCAAACCTAAAGCTAGAAAATGTTGTCATACCAAGATTCGATTTCATAGGAGAGGAAGAGAGAATAATGCATTATGCCGCATGTGATATAGCCATCTTTCCAAGCCTATATGAGCCATTTGGGATAGTGGCCTTGGAGGCCATGAGCATGGAGAAGCCGGTTGTCGTCGGCGCAAGAGGAATTTCAGGCCTAAGGGAAATTGTCCTACCTTCAGGACCAAATCAATGTGGCATACACGTGAACCCCTATGACCCAGCAGACATAGCTTGGGGGATAAGCGTACTATTGGAAGATATGAACAAGACGAGACAGCTTGGAAAAAATGGCAGAAAGAGGGTGCTAGAGAACTTTACATGGGACAAGATAGCAGACGAGACGATAAAGGTCTATCGTGAGTCGGCTAGGCTGGTGTAGGACATGGGAGAGATTAGAAAAGACTATTTTGTCGAACGATGGGTAATAATCGAACCCAAGAGGGCCAAGAGACCATCCGACTTCAAGATAAAGAAGGAAGAGGAGGGTGAAATATGCTACTTTTGTCCTGGCAATGAGCATCTCACACCCCCCGCGATATATTCGATAATATACGAGGACAACATGTACATAAAGAGACAGGACAGCGACGAGGAAAGAGTCAAAGGTTGGACGATAAGAGTCTTCCCAAACAAGTATCCAATCGTCTCTCTTGACCCGCAGTCAGAGCATACAAACTATCCGACTGAAAGCGAACCCGCATATGGGTACCATTATGTGGTCGTCCCAACCCCAAACCACGAAGACAAGTTTTTCACGTTTTCGAAAGAGCAGTGGGCCAGCCTCATTAACGTGTTGAAGGATATGGTGCAGTACCTCTACGGCAACAAGGTCAAGGGTGTCGGCTATGTTTCCATATTCATCAACAGCGGCAGGGAAGCCGGGGCCTCCATCAAGCACCCTCACGTACAGGTTGCCACAACCCAGAACATACCTCCAACGATAGCGAACGAGTTATCTGTCTTTGAAAGGCATCCTTCGCTCGGCAGATGTGCCCACTGCAACATAATCAGATCCGAGACTGGAGGGCCGAGAAACGTCTACTCTTCAAAGCATTTCATCGCGATCACGCCTTGGGCGTCATCTAATCCATACGAATTTTGGATATATCCCGTTAAGCATGAAACAAAGTTCTCTGAAATAAGCGCTGACAAGGTTGAAGACCTCGCCCTCATGCTGAAGATAATGATGGGGGCACTCGGTTCAACAGTTGGAGATATCCCATTCAATCTAGTCTTTCACATTTCGCCAGAGAAGAGGACAACAAAGCAGCTACATTGGCACATCGAAGTATATCCAAGACTGACTTCATATGCGGGGTTAGAGCTTGGGTCTGGAATATACGTGAATCCAGTTCCACCCGAGCAGGCATGTAGTAGCCTCGGCGTGGCAGCGAGAAAAGAGCATGCTAAACTGTATGGGATCGAATAGGCTTCAGCTGTAGTCTCTAAGGGAAACCGAGAAACCTAGAGGCGTGAGCCATATTCGTCCCCTCTGCAGATAGATCTTCCCTTCATCTGATAGGGCTAGGACTGTTGGGTCAACATCCTGAAGGCTTCGACCAAGAAATTTGGCCAACTCTTGCACTTCAACCCCCCTCTTTCTGTCGAGGGCATTGAGATACCTCAACAAGAGTAGGATCTCAGATTCGCGTGTCAACCGCCTTCACCGATCAAACTCTTGTAGAGGTTTTCAGTCTTCTCCGCGATCGCAGACCATGAGAACTCTCTTTCAGCAGTTTCTCTACCTTTCTCTCTTAGCCGCTCAGCCAGTCTAGTGTCCGACAGGACTCTGTCCACCCCCCAAGAGATGGAGGATGGGTCTTGAGGGTAAACCTTGACGCCGTTCTCCTCATGCCTTATGATCTCTGAGAGGCCATCGACGTCACTGGCCACCACAGGCACACCAGCAGCCATACCCTCCAATGCGACGATTCCGAATGGTTCATAGATCGAGGGCACGACAAGGACATCGGCACTCTTGATGAGCCTTATCATTTCCTCGTCAGCGAGAAAGCCTGTGAAGACTACGCGGTTTGATACACCCAAACGGTAGGCTTCAGACTCGAGAAAGCTTCGAGAAGGCCCATCCCCAACAACGACCAGCTTAACGTTGTGCTTCTCAAGTATCTTCGGAAGTGCTCTTATAAGGTATTCGCATCCCTTCTGTGATGTCAGCCGTCCAACGAACAGTATCATCAGCTCCTTCCAGTAGACTCCATATTTCTCTCTGGTCCTAGAGATGTCCACTTTCACGCTTAGCCTTCCCAGATCTATACCGTTAGGTATGATAGCTATCTTGTTGGTGTCAACATTCAGCCTGCGCCGGACGTCGTCAGCCATGGATCTGCTACAGACGATTATCTTGGACGAATCATATGAACCCCACCATTCAAGGCTTTCAATCATCCTAGATTCTAATGTCTGCGAACCCTGACTTCTCCTAAATTCTAGACTGTGAAAAGTCAGCATAAACTGGGAGGAGGTGTAATGTTTAGCCTCACAGGCAGATGGCACAACCATCCAATCGTGCCCATGAACGACATCGAAAGGGCCTTGTTCCTTAATGAGCCGCGCAATCTTCTTGCTGAAAAAGTGGTTCATCAAAAAGATCCAGTTGTAGAAGTTTGGAGCAGGCGTCTGTATCTGAACACGCACGACGTTCACCCCCTCTTTTACTTCGGCAAGTGGACTTCCACTGGCTTCAGGAGTCACCACCGTCACCTCCACCCCCCTCTTTGACAGGAACCTGGACAGTTCATCAACATGCCTGGCGATGCCACCGATAATGTTAGGCGGATATTCCCATGACAACATCAGCACACGCATCAGTCTCACCGGCTGCCGACTGCAGAGACCTTCCCCTGACACTCCATCAACGCCAAAGAGACACCGACGTCCGTCAACAGACCGTCTCGGTGAAGGTGGCCCCCAAACAAGACCCAATCGCTCAACCCACATATCAGATACATGTCGATTGCATCCTCATCTGACATCAAGAAGCTCCCGGTCGAGCTTTCACCGCATCCTATTATCACTGAGTCTATCTGCTCCACGACCAAGTTATGAGCTTACCCAATAAAAGAATTTACAAGATGATAGTAAGCCATCAAAGTGAAAGCTTGCTAACATAGTTCAGTTCTCTTCCAAGCCTCTCCTTAAGGTAATCTATGTTTTCAGTCTTGGCTGGCTCCTGCCTATTCTTTATTGCAAGATAGACGGTGGCAACATCCAAGAAGTAGAAGTAGGAGATGATAAAGTCCAGTAGACTGCTGCCTTCAGGCATGAGCTCCATCACCTTATGTTGAGACTTCAAGAAGATCTCTTTCACTATGTCGAATCTCTTCGAGATCTCCAGCGGATCAGACTTCGTCCGCATCAGAATGATCCTAAGCCGAGGATTGCCTATAATGTATGAGACGATCTCGTTATGGCAGAGTTCTGGAAGCACATCTGACATCGCATGCCACTTGCCGTTTTCACTTATCATCCTTCTGAAGCGTTCAACAGCGCATCGTATACGCTCGCTACCATACACCTTTGGAATCTCTTGGTATATGAATGATGCGACCTGCTTAGAGATGTTCTCCTTCAACGGAACTTCAGGAAATATCCTTCGAGAATAGAAATCTAGCATCTTCGCTGACGACTTCGCCTCTTCAAACCTTCTACTGCAAACTATATCCATCTTCCTGAGCACCTCTACAAGCGTATAGAAGAGAAGTGGAAAAGCAGCTCTGGGGGCAAGCCCTGAAGAAACCTTGTTGTGTGGGACACCCCTCTTCCTAGAGGAGACTTCAATAGTTCCTCCAGAAGATATTGTGACAAGCGGCATCCCCCTCTTCAACGCTTCACTGTAGCAGCTGAGCGTTTCTTCCGTGTTACCAGAATAGGTTACGGCTATCACAAGATCTCTTCCGCCAGCCCATTTCGGCAGATGATAGTCCTTTACCACGACCACGTCTACGTCATCGAGCCACTCCCTGACGACGTCACAAGAAGCCGCTGACCCACCCATCCCACATAACACAACATGGTTGATGTCAGAAAAATCGACCGCCGACGCCTCTCTTTCAAGCGCTTCCTGTGCTAGGGCAGGCCATCTGCGGTAGTCCCCCAAGATATTTGAGCGATCATACTTCCTTATCTCATGCTCAGAAACTATCTCCGCAGCCTCATCCATGTTGTGTGATACCAACGTCGCATATAAAAGATTTAGGCCAACGAATCCTCGGACTTCTTGGTCGGGTGAAGCCCTAAAATCTGCCCATCCAACGCCCACTTTAGCCTGCATTTGAGCATCTACGGTGTCGACGTCTACAAGAGGCTGTCTGATCCAGAGCCATCTGATGTAGCTTCGCCTTCAGCAGAAATCTTGCTCAATTTTCGCTGATAGAGTTCGACGATTTCTTTCACGGTTGTAGCGTCTTCTGGACCCTTGTCATCCCTTATCCGGCCAGTGAACTTTGGAAACCTCAACGCAAGCCCAGCGTCCTTCCTGAAGACACCATATCCGGCAGTATATATCGGACTCAAAGTTATCTCTGAGGCGATGATTTCGACAACCACCTGAGGTGTGAACCAGACGTCCGGCTCTATGCCAGAATTCACCCTGCTGTGGACATGCTCTATCCTATATCGATCAAGAAGCACCTGAATCCTGTCGAGGTCTTCGTCCGAGAATCCAGTACCAACCTTACTCACAGACTCGAAGATGTCTCTTTCATCATCATATGCTGCCAGCAGGTAGGTTCCATACTTACCTGTCCTCTTACCTTTACCGTGAAACGCGCCGACTATGACTAGGTCGAGGGTGTCGGCGAGCTCACTTCTATACTCCCTCTTCAGCTTTATCCAACTGAATTCTCTCGCACCAGCTCTATATACACTGTTAAGGTCCTTGATCATCACCCCCTCGCATCCATCAGAAATAGCTTGGTTCATGAACTTCTCAACCTCTTCCGGACTTGAGGTGACCGTGTTCGGCACAAGCCTTATCGACGAACCTTCTCTCAAATACTTCGTGAGCATCTCCCTTCTTGTCCTATACGGCTCCTGCGTCAGGTCTCTCCCATCAACCATAAGGGCGTCGAAGGCATAGATCATGGTCGGTATCCCCTCCATAGCCTTTTCAACATCATACTTTCTCCTTCTATGCATCAGCTCCTGGAAGGGCCTAAGCTCTCCGGTGTCAGGGTTTACAGCGACAATTTCGCCTTCAACTATTCCAGTCCTGAAGAGAAGATGTTGTCTCGCAGCCTCAGCCACGTCTGGGAAATGGTGAGTTATATTTTCAAGCCTCCTTGAAAAGAGTATAACTTTCTCACTTACCTTATGTATCTGAACTCTTTCACCATCCAGCTTGTACTCTACTGAAACATTACCGCCCATCTTTTGGAGCGCTTCTTCGGCGTTCGTCAGCCTCTCGGCAAGCATCGGCCTAATAGGCCTGCCAACGGATATCTTGAACTCCTTTATCGCATCAACACCCCTTTCAGCCAAGGCTTTCGCAACCAAACCCAAGTCGCTGGTACAGTTGTAGGCTCGCTCGATCTGTTCACGATTCACCTTTCCACCCGTGAACGCCTCCGCCAAGCCATCCAGTATCGTGTAGTCCGCAACTCCAAGCCGCAAAGTTCCAACAACAAACCTGATTATGAACTTCGCCTCCATAGGCTCACTTTCACTTAACAGGCCAGATAGTATCCTAAGCTTAGTTTCTTGAGCCCCTCCACCGGATGTCCTCGCAGCCCTATCAAGGGCAGCATATACCTTCTCAATCGTGAGAGGCTCCGAAAAGAGTGTCACCTGAGCTTTCTTGGCCGCAAGCTGCTCGGCGACATCACCAAGATCACCCATCCTCGAGGTAAGCTTCTCAACTTCTTCGACAGGAACCCCTGAAACGTTGGCGAGCGCTTTGGCGGCAAGCTTTTCTGCTATGCCGATCTCCAATCCAACATAGTCTGGGTAGAGTTTACCCTGTATCATGTAGACAACCTTGTCTATTATGTGAGGATCAGTCTTCCTAAAGAGTTCAGCCAGTATGCTGATCATTTCCAACCTCTTGGTCGTATCAGAGAGCTTAGTCAACGCGGAAGAAAGCTCGGAAAAAAGCATGAGCCCATCCACCAAAGATAAGGTTTGTGCCCGCAATAATTAACATTTCCCCCAAACACATAGAAAGGTTAATCTATTTGGGGGATGGTGTCCATTTGGCTGGATAGTCATGGGTGGCGTAAAAAAGAGAAGTATCACATCAGAGGAGAGAGCTCAGGCAAAGCAGGCTGAGGAACAGTCTTCGAAGGCCAAGCAGGAGAAGAAAGGCGGAAGACTTCAGAAGCGTGAAGAATACAGGGACCGAGTTAGAGACGAAAAGGAGGCGTTGAATCAGCTGAAGACGTCAAAATCGTTGACCCTATATTCTGTCGCAAGAATGTTGGGCATAACCGCTTCGGCAGCCAACCAGTTCTTGAGAAGCCTTGAGGCCAAAGGCGTCATAGTGAAGGTAGGCGGCTTCAGCGGCCACCGCATCTACAAAATCAGCGCAGAAAGCGCACACCCTTAGCGTGAATGCGCCTAAATATCCGCTTGAACGATGCTGAATGGATGGCTCATGTGGCCTGGATGCCCAAAGGCTCGAATAAGGTTTATCTGAAGTGGTAGGAGTTTCAGCAGAACAAGGAGACAATCGAATACAATGGGTTACATCCCTATGGCAGAGGGCTAATCTGAAACAGCCAACAACATAATCCTTCATGAAGGTGGAAGGATGTCAGAGTTTCAAAGGCTAAGACCAGCCCTACTCCAACCTCTCCACCTTCACTGTCTCACTGTGGGCAATGTTGTCGAGCACGTCAAGCCCAGCTTCTACAGCACCAAGAATGTTATATTTCCTGTTCACCCTCATGTCTCTGAGAAAGAATACGATAGCCGCCTCCTGGAGGCCGAAGGCGATTTCCCCCCTCTTGAATTCATCTCTTGTCTTCTCTTTGCCTGCAATGACATTCGTCGGCATTACGACAGTCCAGTTCTGTCTTACAGCGTGGGTTTCAAACGGCACGATCTTGTTTATCCTCAACAGTGTGGAGGGAGAAAGATGCCTGTAGAGGTTTATCGTCACCTCTCCCTTCCCAGTCACCGATATTCTAAACTTCTGCCTCGAGACAGTCCCTGTCGCGGACAACCCTGATTTCGTCAACTATCAACCATTCCTGCTTATAACGTTTTTCACACCTGCACCGAAAGTTTCAAAAAGGAGCCTGCTAAAGGGGAATGTGCTGGGAACGGTGAACATTATTCAATGCCCAAGAAATCTTCTCAAAGGCAGCCTTCTGACTTCAAGATACTGATCGGCCCTTCGAAGTTGACAAAGTACGAGCGTGCGAGAATAATAGGCGCAAGGGCGCTGCAGCTTTCATATGGCGCTCCATCATTTGTGGCACGTGAAGGCCTCTACAATGTTACAGAAATCGCGAAGAGAGAACTTCAAGCCAAGGCTCTTCCTATATCCATAAGAAGGCAGCTCCCAGACGGAACCTATCAGGATATACCCATACAATATCTACTTTAGAGCCCAGATTTCTCAGATGACGAGAACCGACAAGGTTATTAATTGGTATTACATGCCTTTTGGCAAGGAGAAGCTATGACTAAAGCAAACAAGAAAACAGATGAAGTTGGTAGTGTCGCTCCAGAAACTCCACAGGAAGAAGCCAAGGTTGCTCCCCCCGCGCCGCAGAGAAGATCAGAGCCGAATGTAATATACATCGGGAAGAAGGGTGTCATGGCCTATGTGCTTTCAGCGGTCCTACAACTGTCCCAGTCTGCCTTCATCGTTATAAAGTCAAGAGGACGAGCCATCAGCAAAGCTGTCGACGTATCACAGGTACTTATAAACAGGTTTGGAGAAGGCAAATTCTACGTGAAGGAAGTCGACTTGGGGACTGAAGCAATACATACTCCAGAGGGGACGACGCGGAACGTTTCGACGATAGACATCGTGGTATCGAAGAAGGCCTAGAACCAGAATACGAGCAGGCGAAAGATATATGAGAATGAATGGGGCGCGCTAGGCCTAGGCATACACTATTTTTTTGCCAAAGCCTTCCAACTTTTACAAGACGACAGGAAACGCTAAAGTTCAGACATTAGTCGCGTATCGGAGTCTGTGTACAGGCTAATACAATAGAATAGAGTAGCTGTAGCCTCAACCTGGAAAAGATTTATGCCCACAGACTTGACAGCATACTCGATGGACATAGTAGAGTACTTTCGTTCCCCTAGACTGCAGGTCGCCTTAGACCTACTCAGTTCATCCAAAGCTCTAAAGATTGCCAGACAGGTGAAAGAAAGTGTGGACATCGTCGAGGCTGGCACACCACTAATAAAGGCTGAGGGAATAAAGGTCGTGTCAAGACTAAAGCGAGCACTACCAGGTAAACTGATACTTGCAGACATGAAGACATTGGATGTGGGATGGATCGAAGTATGCATGGCCGCTGATGCAGGAGCCGACATCGTCTCCATTTCAGGCCTAGCGCCGAACGAAGTCATAGAGGAATCCGTGAAGGCTGCAAGGCAGAAGAATGTGATCATAGAAGCCGACCTACTGGGAGTCAAAGAGCAGGCGACAAGGGCTGCCGAATTGAAGAAGCTCGGATTAGGTATAGTGTGCGCCCACACAGCAATCGATCAAGAAAAGAGCAAGATCAGCTTCGAAAGCAGAGTCAACATGGTGAAGAAGATCGCTGAGGAGATAGGGGTTATAGTTTCTGCAGCCGGAGGACTGAACCTCGACAACGTCGGAGACATCATCGAAGCTGGAGCTAAAGTGATCGTGGTAGGCAGAGCCATAACATCGTCAGAAGACCCTAGCAAAGCCGCCTCATCATTCAAGAACGAGATCAACGCATACTCCATCTCGAAGGACACGGGAGCATCTAAAGTGCGCTGAGCCAGACATCCTAAGACCATGAACCAAAAAATAATGAAAAGTATTATAAGATATGACTTACCCATATACGTTGACTCGACATGTACGAAGGGGAGGCCGAGCTCAGAGCCAAACGGAAAACTCTCTCACTTCTCACAGACGAGTCCCGAAAGGTCGTTGAGGGGGTGAGGATTATACTGAACACCTACAACGAGTTGTTGAACGACAACAAGGAAGGCATCGTAAGATGCATCGAAGACGCCAAAAGAGTCGAGGATGACGTTGAAAGATATAGAAGAAGTCTGATAAAAGAGCTTATGAGCATGGGAAGTATTGTCATGAACAGAGAGGACGTCCTCAGATCAGCATATTCTATCGAGGAAATCGTCGACTACGTCTATTCAATAACCTTCAGACTGGGTCAAGTGGACTCTAGACTATTCAAGAAATTGAATATTGTAGAAGACGTGGAAGAACTGATCTTGATGGCGATAGATGTAGTTCAAAAGATGAGTGAAGTGGTGAGAATGCTTACAATTAACCCTCAAAAGGTTCCAGACGTCGCAGTAGAGGTTGAGAACATAGAGAAGGAAATCGACGTAAAATATAGGACCCTAAGCATGAGACTGCCGCCGACGATGTCCGACGCGCCAGGATCATTCCTGATCCTTGACCTTCTTGACAGAATAGAGACATTATCCGATGTATGCCTTAGGGCTACAGACGCGATCACCATCTTGGCACTGGGAGTCTGATAAGTGAAATAGAGGATATGTTCACCGGCAAGCTCATAGGAAACAGGATAATGATATGGGACATCAGAGAAGCCCAGCAGCTGTACAAGATGGGCTTCTTCGG
The DNA here is from genome assembly GCA_964448685.1 of uncultured Nitrososphaeria archaeon. Classification (GTDB taxonomy): domain Archaea; phylum Thermoproteota; class Nitrososphaeria; order JACIWG01; family JACIWG01; genus CAYUWR01. The sequence continues at coordinate 147,732 of CAYUWR010000011.1, forward strand.
TAAGCCACTTGGAGTACACAAACCCAAGAATGGGGAATTCAATACACCCACCATCTTGGACATAATAGAAGGACTATACCTTGCCGAGAGAAGGACCCTGAAGGTCTTAGACGGAGACGGACTGGAAATCTCCGTCAGGAAACTGATGAAGATCTGCGAGAAAGAATACAGAGACTTCGAAGAAAAGTATGCAGTCTACAAGGATCTGAGAGACAAAAAGTACATAGCCCTGCCAGGAATAAAATTCGGCTGCGACTTTGCAGTATACGAGCATGGCCCAGGCATCGATCACGCCCCATACCTGGTGCAGGTGATGAACGGCAGAGACAAGATATCAGCAACCTACGTGGTACTCTCTGGGCGGCTGGCAACAACTGTTAGAAAGCAGTTCACGATAGCGGTCGTCGGAGTGGACAAAATACCAAGATATCTGGCTTTTGAATGGTGGAAATCCTAGGCCTTTTTAGAAAACTTTTAATCCAGCGTTCAAGGAACCATGGTAAACAGTGACAAGCGATGGCAGACAGTGCCACGGCCAAACCGTGCACATCAAGATGCGAATTCTTCCGATGCGGCCGGAGAATGCTGGTCTTTCGCGAAGGGAGACCATGGTGCAGTTTTGTCAACGAGCCATGCACGCCTGAGACATGCGCCTACGTGACATGCCTGAGGGGAAAGCTGATGGCTGGAAACAAATGTGGGCTCACGGTTAAGAGGATAACGATCGAAAAGACTACACCAAACGACTTCAAACTGAATGTGAAGCTGCGAAGCAAGGATCTGAGAAAGTTCGGCGACGAAGACCTGGTGTGATTGCCTTCTGATTGCCGCCTCCAGAGCTGACCCCCCGCATTTTTTGCCCAACCTCCCGTGGATAAATATCACGCAAATGCAGCCTGCAGGCTTCCTACTGGTTCAAGATCTCACTTAAGCCATAGACTTCTTTGAACAAGACCAGAATGCCTTGAGGTGGGAAAACTCCATATTCTGTGACGATCAAGTCAACATATTCCGGAGGGGTTATATCGAATGCAGGATTGGCCACCTTAACCGCCGGATTCCTAGATGCCCACTCCTTCGAAACAACTTCCTCCTTCGGACGCTCTTCTATAGGTATGAGTTCACCCACAAACGTCTTCGGACTTATCTTGTAGCTTTCAGCCGCCACCATAAACCTACTTCTAGCCTCCTTCGCTGCCAAAGCCAGCATCGAAGTCCCAATCTTGTTGACGACTGCACCGTTGACAGAGATCGCGTCAGCACCTATGACGACACTATCGACCTTGTTCATAAAATACCTCGCAGCCGAATCGACTATGAGGGTCACGTCAACACCAAGCTTAGCCAACCTAGAGGAAGTCAAAAGCCCCTGACGTCTAGGCCTCGTCTCCGTGCAGAAGACCTTAATATCCTTCTTCTGCATGTGAGCTGCCAGGATAACGGACATTGCGGCTTCGCTGTTGCAGTGGGTCAAGATGACATCTCCACTCTGAATACGCTTTGAACCGATTGAGCCAATCTTCTCCATAGCCAACTCGCTTCGCTTCAGAAAGCCTTCACAGTATTTCTTCAGAACCTCCTTCAACACCGACATTTGGGACACATTCTGGCCCTCCCTCTCCAAGTTCACCAGGACATAGTTCACGGCATTGGGCAACGAAACAGCGGTTGGTCTAGCATTCTTCAGATATTCTCCAGCCTCCTTCATCTTCTTGAAAAACTCTTCCTTGCCCACATCCAAGCCCAAACCATATTCCTCGAGGGCCCTTACAGCAGCTCTGGCGATACGGCCTGCACCTCTTATACGCATCCTCCTGATATCTTCAAAGGTTACCTCTATGACCTGCAAAGTATTTGATGGATAAAGGAGGTAGGTAAAAAATATTTTCAATAAAAAAATTGGACCTGAAGGTAACACTTCAGGATCTGCCTAAAAAATTTTCTATTGCACCACTTCGCCCACTGCGTGGCTAGGAAGCACTTGCACTATCTTTGCCTTGATCTGGTCACCCTTGCTCGTATGCGGCACAAATATGACGTATCCTTGCAGTCTGGCGAGACCATCTCCCCTCCTGCTGATTTCGCTTATAGTCAAGTCGACGACATCTCCAACCTTCACAGGCTTTTCCTTGAAATAAGATGATGGGAACTTCCTCCCAGGCCTTCTTCCACGCATTTCTGAGCCTTCTTCCTCTGCCAAGTTGTATCTTTGCCTCTCCCCCTCATGATTACGTTGAGTATTTAAACCTTAATATGTTGAGACAGACACGGCACATTCTGGCAGGGGCATAGTTTAAAAACTTACCCTCTTATTCCCATCCGATGACAGACAACATTGTCAGAGAAGGAGATAACATACTAATCTATGCGTTGAAGGGAAAGAGTTGGCTGGTGAAGGCTCAGCATGGTGCAAAACTGCACACTCATCTGGGGATAATAGAGTTGTCTAACTTGATCGGCAGAGAATACGGTGAGATCTTGAAAACGACTTTGGCAGCGGAAGTTGCGATATTGAGACCGAACATCGTAGACTACGTCATGAAAAGCGCCAGAAGCACTCAGATAGTCTACCCTAAAGATATCGGCTTCATCGTGATGGAGACCGGCTTATGCCCTGGTGCTTCGGTGGTGGAAGCGGGGACAGGAAGCGGTGTCCTGACCACAGCCCTCGCAAACTTCGTTAGGCCAAACGGCCACATTTACAGTTACGAGATAAGGGCTGAATTTGTTGAAGTCGCCAGAAGAAACCTTGCAAGAGCCGGTGTCGAAGAATGGGTTACGATAAAGAACAAGGATGCCTCACTGGGATTTGATGAAAAAGAAGTTGACGTGGCAATCGTAGACGTCGGAGACCCATGTACTCTCGCGGAACCAGCCTACAATGCACTCAAAGGAAGTGGATCCTTCGCGGCAATATTGCCCACAGTGAATCAGGCAGAGAAGTTGAATTCGACGCTTCGAAGCCTAGGCTTCGTGAACATCCACACTGTGGAGCTGATGCTCAGAAAAATGGAAGTGAGAGAGGGGATGACGAGGCCGTCGACTAGGATGGTAGCACACACCGCATACCTCATGTTCGCTCGGAAGACGTCAGCCAAGAAAGAAGCCCTCCATGTGAGTCAGTAGAAAGCGGCGACAATAGACATGGTAGCCTTCACTTCAGTCTGCAATGGGCGCATGAATGGGTGAATAGACGACAAGAAAAGTTAAAACATGCGATTTAGAAGAATCGAGCGAGGGAATTTGACAAAGGATCAGGTGGAGGACATCGCCTTCCTCTCATATCTGACTCCATTCTTCGCAGGGATCATCGGATGGATCTACTATTATATCATTCTTGGCCCAGGTGAAAGCTTCTACACGATATTCGTAGTGGTTTCGAAGGATCCCTTCCTCTATCTGATAGGATGCATCGGGGTTATCACCGCAACCATATTTGACGCCAAAGGTTCAGAAGGGCATGTTGAAGAGATCGCGTCAAGAGTTGAAAAGGTTGCTTTGGCGCTGCTGGCGATCGAGGCGACTGTAGCCTTCTTGATAGCTGGCGTCGACATTTCGAAGATATTCTATATGTTCGTAGATGGAAAATATTCTGTGATACTTCCGCTTTCATTGCTTATCTATTCTTATCTGATTCCAGTTGGTAGAACCCGTCTGCCAAGACCTAGCCTACACTCCACTTTGAACGCTTTCGCGATACTCATCATGATCAGCGCCCCAGCTTTCATCTTTTACATGTACGCGCTCCATGGAGCCACCGGCGCCTATGAAGAAGGAGTATGCATCTTCCTGATAGGATTCGCACTATTCATAATCTCGAACCAGCCTTCCCTGCTCAAGAAGACACGTCGGAAAACGTAGGCAACTGGCAGTCCAGCATCCACATCCCGCGACGTCTTCAAACACACTGCAGCCAAGGTGGCTACTCGAGGAGGAGCTTGAGTGGGTTGAACCTCGTACCCCCACCCGTGAAGAACTTCGTAGAAAACTCGTAGTACATAAGCCTAATAGACTGTATTCCAGCAGCGAACCCTTCAATAAGTATAACCATGACGTTGACCAGTATCAGACTTGGAATCAGCCCCATCGAGCCGCCTAAAGCGTGAGCGAATTCAGCCAGTATGCCGTGGGCGATAGCGAATGCCGCCAGCCTGATATATGACATCGAATTCGTAATATACGAGATAAAGGTTTCTATGAATTCGCCGAACCCCTCCATAAGACTTTCTCCGATCTTGTGGTCATGTGAGCCCAACATCTTCATCGTGGGTGAAAGGAATACGAGCAGCAGCATGACAAGTGTGCCAGCTGTCAAGAGGACATTCTCAGGCCAAAGAAAGGCTGAGAACTGGAGGCCACTCAAGACCAGCCTGTAGGCGAGAACCACACCAATGATGTAGTAGATGAGGCCGAACAAGCCCTTTCCACCAAATATCCCTTCCTTGAAATCGCCTTCCAAGAACTTGTTGGCGACATTCAGAGCCAAAGCAAGGATAATCTGCATCACACCAAAGAGCAGAGAGATACCTATGACCGTGTAAAACGATTCAGTAGGCCTCAGCAGCAGCGGCCTAACTCCTTCATAGAGGAAGATTGAGCCATAAAATACGCCAAACACCATCGCAGACAGACCTCCAACCATCATTATGACCCCCAGACGTTTTATGACACGCCCAGAGATTCCCAGGAAAGGCTTAGCCCTCCTATAGAATAGAAGCCCCCAAATAACTATCAAGAGGCCGTCACCTACGTCGCCGAACATCATCCCATACATTATCGGGAAGAAGATCGCATAAATCAATGTGGGATCGACGTCTTTGTAGCCTGGTGTCCCCCGAACTGTTGTAAGCAACTCAAAGTTCTTCAGTATACCCTTGTTAGATAATGCCACAGGCACCTTATCATCCTCTTTTGGCTCTTCAACACCCAAGTACAAGCCCCCGATAGCCATACTGGAAAGCCTTTCCCTAAGGCGTACAACCTCATGTTCTGGAATCCAACCTTCAACTATGCTGAAGCTTCTCGCCCTAAGCAACGACGGGTTCGCCTCTTTCAAGAAGCTCACATAGCCCTTGCGTGCTTCAAGGTCAGCCAACACTTGACTGAGGAAACCCTCCAACTGTGAGATCTCTTCAAGCTTGCTCCGAGCCATCTTCTCCACTTCACCTAGGGCGGAGGAAGGATCAGATGGGAGGTTGGCGGGAAAAGTGAATTCGTTGAAGTTGAGCAGCGAGAGCGCTCTTTCCACGTTCTGCTTGTATTCACTCGGTCCAGTGATCAGCAAGCTTGATTCTCTAGGGTTCACAGCCCTCGTCTTATATACGGCCCCGAAGTCTCTCACGTATTCTTCAAGCTTTGGTATGAACGTGTTGTTTATGTAACCCACCTTTACGAATATGAACTTGTGATCGCCGACACCATCCAAGTCTACCCCGTTCTCTTTCAGAAGCAGCAGGTGATCTCTTGCCGAATTGAGCACATCCGCCTCCCTCTGCAGTGAGTCAATCCTTCTTGCGAAATTGTCCAATTGGCCTCCATATTTGTCGATGTACTTCACGATTTCTTCTTGGGTTGCCTTCACAGGCTTAACAGACTCAGGAGAGTAAGATGCCGATCTACCTGCCTGTTCCTGCAGTAGCTTCATCAACCTATCTCTTGCAGCTTGAAGATTCTCCATCAGAGCCGCTGACCGCTCATACAACTTCATGAAATTGCTGTAGAGCTCAACGTTTTCGGGTTCTTCGCCTATCGCTGCCCGTTCACCGATAAGTTGAGCTACACCAAGTCTGCCGATCTCCTCCAACACCTGAGTTTCATAGTCTCTTGGCATCTTGACATAGAACTTCTTCATTCTGACAGGCTTAAGCACCTTACGTCCCCTCAGACTCCTTCTATGAAGAAGATTTTCGTCGATATTTAAGTCTATTCCGCAAGACCTTTGCAGAAAGGAGACGAGATCGACGATAGCCTAAACCTTGCCAACGCCAGAAGAAAGAGAACATTTATTAATTGTACTCCTTTGCATCTATTGATTGGGTCATGAGCGTAGTAGCCATAGGCGACCAACATTTTGTCACGGCACTGAGACTGGCTGGCGTCGATCGAAGAGAGGCTCATGACATCCGTGAAGTTGAACAGATAATCGACGAGCTTCTTGAACGTGGCGAATGTAAGGTATTGATCGTGCCAGAGGAGCTCGCGCTCCAGCTGAAGAAAAAACGTGAAGAACTTTTTAGAGAGCGAAAGATCTATCCAGTCTTCGCTATTGTGCCAGGATTGGGTGGCGCCGTAGGCGAACGCGTCAGAGAAATACATCAACTCATAAGCCAGGCGGTCGGCGTCAAACTCAAACTGGGAGAAGAGTGAAGGTGAAGGCCTATGTCAACGATAAGGGATCTGATCGATGAAGAGAAAAGGGCGAGGCTGATCATAAGCGAGGCAGAGGATAGGGCGAGAAAGATGATAGATGACGCTCGGAGGAAGGCGGATGAGTTGATCAGAAACTCGGAAGCCGACGAATCAGTGGCCATCGAACAGATGGCTAGGGGAGAGTCGGAGATAGCCAAAAAGAGGGAGGCAATCCTTAGAGAATCAGATGAAGAAGCAAAGAAGATAGATTACTTGTGTAAAAGAAACCTGGAAGAGGCGATAGACTTCGTCGTAAGCTGTGTCCTAGGTGAAGGTCATGAGCATGGAGGAGCTTAAGTCCGAGCTTAGAAGGCTTGCAGAGGAGGAAGCTAAGCGCATAATCGAGGAAGCAGACGAGGAAAGCAGGAGAATCCTCGCGCAAGCAGAAGACGAAGCCAAAAAAGCCACAGAGAGAAGAAGGCAAGAAACAGGTAGAAAACTGGCTGAGAAAGAGAGGGTTGAGCTTGCTTCTGCGAGAATCGAAGCTAGAAGGAGGATTTCAAATGTGAAGTCAAAGTATCTAAATCAGGTTTTCATTGAAGCAGAGAATAGGCTGAAGGAGATCGCGAACAAGAAAACTTCCACCTACCAGAAGGCCATGGTCAACTACGTCGCCGATGCGGTAAAGAGCTTGGAAGGGAACACGTTCATGATACAGATACGCAGACAGGACCAGCCGATAGCAGACAGGATACTTGAGTTAGCCGAAAAGAGCCTTAGCAAGTCAGGTAAGAATGTTACGCTCAAGATTTCACCGACGCAGATGAACTCACTCGGGGGGGTGATAGTCCACACAGAAGACATGAGGCAATATTACGTCAACACATTTGAGTCGAGACTCGCGAAGACAAGATCCGAAAACCTGGGGAAGATAATGGAGACCCTCCTGAAATCGTGAAAGGTGAACGTGAAGATGAAGACGAGAATAGGCAGCCTAAGTAGGATCGCGGGATCGGTAATCGTCGGCACCGGGATCCCAGACATACAGGTCGGAGAAGTCGTCTTTGTGGGCTCAGATGAACTGATCGGTGAAGTCATCCGTCTAACAGAGGACAACTTCACAGCCCAAGTGTATGAGTCAACAAGCGGCATCAGGCCTGGGGAAAAGGTTGAGGCAACAGGAAAAAAGATGGTTACAGAAATTGGGCCAGGCATGCTCAACAGAATATATGATGGTGTCGGACGCAACCTGGAACTTCTAGTAAAGGAGAAAGGTTCGTTCATAAGTCGTGGTGCGAAGGTCAGCACCCTCCCCAGAAACATAAGATGGCACTTCAAGCCCCTCGTGGCCGAAGGTGCAGGCGTAGAAGAAGGCGATATCATAGGCGAAGTTCAAGAGACACAGATGATAGCGCACAAGATCCTTGTCCCCTACGGCATAAGCGGGACATTGACCAAGATAGAGGAAGGCGACTTCAAGGTTGACGAGCCAATCGCGAAGGTTGTAAACAACGAGAAAGAAGCCGACCTCACAATGATGCAGGAATGGCCTGTGAGAGTGCCTCGACCATTTAAAGAAGGCGGACGTCTGCCATTGGACGTGCCTCTTGTCACAGGCCAACGTGCCATAGACACATTCTTTCCAATAGCCAAAGGCGGCGCCGCAGCGATACCTGGAGGATTCGGAACCGGGAAGACTGTCACATTACATCAGCTGGCGAAGTGGAGCGACGCCCACGTCGTAGTCTACATAGGATGCGGGGAACGTGGAAACGAAATGAGCGAGGTTCTCACCGAATTCCCCAAACTTAAGGATCCAAGAAGTGGAAGGCCTCTGATGGAGAGAACGGTCCTAATAGCTAACACAAGCAACATGCCAGTCGCAGCAAGAGAAGCCAGCATATACATCGGCGTGACGATGGCAGAATACTATAGAGATCAAGGTTACCATGTGGCTATAATGGCGGATTCAACATCAAGATGGGCTGAGGCACTAAGGGAGATCTCAGGCAGACTGGAAGAGATGCCTGTCGAGCGAGGCTACCCCGCATACCTGCCGGACAAGATAGCGGAATTCTATGAGCGAGCTGGACACGTAGTCGCCAAAGGGAGACCTGAACGTGACGGCTCAGTTACGATAATAGGAGCAATCTCCCCGCCTGGAGGAGACTTCAACGAGCCCGTCACCATTCACACACTCAGATTCACAGGAGTCTTCTGGGCCCTAGATACAGAGTTGGCATACAGCAGACACTTTCCGGCCATCAATTGGCTCAAGAGCTACAGCCTATACTCTGAATCACTAATCGACTCGATCATAGAAGGCTATCGACGTCACGCTCGAGAGAACAGAAACCCTGACCGGCTGGAGGAGTCGATTCTACAGTTTCCAAGATATAGGTCTGACACCCTCAGGCTACTGAGCATCGCGGCTGAAATAGAGTCGATCGCGAGAGTCATCGGAGAAAGCGCACTTCCCGACGAACAGAGGCTCACGCTCTTGACAGCCGAGATACTTAAAGAAGGCTTTCTTAGACAATCAGCCTTCGACGAAGTCGACGCATTCTGCGACATGCAGAAGCAGTTCCTACTCCTCAAGATGATAATGGACTTTCACGAGAAGGCTATGAGGCTCATCGAGAACAGGGTCCCCATCAACCTAATAAGAGAAATACCTCAGATTTCTATGATGATGAGGGTTAAAGAGGACGCTGGAGGAGTCGACAGCGTACTTAGAGTCATGAAAGAAACCGAGGACAACTTGGAAAGGATAGCGGTCGAACACGGTTTCTCAATAAAGAAGGTGAGGCAGAAATGAGCTCACTCAAATTAGAAGACATGCAAGGAAAGATATATCGTGGAGTCAGAGAAATCAAGGGATCACTCCTGTTCGTCGAAAACGTAACCGACGCAGGCTACGACGAGATAGTCATAATAAGAGGGGCTGATGGAAGAGACCGACTGGGTAGGGTACTGGACACATCACATAAGCTAGCAGTTGTACAGGTGCTCGGCTCCACAGACGGCCTACAAACCGACGTGGCAGTAAAGTTTACCGGGACAACATTCAAGATACCCGTCTCCAACGAAGTACTTGGAAGAGTCTTTAACGGAATATATCAGCCGATAGACGGCATGCCAGAGATAGCTTCAAATGACCTCAGAGACATCAATGGATACCCAATAAACCCCGTCGCAAGAGTCTTTCCAAACAACTTCATACAGACCGGGATCTCCGCGATAGACGGCGTACTATCGCTTATTAGGGGACAGAAGCTGCCAATATTCTCAGAGAGCGGCCTACCCCACAATAGGGTCATAGCGCAGATAGCGAGACAGGCCACCGTGAGAGGAGAAAGGGAGGAATTCGCCCTCGTCTTCGCGGCAATGGGCCTCAAGAGCGATGAGGCAAGATACTTCCTGGAACAGTTCACAAATTCAGGCGCAATCGAGAGATCGGTGATCATACTCAACCTGGCAGAGGACCCAGCCGTCGAGAGGCTCTTCACACCCCGCATCGCCTTGACAGTGGCCGAGTATTTGGCATTCGACCTAGACCTTCAAGTCCTCACAATCCTAAGCGACATGACAAACTATTGTGAGGCGCTAAGAGAAATGAGCGCTGCAAGAGAAGAGGTCCCAGGAAGATCAGGATACCCAGGCTACCTCTACAGCGACCTAGCGACAATCTACGAGAGAGCAGGCATAATCGCTGGACGAAGAGGCTCACTGACACAGATGCCTGTCCTCACAATGCCAGGCGGCGACCTAAGGCATCCCATCCCAGACCTAACAGGCTACATCACAGAAGGCCAGATCTTCCTAGACGCAAGCCTCTTCGCCAGAGGCATCTATCCGCCAATAAACGTCCTACCATCACTGAGTAGGCTGATGGGAAGCGGTATCGGAAAAGGAAAGACAAGAGAAGACCACGAAGATGTGGCAGACCAACTATATGACGCATACTCAAAAGGTGTCCGAGCCAGAGACCTGGCCAAGATAGTTGGAGAAATCGGCTTAAGCGATAGAGAAAGAAGCTACCTGAGGTTCGCGGACGCATTCGAGAAGACGTTCATCAACCAGGGAGAATACGAGAACAGAAGCATCGAGGAGACCCTTGACATCGCATGGAAGGTTCTTTCCACACTTTCAGAAAGCGAGTTGGTCAGAATAAGTGAACAGATAATAAGAAGATATAGTCCAAGACATAGATCTTTGGAAAAAGGCGTCCACCTTGGACCGTGAGAAAGTATGTCGATAGGCCGGGCGACAGCGACCAAAGGGGTTCTACAGAAACTAAGAGAACAGCTGAAGTTTACAGAAAAGAGCATGGATGTACTCAAGATGAAAAGAGACCAGCTTGCGGGAGAGATCAACAAACTGCTTCCCGAAATCCAGCGTAGGAAGGATGTTGAGAAGATGTTCGATGAAGCCTTCGAGTCAGCCAAGTACGCGTATTCAGCCTACGGCTACGACAGCTTCTCCTCCGCCGCAGACGCAGCAGACCTAATAGAAGCACGAGCATCGCCCACCACAGTCATGGGTGTCACGATGCCCGAAATAGATCTAATTAGAAAACCTGATCCAAGGCAGGTGCCTCACATAGCACTCTACGTAACCGCCGAAAAGTTGATTAGAGCCGTAGAGGAGGCGATCAGCCTGGCCACAGTCGAAGCAAAGATAGAACAGCTTGCCAGAGAGCTCATGGAGACGAATAGAAAGGTGAACGCTCTAGAGAAGGTGATAATTCCAAAATATAGGGAGCTCGTCAAGTACGTTGAAGACCGACTTATAGAAGAAGACCTGCAAGAGTTTTCTGTGACAAAACATGTTCGCGACCTGATAAGGGAGAGAAGAGAATGAAGTCAGTAATGATATATCTTGTGACACGAACACACGGCCTACACGCACACCTTCTCACACGAGAGCATTACGATATCCTAGCAAGAGCCAAAGACCTGAATGCCCTCATAGAGAACCTTCTGAAGAGCGACTACGGACCTGAAATCGGCAAGATATCCAGCGAAGCAGCCAATGCATCAGCCTTGAACCGAATATTCTATTCTATTCTCGTATCGCGGATATACTTTGTTGCCAACATCGCGCCGAACAGGATAAGAAAGTTTCTAGTGACCTACGCCGACAGATATGAAGTGGAAAATGTCAAGAGGATCCTGAGGTCAAAGAGGACAGGGAGAAAGATGACGCCAGAAACATTGATCCCCATACCAAGAGAATATGCCCTAATCAACTTTCAAGCGATGATCGAAGCTCCAACACTAGAAGACTCCCTAGACCTACTGAAGGCAACCAGATACTCAAAAGTTTCAGAAAAACTTTCAATCTACCAAAGACATGAAGTTCAAACAGTTCTAGAAGCGTTAATAGACAAGATATACTTCGATCAACTATTGGACTCCATCGACGGCATCCCAGACGAAGAGAAGGTAAAAGAAATAGTTGGCACCGAAATAGACTTGAGGAACATAGGCACAATGATAGACCTGAAGGCGAGAGGCGTAAGTCCAGAAGCCATCCTAGCCACCTCATTCAAATCCTTTAGACTGAAAGAAGAGGACAAGAACCAGATCGCGACAGCTAGAATCGAATCGGTACCAGATATTGTTGCAAGGACAACATATCAAGGATTCGCTTCAAACTTAAAGTCCATAATAGAAGAGAATAGAATAGAGCAGCTAGAAAATGCCATACTTAAAGAAGCCTACGCCAAAGCGAAGTCTATCTCTGGAAGAAACCCGAACAGCTTCACATATGTAATAGGATACCTGGCTGCGGCTGAAATGGAAACACGTAACCTAATCACCCTCTCGACAGCAAAGGAGCTCAAGATAGAGGAGGAAAAGGTGAGAAACCTACTGTACCTGTGAGAACCCTTTCCAAATTATCTCGAACACGGTTCAAGGTATCGAGGGAATCTTGCCCAAGATCTGGAATGCGACAAGAAGGCCGTAGATCGCGATCCCCTCCCCCAAACCAGCAAGTATCAGGATAGAACCGAAAACTCCAGGCCTCTCAACGATCGCAGCAGCACCAGCACTTGCAGCATATCCCACCGCAATTCCTGCACCTATACACGACCCAGCGATAGCCAACCCAGCACCCAACATCCCCAACCCGATTGCTAAGTCAGAGCCTGTTGACGTCTGAGCTTGAGAAGGAGCCTCCACCGCATATGAGATTCCGACGATCGCAGGAAACACTACCAGCAAGTTGAATGCTGTAACAAGCAAGAGTGCCTTCTTGAATCCAGTCAACTGCCTAACCAAGCCGAACGTGAACCTCATAAGAAAGTTTCTGACAGAAGCCTTAGCCTTCGCCACAGTCATCGATTAACCCTTTTTGCCTATTCTTTAAATACTTTTCGACAATTCAGTCTAATGTCAAGTTCCTCTGTGTAGACTGCTTTAGTAGCGGTTTGCCGTATACACCATCGTAGCCTGGCTCAAACTTCATCGCCCCATTTCTCAGCCTTGTGATTATCGATGCAACTTCATGGCCGACGATCTGGCTCAAGAGAGGCTCCTGTATGTCTAAGAGAATCGATATTTCGTCTCCCGCCTTCTTTATGTAGCGGGTTTCCTCTTCTTCCACCCTTCTAGAATATAGCGTCCCTGAACCTCTAAGGTATGATATAACCTCATACAAGGGTAGGGCAGCCTTATATGGTATGGCATCTTGGGGAACATAGCCTTCGGGTCTGTCAGCCAGTTCTTCAACCCTCTGCAAGACGCCAACAGTAAGCTTCCTCTTGCAAACAGGGCAGATGTTGTTGATCCTCATAGCATCTCTAGGGTGGAGAGAGATCCCACAATCTCGATGGCCTGAGTAGTGATATTTCCCATATTCTGGAGGAACCTCGACGGTGTAGAGGAACCTTTTCCTGTCACGATCCTTGATCGCCTTAAAGATGTCCCTGTAAGAGAACCCTTCAAGATCGAAGACGTTAAACTCTCTTCCGAGACGGAACGAGGTGGGGCTGTGAGAGTCAGAGTTGCTGACAAGCGTGACCTTATCTAAGGCACTGACCCGCCAGTTCATCGGAGGATCTGAGTTTCCACACCAGACTGGGACATAGTTTCGGCGAACATAGATCACCTGATTCGGTACAGACACACAGAAGACTTGGCCGCTGTAGTCCTCCCAGGCTTCAACATCCTTATGCTTCTTGGCCATAGAAGGTTGAAAGGTGTGCACCCTCTTTCTTGTAAAATAGACCTTCCAGAAATCAAGTTTCTGCCCTTCGGCTCGTAATCTGGCAGTCTTCCTACTACACAGTCTACAATAGGTGGACATCCCCAGCTTTAATCCGATCTCTTGAAGGTCATCTCGCAAACGTACAGATGTTGTGGAAGCAGAGACTAGCAGGCCACCTCTCCTACGTCCACGAAAACTGCTGCCTCTTATGTAGTATCTTAAGAAGACCTGCAGCAGATCCCTAGATAGAGACTTTATCCTCGCGGGAATGAATCTGTCAGAAAGACCGCCAAACTGTCTAAGGTAGTGGGAGAGCTGATAATCTCTTACCCTAACAGCTCCTCTCTCATAGCAGACGTCGTATCCGAATCGTTTTAGGAGCTTCACCATTTCAGAGCGCAGACTGCGGCTTCCGGTATGCAAGATGACAAAGTCGCTGTCTCCACCCTCGTCTGTCTCACCTCCCCCAATCCAGGATCCGAAGAACTTCAGCCAAGACCTCATAGGGATCTTCTTGCCATACATGATTCGAGATCCTGAGGGACCTTGGCTTTCATGTCTCGCTCCAACCTTCGGAATCATGAAGTACTTCAATTCCTTACCTGTCCAGACACCGTCCTTCTTGAACCGTTTCGATCTGTTGAACAGGAATTCAGCCTCTCTTAGGAAAAAATGGGGCGGTTTGCGTGGGCTACAGTTACCAACCAGGAGCCTATGATTTGGGGTGACCAGTAGATCCACTCCTCCTGTCTTCAGCCGATACATTCTTCCCCTGTAATCGTACTTGTACATTTTAATCGGCTTCTGGAATTCGATCTTGCCCGTTTTGAGATTCAATGTGCAGATCCTATCAGACTTGCGGACTTCAGGAAACCTTTTCCAGCCACTCTCGGTCAAGACTTCGGTCATCTCGTCGTAGCAGGAGAGCCCTGTCTCGATTGCGAAGATCTTATGTGTCTTGTCCTTGAAACAGTCTTCCAGCGAATCGAAGCCGGTGTTGGCTCCGAATACACCGTACCAGGTTGTCCACGCATGAGATGGGATCACGAAGATGCTGTCGTCTATGGAATTCATTAACTCGACAAGCTCTGGGCTTGCCAGATTCGTGAAGGTCGGTCGGCCATCAGATGAGAGGTCGCCGTAGCGTGATAGGACATCATTTATCTGCTCCACTACCTCAAGCGATGGCGCATGTAGGAGAAGGTGTACACGTCTAGATTTCCCATCTTGAAAATATATCAATGAGACTTCACATGTCAGCATCCAGTTCACTCCACCATACGTGTATATGCCGTCTCCAGCCTCTTTCAGTTTCCCCTTCAACTCCCCGAACCACTTTGGATGCGTGAAGTCTCCTGTTCCTACAAGATTAAGACCCTTCGTCTTCGCACCCAACGATATGTAGTCAAGGCCCATAGATTCGCTTGTCGCACGACTGTACTTACTATGCAGATGAAGGTCCGCACGTATAATCATTTCTTCTCCTCTTTGACGACACCTTCCTTGACCCAGGGAAAGTACTTGACCAAGATCGCGGTCCAATCTAGCTTATAGACCCAATAGAGGAGGACAAAGGTGCCCAAGAGGGTTGCGAACGTTATACCCAATGCGACGAATTCGTTGCCTATGCTGTCCAACAAGAAGGATATCAGAGGAAAATATAGCCGAGACCCATAGGCAAAGAACATGGTAAGAAGCAGCTTTCCAACATACCCGGCCAAAATGAAGTGCATCACGTTATAGTTTAATGCACCCATGACAACATACAGCATGTCATCAGGCACAGGGGTGGCGGCTACAAAGAATACTACAAACCACCCGTACCTGTCGCTGACCTTCCTCAAGGTTACCACATTCTCTTTAGACATTACCCCCGAAAGCTTCGAGGAATACTTGGCAACATAGAATATTATCACCTTTGCAACAATCGCACCAAATGCGCTGAGAACCGACACCAGAAATGGGTCAAGATATTGTGCTACAATCACCACCTGCACATAGTATGGGACAGGTATGAAAGGTATTATGCTGCCAAAGAATCCGAAGAGAACACATCCCGGGTAGCCTAACAGATTTATAAGCTGCTCCAGAAACTTCGAAAGCGCCTCGATGAATGGGAGTAACACCATGTTGTCCACCTAAACCCGCCACCCTAGATAAACTTTAAGAAAGTATAAAACAACTCTGAAAGATAGTCTCTGGCGAGAACGATTGCAGCCGGAGAAAGCCCTACCAGATAAAGAGAAAGAGTTCAGTGGGTGGTACTCGGAAATCCTCGAGAGAGCAGAGCTCGTTGACATACGCTACAATGTGAAGGGGTTCGTCGTCTATAGGCCGAACCTGATGAGGATAATAAACTTGGTCAAGGAAGAGCTTGAGAGAGGGCTTACAGAGAATGGACACCAGCAGGTAATGTTTCCCCTCGTCATACCGATGTCATATCTGAAGAAGGAAGAACAGCATATCACAGGCTTCGAGGCAGAAGTCTTCAAGCTACAGATCGAAGAAGGAGAAGAAGAGCTTGCCCTCAGACCAACCTCCGAAACCGCATTCTATCCGATGTACTCACTTTGGATCCACAGCTACAGAGATCTCCCGCTGAAGCTCTTTCAGACCGTCACCGTCTACAGGAAGGAGACGAGGGCCACTCGACCCCTAATAAGAGGAAGAGAATTCTACTGGATCGAGGCACATGACGCCTTCAAATGTAAGGAAGAAGCTCTTGCCCAAGTGTCGGAAGACATCGAAATCACCAAGGAAGCCCTCAGGAAGCTGGGGCTAGCCTTCTTCGTCGTCGAAAGAGAGGAATGGGATAAGTTTCCAGGAGCTGAAAGGACATATGCGTTTGACTGCCTCATGCCAGACGGAAGAGTCCTACAGATAGCTACAACCCACTATCTGGGGACAAAGTTCTCAGTCCCCTTCGAAATTATGTACCTGGCTGAAGATGGAAGCAGAAAGAACGTCCATCAGACATGCTTCGGCCCAGGAATTTCGAGGATAGCCGCAGCGGTCATAGCAGTGCATGGAGACGAATTCGGCCTGGTCCTCCCATTTGATGTGGCGCCAACGCAGATCGTTGTCATACCAATCCCGAAGGAGGGGCAGGAAAAAGAGGTCTTCAAGAAGTCTGCTGAGATCGGCAAGAGGCTCAGAGATATCGGCCTACGTACGGAAGTCGACAACTCGGATGCGAGGCCAGGCGCCAAGTTCTACAGATGGGAGCTTGTTGGCACGCCTGTGAGGATAGAGGTGGGAGAAAAAGAAGTTAGAGAGGGAAGCCTCACATTCTTCAGAAGAGATACGAGAAAGAGGTGGAAGGTGAGAGAGGACAGGCTTGAGCAGGAAGCCCTTTTCCTAAAACAAGACATACTCGATCATCTAACGCAGAAATCGATGGAGAGAATGAGGAACTCGATGGAAAGGGTAAACGATAGGACACAACTTCTAAAAGCATGTGAAGAGGAGAAGATCGTCTTGATGAACTTCTGTTGTAGAGCAGAATGCGCCAGTGAGTTGAAGGAGAAGACAAAGGGGTATGAAATAAGAGGGAGAATCGTGGACGCAGACGAGAAGGTTTGGGCGAAATGCGCCTGGTGCGGCAGAGAAGCTAGGGAAGTAGCTGTTCTCGCAAGAGCGTTCTAGCATAGACTCCGATGCTCGACAGACAATATCGTCAACCAAAGAACAAATACTGGCAACATGGTATCCTTGAACGATGATAAAATCTCCAGGCCGACATCTCGTACGTGACATTAGCCTATCGTCAGAGGGAGAAAAGAAGCTTGAGTGGGCGTGGACGAGAATGCCTATCCTAAGGAGGCTACGTGAGGAACTGGGCGCCAGCGTCCAACTGAAAGGCGTCAGAATAGGAATGTGCCTACATCTAGAAGCAAAGACCGCCCTCTTAGCCTCCACCCTCGAGGAGCTTGGAGCCGAGGTTTCAATAACCTCATCAAACCCCCTCACGACACAGGATGACGTCGCCGCCGCATTAACAAAGAGGGTTTCGCATGTCTACAGCTGGTATAATGAGACACCAAAAGAGTATTTGGAGAACCTCCACAGGGTCATCGAAAATAGGCCGAACATAATAGTGGATGATGGAGCAGACCTAGGCGTCCTCATACACAAAGAGAAAATGGCCGATGGAATGTTAGGTGGGACAGAGGAGACGACAACCGGTGTCCTCAGATATAGGGCGATGGAAAAAGATGGCGTCCTACGGTTTCCAGTCATCGCCGTAAACAATGCCAAAAGCAAGAGAATCTTCGACAACAAATATGGAAGCGGACAAAGCGTCGTCGACGGAATAGTTAGAACCACAAACGTACTCGTCGCAGGCAAAAAGGTCGTCGTCGCCGGCTACGGGTGGGTTGGAAGGGGAGTAGCGCTCAGATTCAAAGGGCTAGGGGGAAGGATCACAATCTGCGAAACCGACCCCTTTTCAGCCTTAGAAGCACACCTTGACGGATTCGAGGTGGCTACAATGGAGGAAGCCTCCAGGTTCGGTGACATCTTCATAACCGCAACCGGCAACAAAGATGTGATATCCAAGAGGCACTTTGCAAACATGAAGGATGGCGCCATACTTGCAAACGCAGGCCACTTCGACGTCGAAGTCGACGTTAGAGGGCTAAAAGAAATCTGCAGAGGCAGCCGGAATGTCAGAAAGAATGTTGAAGAATATACACTACCGGATGGGAGAAGACTCTACCTTCTTGCAGAAGGCAGACTGGTCAACATAGCAGCCGCAGACGGCCACCCCATAGAGATCATGGACATGAGTTTCGCAACCCAACTCCTCTCTGTATTCTATCTGATGAAAGAGAGAAAGCTAGATAACAGAGTCCACGACGTCCCCTACGACATAGACGAGAAGATCGCGCTATTGAAGCTGAAGTCAGAGGGAATAGAAATAGACACGTTAACCGAAGAACAGAAAGAATACCTGAGACAGTGGAGAGGGTAGATCAAGCTCAACCCTCAAGCAGCTTGAGCGCCCTCTCTCCGAAGATGTCGAGGACGCTTCCAGAGTCTATGCCAGCGAAGCGGCCATGATCGTATAGGATCCTGCCGTCGACGATCGTGTAGGCTACATCAGCAGGCTGAGAAGAGTAGACGACGTTCGAGACGATATCATGCTCGGGCAGAAGCCTTGGACTGCGTCCATCAAAAAGGACCAAGTCAGCACGTTTTCCCACTTCGATACTGCCCACTCTATCACCTAAACCCAGGGCGCGGGCACCATTTCTTGTAGCCATGAGCAGAGCATCCTTTGCCGTCGGAAACGTGGGGTCAAAGCTGATCCCCCTCTGCAACAGAACCGCAAGACGCATCTCAGCGAGAATATTAAGTGAATTGGAGCTGGCGGAACCGTCTGTGCCAAGACAGACGTTAACACCCCTTCTGAGGATTCCGCGGAGAGGCATTATCCCCGACCCAAGCTTAAGATTTGAGGATGGATTGTGAACGCAGCTCACCCCCCTATCCAATAATATGCCAACATCTTCATCATCCACATGGACACAGTGAGCTGCAAAGACCCTCCCACTTAGGAAGCCTAGGCTATCCAGGTACTTCACAGGGCTCACACCATGCTCCTTCATAGAAAGTTCCAGCTCCTCTTTCGTCTCCGACAGATGAATATGTATGGGTAAATGAAGCCCACTTGACAGCTTAGCCACTTCAAGCAGAAGGGCTTCACTGCATGAGTATATGGCGTGGGGGCCAAGAGCCAAGCCGACAAGCCCATCCTTGACAGAGCCGACAGCGTCAACATATGCTCCAATCTTCTTCAGTCTACTCCAGTAGACTTCGCCATCTGGAACCCTATCCATCAACGCCAAAGTGGCAATCGACCTCATAGGAATCACCTTAAGAGCCTTAATCAGCTCGTCGAAAAAGTAGAAGTCAGCAAACGTGGTTGTGCCACTACTCAGCATCTCCATCATCGCCACATAGTTTCCATAAAGCAGGGACATCGAATCCACCCTCGATTCCAGAGGCCAGATCGTCCCTTCAAGCCATTCCTTTAGGGGAACGTCATCGGAGACACCCTTGTAGAGGGACATCGCTGCGTGAGTGTGGCAGTTCACGAGACCAGGAATCATAATCCCACATCCCTCGTCAACGACAAGATCAAAGTGCCTCTGGCATTCTCCTAGGCCAACTTCTTTGCCGACATAGGCTATCTTGCCATCTTCAGCCACTACAACCCCATCTCTTATGATATCGAAGCGACCGTTACAGGTCACAATATACTTTGCCTTGAAGAGACTTCGAACCATCCTCCTACTCATAGGTGCGGCATCGATTAAACCTTTGGAGGCCAACGACAGCAGGTCAACGATACGCTATACCATATATAGGAAATTCTTTTATATTTCCAGCATTAGATGGCCAATGGGCAAGTTTGACGAAGAAAAGAAAGAGCCGAGGGCGGGGAAAGGGCGGTAAAGGAAGATCTGAGCAGGTGCAGTGCTCGAACTGTGGGGCGATGGTGCCACGTGACAAGGCTAAGAAGGACACAAGGAGGATCAGTTTTATGGACGCGGCGCTAGCAAAGGAACTGAGGGCTTCAGGAACATACATTCCAAGCGAGAGAAGCACCAGATACTACTGTATATCTTGCGCAGTTCACTTCGGTGTAGCCAAGGTCAGAGCCAAAGATGAGAGGAAACTGAAGTAGACGATTACACTATTTCTTCAACTTCTGCATTATGACGAGAGAACGTTGTAGGAATGTGAAGACGGCAAGAGCGCAGACTAAGATAATACCATAGTATGTGTAGCCTACTATGCTTGAGAGAGAGAGCACGATGATCCTTTCAGCCCTTTCACCTATTCCGAAACCCTTAAGGTCCACACCTAAGGCATCACCCTTAGCCCTAAGATAGCTTACAAGAATGGAGAAGCTGACCAAAACGAATATTATGTCAGAGGAAGCCCAGCCGCCGACCAAGAGGCCGAAGCAGACAAGAACTTCCCCGAGGCGATCGGTTGTGGAATCAATAAAGTTCCCCAGCTTGCTGATTTCCCCCATCGACCTCGCTACAGCGCCATCGACGACGTCCATGAACCCTGAAAGGAGGAAGAAGACGCCGCCGAGCAAACCTCCCACATAGTCGTTGCGGAAATAGAAGGACATCGAAGCCATCGAAAACAGCAGCCCAACCAAGGTCCAGAACCAAGCTGGAGCCCCAAGCCTAGAAAAAAATGAACCGATCTCTTCAATCAGAGGACCGCAGATTCCCCGGATCCTGTTTAGAACCATCACTATCCGCATAACTTATATTATGAGATTTAATAACACTTTAGGATGGAGTGACGGAGCATGGGCAGAGTCGGCAAAGGGGCGGACTGCTCGGTTGAAGGATGCAAGAACCCAGCTGAAAGATCCTTGAGCTTTGAGCAGATTTCAAAGAGCAGCCTTAAAGTCAACACGACATCGAGGAGGGCCTACCTCTGCCATGAACACTATAAACAGTGGAAGAAGGAGACGAAGAAAGACAGAGACATCGAACGAACCCTCTTTTCTAGGTGAAAGGCAAGTTGAGAATACTACAGTTGCATTCGAACTTCATCGAATACAGGCTTGTGAAAGAGGAGATCTCTTCAGCTGAGCAGAGTAAAGAGAGAGAGTTCAGACTAGAGGAGATAGTTGTCCTCTTCACGTCAGTTGAGAAGGGAGATGACGAGAGAACAGCCGAATCCGCGATAGACGAGGTGAAGGCTTCCTTAGCAAACCTTAAAGTGAACAAGATCGTCATCTATCCATTCGCCCACCTCAGCTCAAACCTCGCAAGCCCATACGATGCCCTAAACGTCCTCAAGAAGATGGAATCATATGCGAGAGAAGTAGGCATCGAAACCTACCGTGCACCCTTCGGATGGAACAAACAGTTTACGATCTCCATAAAAGGTCATCCCCTAGCAGAACAGCTGAGAGTCATATCGAAGGAGGAAAAGGCTGAAGAGCCTGTTTCAAAGGCTCTAAAGGCTGAGGAGAAGATAAAGTCTTACTGGAACATAATCACGCCAGACGGAGAGCTGGTTCCAGTCGAAAAATACGATTTCACAGGACACGAAGCCTTAGAGAAGCTTGCTCACTACGAAATCTCCAAGGTGAGGGCTGCCAAAGGAGTCCCACCTCATGTAGCCCTCATGCAGAGGCTTGAAATCGCAGACTACGAGCCCGCAAGCGACCAGGGAAACCTCAGATGGTATCCAAAAGGTCGGCTGATCAAGTCCCTGATAGAAGAGCTTGTCACCCGAACGGTGACCAAATATGGCGCAATGGAGGTAGAGACACCCATCATGTACGACTTCCAACATCCCAGCCTCTTCGACTACCTAAACCGGTTCCCAGCCCGCCAATATGTAATAAGATCCGATGACAAAGAATTCTTTCTAAGGTTCAGCGCATGCTTCGGCCAATTCCTCATGGCTCACGACACACAACTATCCTACAGGCAGCTGCCGATCAGACTATACGAGCTCACCCGATACAGTTTCAGAAGAGAAAAAAGCGGCGAGTTGGCGGGCTTAAGGAGACTAAGGGCGTTCACGATGCCCGACTGCCACGCGATATGCGCGGACCTAGACCAGGCGAAGGAAGAATTCGTCAAAAGGTTCAAGCTCAGCATGGGCATCCTCGAAAGCCTCAACCTTTCAAGAGACGACTACGAGCTCGCGGTAAGGTTTACAAGAGACTTCTATGAAAAGAACAGGGAATTCATCGTCTCCCTCTTGAAGACATTTGGAAAGCCCGCGTTGGCCGAAATGTGGGATGAGAGATTCTTCTACTTTGTATTGAAGTGGGAGTTCAACTTCGTCGACAGCTCAGACAAGGCTTCAGCCCTTTCAACAGACCAGATCGACATAGAAAACGCCCACCGATACAACATAACATTCGTCGACGAAAATGGTGAAAGACGCCACCCTCTGATACTACATAATTCCCCAAGCGGCGCGATCGAGAGAGACGTATACGCGATGCTTGAGAAAGCGTACATGGACCAGAAAAGGGGAAAGGCGCCTAAGCTCCCATTCTGGCTTTCGCCAACGCAAATAAGGATAATACCTGTCACAGAATCATTCTATGATTATTCACAGAAGGTTGCGGAAGAGCTCGAAGGCAAGATGCTCAGGGTGGACGTAGACGATAGACCGATCACGATGACCAAGAAGGTTAGAGACGCCGAGATGGAATGGATTCCATACATCCTCGTGATCGGCGAAAGAGAGAAGGAGACAGGCATCCTGACGGTGCGGACAAGAGGCGTGCAAAAGACAGAGAAGCTGAGACAGATGAGAATAGACGATCTCCTGCAGGAGGTCGAACCCCTAACCAGAGACAAGCCTTTCAAGAACCTCTCCCTACCAAAGCTTCTCTCAAAAAGGCCAAAGTTCTTCGGCTAGCAGCCTATGCAAGATCCCGCTTAAAGGCGAAGATTCCCAGAAGATCTCAGCGAAAAGGCTTCCACCCATACACCATATGCTTTGATATGAGCAATGCTACGTGGCTATCGTGTTACCCCAAATTGTCCGTAACGCTTATAGGAATATTCCACTTACACTACTATGTGGAAAAAATGACCGAGGTCAAGAGTATCAAGATAAGCAAGGAAACATACCTAAAGCTTTCCGAGGTCGCAGGAGAGCTTCAAATGAAATTAAAGCGTCCTGTTTCCCTAGACGAAGCCATGCGGCACCTGCTTCGTTTAAGGGAGAAAAGGAGGGGTGCAAAGATAACAGATATGGCTGGCTCATGGAGCATGTCCGATGAAGAGTGGAACGAGATAAACTCTTCACTTCAGGAGAAGTGGAAGAAATGGAGGTTGCCCAAAACCGACTCATAATGGACACAGACATACTGGTAGATGTATTGAGGAATGTAGAGAAAACCGTCAGGTTTGTGGAAGAATTGGAAAGTAAGGGATGCATGATTTCCACAACAGTTGTCAATGTCTTCGAACTATATTATGGCGCATATAAATCAAGTAAGCGTCTGGAAAACTTGGCTGCTGTTAGAAAGTTGGTGGAGAAAATGACCATCCTAAAAATGGGAATAAGATCAGCGGAAGAAGCAGGAAACATAAATGCTGAACTAGAAGCTGAAGGCGAACCAATAGATATAAGAGATATCATTATAAGCGCAATAGCCATAACAAAGGAACATACATTAGTGACAAGAAATATAAGACATTTGAAGAGAATCAAGAAACTTAACCTTATGGCAGCTCCTTAAAGGGACTAGAATAGTATTCTTTAAGGCACATGATAAGACTAGAAAGTTTTTGGACAACCGCAAAAATAATCGATGACATCGACTACAATCAAATTTCAAGCGTTTCAATGAATATTGTGAATGGAAGTAACTTTAATCTTACGATGCCGCCCTCTTCTTTGACAGCACAACTTCTCTCGACACCTTCCCGTAACATTTGCGCTCAGCTTCGAATAGGACAACCCCTCCACCTTGAAGCCTTAGTGTAGCCTCGTTGAACAGACATATGCGAAAAGCTCGGCTATAAGCTTGGCCGCCAGAACACATGTGATTCCGTTGTCGTAGACAGGACTGACTTCGACGACGTCGAAGCCGACCATTTCGTTTCCATTCATTCCTGAAAGAACCTCCAAGAAGTCCTTCGGCGAGAGACCGCAGGGCTCAGGATTACCTGTTCCCGGCGCATAGGCAGGATCAAAGAAGTCCACGTCGATCGAGAAATAGACCCTCTTGTAGTCTCTAAACAGCCTGTTTCCAAGAACTATCCCCACATCGAAATCCTTTGCCTCCACAATATTCAAGCCATTTTCTCTCACATAAGCCCACTCTTGTCCACATGCAGCCCTCGACCCAATGTGAAGGAAGCGTTCTCTGCCCAGCTTTTCCAAGAGTCTTCTGAAGAAGGTTGCGTGAGTGAATCTTGATCCATCGAATTCTTCACGCAAATCTAGGTGTGCGTCAAAGATCGCGACGCCGACGTCAGCCGGCAAGGCTAGAATCGAGCCATAAGATATAGAATGCTCACCCCCGATCATGCAGGCTGGAATGCGGTCTTCCAGCAACTCCCTCCACAACTTTGAGACCCGTTCAGCGGTCGCCAAGGGATCGTTGACAACCGCCATATCGCCTAGGTCTTGAATGAACTCCTTCTCCAAGTCTACTTCGAAGAGCTTGGAGTAGACCTCTATGTTGTTGAAGGCGGCTCTGATAGCTTGGGGGGCAAACCTTGAGCCAGCCCTGAAGGAGCTTGTTGAATCGTATGGGACGCCGAAGACCCTGGCAGAAGGCGCTGTCTTCTTCGATGGACTGATGATCTTTCCAGCATCTTGAAGGTATAGGTCCTTGTAGCTCATCTGTCACCATCCGAGTATGTGAGCGCTTGAAGTTAAGTCTTATGCGCCCTTATCTTCTGTCACGACCAGAAGAAGTCTTCAAGTTTCGTGGCTGTTATGACTTCGTCGAAGTCGTATCCTAGAGCGTCCAGAAGCTGCTCAAACGTACTTCTCATGTACTCGATGTACTTGTTGGCGTCTATCTCCTCAGGCTTCGCAAGCGATGTAGGCTTCACACCCTCAGGTGTGACCGTCTTAACAAAGGATATGATGTCACCACCCTTCACCTTCTTGCCGCTTCTCTCCAACTGCTTCGCAGCCTTCACGTGCTGTGGTGTTGTGTCAACGTATTCGCTTAAGCCCTTACTTATCATAACATTGAATGAAAGGTCTTCAAGCGGTATCTTCTTCTTCCTCAGGTTTTCAGTAATGTTTCTTAGATACTTCTTAACCTCTTCTCTTGCAGCTTCGAATTCAGACTGGGAATTGACCTTGCTCAGTATCCCCACAACATCATAGAACGCGTCCTTGATGACCTTCGGAGTATTACTCTTCTTCCCCGTGAAACCCTTCAGGATAAAGTTGCCGTTCGGTAAGACACCCAGATAGTTCTTCTTTCTCTTGCTGAAGGCAACATACTTGTAAACCTTGTCCAAGTCCAACTCTATGCCAAGATCCTCTTCAGCCCAGTCGATCATCTTCTGGATCTCCTCCGCTGACGCCCCCGAGATGAAGAGGGAGTCGGTGTCACCATACACCACCTTGATCCCCCTCTGCCGACATTCGTCGACGGTCCTCGTGATCAGATATCTTCCAACCGCCGCCGTAGACTCTGCGACAGGAGGACAATATAGTGGAAAGGCTTCGGTGCCGAAGACTCCATAGCTGGCATTAAGTATCACCTTCAAAACCTGAGAGATGGTGTTGAATAGGACAGCTTCATCAGATTCCGGCGGGTACTTTTTGGTGAGAGGCTTATAGAGCTTAACCCTCAGATCCCTGAGTGAACCTATCAGCAGAGACGTCATGCCACGTCTTTTCTTGCAGACCCAATGTGGAGTGTCTGGGATGATGTTACTCTTACATTCCTGATGGCCGCAGAGGATCGTCTCATATGATAGATTATATACCTTTATTATGCTCGGATACAGGCTGGCAAAGTCCAAGACAGCCACATTAAAGTGGACGCCTTCCTCAGGCTCTAGGACATAGGCACCTCGATACTTTTTCCCCTTCGTTATCGCAGTAGAAGATATGATTCCTCGCTCAGAAACCTCCTGGCTTAGTGGTATCAACGCATTAATTCTTCTATGCTCGAAGTACATGAGGCTCCGTATCCAATTGGAAACACCGAGCCTGCCTAGATCCTCAAACGGCATCTTTGCAATTCGCGCAATTACTGTCAGAAGCCGAATTACAAGGTCATTGCTGTAGCTCGTCAACATAAAGGTTATCCTACAATCGTTGAAGCAATACTTGGCCAAGTCCATGAGCGGAAGGTCGCTTATGTTGCCTTCAAATTCTATCTTGGATTCATTTATCAAGGCTTCACAGACCGAGTTAAGTGTATTCTCAACATACTTGGAATCGAACACGTAAACCTTCAAGGCATGGTTCGAGAAGAACTTGTAGAGGTCGATGTGCACACCATGCTTTATCCAAGCCTGATCCCTCCCCAAACTTATGGGGATGGCGTCGTCTGGAAACCCCAAGTTTCTCGCCCTATGATAGAGATAGTTCAGATCGAATTCGTCACCATTATATGTTATTATGAAGGGGTAATCGAGCATATTAAGAAAGACAGCTTCGAGAAGCGCTTTTTCGTCGTCATAGAACGATATTTCTGCATCATCCACCTTTGTCTCTCCTAAAGGCACATCCTTGCGGCTTACGAGAAAGACCTTTCTTCTACCATCACTGCCATACATGGCGACAGCGATCACCATATGTTCCGCTTCAGAAGGTGAAGGAATATGAGATTCCTCCGGCGAAGCCACCTCAATATCAAGTGATGCCCTCTTGATCTTTGGCAGAGGTTGAGTTAGAAGGCTCGACCATGTCTCGACATATGGGACGAAGGCTTCGTCGGTCGACGCCATCAACGACTTAAGCTCTTCGCGGATACTCTTGTCAGCCTCAAAAGTGACAGGGACAGGCCTGTCATCTTCGATCCTGAAGAAGGTTCCAGGCGTATACTGGAAATCGTAGATGTAGTTCTCATAGTATTTTATGTCAGCTTCATAGCATGCCAAGACATTTCTTATGCTCTGGGCACCCTTCCCCCCTCCAATCGAAAGCGGGTTTGTGACAACAATCTTCTTGACCTTTATCGGCTTCGAAGTGAACATATCATTCTTGACTACATCACTGATTTCGACGACATCAGGCCTAGACCTGATTTCAGCCAACATGCTATCGTCTGCTTTTGTAAAACAGTATGGCCTGTGGCCGGTGTTATCCTTCCAGATGAAACTTCTCTCCAACTTTGGAGAATAGAACATAAGGTAGGCCTTCTTTTCGTCTCCATAGTAGCCAGCTGACACAAGCAGACATTCATCCAACGAACTAGTATGTGCGGTAAGTGATGCTATCCTCTCCTTCAACTGTTCAGACGGCAAAGGCCTTCATATACGTTCTAGATGCCCTTTTGATAAATGTTTTCGAAAAGACTTAAATCCGCTCACAGGCCAGTCCTTTAAGATGAACGCAAAGAGCAGAATTGTTTCGCCGATGCCACTAACATTTCTTATCATCGGCGTAGCCTTCCTAGTCCTCCCACTGCTCGACATCTCCCCTTATGAAATGGCCGTCGTAGGTGTAGTAGACCTTTTAGCGCTCCTTCCAATCTGCTTCCGCCGCCTAAGACGCTATGAGCCCCTAGTCAAATTCAGCGTGCCAATATTCAACATCGTAGTCTTCTCATATCAGGCATACGCAGCCCTCACATTCTCCAGTGTCGGATATTCAGTGAACGTCTTAGCCACAGCCACCTTCAGCGCAGCACTAGCAGCCGCCTCCGCCATCACACTACTGTTCTTCTCAAAGAGTTGAGCTCATCTACACCGACATCTTCCACGACAAAATCGAGAATGTGCAGTGGCTTCTCACATAATGAAGCCACCAGATTCGCCCATCACACTGCTTCTCCAACTAGGTTCATGCCATTAAAAGGTTGTGGACCAAAACTCCTAAACCGTTGTCGATCAATTGACCACGTTCTTAAGTGAACTTAAGGCAGCACTTGGCCTTACAAGATCCACGACTATATCAATATAAACATTTGACGGACATATCCTAGGGTGCAGTTTGATGATTCCAATAAACAGACCTATTATCGAAAAAGAAGAGAAGAGGGCAGTTCAAGAGGTACTTGACAGCCTATATCTCACTGACTCAACATTGGAAGGGGGAAAGTTTGTGAGAGAATTTGAACGGCTTTTCGCCGAACGTGTTGGAGTAAAGCATGCAGTAGCCGTCAATTCGGGTACATCAGCGCTCCTGGCAGCCCTCCTCTCCCTGAAGACAGGAGAAGGCGACGAAACCATAACTTCTGGCTTCACCTTTTCTTCGACAGCCACCACAAGCATATTCGTAGGCGCAAGTGTGAGGTTCGCGGACATAGACCTCAGAACATACTGCATGTCTCCAGAGGACCTAGAGAGAAAGATGTCGGAGAAGACGAAGGTGATAATCCCAGTCCACCTTTACGGCCACCCTTCACAAATGGATAGGATAGTGGAAATCGCTGGAAGATTCGGCTCCCACATTGTAGAGGATGCAGCCCAATCTCTAGGATCCGAATATCGTGGAAAAGCCACCGGTAGCATAGGCGACATTGGATGCTTCAGCCTATACGCTACAAAGGTCATAACATGCGGTGAAGGTGGAATGCTGACAACAGACGATGACGAGCTCGCCTACAAGCTGAGGATGGTGAGATCACATGGCCAAACCAAAGGATATGATGCAGAAATATTGGGCCTCAACCTCAGAATGCCACAGATAGAGGCCGCCATAGGGATAGAACAGATCAAGAAGCTTGACAGATTCATAAGCCAGAGGAGAGAGAATGCGAGATTCTATAACGAAGAGCTGTCAAGATCCGAGAAAGTGGTCACGCCAGTGGAGATGAGTTATGCGAAGACCAACTGGAGCATATATACTGTGCTCGTCAAAGAAAAAAGAGACGAGATCGTAGCATATTTGAGAGAGAACGGGGTTGGCGCCTCAGTGTACTATCCAACCCCCTTAAACAGACTGCCATTGTTCAGCAGGCAGGATGACATCAAGCTACCAAACTGCGAGAAGGCTGCAGACCACGTACTTTCCTTGCCTGTTCACCCTGCATTAACCGAAGAGGACAGAAGAAAGGTGTGTGACACATTCAAGCAGGCTTTGAGGAAATTCTTATAAGCGCACGATCATAGGATATGGCTGGCATGAGTGGACAATCTTCTGAAGTCTATTATGAGTGTGTAAGATGTGGTACGACGATATCTTCAAGCGAGCTCTCTAAGCTGCTCGAAATCAAGTGCATATGCGGCTACAGAATACTGAAGAAGAAAAGACCTCAAGTAGTAAAGATCTCTAAAGCCGTCTGATTCTCCTCGACAATTTTTATTAGAAGGGGCTCGAGAGGTATAGCGAGAGCAGTTTGGAAAAGAATGTGACAGACAAAGTCATGGCCTTGGCGAAGAGAAGAGGCTTCTTCTGGCAAGCCTACGAGCCATATGGGGGAGTTGGCGGATTCTATGTTCTAGGAGACCTAGGAGTCAAGCTGAAAGAAAAAATCGTCAACCTATGGAGAGACATATTTTTGAAACCATACGGCTTCATAGAGATAGAGTCTCCTACAATAGCACCATACGCCGTATTCGAAGCCTCAGGCCACGTCAGCTCATTCAAGGATGCGATGGCCGAATGCAGAAAATGTGACAACAAATATCGGGCAGACCATCTGCTTGCAGAACAGGGGATCAACGTGCCAGAATCGACGAAACCAGACGAGCTCGAGAGGCTTCTAAACCAGAACAGAATAAGATGCCTCGAATGTGGACAGAGCAGCTGGAAGGTGAGCGAGTTCGTGACGATGTTTCAGACAAACATAGGCCCCTACAAGGAAAACATCGGTTTCCTAAGGCCTGAAACAGCCCAAGGCATGTTCGTCGAATTCAAACAGATATATGAGAGCAATAGGGCAAAGATGCCTGTTGGAATCGCACAGATAGGAAAGGCCTACAGAAACGAGATATCTCCCAGACAGGGGCTCATAAGATTAAGAGAGTTCTCTCAAATCGAGCTAGAATTCTTCTTCAACCCCCTCGAAGGCCAATGCCAGCACCTTGAAGAAGTCGAGGAAGTAAAGATGAACATATTAGACGAATCCAAGGTCATGCAAGGAGACGACACACCTCACAGAGTTTCTGCCAGAGAAGCAGCCCAAAAAGGCCTCGTCAAACAACCTTGGCTCGCATTCTTCATGGCCCTATCACAAAAGTTCATGAGCGAAGTCGGCGTGAAGCCTGAAGCCCAAAGATTCAAGGCTAAACTGGAAGGTGAGAGAGCACACTATTCAGTTCAAACCTATGATCAAGAAGTCCTCCTGGAAAAATATGGATGGATAGAGGTCGCAGGACACGCCTACAGACAAGACTACGACCTCAAATCTCACACTTCAAAGGGTTTGACAGACATGCATGTCATACAAGAACTGAGTACACCAATGAAGGTCAAGACAGCATTCGCCTACCTCGACGCCTCAAAAATAAAAAGTGACTTCAAGGAGAAGGCTTCCGAGATCTTTAAGAAAACTTCAAAGATCGACTCAAAGACATTGGCGCAAACACTTCAGAGAGAGGGCAAGGTCGATCTGGACGATGTAGTCCTTGGAAAAGAATACTTCACGTTCAAAGAAGTTGAAGAGGTCGTCTCCTCCACGAGATATATTCCACACGTCGTCGAACCCAGCTTCGGCATAGAAAGAATAATCATTTCAATCCTAGAGCACTCGTATATCGAAAAAGAAGACAGAGTAGTGCTCTCATTAAGCGAAGAGATAGCGCCTTACAGGTACGCCGTCTTCCCATTGGTGAAGAAGGATGGGCTCGACAAGAAGGCGACCGAAATATATAACATGATCAAGGCCAAGGGGTGCACCGCGATATATGACGACGACGGCTCAATAGGCAGAAGATATGCCAGAGTGGACGAGGTAGGGGTTCCGAAGGCCATAACAATCGACTACCAGACGCTTGAAGACGACACCGTGACAGTGAGAGACAGAGACACGTGGCAGCAGGTGAGAGTAAAAATTCAAGATCTGATAAGAGACATCAGATAAGCTCTCAGACAGCCGCCGCAGATATCCATGAGCACTGGACTATAGGAAACCAGTTGCCAGATCACGGCTCTACAAATCAGCTAAAGTGATCTCTTCCTCTGTCATGGTGGCTGCTGAAGCTTCAACTTCTCTAACCTAACCAGGTTCAAGGCAATGTCGCTTTCTTTTGGGATCGTGGTTACTGCGAGCACCATACACTCCTTCTTCGCGATTTCGATGGCTAACGGGTCAACCTCCTTGGGGCCATGTAAGACAACCATCCTCGGCTTTATCTGTGAAACCCTTATCGCGACTATGGGAGAGCGGCCAATACCTACTTTCGTGAAGACCAAGACTCGTTCAGAGTTGTAGCCGAATATCTTTATGAAGTCAAGCCCAGACATCGTGAGAATGGTCTTGATGCTGTCCAAGACCGTGTAGCCATAGATAGGGTTGCCTAGGCAGGCTTCGCCAGCGAGTACTTTGGCGTCTAAAGCGTCGACAATCTGTTGAGCACTTATGGGATGCTCGTATTCACCAATCGATAGTATCGCTGATTCGCTTACTGGAACATCCAGTCTCCCAAGGATCTTGTTCGCCTTCTGATCTATTTCAACCAAGGCTTTAACATATTTCTTCACGAACATGGTCCCAGGAGAACTTCTCTTGCCGCTTTCGTAGTCGCTCAGGACCGCAGGTGAAATGGTAAGCTGTCTCGCAAGATCCACCTGCTTCACATTCAGCCTTTCACGCCACGACTTCAGCGCTAGGCCAACGTTGTCGCTTAACACTATATCTCCCACGATCTTCTTGAGAATCTCGTCATATTGGAGGGACATACACGCATTTTACCGAGCAACCGTTTAAAAACCTTTAAGACGCCCTCAGACTACCTCGCTATCAGCTGAGGCCTACCACCGAAAAAGGTCTTCGTTTCTCCCATCGCTTGAAAGTCTGAGGCAGAAATTTTAACTACAGAAGGCATGTTCGCCGCCACCTTCCCGATTACAAGACAATGCCTAGGGGGAAGAGTTCTCACAAGAGATTTGACCGTTTCTACGTCAACAGTCGAAGCCCTAGAAACCAATTCTAGGTCATTGGAGTTTACGAAGTTGTAGAGGAATATGTTGTCTGCCTGCCTGTAGATTCCTTGAGGTATGGCATCAGGCTGGTTTGTTATGAACGTCGTAAATATTCCATAATGGCGCATTCTCGTTACCATATCATCCCAGTATGTGTCTCTAAGGTAGAGATGTGCTTCTTCGGCGAAGAGAAAGGTTGGCGGAATCTTGGCGGATTCGAGGAGGTCACAGAGCTTATTCAATAGCGCTTCAACGACAATCCTCCTCGTAAGAGAGGAGATATTACCCAACTGTACTATGAGGGCCACGCCATCTTCATGTCTAGAATATAGCTTCTCAATTTCAAAAGCGCGTCCAACATCGTCCGTGAACAGCCTTGAAGACAGCAGCGAATAGTATCTTGTATATAGTGCGTCTCTGACAAATTCATTACATTTCCAGTTCAAGATGGCTTCTCCTAGATCCTTCATCGTCAGGCAGCCTTTCGATTCAAGGGAGTCTATGATTCGAA
This sequence comes from uncultured Nitrososphaeria archaeon, assembly GCA_964448685.1. GTDB lineage: Archaea > Thermoproteota > Nitrososphaeria > JACIWG01 > JACIWG01 > CAYUWR01. The sequence continues at coordinate 180,550 of CAYUWR010000011.1, forward strand.
TAAACTCTCTCAAGCTTACGCCTGGAGTGTCCAAGGTGTTCTGTAGAATGTTCACCAACGTCCTCTTTCCTATATAGCTTGTTGAGAAAAGGAGATTTCCCCCCGGCCTCATACAGGACACCTTCTCCACTATTTCACTCGGTCTCCCATCAGTTCTCTTAGCTATACCACCGTATTCGTTGTTTATGTCGAAGACGACAACATAAGCGCCGCTTTCTACAAGCTTTGAGACGAGAATCTTGGAAAGATGTGATTTACCTGACTCCTTCTTTCCAGTGATTATGTTAAGTTGGCCGTCCAAGTTGTTCAGGCTAATGTGATATGGTTCTCCACTCGACGTTTCCCCAATCGATATGCTAAGATCACATCTGTCCAGTATCCTAGAATGGAGATCGGTTATCTTCGTACGTTTCACCTTGGACGCCGTTCTAGACGGCAACCAAGTGGAGGTTGGAATGAATCTCCCATCCTCGAATGTCCCACGTATTTTGCATTTGAGGAAACGCATATCCATAAGCATGTACGAGAGCGCCCCAATCTGCATTGGATCATTCTCAATCGATGGAGCCGAAGACCTGATGACCTCATCTCTTACAATATCGTTTAGGAAACTTGAGGAGTCCAGATACGTCTCATCGTAGACTTGCACAACCATCTCCCTCTTGACAGCAGAATCTTCTATAACCAAGTATTCTCCCTTCCTAACTTCTTCGCTTGGCAGCGCAAGTATTAGGATTTCATCATCCTTCTTGGAGACGATTCTCATAAGTGTCCTGAACCTCCTTCAAGCCTGAGGCCCCCGAGGAGAACCTTTCTCAGCCTCGTGGTGGGAACCTGCACCATGTTGAAAGAGCGAGTCAACGCACTCTTGACCGAAACCTGCTCGATCTCGTTGAACACGGAAATGTTGTGGGCCATCATCAGAGACTCTGGGTACCCGTGACGGAAGCCATCATTAAACAGGATCTTCCCAAGAACAATGTCAACATCCAGCACTAGCTCGTATGGAACATCTATCCGGAACGCGTATCCATGTTTCTTGAATTTTACGACAAAGATGTGCCCTTCAAGTTTAGTCAGCAGGCTGTCAACAATATGGTGGACGTCAACCTTCACCGGCGCATAGTTCAACAGTTCCAGATGATTTGAAACCTTCTTGATGAACTTCAGCCTACTGGTCTTTGAGATGCCGACGAGCGTGTTGCCTTTCTCATTTGACTTCTTCAATATTTCGTTGAGTCTAAGGCCTTCGACTTCGAAGACGGAAGACCTTAGAGAACCATCACATAAGATTATGCTATTGCTCATGGCCTCAGACAGATGTCTCAAGATCTCCCTTTCAACAATTGTCCTGACAAGGTTCTTCGCGTAATCATGCTCCAACGTGACAAGCCTAACGATCTTCTCCCTCAGAGGGTTGTCGCGGTAAATCTGCCTTATCGCCTCTTCGTCAACATAAACAACATATGGGCCATAGATGTGATATGTCTTCGGCCTGGCCCTACAGAAGATCGAGACAGCCGATTTTACAGAATAGATTGAGCCTTCCTCAGTTTCACCGACTGCAATACATGAGGAATCAACACTCGCAACCTCACATGGTTCTTCGAAGGGATCAAATGGCTCCACGTTAAGTGGAATAGGCGATGTTGAAAGGGAGACTATAGGCTTCAACTCACCCCCCTCCCTGTCGTTGAATATCACCTTCTTCCCAAACGCCTTCCTGACGTCGAAGAAGTTGGTGAATATCTCGTCAAATATGCCGTCTTCCCTCGTATCTTCTAGAGGAAGATTTATTTTGTTGTTCATGTTGAACAACATAGGTGGGCAAGGAAAGGATATAAATGTTGTGCAAGTTGAGCAACAACAATAGAGGAGGGTAAAATGAACAACCTCGTCAGGATAAAATTGAAGAGGGGAAGCTGGGAGATAGAGCTTGAATGCGACGAAGAAAAGGTTACAGAGGTCGTCTCTAAGGTGCTGGCTGGCTTCGACACAAATCTTTCAAGCTCGAGAGCCTTAGAGGCAAAGGACTCAGGCGGCGTCACGTGCAGAGGCCTACTTGATAGGATGTGGAGGGAAGGATGGTTCATGGTGTCCAAAAGGCTTTCCGACGTCGACGAGGAGCTCGCACGTCGAGGATACCATTATGACAGATCAGCGATCTCCCACGCTCTAACAGACCTTGTTAGAGAAGGTGTGCTGACAAGAGAAGGTGAGCCTAGAAACTATCACTATGTTCAAAAGAAGCCGCCTATATGAGCTGCTGACATCAAGGCTTGATGTGAAAGCAGGACTACATCTTCGACTTCTTCTTGAGCTGCTGTCTCAGCCACTCTATCCCCAGAGTAGTTATCTTATGTGCTACACCCTTCTCTGTGGATTCTCTCTCAACGTGGTTTGCCTTCACAAGTTCACTGAGCCTTGAGCTTATGCTCTTCGAGTTCAACCCTGTACTAGATTGAATCTCCTGCAAGGAAAGAGTTGACGTTGGCCTCCTATTCAGCAGCTGCTCTATCCTTGCTGCAACGAGCTGTAAAGCTATCATCTCCTTATCGCTCAGGTCTGTAGACCATATTCTTGCACCTTCAGGAGTTATCCTTATGAAGTTAGAGAACGAGAGCATAAGATCGTTCAGGGTAAAGTTCACGGAAATCTTCTGTGCAAGGTCATATTGAGGCAGCTGCTGCAAGATGAACTGGTTAAATAGGCGTACAACCTCCTCAGGCGTACCTGAAAACTCTGTCCTAAGCAGCCCAAAAGTGATCGTCACATTGATCTTATTTTCTTCTGACATTCTACACTACCTTTCTCCTTAGCTGGATTTATTGATTTCGCTAGAATCGGAGGACTGCTGGAGAAACTGTTCACCTATTGTGGATATGAGCTGCAGGTACAGATATTCCCCTGATTCGTCCTTGAAACGTCTAATCTTGCCCGCCTTAGTGAGCCTCAGCAGTGTGACCGCGGCAGTAGACCTGGTCAAAGGAAAACCGAGCATCTCCAGCATCCTTCTTATTTCATCAAGCTTTCTTGGCTTCTTACCCCAAGGAGAATTCATTATCTTGACAACTATGTCAGCGATCGAGTCTTCTTTTGAAATCTGTATCGGAGGAGGCCCAGCGTCAATTTCTTGGGCAACAGGTCCTTCCCCAAAAGACGGACCCACTCCTCCAGTGAGGTCAGAGGACGCCATCTTCGGATGTGCCCGCGTGGCCTCTTGAGTCACTTCCATTATCTTTGGGATTGAGTCGATGGCGGGGATCATCTCCTCCAACGTGCCTTCGAACTCGACTTCGAAGCCGCTGACTTTTATCCTTAGACGCATTGCTTGTCTGCAAACATTGATGTAAACATCATATAAAGCTTTTCGATACCTTGAAGTAAGGTGGCTTCTGAGAGGGTGGACGAGATTTACTTCACCGTTTACCTGCCAGCGCTTTTCTTATTTCTTCCTTCAAAACCTCGGAGACCCTGCCTCCATCAACCTTTCCTCTTACCTGTCGCATGACTTCCCCCATCAGAGCTCCGAAGCTTCTGTCCCCCTGCGCCTCTATCAGGCGGATGTTGGAGGTTACAACAGTGGACACAATGTTTCTTAACTGGTCTTCTGACAGCGCCCTTATACCCAGTCTGTTGGCAGCCACCTCCGCCTCCACCCTATTCTGGCACATGAAACGCATTATGTCTAAGACGCTTTCCTTGGATGCAGCACCTGAATCGACAAGACCGAATATTTCAGAAAGTCTCATGTCTGTAAGAAATGAGGTATCTAGCCCTTCTCTGCTCAAGCTGACCAAGGATTCTGTAAGCGATACTGCGACAAAGGTGGGCGGAAGCCTTGTGTTAGAGCATACGTTTTCGAAAAGTGGGAGATAGTTTGAGTCCAAGATTTGGCCAGCCAACTTCTCATTTAGGCCATATCTGGACATGTAATCTTTCATAGTATCCTTCCATGGCCTAGGAACATGTTTGCGGCTTTCAGCCAAGAGTTCATCTGTTACACGAATAAGCGGTATATCTGTCTCAGGGTACATTCTTGCAGCCCCAGGCCTCGGCCTAGAATACTTTGTCCTACCTTCAGAGAGAGGCCCTCTGGTTTCGGGAACTGGGCCTTCAAAGAACTGGATGGCTCTCCTGCGTACGGCAGACACTGCTTCCTCGTCTTCTTTTGAGGCTAAGATCAGAAAGAATCCGTCTCCTTCAGCAACATCCAGCGTCCTCTCGACTTCTTCAACTTCATCCTGTGATATGCCGTATGCAGGCAACTCGTCAGAGTGTATTACGCCTCCCAGGTGGTATGCTCTCGCCATTTCAGCAAGCTCTAAACCGAGCCTCACATCTGGGTAAGGCTCCGCACCAAGTAACCCCCTGAATCCAGCCAACTTGAGCCCCCAAGCCCTCTTGCCGCTGGAGAGAGCCTCTCTGACGATCTTTGAACCAGTCATCTGGAATGCCTCTGAGACATCAACATATCTTCCGATCGCCTTCTCCGCGTCAAGCCCTCTATCCTTCAACATCTTAGAGACCCGATAGAGGTAGTCTTGCCTTCTAACCTCATATTCCACAATCTTCGGAATCAAGTCAAGCTTCTGAACACCCTTAACTTCTGAAGGCAAAAATCCGTGGACAGAAATATTAAGATCCTGTCTTATTGTGCCCAAGCCTCTTGCAACCAGCTTCGTTAAACGAAGTAGCCGCCCGAGCTCGAGCGCAACCCTTTCCACTGTCTTCGGATCCGCTGATATTGGTGCGAGGGCTACCTCGACCAACGGTATGCCCAGGCGATCGAGAGAGTAGACTCTGAAATCTTCACCTTCTTCTATTATTCTGGCAGCATCTTCCTCTAACGACACCGTCTGAACAGGCACAACCAAGTTTCCAACTTCAAGATAGCCTCCTAGTCCCACCAGGACAGTACGCTGAAATCCGGTCGTATTGGAGCCATCGATCACTATCTTTCTCATAACATGCATTTCTTCAACGATCTTAGAATTCAATGCCATGGCGATGGTCATCGCCGCCTTGACAGCCTCCATGTTAATAGGGTGAGGAGGCTCCTCGTCGCATTCTACAAGGCATGCGTTCTTTCTGTTATACAAGTATATTGTAGCCTTTCCTTTTCTGAATTCATATAACACTGCTGGATCGACTTCTCCCAGTTCACTCTGCGTTGGCCTAAGCCTTCTCAAGATCCTAGAGTCTACTTCGTCTGTTTCGATCATCGGGCAGTTGCAGAAGAGTTTTCTTCCGACATTCAGCTGCTGGTGAATTTCAATGCCGACCTTGACACCCATCTCCTGGTAGCTCATCCTATTCGCCCTCCTGCACCGTCAACCGTCGACTGTACTCTCCGGCAATATTCTGGCTCATGTAATTCGAGACTTCTTGGACATCAAAGTTGCCGAGGCACCAAGAAAGCTTCACGTAGGCTGTTTCTGGCAGCATGTCGTCAAGGGGCAGCACTCCAGCGTCGAGGAGATCGCGTCCAGTATCATAGACGGTTAACCTCACTCTACCATAAACACATTGGGAAACCATACAAGCTATGAACCCATCTCTTATAATCTTTCTCAAAGTCTTCACCGTGACACTGTTCACATGCCCCAGGCCAGATCCTTCGATCACCACCCCCCTGTAGCCTCTTTCGTGGAGGTCTTCTATTATGGCTGGATCAAAGTTCGGATAGAACTTGATCAACGCCACCTTCTCTTCAAACTTGGGAAAGATTTCGAAATCTGACGGCTCAGACCTTGCTGGAAGATCGTCTACAAGGACGGTCAGCCTTCCATCTTCAAAGATCGCAACCGGATCCGCATTCACCGACTTGAAGGCATCCCTTCTGCTGGTATGCATCTTTCGAACTTTGGTTCCTTTATGGACAGCGACTCTTCTGTCAGAAATCCAGCTGTGCATGGAAACAAAGACCCCAGAGAATGGAGCCTTCAAAGAAGTGTTCATTGCCGCAATTAGGTTAAAGGCAGCATCTGAAGACGGCCTGTCCGATGACCTCTGGGAGCCAACAAGCATGACAGGTATCGGAGTATTGTGAAGAGCGAAGCTGAGTGCCGCCGCGGTATACCCCAATGTGTCAGTGCCATGGGTTACTACAACACCCTCGTATCCTCTCGTGATGTAGTCGTGAACCTTGAGCGCGATCCCACGCCAATGGGAGGGGGTTATGTTTTCACTGTAGATGCTTGAAATGACTTCCGCGTCTACTTGAGCTGTCTGAGCCAGTTCCGGTACAACAGAGAGCAGATCTGACGCGGACAGGGCAGGTCTCACACCGCCTGTTCTATAATCTACCCTACTCGCTATTGTACCACCTGTGCTGATAATAACTGCACGAGGAAGACCTGGTTTGGGTGCAGCCACCGGCCGAGGTAAGAAGGCTGGAGGGGAATGCTCTTCCACTAGGACAATGGTTTCTATCGCAGCATAGCTGACTCCAATATTGTATCCGTTAGGCAACTTCAAAGTGAGAAACTCTTTCGACGCGTATTCATATCTCGGTATCACCGTGCCAGTGTATTCCCCATCCCTCGTCCTCACCCTGACTACGTCTCCTGCGCCAACGTTGCTTTCTTCAAGAAGCTTCCGGAGGGCGCCACTGTATCCAGAAAGATCCTTCAATATTCTCGGAGCCACATATGATTGTAGTTGATTTAACCTTTTTGTGACCGATTTGAGTCCAGAAGACCTTGTGGAGGCTTCAATGAATATAGAAGAAGTTGAAGGACAAGCTGCTCCCTTTCCAGACGAATCTTCGGGGAAGATAGGGCCCGAGCCACAACCATGCCCCCATGCTCCTCCACTACATATAAGCTTCCGTTAGATGCTAACCCAGAGCTACCACCCTCCCTCCTCAGGATGTGCAGAGGTTTCAGGAAGTCGAACATGGGATCATATTCAACCATCAAACTTGGATCATCGGTTTCAAGGATCCTGTAGTCTTCTGCCAGAAGCTGATTCAGTTCGCCTGTGGAAGGAACTCCGAGCAGGCATGAGGTAAGAAGGTTTCTGTTATCGATCAGGCCATGAATCTTCTTCAGCAGCCTAGCTCTTCCTTTCGAGTCAGTCAGATGGTATGTGGTAAACTCAACATACACTTTGGCCGCTGTCAGACTTCTCTTCACCAGAAGCCTTCCGCCAGACGCCGATATCAACCCCATCACCGCCTGAAGTCTGCCAGTCGGATAAACCCGGAGGATAATAGAGTATTTCTTGAAAATTACACCTTTTGCTATGACATGCCCCTTTATCTTCGCTCCGCCAAGGAGACCCTTCAAGACTCTAAGATCCCTGTACTTCAGAAACGCTGCCACAGACAATATTGGTGCGAAGAACGAGATCAAAGTTCTCCCAATAGAGAAACGAATGATCAGATAGGTTAGCACCAGCACACAGGATGAGCTGAAGCAAACATATAGTGCTCTTGAAATCTCACGGGGAGGATTCCAGGAAAAAAGAAGCCTAGAGAGCTTCAAGGATGTGAAGGAGAAAGAGAGCATGAACATTACAGCAACATAGAGGGTGCCTACGCTTTCGTCAACTCTGTTGATCAGTAGCATTGAGAGGGAGGAGAGGATGATAAATGATATCAGTGTACCGAAGACGAAGGCCAGAACCTTGACCGTGAACTTCCAAGAAGACATTGGGCCACACTCAAGCCGAGAAGCCTTCTTCAGTCAACTTCAAGGCAATGGAGGCTGAACGTTCAGCCAAAGAAGGATGTCGATGAACCCTCAATACCCTATTCGCCTCATGCGACATCTTCGGATTCCTCACCGTCGCGTCTTCCACAATAGAATGGTAAGCCTTTTCAAGAAGGAAGCTGAACTTGAAGTCGTATCCAACTATCTGTCCACCATAAGGCCGATCCTGCCCCGTGATCGGATTCGTCGTAACATGGTTCAAGGCGACAAAGCAGACATTCAGACTCGAACAAAGCTTTTGAGCTTGGCCCAAAATAAGAGCTGTTGCCGCAGAGCGGCCTGGAAAATCCTGTGTGCCAACGAAAGTGGACTTCAAGGGCATAGAGAGGCTGTCATAGGACACAAGCGAGACTCTGGCTTCTTTGACCAGCTTCCCCAACGGACTTTCGACGGCGTTAAAGCTTGTTCCAGGCAGAAGCCTTACTTCAACACGCCCAGAATCGCTTATGAGAAGGTCACATCTGACGCCATGTAATAATAGGAGGTCGTGGAGGTTCGGCGCCTCTATCACGTAGACCGTCGGCTCATCGGCGACACAATATTCTAACTCGACTTCAGGTAGAAAGATCCAGCAGGCCTGCTCAAGCTGCACCTTCGTGTAGTTTATCTTCAGAGAAGACAGCGCCGCTTCAATAGCCGACTTCACATCTGATTCGCTCACCCGCCTATCTCTTCCCTTCACAGCATACCTTCTTATGTGAGGATATTGCAAGCTGACTTCCCTCCCGAACCTCTTCTGGAACCTCATATGCCAGTAGGAGCCGATAGTGTTTCTGAACCCCTGCTCCGTGTCGATGATCAAACTGTTTTCTTCGCCTTCAAGGTTCTTGTACGCGATCTGGGAAACAAGTATACTCTTCCCGACTGCCTTCTCTCCGAAGACCTGCACAAGCGCACCCCTAGGAAGCCCTCCGCCGAGGAGGGCGTCAAGCTGCTCTAAGCCGGTCCTCACAAAGCTCATTCTTCACCCTCTCCTTTGACGAGCCAAGAACGTCCACCCATAGAGATAGCCAGCTTTGTGGTGAGACCTGTCCTCGATTTCTTGACTTCAGCGAGGACGTAGCCCAGAGATATCAGCTCTTCCAAAACGAACTCAACCATCTCCGGTGGAAAGTCTATTGAGAGACTCTGAACGATCCCAGTCTTTGTCACATCATCGAACTTGGAGAGAGTCTCAAGTATCCTCTTCGCCAACCTTCTGTCTGTTACAGTCCTGTCCTCTACCATAGCAGGCTTCTCCTGCCTCTTCATCGACCCTTTCATGTCCTGTCTATCGTAAAAGAAGGAGACCATACGGCTGCCTTGCATGAACACCAATTCACCCTCTGAAATGGCGGCAACCTCTTGGCAGACAGATCTGTCACCCAAGTAGGCTAGAGAACGCTTGTCAAGGACGACCGTCTGGAACATTCTCAGATAACGTTCTGGGAATGGTGGGCTGCAGGCAAACATGACCCTCGTCTCCGGAAAGAGGCTTTTGAGAAAGGCTACATATTCGAGGATACCGATCTTCGCCTGCCTTTCACAAGCACCCATATGTATTGCCTGAAGGCCCTTATCATTTCCATCTAGCAGACCCTTAGCCAAGAGCAGACATAGGAGAAGAGGCCGACCTTCGACCGAGAGAACATTTGAGAGGTCAAAGACATGTTGGCCTTCAGCAGGCAACCCGGTATCTTCGTTGACAGAATGTATGAGTAGGTCGTTGATAAGGTACAGTCGCCAGTCTAGTCTCGCGGCCGCAGACCGCTCGACCGAGGACGACTCCTTAGAGTCAAACGACCGAACACCGCTCACAACCTGCAGTAGGTTGACTTTGTCGCTCTGCTTATAGAGGGCTTGAAGTATTGAATGGAGAAGCAGAAATTCATCTCCACTCAAAGAAAGCGCTTGCATGAAAGCTTCAGAGACCACCCTACTGGACAGAAGGCTATCCACGCCCTCATATGAGAGAACAGAGGAGACACGAGTCCTGGCGTCGACATAGCCATCTTCTGCTAAAGAGCAAGCCACCTGCCCCTCCACATCATACAGTTCAAAAGACAGCCCGAGCCGAGAAAAAGATTTGAGCAGGTACAAGAGGTATGAGTCAGCTTGGTAGTTGAGTATGAGCATATTCTCCAGCCTATCGGATTCAACATCCAATGCTCCATCAACTGTGTACCCCAGCCTGACCACATTCTTTGGCTCCATGCAACATCATCATAGTACCTTGCTCTGTCACATTATAACCACCGATGTATTAGAAGATGATCTACCAATTTAGATAAGACTATAATCTCTGATAACCGATATCCTAATAGAAGATGTGAGTCGGAGAGGCCTCTTTGGCTACTCAAAATTCACGTTCGAAGGAAACTTCTGGGAAGAAGCCTCCAGATCAGACGCCCAGTTCAGATGTCAGGGCAGATTCTTGCCCATATATGGTCCCATCAGCGAATACCCAAACTTTCTATAATAGTTTCTGGCACCGACAGCGCTTGTGACAAGAATCCTTTCACATCCAAAGACCTCCTTTGCGATGAATTCAGCTTCCTCAAGCAGCTTTCTACCATACCCCTTATGCTGCCAACCGTCTCTTGCCCGAGATCCAATCGGAACCACAGGGCCATAGACGTGAAGCTCTCTCACAAGTGCAGCATCCTGGACTTCGGGTCTGTGAGCGAACCTAGAAGGCTTTCTGAGCCTGAGGAAGCCGACAAGAACGGTACAGTCACCGTTCTCATATGAGAGGAACACTTCCTTTCCTTCTGACGCCTCGTACGTGATCTTATGCAGCATCAGGTCCTCTTCCGAGACCTTCCCCGCCTTAGACGAGACAAGACCTACTTCCCGACACCTTATACACCTGCAAGATCGCCCCATCGCCTTCAGACGATCATGCGCCAACTCTCTCAGGTTACCTTTTCTCGTTCCAGCAACTATCAGGTTGGCTGGAATATCCCTTTGAACCCTCATTATCCTCAGCCAAGGAGGGGCCATCAACATAGCCCGAGATACAATATCGATTGTCACATCATCACTGTATGGCACATATTCGCCTTTAAGGTACATGTGGTACAGTCGAGAGTTCGCTACTACAAGTGTCGGATAGATCTTCAGCATGTCAGGCATAAACCTTGAGTCTTCGAAGAGCGTCTTGAAGGCTTCAACATCACCATCAGGAGTTGAACCGGGAAGCCCAGGCATCATATGCGCCACTATCTTCAAGCCGGAGTCTCTGGCGTTTCTGAAGGCTTCCTCGACATCTTTCACGCTGTGGCCTCTGCCAACGATCTCGTATATTTTGTCCGACGGATTCTGAACGCCTATTTCAACCCTGGTCGTCCCATACTTTAGCATGAGATCTACGTCGGTCTTCCGACAGAAGTCAGGTCTGGTCTCCAACGTCAACCCAACATTTCTTATATGAGCGTCTTCGTTGGAGGCCAAAGCTTCCTCCAGAGAACCTGAGATGAATCCGTTCAAGCCGTCAAAGCAGCCTTTAACGAAATACTCTTGATAGCCCAGGGGCTGACTCATGAATGTGCCTCCCATGATCACAAGCTCTGCCTTTTGAACCTCATGCCCTATCGCCTTAAGCTGCTCAATTCTACTCTTAACCTGCAAGTATGGGTCGTAGCCATGCTCCCTGCCTCTTGCAGCCGCAGGCTCGTATCCTGTGTAGCTTTGGGGGGAGCCATATAGCACACCTCCAGGACAATAGAGGCATGGAGCCTTCTGAGGACATGGATATGGCCTCGTCATCACCGCCAACACGACTATACCTGACGCAGAACGGACAGGCTTCAACTTGAGAATCGATTTCAGGTATTGCAGCTTCTCGGGAGAAGCCATCTTCAAGAGGTCAGAATTCTTGGGAACCCTGCCGAGACGATACTCTCTCGAAACCTTCACCTTAAGAGCGTACAGAGACCTCGCGTCTTTAGGCCGGCTGCTTAAGATCAGGTCCAGCATCTTCCCGCATGCTTCATGAAAGCCTCCATCATCTACCATTGCCGCTTAAACCTTGAATGCAGCTTAGGCCAGAGGGGTCCAGCAATCGGCTACCTCAGAACCCAGTTCTGTCCAGTCTTCCTCTTCAAGACAAATCGCTTAACATAGTTTCCCTTATTTCTAGCCCTAGGGATAGGGGATGGCTTATGCTCCTTCTTCTGTGGAGGAGTCTTCGACCTAACCTTACCCGCCTTTGTCAGACTACCATGTGTTGGCATAGGCTACCGTCAGATCAATCTAACCATGATGTAGATAAGTCTTATCCTCCAATCTTAGGAGTTTTCCTAGATTGGCACCTTTTTGCCGGAAGCCATCCTAGTAAACCTGCCGAAGTCAGATGACGCCAACAGCTCCCTCTTACCGAAGACCGGGCCATCTCTGCATACAAGCAGACCGGATTCGTCCAGTGCACATTGGCCACAGACACCGACCGCACACTTTATGAAACGTTCGAGGGAAAGCTGTATTCCAAATCCTTCTCTGACAGCGATCTGAAATAGTGCATAAAGCATCTTTTCCGGCCCACAGCCATACAGTTGGTCGAAGGACCTCTCATGAACTAGCTTCTCAACCATCTGGCTTGCCAGACACCTTTGTCCAAGCGAACCGTCATCAGTCACCGGAACATAGGTGATCAAGCCCCTATTCTGCAGGTCAACAAATTCTCTGTGAAAGATGTTTTCTGAGGCTGTCCTAGAGCCTACGACGAATGTTGGAGCCATCCCTCTTGAGATCATCTCGTACATCAAGAGTCGAAGTCCGGCTACACCTATCCCCCCCGCAGCCAGAATAGGGCTCGCCCCTCTAACCCTATACCCTTTCCCGAATGGACCCCTTACTCCAAGGCTTTCACCAACCCTGATAGCACACAGCTTTCTTGTCGTCTCACCTACGCCCCTTACTGTTACGCCACACGACGACCTCCTGTCCGCATGAGAAATGGAAAGTGGAATCTCGTCTTCTCCAATACACCACACCATAAGATACTGCCCAGGAGCCGCACATGCAGCATACTCGTCTCTGAACATTATCGTTGAAAACTGGTCTCCAAACTTGGTTACCTTCACCACCTTCTCCACCCTCACCTCGTTCGCCAGCTCATCGAAGGCCTTCAGACGATTCATCGGTGAGACCTCCCAACGATCTCCTCCAGACATGAAAACCTCTTCTCAATCATGTACTTTCTTATCCCCAGCAGGATATCTTGGAAGACTTCAAGCCCCTTCCAGACGATAGCTGAGCCAACCTGAACCGCGCTCGCGCCAGCAAGAAAATATTCTATGGCATCCTTCCACGACTGGACACCTCCCACGCCGACTATCGGAACCTTGAAGCTTTCATATAGGTCGTAGACAGCATTCAAGCCAATAGGCTTTATAGCAGGCCCTGAAAGACCGCCAGACCTATTCGCCAAGACTGGCACCATAGCGTCCACGTCAATATACATCGCCTTAACCGTGTTGATGGCGACGATACCGTCTGCGCCAGCGTTCACCGCAGCCCCAGCTATTTCGATGACATCTGAGACGTTGGGTGTTATCTTGGCGAAGACAGGGACATTCGAAGACCGCTTAACCTGACCTACAACCTTGGAAACCATTTCAGGATCCTGCCCGATAAGCGCTCCAACCTCTCTAACATGGGGGCAGGACAGGTTCAGCTCGAACCCTGAAGGATTAAGCTCCAAAAGCTTCTCTGCAACCTCACCATATTCTCGAGGAGAAGAACCATAAATACTGTATACTATGGGGAAAGCGAACCTTTGCCCCCTAAATTCTCTGACAAACTCTTCGACACCGGGGTTCGGCAACCCCATCGCGTTGATCAGCCCATAAGATCCTATGATATAGATCGACGGATTCGAGTATCCATCCCTCGGATGGAGGCCAACCGACTTCGTTACCACCGCACCGGCGCCAGATGATGCCGCCCGCCTCAAGGTTGACGGAGAAATTCCCAAAACACCTGAGGCAAGCATAAGGGGATTATCCATTTCGATGGAGGCAAGCTTTGTGGCAAGGACTGGAGACATTTCTACGTTAGTAGCCTTCACACGCGAGCAAAAAAGGTTTTGCTTTGCCGATCTACTCACCATTTATAAGCAGGCTTGTTAAGTGGTATTGTCAAAGAGTGAAGGCGTTGAAGATAACGGTATTCGCGCATGAGACTGGCATAAGCCTACTTGACGAGAATCTTAAGGTTGTCGACAGAATAGGTTACTCAAAGGACCCAGTGTCAGAAATTAGAATGTTCTTGAACGGACAAGAGTCTGACCTGTCAAGAATGATAGCAGATAAGATCAAGTCACTCAAAGCCGAAAAGATATTAGTCCAGACTCAGCCGATAAGAAACTTGTTCTCAAAAGAATATCCTAATGTTGAAATCCTCTCTGAGGCAGAGATATCGAAGATTGTCTCAGAAAAGGTTAGAATCATTCTAGAGTCCAAGTTCGCCGAAAGTGAAGAGCAAGCATACAATATGCTGCAGCAGTTCAGCCTGAAACAGGCGGAGGCAAGAATAGCGGAAGAGTCGACCAGGCTTGACTTGCAAGCCATTCAGGCAGTCCTTGCCCTTGACGAACTTGACAAGATGATAAACATACTTGGAACAAGAGTCAAAGAATGGTACGAAATACATTTTCCTGAGATACTGCAGTTCTACGACGAACCCATTGAAATCTGCAGGTTTGTAGCAGAAGCTGGAGATAGGAGAAGCCTAGATGAAGAGAAACTAAAACATCTAAACCTTTCTGAAAAGAAGAAGGAAGCGATCCTATACGCTGCACAGAATTCTAGAGGTGGAGCATTCAGAGAAGAAGACATTGCCAGGATAGTCCTGCTCGCCTCCCATGTCGAAGAAACCTACAACATCAAAAGAAAGATGTCTAACTTTGTAGAAAACGTGATGACACAGATAGCCCCCAATGTGACAAAGATCTGTGGCCCAACCATAGGGGCAAGACTCATAGCGAAGGCGGGTGGATTAGAGAAACTCGCAAGAGCCCCCTCGAGCACAATACAGATCTTGGGGGCTGAGAAGGCGATCTTCAGAGCGATAAGAACAGGCGCAAAACCTCCAAAACATGGTGTAATCTTCCAACATACACTGATACATGAGTCACCAAAATGGCAAAGGGGGAGGATAGCGAGGGCGCTGGCGTCAAAGATCGCAATCGCGGCAAGAGTAGACTACTACAGGAAGAAACTTGACACCTCGATCGAAGAAGACCTGATGAAGAGGATCAGGGAGATCAGGAGGCTGAAGGAACGCGAGCGCAGAGAAGAGAAAAAGCCTAAGCCAAAGAGGAGGAAAAGGTAAGATTTGGCTAGGATCATGGCTGATGAACGCTCCAAGAGGATCTTCTGGATATCGAACGGAGAAAAGAAGATCGCCACAATAAATCTAACCCCTGGAAGAACCTATTATGGGGAAAAGACAGCGGTGGTGAAGGGAACCGAATACAGGTACTGGGACCCATTCAGGAGCAAGCTCGCTGCAGCACTCATCAACGGCCTAAAACATTTCCCATTCCATAAGGGAGCCCGAATACTATATCTTGGAGCGTCCACTGGAACCACTGTAAGCCACGTCTCCGACATAGTGGGAGAAGATGGAGTCGTCTTCGCAGTCGAATTCGCCCCAAGAGTGGCAAACGAGTTCATCGACAGATGCGCCAACTTCAGAAAGAACATCATAACAATAGTCGAGGACGCGAGAATGCCTGAAAGGTATTCTGGAATATTTGGAAAGGTAGACGCCATATACTGTGACATAGCCCAGCCAGACCAGACCCAGATCGCCATCAAGAATAGCATGTTGTACCTCAAGAGCGGCGGCCACCTTCTCTTGGCTGTAAAGTCCAGGAGCATAGACGCATCCAAGCAGCCAGCCAAAGTCTTCGAGGAAGAAGAATCAAAGCTCAGAGAATCCGGCTTCGAAATCCTGCAGAAGATAATCTTGCACCCCTTCGACAAGGACCACGCGATGATCGTGTCAAGGAAAGCCTAGTCAACATAAGAGGGCGCATTCTATAAGCCAACTTTCTAGAATTCATCCAATTTCTTGGACTGAATCCTCTTCAACGACTTCCAAGAGCCTCTTACAAAATCTGGCAGCGTTCCCTTCGTCTCCATCCAATTCTTGACGAAAGCCACAGTTCTCGGGTCAGCCGGATAGCCGCTTCCAAAGAAACCATACCTTTCCGCAAGCTCACCAATCCTCCTATCTCTTGTAACCTTGGCTACGATGCTTGCCGCAGACACAACCACATAGTCTTGGTCGGCATGATGTCTGGCGACAACCTTCGGCTTCACATTAGAAAGCGACAGAATATCGGACTCTAGCCTTTCAGGCTTAACGTCCGGAGAGTCGATGTAGACAACCTGAGCCCCTAACTCGTCAACAATCTTAGCCATCTTGACAGCCTCAAGATAGTTCAGCTTATGCAGCTTCTTACCATATTTCACATATGGGTCAATCTCTTTAGGCTGCACTTCGACAACAGAAACCTTCTCGGCAACAGACATTATCAGATCGTAGAGCCTTCTCCTCGTCGAAGGCAAGAGCACCTTAGAGTCTCTAACATTCGAATCCTGCAGAATCCTCAAGTTCGAAGACCTAACCGAAACACCGGCGATCACAAGGGGGCCCACCAGTGACCCCCGACCCGCTTCATCGATTCCACCTACCAGAACCTCTGACACAGCCATCAACCCTCCCCCATGTGAGGCAACAGCGCCTCCAATATGGTCTGGTGCAGCTGCTGCCTATTCTCGAACGTGACCTCGTAGACTTCAACCTCAGGCGAACTCTTCAACTTCTCGATTATCGGATCCCTAAGCCTCTTGTGGATAGAGCCGATCACAGGCCTATCAGAAGCCAAGAGGACTTCAAGCGCCCTCCTCACGTCAGGCGACAGAAGCTCCATAGGCCCCACTTCATCACATACCACAACATCAGAGTGGTCTATAGAATAGAGGAGAGCTGAGGCGAAGACTTCCTTGAGATCCTTCAAGTTAACCACATACTTTCCCACCCTCGGCCCAGTCTTGAAGCCTGTAGACGCCAAAGCGCCAACAGTTCCATCGGCCAAACTTACAATCTGAAAGCCAGTGCGTACACCCTTAACTCTGACATCCCTCGTCAGCACACCTCCAACTCTAAAACCCCTCAACTTCAGCTCGTAGACCACCCTTCCGATGACGGTCGTCTTGCCGACTCCAGGATCACCAGTCACAAACACCTTCTTTGCCAAAGCGAACAGATAAAGTAGTAGGACAATATGTTTATGTAGTTTTGCTATTTCCTCACATGCAATGGAGGCTTCAGACGACGAGAGAAAGAGGAAGATCATGGCGACCATCCTCGACAAAGCAAGCTCACATGGGAGCAGATGGGCTGAAGACCCATTTGAGGTCCTCGTTGGCACAATAATATCACAGAACACAAACGACAGGAACACAGAGAAGGCTATGCAAAAGCTGAAGACGGAAGTTGGGATGACCCCTGACTCCATCCTCTCCGCATCCAAGGAGTCGATCGTCAAATGCCTGAAGCCAGCTGGGCTATACAATGTGAAGGCGCCTAGAATCATCCAGTTGGCGAAGACGATAAAAGAAGAGGTCGGAGACCCAGACAGGCTCAACAACATGAGCAGGGAGGAGGTCAAAGGGTTACTTTCAAAGGTCGACGGCGTCGGCCCCAAGACCTTAGACATATTCTTGGCCTTCACAGGAAAAGAGGCGGTTATACCAGTCGACACCCACATCAAGAGGGTGGCCAAGAGGCTTGGCCTAGCAGGCGACAAAGACGGCTACCACCAGATAAGGGAGAAGCTTCAGAGGCTGATTCCAGCTGAGGATAGGTTGAAGGCCCACTTTGCACTTATAGCGTTTGGCAGAAGAGTCTGTAAGGCGAAGAAACCCGAATGCTTAAGTTGCCAACTCTCCAAATACTGTCCATCGAGGGAAATCTTTTATCCAGACGGCTGAAGGTGCACCATGATGTCCCATGAGCTCGTCAACTATGTTGAAGGCAAGACAGAGTTCCTTGTTCCAAGAGGAAGCCTCATTTCAAACGTGCCACCGAGGGAGCCGGCATTTTTCAATCCACGGGGCGTCGAAAGCAGGGATGTTTCAGTCATAGCCTACGATACCTTTTCACGGCGGATGCAGAGGCCGATTACATTTGCGGACGTATTATGTGGACTAGGAGCCAGAGGGCTCAGGGTAGCCAAGGAGACAGGCGTCTTCAAGGTATTCTTGAACGACATAAATTATGAGGCAATACAGTTGGCGAAGAGAAACTCGGAAATCAACAGCGTCTCAGACAGATGCGTCTTCTCCAATGACGAAGCAAACCATTTTCTTGCAGCAAACAGGAAGGAGGGAAACCTCTTCGACATAATAGACGTAGACCCCTTCGGGACACCTTCATCATTTCTAGAGGATGCGGTCAAGACGATAAGAAGAGATGGGCTGATATCTTTGACGGCAACCGACACGGCAGTGTTATGTGGGCTGCATCCACATGTCGCATTAAGAAAGTATTATGGCAGATCCCTCCATTCAGAATACTGTCACGAGGTGGGACTCAGACTCCTCTTCGGTGCGCTCGCTTTTTCTGCGGCACGATACGATAGGGGGATGAATCCCCTATTCTGTCACTCAACCAGACACTATCTCAGGATCTATGCGAAGATATCCTATGGCGCAGAAGAGGGAGACAGAGCACTTGACGACATCGGATACATAAGCCACTGTGAGAAATGCAATTGGAGAGCTGCCTCCAAGACTCCAGAACAAGAATGTGGAATCTGCGGGGGCAGACTCACATACGGTGGACCACTTTGGATAGGAAGAGTCTTCGACAGAGAATTCGTTAGAGAGATGAAGGCGACCGCAGCCCAGATGAACTTCAGGAAATACTTCAAGATGTTAGAGACCGCGGACATGGAGGCTGACGGCCCCCCAACCTACTATCTCATCAGTATGATCTGCGATAGACTACAGATCAACACTCCGCCAATAGAAAGGGTGATTGACACCCTAAAGGAGAAAGGCTTCTATGCTTCTAGGACAACAATAAACAGTAGGGCGATAAGAACAGATGCTTCATCCGAGACCGTGAACGATACACTTGCCAACCTATCCAAGAAATGAGAGGCAGACGATATATGCTTCACTGCTTTCCTTCCTACTCGCTGAAGGCTTAGTTACGATGACCTTCTCGAACATATTCTTCAACCTGTTCCTAACGTCGCCAAAATAGTTGCCGTGGAAGACCTTAAAAACACAGTTTCCCCCAGGCTTCAAGATATGTGGAACCATATCTATCACCTTAGAGGTTAAGTCGATCTGTCTAACATGATCCACCTCCCAAACGCCTGTGACGTTGGGAGCCAGATCAGAGAGGATGACGTCAACTTCATATACAAGCTTCTCTTTGACGAAGCTCAGCGCATTAGGGGAGAGCACATCCAACGTGTACGTGAAAACGTTGGCCAACTTCAAATCCACCTTCTTCAGGTCAAACCCGAAGACCCTACCCTCCGGACCCACCCTTCCACTGGCTACCTGCAGCCATCCTCCGGGAGCGCAGCCGAAGTCAACAACATAATCTCCTTCGACGATCAGTTGATACCTATCCACCAACTCAGAAAGCTTATAGGCCGCCCTACTTCTGAACCCCTCCTTTCTAGCCCTCCTCCTGTAGTAGTCTCGTCTAGCCTGACTTAGCTTCAACCTTCATTACTACCTTGTGAGCTTCAAACTCCTTCCTAACCCATTCCTCGAGGCTGCTGCAGGTCTTTGGCGAAATCTTGCCATCTTCAGAGCACTGTTCTATGAGCTCACATGTCAGGCAAGGAGAGTCTCTTATTGAAGTCGTCTTTATCGGCATTCGAATAGGAAAAAGACGGTAGGTCCATCTACCATTCTCTAGCACTCGTTCACGCCTGATCATGCCACGCTTCTCCAGTCTTATGGCCAAGCGGCTTCCGTCCCTACTGGTCAAGCTCAGCTCCTTCCAAAGCTGGCTCTGTAGTATACCCTCCATGCCATGCTCCACAATCGCCTTGTAAGTTCTTGACGTGAGGTCAAGCTCCTCTTCTCCTAAGCCTTCCGCTGACTCGTTTAGGACCTCTTCCTCAACGTTTTCCTTTGGAGAATTGTCTCGTCCACTATCGTCTTCCTGCGATGGCATAAACACAGCACCTATTTTTGAGTACTAAATATGTTTATCGCAGAATATCCTTATATACCTTTTTCATTTTGCGCCGCCAACATAGACCGTGACATCGTAGTATTGGAGAATCTCCTTAGTCCTATTCCTAACCGTCAGAGGGGTGACGCCAAGCTCTCTCGCGATATCGTCAGAGGAGATCGATTCGTCGAACAGAACGGAGGCTATGTGAACACATGCGGCTGCCAAGCCAGCGGGATTCTTCCCCAACGCGATCTCTGACTCTTCAACCTTTGAGGAAAGATCCAACGCCAGCCTTTCCGCCTTAGTCGACAGATTCAGTATGTTCGAAAGCTTCGTCACATAATTCGATATACGGGGCCGACTGAGTGGGGAAGCTGAAAGGTTCTGGGCGAGCGCACGATAATATCTTGCAACATCCTTTTCCTTCAGGTCAGCCAAGTCAGCCACCTCCTTCAACGTCCTATTGACACCACATAGACGACATGCCAAGTAGATCATCGCCGCCGCGATCTCCTTCTGACCCTTATTCTTTGCGAAAGCCTTCATCTTGGACGAGCGAATCAGGTAAGCCGCCGTCTCAGCCACATTGTTGGGTAGAGACAGCTTGGTGGCGAGATCCTCGATCTTCTCCAGAAGCTTCATAAGAGAGCGTTCGTCGGCGCTGACCCTCACCATCGAGTAGGTTGATCTTATCTTTCTCGCATCGTTGGCCTGCTTGAACGTCGACGTGCAGCCATATGGCCTATCGCCTACAAGAGTACTCAAGCCTTCATCATGCAGAAGGTATGTGAGTGGGGCGCCGACTCGAACACGCTTCTGCTTGTCTTCAAGGTCGATAGCCTTCCATTCGGGATGCTGGTCCACAACGCGGTCTCTGATCACAACACCACATTTTGGGCATATGAGTTCCCCTGACGCCGAGTCCACGATAAGCCGAAGACCACAGAAAGGACAATTCTGGGCTGCTTCGTCGCGGGCTGCCGCCAAGTCAGGTCATCTCATTTGATACATAGATTTCGGATCCGATCAGCTTCTTAACCCTGTCGGTTGTCGGCTTAACTGAAACATATGGGGAGGAAACTGGCCCAAATGTTTCTATCACATAACCCACCTTCTTACCTGATCTGTCATAGACTGCTGTAGAGGGCTTAAGAAAGCCGCCTACTCTCACGATAAGGTTTCCGCTTCTAGCTTGATGAAGGACCTGGCCCAGCTTCTTCACAACAAGTTAATGGTACGGACATGATTTAAACTTACTCTTTTTGCCTTTTCATTCCACGAACAAGACCCAGCATCCTAGACACCTCCTTCAGGACCACGTTCTTTCCTCTAACCTTCTTCACCGACACATAGCCGCTTTCAACATAGCTTCTCTTAGGATGTTTCGCCTTCACGGCTTCTGCTTCGAATCCGAGCCTATTCACCGACTCCAGCAGCTCGTCCAAAGTCGGCGAGCTGACAGCTACATTCAGTGGAACCCTCCTACCCTCCCCCCTAGAAAGCTTCGAATTGAAGTAGTCCAGCCATAAGACTATTCGGTCGTAGTCCTTCAAGCCACATTACCGCTTCATCAAGACGGCGTTGACTACACCATCCTGACCAGGCCTCGACGTCACCTTCGCCTCCCCCAGCTCGGTTTCTATGAGCGCACCCTTTGTTACAATACCTCTTCTTGTCAGGTCCCTGCTCGCGGGATTCGATATGAGCCTAAGAACCTTCACCTTCTTGACCCCCTTCGATGTTGGATCAAGCAAATTAGCCCAGGCTACGGAGAGACATTTAACCTTCCGTCCACCACCCTTCGTCCTAAACACAACTCTTTCGTCGGCGCCAACTCGAGTCTCCACAGGGTATCCGTGATGCTCATAGTTTCGTCTACCCCTATTTGGGACCTTAACTCCACCAGTCAACTTACGCTTCCTAAGATTCTCTATATTCTGAGGCACTTCCAGACCACTCTTCTAACGTGGAGAGGGTTACTTAATGATGGCATAATATACTTTTCTCCAAGAGGATGCTGGACCTAAGCCTTTCTGGGAAGCTGAAGCCCTTTAGGAGCTCTAGCCCTAAGCTGCTCCTTTAGAACGTTGATGTCGCTGCTGAGGCCAAAGTATTCTGAAAAGTTGGCTGTCGTAACATACGTCTTAGGCTTCACACCCTGCTGAACCGTTACAAAACCCAAGACTTCAAGGGTTGACAGATGCCTGTAAGCTCGAGCACCGATATGCTTGATGATATCCTTTATCGTCGCCGGCTGATAGAAGGCAACATAGGAGAGGGTCTTAAGAACCGAGTCAGGAACCAGAGGTTTTGTCGCAAACTTCCTGACGATGCTATTGAAGTCGGACCTCAACTGCATCGCAAACAGGCTACCTGGAAGCTCCACAACCTCCAAGGCATTAGAGAAGGAGTTGTAGGTTGATAGAACCTCCCTCGCCAGCAGAAGGTTCTTCCTCTTGGAGCGCACTCCGGTAGCCCTAGATATGTCTTCAAGAGAGAGTGGGCGACCTGACACATATAATGCAGCCTCTATCCTACCCTTCAGGACGCTTATCTCCTCCCTGCCCATTACACAAGCACCGTTATTATGATGTCATCTTCAGACTGGCTGAGGTCAGCGAATTCCTCTTGGGCGACGAAGAGGGATAATATAAAGTGCCTGACGACTTCAATCGCAGATAGGCCTCTGACCATTCTCCTAAAACTTATCTGATGAGAGGAATCCATCATCTCCAACAGCTTCTTCTTGAAGCCTTCAAGAGCCTCCTTTATGTTCATTATGAAAGGGTCTACAGGAAGCTCTAGACTTGGCACGGGAACGAGCGTTTCCTCCATCTTCGGCTTGACCGCCGACGCAGATGCGATGATCTTCTCGAGAGCGGTTAGAAGGTCTTCGACAGAAGTGGAATAGGATTCATGCCTGTACGGGACTTCGATTATCGACGGCAGTATAAGCTCCTCCCTCTCAACAACCCCAGATGGCTGTTTTTCGAAGAGGAAGAAGGATTCAACCTGCATCCGGAATATTATAGAAGACGACAAAGCGACAGTACCATACAGCCTCAGGTCCTTTGACCGCTCCACAGAGTAGACGGAGAGAAACTCCTTAAGGAGTTCAGCCACATTCAGAGACCAAACCTTTCTCTTCGATATGTCTCCGACGTCCACGAGGAACTTGAGTGGGGCCTTCGTAAGGGGAGCCCTTGTGCTCATGCTTGAACCTCCTTGATCTTTATCCCAGGGGAGTACTCTACCACGTTGGCGTGGCCTTCTCTCAGATAGACTCCAAAGATCTTGTCTGCCTTCGACAAGGTCACGTCCTTGAGGGTGATCAACACAATCTGGGACTCCTTAGATCTCTGATATAGTATGTTGATTAGACGCTCCAGGTTTATCGCATCAAGGTGTGCGTCCACCTCATCCAGTAGATAGAATGGTGACCTGAAAGCGCTCTGCATCGCCAGAATGAACGCGACGGTCGTGATCGTCTTTTCGCCTCCACTTAGCATCAGAGACTCCTTCGGCTTCTTATTGGGAAAACGCACCATCAGGTAGATTCCGCCGGAGAAGATGTCGTCTGGCTTCTCTATTTCAAGCCAAGCGTCACCGTCAGTGAGTTCCCTGAAGACAGCCCTCAGGTTTCGGTCGATCTTCTCGAATGCCTCCATGAAGACGCTTCTCTTCTTCTCTTCTATCTGCTCGATCAGGTCGACTATGCTGTTCTTCTCCTCCTCAAGCTGATTGCTTCTAAGAGAGAGATTCTTGTAGCTTTCGAAGACGTTTTCGTAGTCTTTTTCAGCTAGATAGTTTAGGACCGTCTTCAACTCGGCCATCTCATCCACCATGAAGGACAGGACCGTCTCACATCCCTCCACATATTCGATTGGAGACTCGTATCCGTACATCCTCAAAGTGTTATATTCGGTCTGCAGCTTCTCTTTCAGCCCCTCTATCTTTGAAGAAATCTGGTTTATGCGTACAGTCGACTTGCTGATAAGCTCATTTAGAGAATTCACCTGAGCCAGCTTCTCGTTTATCTTCAGATCATATTCTGATATTGTCTTCTGCATATTCAAGGACGCCCGGCGAAACTCTTCTTCCTTGGATTTGAGAGAGTCGTACCTTGACTGGCATTCAGCCAAAGCCCCTTTAAGCTCCTCCACCTTTCTCCTGTTACTTTCATGTTCAAGCATAAGCTTCTCTATACTCTTTTTCGTACTATTGTATGAGACCAGAAGGTCGTTTTCAAGTTTAGTCTTCATCTGTGCAAGCTGAAGGTTTACTTCGTTAAGTTCATCGATCACCATTTGATGTTGCCTGTTGAGTGTTGCCAGCTCACTGTTCAAGGTTAGGAGGTTCTGCTCCTCTCTATTCTGTTCGTCGCTCTGGACAATTTTTGTAAGAGCCTCCCTCTTCCTTGCCAATGCATCAGCCTTCTCCTGCAGCCTTCTCAGGTACTCCTCCACTCGAGACGCCTTCGCTCTATAGGCGCTCAGCTTCTTCAAGTTGTCATCATAGGTCTCCGAATACCTTCTAACGAACTTGATCAGCGCGTCTATTTCGCCGTGAACCTGGCCTAGGCTCTTAGAAAGGGAAGCCTTCTTCTCCAACATACCCTTGCCCTTGACTTCTAGATCTTCCAAGTCCCGCCTTCTCTTTTCAACCATCTTCCTTAAAGTGGATATCGCATCCTCCAATTCGCTGTAGCCTCTACCTCTCCCATAGGATAGCACAGCCTCCTCGAGGATGTCCGGGAAGCTCGAGAGGTAGCCGGAATAGTAGGGCTCATATATGGATCCGTCAACAGTTATACATCTGAACCCTTCCTTCGACACCTTCAGGGCAGTATCTCTGTCTCTTACAAGCACAGTGTTCTGGAATAGGAAGACCTTCAAGGCATCATATTCTCGTGGCACATCCACAAGATCTCGAAGATAGCCAACTATGTTTCCGTCTCTAGGCAATTCCCCGGATTCCTGTGGCTTCACTTCTGATAGGACGATCATGTTGAATTGTTTAGCGGAAACCCTTCCAGCGAGCTCGACAAGCCTGTTCGCTGACTCCAGATTCTCGACCACGATCGCGTTCATCCAGAGCCCGCATGCGGAAGAAACAGCTCTAGCATATCGTTCATCGTAGGAGATGACATCTCTTACGAGCCCAACATTTCCGCCTATGACACCTGTCCTAGCGAGCGCGATAAGCCTCTCGAGCCCTTCGGAGTCAAAGACCTGCTCCGCGATCCGTCTAACCGTCTCAGTTTTGGCCATCGTCAACTGAACCCTTTCCAACGTTGCTATGGAGACGTTGATAGCTTCAATCATCATCCTCCGACGGTTCTCAATGCTTTCGTATGAGCCGGAGACCGACGCGATCTGCGAGGACTCCTCCTGCAAGAGGCTGTCCAACTTTGTAAGAGTCTGCCTTAGCTCATTCAAAATTAGAGAGAACGACTTCTGCTTGCTTTCGAGGACGCTGAGCCTATAGTTCAACTTTGCCTGAACTGGAACAACCTTATCTCTGCGGGCCGCGATCTTTTCCAAGACCACGCTGATCCTGCTCAGCTTCTGGTCAGCTCGAATCTTCTTCATCTTTATGCCAGAGAGACGCTTGTTTGCTTCATCGATCTTGACAGCTACAGCTCTGATCTTCTGAGACAGCTGCGCCTTCTCAGCCTCCTTCGCCTCTTTATCTCCTTTCACCTTGCTCATCGCATCCCTGACAACATTGACTTCAGCCTCAAGCCTCGCAAGCATTTCTTTCAGAGTCGGAAGATCCTGCTTGATCTCCGAGTTTCTCTGCTCCAGAGACCTAATAGACGAGGAAATAGAGGATATCTTCGACTGAAGAGACGCCAGCTCCATTTCATAGTTTACGAAAGCCTTAGACGGATCAGAAACCGAAGCGATAAAGCTGCTTCTTTCATTCTTTATGGACTCAACCTCCGCAGACAGCACCTCCCTATCATGCTGCTTCTTCTTGAGCAGAGAACGTTCCTCCTCCAAGCTCGCTGTAAGGGAGCCGATAGCCTGAGAGAGCATCGAGATCGACTTGGAGGTCTTCATGGCGTTCAAGTGTCTAATTTCTTCTTCGAGGTGGTGGTACCTGAGAAGGTTGTTTCTTCCTTCCTCATTCTTTCTTAGTATGCTTCGGATTTCGCCGATCCTCGCGAACGCTATTTCAAGCTTATGTGTCGCCTCCTCAAGGTTCTTGAAGGCTTCAGCCTTCTTTTCGTCAAATTGTGCAACCCCCACAAGGCTTTCAAGAAGACGGCGCCTTTCATCAGGCCTGAGCTCAGCCACCCTATTTATCATCCCCTGCAGCACAACATTGAAGGCTTCAGGCGAGATCAGACAAAGCTGTGTGAGATTCAGTACCATCTGCTTCGAGACATGCTTGCCGTTTATCTTGAAGACCGACTCTCCATCTTCTCTCAGCTCTCGAGTGAAGGTGACAGTATCCGAGTCAACAGGGATCTCCCTACCAGAATTTTCAAACTGAACCGAGACAACAGCCTTAGACGACCTAGAGCCACTCAAAGCACCATCAAAGAGCAGCCCCTTCATGTTTGTAGCCCTAAGGGTCTTCAGGCTGCTTTCTCCGAGAGCGAACAGGATCGCGTCAAAGATATTCGATTTCCCAGACCCATTCAATCCCGTTATAGAGATGTATCCGGGCTGGA
Organism: uncultured Nitrososphaeria archaeon; assembly: GCA_964448685.1. GTDB lineage: Archaea > Thermoproteota > Nitrososphaeria > JACIWG01 > JACIWG01 > CAYUWR01. The sequence goes on from CAYUWR010000011.1 coordinate 207,151, forward strand.
AGTTCAACACTGTCTTCTTGCTGAAAGTCTTGAATCCCTCTATTTCCAGTTTCTTTATATAGAGCATTATCGTCCTTTACAGCATAGAAGGTAAACGATACGATATTAATATTTTCTATCTTCAGAGGAGAAAGTTAAATTACCCTCAGAAGACAAGATGCCCTGAGAAGGTTGAAGAAATACTTGATCGAAAGGAGGAGGAAGATCCTCTCCCGAGCTGAAGAGGTCGACGCCAACTACGTTCTAGCGTCTTCCCCAGAGAACATATTCTACTTTACAGGCTTCTGGGGGGCCGGTTACGTGCTGATTTCAAAGGAACAATGCACCCTATTCACCGGCGCACTCGAAAACCTCAGGGCAAAAGAGGGAGCCTTCGAGACCAAAGTCGTCAGCTCGCCCGTGGGCGCAAGCCCAATCACCATCCTGAAGGAGTTCATATCCAGGGGCTCCAAGATCCTGATAGAGGATATACCCTACAGCCTCAAGGCCACCATCGAAGAGAAGGTTGAAGCCCAGCTGAATGTTTCCTCGAAACCGTTCTATGAACTCAGAAGAATAAAGGACAGATATGAGATAAGAATGATCGAGGAAGCTTCAACTCGAATAGACAGACTATTCGATTACACGCTGAAGGCTCTGAAGGAGGGAATCAGCGAAAGAGAGCTTGCCTCCAAGGTTGTGGGAGAAGCAATATCAATCGGATTGGAGATGCCTATGACCAGCACCGGCTTTGAGCCACTCATCATAGCGAGTGGACCTAACTCCTCATTCCCACACGCCCCCCTCACCGATAGAAGGATCCGAAGGGGAGACACCGTCAAGGGAGACTACTTCTTCAGATATCAGGCATATGTTTCAGACGAGACAAGAACCTTCGTGCTCGGACAGGCTTCAAGAGAGATCAAGGACGCATACGAAACCGTCCTCTCCTCTCAAGAGGAAGGCGTTAAGGCAGTGAAAGCTGGCGCAGTCGCCGGAGAAGTCGACTCAATATGCAGAGGGATCATAGGAGAGAGAGGATACTCAGAATACTATGTTCATGGCACAGGCCACGGCGTAGGACTAGAAGTGCATGAGCCTCCAACATTGTCCATTAACCAGAATGAGAGACTTTTAGAAGGAAATGTTGTGACAGTAGAGCCAGGCGTCTACCTACCAAGAAAGTTTGGAATAAGAATCGAGGACACAGTCCTCGTGGGAGAAAGGGCGAAGACCCTGACCGAATTCACGAAGGAGCTGATAGAAGTCTAGACTTGGTCTTGGCATGCGATAATTATTTATATGATTTCTCCAAGTGGATAATATGCCCAAATACATATTTGTCACGGGAGGTGTCATCAGCGGAATAGGAAAAGGCGTCATCACAGGATCTCTGGGTAGAATACTTCAATCTTCTGGGATAAAAGTTTCCGCTATGAAGATGGACCCCTACCTGAACGTTGACGCAGGCACCATGAACCCAATAGTTCACGGCGAAGTCTTCGTATGCGACGACGGAGCCGAAACAGACATGGACCTTGGAACATACGAGCGGTTTATGGACATAAACCTCTCCAGATCAAATAACATAACCACAGGCCAAGTGTACATGAACGTTCTGCAGAGAGAGAGAAAGGGCAAGTATTTGGGCAAGTGTGTCCAGATAATACCACACATAACCGACGAGATAAAATCTCTCATAAGATATGCTGCCAGAAAAGATGAAGCCGAAATCATGATAGTGGAGTCAGGCGGCACAGTCGGCGACATCGAGGCACTTCCATTCCTCGAGGCTCTAAGGCAGATGAGGATAGAGGAGGGCCCTGAAAACACAGTCTTCGTTCACGTCACGTTGGCGCCGATAATCGAGGAAGTCGGCGAACTCAAGACAAAGCCAACACAGCACAGCGTACAGGAGCTGAGAAGAATAGGGATACAGCCAGACATCATCGTCGTCAGATCAAAGAAGCCGTTGAAGGAGGCACACAAAGAGAAGATTTCACTCTTCACAAACGTTCCAAAGGACCACGTCCTATCAAGCCCAGACGTCAGCTCACCCTACCTCATACCACGAATACTAGAAGATCAGCGTGTGTCAAAGATAGTCTTCGACCAATTCAAGATAGGGCAGAAAAAGACTGAGCTTTCCGAATGGGATAGGATAGTCAACGACATAACAGAGTCAAAGGAAGAAGTCAAGCTTGCCATGATCGGAAAATACGCCGAACTAGCCGACAGCTATGTAAGCATCAACCACGCCCTATGCCACGCCGGCGGATTTCTGAGATCGAAGGTCAAGATATCGTGGATCGAGTCAGAGGAATTCGAAAAGTCAGAAAGCAGACTGGATGAACTGAAGGCATACAATGGAATAATAGTGCCAGGAGGATTCGGCAGCAGAGGCATAGAGGGAAAGATCATGGCAGCCAACTATGCGAGAGTAAACAAGATCCCGTATCTCGGCCTATGCTTCGGCCTACAGCTTGCAATCGTATCCTTCGCAAGACACGTGTTAGGATACGATGGAGCCAACTCCACAGAAATAGATCCGAAGACACCATATCCTGTAGTAGACCTCCTACCAGAGCAGAGAGAGGTAGACGAATTGGGAGGAACAATGAGGCTGGGAGGACACAATATAGTGATCGTCGAGAAGACAAAGGCACACAAGCTATATGACTCGCTGAAGATCAGGCAGAGGCATAGACACAGATATGAGGTCAACCCCAACTATTGGGAAAGCCTACAGCGGGGTGGACTAGTCTTCTCAGGATACAGCGAAGACATGAGGAGAGTTGAAATCATAGAGCTGCCCGAGCACCCCTTCTACATGGCTTCACAGTATCACCCAGAATTCGTGAGCAGACCTGGAAAACCGGACCCACTATTCAGAGGCTTCATAGAATCATGCATCAAACAAAAGGACAGCGCTATCTAGCAGCCCTAGCCAACATCGGATGAACAAGACCATACAAGATGTAGGCTATGGCAGAACCGAAGACAGCCTGCAAGACGTTAAAGGGAAGCTCACTCAAGGCACCACCAAGTCCAAAGAAGACGTATTCGAAGACAAAGTAGGAAGATATCATGAACAAGCCGCCGATAGGCCCACATGAGTAAGAGAGAAGCCTAGACCTTTTCCTCAAACGCTCAAAGGCCACAGCCACCACAAAGCCCTCAAGGCCCTTGGCGGCAAACGTGATAGGAGCATAAAATGTGTAGTTCGACAGCACATCTGCAAGCGCAGACCCCAGACCACCCGAAACAAAACCCACGTAGGGGCCGAAGAGCATCCCAACCAACACTACAGCAGAGTCGCCAAAGTTAAAGTAGCCTTGAGTCGCGGGAATAGGCACCCTAATCAGCATCGTCATAACTGCAACCAGAGGGGTCATCACACTTATCGCCGCTAAAGCCCTTACACGCATCCACCTATGAGGTAGAGAAACTGCTTATATCTTTTTCAAGAAATTGTAGATAAAGCTTTTTACCTGACCACCCAAACTTGTCACAGGAAGATGTCTACAGCCGAAATCGCAGCCAACTCACTAAAAAACTTGGAGGAGAGAGACTTCAAGATACTCTATGCCCTAGAGAACGCACTTGACACCTACCAGCAGATCAAGATAGACTACTTGGTCAAAAACACAAGATTACATGAGGATGAGGTGAAATATAGGCTTATGAGACTGCATAAGATGAAGATGATAGCAAGAGGAGAATCAGGATACAAGCTTATCTCAGCAGGCCTAGACGCCATCGCCCTAAAGGCCTTCGTCAAGAAGGGGCTGATTTCAGCATTCGGCGGAAACGTTGGAGTCGGCAAAGAGGCAGACGTCTTTGACGTAGCAGACGAATCTGGAAAGGTGTACGTGATCAAGTTCTATCGCCTCGGTAGAACAAGCTTCAGGGAGGTGAAAAAGAAGAGGCAGATAATATCCGAAGACGAAAGCCAAAAATGGCTCAAGGCATGTGTGAACGCGGCAGCGAGAGAAAGCTGGGCGCTGAGAAAGGTCCTGTCAGCAGGAGGAAAGGTGCCGCAGGCGATCGCGAGAGAGAGACATGCGATCCTCATGCAGAAGATAGATGGAACACTCCTAAGCAGGATGCCGACGATCGAGAGGCCGATGGAGGCGTTAAGAGACATCCTCTACACAATCAAGGCCGCATACGTCAAGGCTGGAATCGTCAACGGCGACCTAAGCGAATACAACGTCCTATACGATGGAAAGAGCATGTATGTCATAGACTGGCCTCAGGCGCGAGAAGCCAACAGACCCGAAAGCCAAGAGCTTCTCCTCAGAGACATCAGAAACATCATAGTATTCTTCAAGAGAAAGTATGACATCCAATATGCCGTCGACAAAGCCTACGCATATGTTACAGAATCAGACGTCGAATTCTAGAATAGCCTGACTCCCCGCCTTCGGATGAGAGAGGTTATGTTCCGCACATCCGAAAGCTCCGACTCCATTATGCTTTCAACTTCAGCCTTCACGTTGCCGAAGAGGACTCCTTCCTCCAGCCTCACGGCAACACTTGCGATCGTCGGCTCAGAAATCGAACCCCCTATCCTGCTCAGCAGCCGAACATACACTTCCCGAACACCCTTCACCTCCCTCGCAACCTTCTCCGCGGTAACCTGAGCGAGGACATTGTAGACCTTACCAGTGTGAATGGTAGGATTCTTTCCGGCAGTAGCCTCCATAGAATACATTCTCATCGGCGTGATCAGACCTGTAACCCTATTCCCCCTCCCTGTGTTACCGTCATCACCCGATTCAGCCGAAGTCCCCGTGACAGTCAAATAGAAGCTGCCGTTTTCGTAGTCATCTCCGCTATTTATCCTGATGGACACATTCAATGAAGATTCAGCCGAAAACCTGTCGAGAAGCCTCTCTCTGACATCCTCTATGACGCTAATATAGTGGCCTCTGTCAGGAACATACCTGTCAACCATAGCCATCGCAACCGTCACATCAAGCTCCCTCTTCTTTCTCAACGACATAACCTTGATGTCTTCGCCGATTTCCGGAAAAGACTTCTTTGTCCCAGCAGAGTTTAGGTAGCTTTCTATCCCCAAGGTTATCCTTTCAGTCTCCGAAAGAGGAGCGAAGCCCACCCCGATAGAGGTGTCGTTTGCAATACCCTTCTCTGAGAGAAGGCTCAGATCACTTGAGGGATTCCTTATCTTAAAGTCTATCAAGACATGCCTGTCGACGTCGAGGTTTCTAACAGTCCCCCTAATGAAGCCCCTGACCGCCTCCCCAGCTATTTCATCCACAGGTATCATCTGCATTCCCCCACCCCACCTATACTCCCTCACAGCCCTTCCGGCGACAAGAATGTAGATCGGCCGAATGACAACCCCACCACCAAACTTCGGCTGAGATTCACCGCCCACCAGCAGGCCTTTGTCGACGTTGTGATGAAGAATCCTGCCAAACCTTTCCTCATAATAGTCACAGAGCCCCAGAGAAACCGACTCACATGCTCCATCGATGAGCGTGTCAGGGTGGCCGACGCCCTTGCGCTCCACGATCTCAACTTCTTGCTCAGACACAGGCTTACCTGACAACTCTTCAGTGTGGACGAACTGCCCAACAGACATCTGATGCTCCTCTCTCATATGCCAGAGCTGTTCTTGAATCCTACGAAGAGCACGTTATTTCCACGAATTATAACCGTACCATAGCTTGCAACCTGCTGTCCGCCATTGAATTCTTTTGTGCCATCAAGTATCATGTTCATGTAGATGTCTACGTTAACCATCTTACCATGATATTCGATGTTGCTTTTCAGTCTCACAACAACTTCTCTGTCCAGCATCTTCTGAAGTATATTTAGGGGTTTCTTAGGTTGGATAGACATACTCAAACATCATTATGATAGGTACCTTTTAAATATGCAAATAAAAACCTTACCATCACCTGAAAGACAAAAAGAATGTATGCTGAAACGCCGACTACCCAAGGAGATGAAGTTGAACCAAGGCACAAACCTATGGCCTCGAAGAATCACCGTTGTGAAATTCACAGATTTCCATCCTATCTATGTGAACCTATCTATTTGGAAGCCGCTGAACTGCCTAGATGCCGATCCAAGGTCTCCTCGTAAGGCTGCATCGTAACAAGGCCAGATAGCAGCTTCAGATCCAGCCTTCTAAAGGTGTAGCCTTTCTTCTCCAACAGCACCTTAGCCGAATTCGTCAACGAGGGAGCAAGAAGGATTCCACGCAATGGCCCAGGCTGGCTTCTAATATAGCGGTCAAGCTGCCTCACAGCATCGACGCCTGCAACACGCCTCTTCACCTCCACGTACACGTAGTTGCCAGCTGAGTCAACTCCAGTGAAGTCTGGAACACCAGATGAGAGAGCCTTCTGCCTGGAGACAAGCTTCAACCCCTTCTCAATCAGGTTAGGATTAGAGTAGAGAATATCGTAGAAGGTCTCCTCCGACGGCCCCATCATAAACCTGGCGTCGTCAACAGGAGAGGCTGAAAACATCACGTAAACCTTCTGGAAGACCATCTTCAAGAACTCCTTCGGCCTCCTGCGCTCAGAGAGAAGAACTATCCTATCATCTACCATCCTACACTTTAGCCTACAACCACTAGGCTGCCAGTTTACCGGCTCATATCCAGTCCCCCTATGGACCAGCACAGAGCCATCTCCCTTTACAACAAGCAGCCGTTCACCGAAACCCAAGCTCGAAGAACTTCTACCCAAATATTCGACGCTGAAGAGCCCAAAGCATACGACCAGCCTCCTCCCACTAAACGACTCGGTCAGAAAGGACATCGCCTCATCCAATCCAGGATCAAAAACAATATTAACCATACAATATAGGTATCGAACCAAGCAGAAATAAGCCTTCAAAGTCTGGGCTCGTGGCCAAGCACGGACAAAGGCATCAGCCTCCGGAGCTGGGGATCGTGGGTTCAAATCCCACCGAGCCCGCTACCATAACAGCCTTCAAATAGGATTCCTTAAGTATAGTGTATGCAGGCGCATATCGATCAGCAATGAGAAGGATATAGTGAAGGCACTTGCAAAGGTTAGCGGAGAAATCAACCGCCTCAAAGAGAGAATACTTGAAGCCATAGGATGAAAGCCTGACAAGAAGATACAAGAGAGGGCCGTAGAAAATATAGCGGTCCCTTGATCAAAGATTTTATTAGAGAGCTAGCCCCCATTTTTTGGGTAAACATGCCTAAAAGAACTGTAAGAGAATTGAAGGAATGGCTTGCTACGGTTCCAGATGATTGGGAAGTGTGGGCATATGAAGGTGAAGTAATAGGTATTGTAGTTGCTCCACCAGAGAATTCCGAAATATCCTATGATCAGCGGACGAAAGCTGAGAAGGTTTTTGAGACCTGACTCTTTTTTTCAGGTAGACGGGGGCGAGCTTATGGTTCTGGTGCCTAAAGTCTTCGACCCATCTTCTGAAGAAGGTATTCCAGATATGTTAGAACTCCCTATATTTTTCGGGTATGAAAATATCTCTCGAAATCCACTTCGACGAGGCTAAGGAGATTATTGAGAAACCCCTTGACAACCTATACAGGGAAAGACGACATGTTGGCTGACTATCTAATCGCAATTCGACTTTCTACCCAAATTTCTAATCGTACGGTAGAGGGCTTGTGGATAAAGAAAACTTAAACACTATAAGGTCTTCATAAATATTGACGACTGCTGTTGTCTTATGTTGAAGTTAAAGTTAGTGAACTTGAGGAAAGGGTTAGATTGCTCGCTAAAGCATTAAACTTGATGCTGATGGAAGGGGAGGAACTTCCACATGATGAAGTTGAAGAGGTTAAGTCAAGACTTGGAGACTGGTTTAAGGAAGAAAAAAGTGATTTCATAGAACTTGAAAAAATTGTTTAAGATCGTAGTTCATAGGAAGGCTGTTAAAGAATTAAACAGTCTGAAGTTCTAATGTAGAGGATAGGGTTGTTGAAGCTTTATAGGAAATTGGATAAACCCTTATACTGGAGATGTTAAGCCGGTAAAAGGTGTAAGAGGAACATTCAGAAGAGCTCTATCTGACACCCCGCACAACCAGCGAACTTGCATACAGCCACTCTTAGAGAAGAATGAGTTAAAGAATCTCCAGATCCAATTCCAGAACATGCCGAAGAATTTCAAGTCTCAGAGAACCTCATGAAGAGAAGGCTTAAATTCAGGAAATTGTTATCGAGTAGCAACATGGCTATTAGAATTGAAATCGAGAATTTACCAAAAGAACTTAGGGAAAGAGATCTTAAGAAGAGGCTATTTGAGGTTTGCCAGAAGAATGACATAGTTCTCATGGCTATCTTTGGCTCTTTTGCCAGGGGGGAGCAAAACAAAAAGAGTGATATTGATATAGCAATTGAGTTTGAGAAGAATAGTGAAAAGAGTCTTTTGGATTTGATTAGGATAGAAAATGAATTAAGGAAGATACTTAGGAGAAAAGTGGATCTTGGAATTCTCAGCAGTCTAAGCCCTTATATTATAGAGGATGTGAAAAAGGAAATGTGGATTATTTATGAAAAAAGATAGGGCATATCTGAGACATATTTTTGATGCAATATCTAATATAGAGAAATTTATGGAAGGCGTAACCAAAGAAAGATTTTTAGGAAATATTGAGAAGCAGTATGCGGTTCTAAGAGGCTTTGAGATAATTGGTGAGGCAACAAAGAATTTGAGCAGAGAGTTAAAAGCAAGACGACCTGAGGTTCGCTGGAGAGATATTGCTGGCATGAGGGATAAGTTGATTCATGAATATTTTGGTGTAGATTTAGAACTAGTCTGGGAAACCATCAAGAGAGAACTTCCTGAATTCAAAAAACAAATTATCGATATATTAAAAGAGATGGAAAAAACTGAAGGATAAGCATCCAAAACCCTATGAAAAATGGCTTGGTTTATGCCAAAGTCTCGACTAAGGAGCAGGCTGAGAAGGGATTATCTATTTTTGCTCAATTGAAGGTGATAAGGAAATATGCAGTTTCTTATGGTTTTAGGATTTTGCACGAGACGGAAGCGTCATCGTTGCGTTCATTATACATTGCAACAAGAAATAGAAACATATACTCCCAGATATTTTTAGCAAAGAGGAAATGCCAAAGTTCACATTTGGTATAGTAGGCATTCGTGCTAAGGCAGTTGTGATTTTGACAGGTTTATGAAGTTTTCAAAAGAAGTGAAGACAATGTTGGACATTGGAAAGGTTTTTATTTCGAATGAACAGAGCGCTTGAATCGAATTCATCTTGGCTGAGGAGTTGTGGCTAAACATAATAATTCTTATGACCTCCCTTTTAGTTTTGACCAAGTCGAGCCACCTTACTATTACAAACGCAGTAAAAGTGTCTAACGCCACTGGATTTGGGAAGACCACAATCGGATTTTTGCTAGTAGCATTCACAACATCACTTCCAGAACTTTTAGTCGCCATATTTGCAGCAGTAGGATATGGGACTGTTGGAATTGCAGTTGGAAACGTATTGGGCGCCAATATTACAAACATATGCCTCATCCTCGGTGTTTGCATTTTAATCATCACTTTAAAGAAGGATAGACCGATCTCTTTTACGATGTTAATTACAAAGGAAGAAGTCGGAAGCTTATACTTTGGTCTTTTTATGGCATCCATAATCCCTCTGG